>BTQZ01000039.1:0-22701 GCA_036986135.1 Anaerolineae bacterium | reverse complement strand
TGGTCACCAGCTACGCATACGATGCGGCCGACCGGATGTTGACCACCAACCTGCCCAACGGCGTGCTCTCGACCTACAGCTACGACGCCGCCGGACGGCTGCTCTCGATCTTCCATGGGAACGGGCCGCAGCTGCTCTCTTCGTTCGAGTAC
Source organism: Anaerolineae bacterium (assembly GCA_036986135.1). Classification (GTDB taxonomy): domain Bacteria; phylum Chloroflexota; class Anaerolineae; order Anaerolineales; family E44-bin32; genus JADFRG01. The sequence goes on along the minus strand of BTQZ01000039.1, from coordinate 22,549 downwards.
ATATATGACCCCAACGGCAATCGGGTGCAGGTGATCGAGAACCTGCTGCTGCCGGAGACGCCCACCCCGCCGCCGACGGACTTCGTCCTATACCTACCGGCCATCTACGGCGGCGCTGGCAAGCTGGGCGGCACCCCCAATGCCGCCAAGTTCGGGATCGGCACGCAGGTCCAGGCCAACGTCTACGCCCCGAATAATGGCACGCCTGGCCCGACTGACACTCCAACGGCGACTTCGACAACCAGTTGGGGGTCGGCGTCCGACGCACCGACGCCTACCTCCACACCCACCGCAACCCCACCGTCAGTCGGCGTCGTAATCGACTACACCTACGACCCGCTCCAGCGCCTCACGGCAGCCGACTATTCCACCGGCGAATTCTTCTACTACAGCTACGACGCGGTCGGCAATCGCCTCACGCAGGACACCCTCGCGGGCACCAACACCTACCTCTACGACATCGCCAACCGACTGGTCGATGTCGACGGCGTGCCCTACGCCTGGGACGCCAAGGGCAACCTGCTCGACGACGGCGTGAGCGCCTACACCTACGATCACGCCAACCGACTTGTGCAAGTTGTGCAGGGAAGCAATGCCTACTCCTTTGCATACAATGGATTAGGCGATCGGTTGGAGCAGACGGCGAATGGAACGCCGACGATTTACTCGCTGGACATTAATCGCGATCTAACTCAGGTGCTTTCGGATGGGACGAATGCATATTTATATGGGACTTGGAGAACCGGGGAGGAGCAGACAGGCGGGTGGCAGTATCACTTGGGCGATGCCCTGGGGAGTGTGCGGCTGCTCGCGGACGCTTACCGCAAGGTTGACCTAGCGAGATCGTACGAGCCATTCGGAAGCATGCTAGCGAGCGAGGGGGCCGCGGCCTCGATGTTCCAGTTCACCGGGCAGCAGAGGGACGGAACGGGCCTGACATACCTGCGCGCCAGGTACTACGTCCCGCCATTGGGGCGCTTTCTTAGCCGCGACCTGTGGGAGGGCGATCCGAACCAGCCGATGTCATATAACCTCTGGCTGTATGTTGGTGGGAGCCCCGTGGTCCGAACCGATCCGTCAGGCATGTACGGCCAACTGGAGGTACACAGGAATCTCACCCTCGCGTATGCCAAGATGTGGGGGAGAATAAGTTGCCTGCAAGGGGCCTGCCCCTACGTCGACTTTATTGCGGAACTGATCGCTATGGGTGACTACTACATGGATGAACATCCATTGTATTCTGCGCCCGTGGTGGGTCATCCCGCACTGCATTTCGTCGACCAGCCCACTGCACGGCGCAACGCTGCTGAGGCTGCCCGGGCGATGGAGCCCTACCTGCTTGGAACCGCACTCCATCAGGTGCAGGACTGGTACAGTCATTGGTCGGAGGGGTATCGCTGGCGGACAGGAGGACACGTGAAAGACAGCTTCAAAGCAGGATGCAGGGGCGCGGGAGAGTGCCGACGCGACCCAGAACTCATTAGGGAATTCTTTCAGGAGCACCCCCAGCATATTGTCAAGGCGAGATTGCAGAGCATGTATGGAGCAGCCAATCTTTCGAACGTTTCTGAGGACAAGCTAATAGACTTGTACTTGTATACATTCACGGAGCCTAAATCCTCTATGCGCTCGGAATATGGGTATGACACCGATTACTTCTTCGGTTTTGCTTCCAGGGACCTAAGCATGTCTGCGGAGACCATTTTTTGGGTGCTGAGGTTCTTTGAGCAACTGGATGGGTGCACTGCCGAGTGGCTATGGCTGTCGTATGTTCCGCCTACCAGTGAGGAGGTTGTCGAGTTCCTCAACACAGGGAGCTATTCGCCGTGAAATCGAGACTCTTTGAGATTTGTGCGGTAGCAGCGCTGGTTTCGGCAGCTGCCTCGGAACTGCTCGTGCGCTTTCTTGTGCGGGATTTCATTGATAGATTCGTAGACATGCCTGCTGACACCTTCCTCACAATGGGCATTCTACGCATCATGCTGGTCTACCGGCCAGGGAGTGCAGCGCTACTCTCTGTAGTTCTCGCGCTTGTGATGTGGCTAATCCTAGTGCGTCCTAGAGGCGCTACCAGAGTACGGGGGGGCCTGTTATTCATGTTCTCTGCCCTGGGCGCGGCTCTTCTCTCCTTCGCATGGTCCGCGCTTGAGTTACTTGAGAACAGGCTCATCCCGTGAAGGTGTCGGCTCAGGCGAGAATCCCTCTGCGAGTGAGGATCTCTAAGATGCGAGAGGATATGGCCATAGACAAGACCACGCCCCATCTATATGACCACACATCGAGAGAGGCCATGACACCTTGACACTCAGCCTCCCCACGCGCTCTCGGTTTCCGTTGGTGGCCAGTAGGCCACCGGACATGGGGTTGAGGCCGCAGGCTGCCGTGTCATCACAGGAAAGGGCAACCTACCTCATATGGTTTAAGTAGTGCAATCTGGTTGACGGGGGCGGCGCGCCGCTCGAGGCGGTGCCGGTCTATGCCTTCGATGGCAGCACCTATACTGGATTCAATGGGACAAAGGATGTCGATGGCCAGGTGGACTTCACCCTGCCGCAGGGCGACTATCGCTTCAGGGCGGATGTCGGCGGCGAGCAGTTCTGGAGCGGCGAGACCAACCACTGCACGATCCCCGGCTGTCTCGAAGCGCTGGTGGAGATCCCCGGCGGGGTGGGCGAGGTATCGGTCACGATCGATTACATCTACGACCCGCTCTACCGGCTCACCGCCGCAGACTACTCTTCGGGTGAGTTCTTCCACTACGCCTACGAGGCGGTAGGGAACCGGCTGACGCAGGATACGCTGTCCGGCATCAACTCCTACTTCTACGACATCGCCAACCGGCTTATCGTTGTCGACGGCGTGCCCCAGATCTGGGACGCCAAGGGCAACTTGCTCGACGATGGCGTCAGTACATACACCTACGACCACGCCAATCGGTTGAAATCGACTGTCATAGGGACTGAGACCCACGCATTTGCCTACAATGGTTTGGGTGAGCGCCTCTCCCAATCAAGGGGCGACATTACTCGTGACTACTCAGTGGATTTGGCGACAGGTCTTTCGCAAGTGCTGCACGATGGCACCAACTACTATCTCTATGGGATTGGACGCATAGGAGAGGCTCAGCCGGGCGGGCGCTTCTATCAACTTGCCGACGGGGTAGGAAGCATCCGGCAATTACTCGAATCGTCAGCTGAAATTGACGGGGTTCAATCCTTCGAACCGTTCGGGAAGGTTCTAGTGAGTTAAGGTCAGGCTGGCAGTATCTATGGCTTTGCGGGCGAACAAACCGACCTTTCTGGTCTTTTGTACTTGCGATCCCGGTATCTAGACCCCAATGTCGGACGCTTTCTAACAGCCGATATATATCCATCATCGCGATTGGAACCGATAACACACAACCGATATTCATACGCGGAGAATAGCCCAGCAGTCAAGATTGACCCAACCGGTCGCACATCACAAGCTTCATCAACATTCATAAATCCTTCAGTGGCCTCGGCAATTGATGTTGCGCAATGGATTTTCAGTAAGGATGGACTCTGGGATTGCGGCAACCGGCCGGATGATGGACAGCGCCTAACCGATGATGTACCAGACCTCTGGTTTGATTTTCTTTGCGAATACGGAGAACCGCATAGAAGCTTCGATGCTGGCGATCAACTTACCTACGAACTGGTGAATTCCATAGTCATAGACGGCATACGCAAGAAGTTCTATGAGGGTGGTGGCAGTCGGATAGATGGCACCTTGGAATTCGTTGGAGAATTCTTCCTTGCCTGGATTGACTTTATCCTGCAATCTGGGAAACTTGACAGCACAATCCTTTCTCCTACCATCAACCTCTCACACTTCATTGGTTCTTTTGACTATTCGGTAGTACCTCAAAACGGAGGTGTCCAGTTTGAGATAAGAAACAGGACAGATCGCTCTTCCGGGACCCACTTCCCTGGTCGGTTTCCACCACAATTCGATGAGTTCATGGAAACCTTGGCCGGAGAAGATGCAAGCTTTGCTTCGTCGAGTTTCATAGGTGCATACTTGTTTTCTCCGGTGGTATCAGTGCTTGAGCCGAAAACCCGGACTCAAACATCCGACTTTGTCATCCCGCCGGAGGGCGGGGGCGTATATAGGCAAACATTCGTGTGGACAGAAAACTACGTCACATGTGAGATCGATCAACTTGGTTGGCCTCAGTATTTGAATTTCATTGAGATTGACTAGTGCTTCACAAGTACTTCGAACTACCGAGAATTGGATTGTGCGTCGCTCGTCACTTCTAATCGCTTTTCTGATCGCCGCGGTGATTCAGGGCTGTGCTCTCGGTGACAAGTCTTCACCTTGCCCACAGGTACCCGAGGGGTTTGACGCGAAAAGCCTCGTCGGACAATGGGAGGCTACATATGCGGCCGGAGCGAAAGATACTCTATCCATTCGGGCCGATGGGAGCTACAGCCAACGGTTTTCCGATCCAGCCTCAGGTATCCAGTTCTCGATCGAGGATCGCGGATGGCGGCTCGAGCCCGGCAATAATGGCATTTATTACCTGCATTTGGAGAACATGCGGAGGTGCGATGATATTTCCGACATTTGCGACCTGGAAGACGGAGGTGGAGGGGAATTCCGTTGGTGGGATTTCTGCGCAGATGACACTGTACGGATGGTGGCGGAGATCAAATTGCTTGTGACCGGTTCCGGTAGAGGAGCTTCGCCGGATCAAGATATCTGGCTTTGGCATTTGTCAGCCGATCCAGACAGCGGGGCATTTCACTTTGAACCCGCGTCGCCGGATTCGTAGAAATTCACGGCAGGGATTGGATGGCTCCCTGCAATAAGACCTGGCCAGTTTAGTGTGCAGTGGCATGGATTGGATCAAGCCCCCAAAAGGGCGAGGCAGCCAGGAATGTGGTCAAGATTATGTAAGCGTCATACAAGATCTCTTGGCCAACAGCATATATAGATGGTATCCAAGTTCCGCTCAAGCGAGAGATTGTGCAATAAGTGCCTCCCGAGTCGCATCCTTTCCACATGTCGAGCGAGGGGGTCCCCATGGACTACATCGAAACCACCAATCGCGATCTGGCGCTCCACTTCCCGCGAATCTCTGGATGAATACATCGCTTGAGAGAATCCGGTCCGCGTGATCGACGCCTTCGTCGATTCATGGACGGCTGACGCGATTTCTTTCCCTTATGAGCGATGATGCCGGAGCCACATCACGAACGTTGATCGAAGAAGCGCTTCCTGGACGCGATCGGGCTCTCCGCGGAGTACTGATCTCGGTCGCGTATTTGTTAGGCTAGGCATTCATTGTTGCTCTATTTGTTCTTCTATCAACGACGTTAGGGAGTGAGCCAAATCCGATTCCGGGGTATCTTGCCGCGGCTGTGATCTCATTGTTCTGCGGTTTGCCCTTCGCCATCGCTTCGGCTGGCGCGTACGTGGTGCGGTGGAGTCACGCTCGCGTAGTTCTAGCGGCACAGTTAATGGTCGGCCTTGTCGTTCTAGTCCTCTTTCCTAGATTCGCGTCGAGCTGTCTGTTTCCCTAGTCCTCGCCGACATCTGTCTCGTCTGTTCCGATCTCAGTCGCCATTCTGCTAGCACGGCAACAACTGAGGGCGGATTCGATTATTGGCCTTGATGCCGGAGCATTTGGCCCACGGCCTCTGGTACGTGACAGCCGGTCACCGGCTCCAAGCCAGCCACGCGGAATCCCGGCCGCAGTCCGAGAGCGGATATATGGGCGCATCGGTAGGGGACTGGAGTGATTAGGGTGTTGTATGGATTGCGGGCGTCGTCGTAGGGCGTGCGACGCTCCATTGTTTTGCGAGAAGGATGCGCGGAAAGTAGCCCGCGCAGCCCGGGCGTATCTCACTGGGCCGAACCGGGTCCGGTCTCTTAGCTAAACCTGGGTGTTCCGATTGGTCTTGTTGAGGGATGCTGGCTCGCGCGCTAATTGGGCGAGAGGCTATTGCCTGCGACAGGCGCCGATACTGCGAGGCGGAGATACTCACTGCGACTACGACATTTGAGCCCCGCGCAGGAGGGCCGTGAATTCGCTCGGCTGCAGGAGTGATACCGAACTGCCTTTGAAATCCTCGGGATTGCGTGTGATCAGATACTCGGCACCCGCCCTGGCCGCGGCTGCCATCTGAACCGCATCCTCGAAGTCTTCCCAATTCAAGCCAACGGCTTCTGATAGCACTGCTTCGTCGACTGCGGCCGATATCGGAATAGTGCTCAAGGCCGATCCTGGGGGTCGTGGGTATGATCAGATCGCGCCTCCCTATGACTGATTAGATTTCCCTCCCAACGCAGCTTGCCGCGCTAGACGTCATTTTCCTGTACCAGACGCTGGATGTCGTGCACGCTGGCGTCCAGGAGCTTGGCACCTTGTCCGACAGACACCCGTCCTTCAGGGAGCAACCGCAGAGATCACGGACTGGGATCGATCGAGCTGTTCGCTATCGAGGGTGACCAGCGGCAGGCCCAACTGATGAGCGGTCGCAACATAGAGGGCATCGGCGCCACGAAGAGCGTGATCTCCCGCCAGTTGAGCCGCCTGCCTCGCCAAAGGTGGATCTACTGAAACCAGGCGCAGGCTGGAGAGCTCTTGGAGAAGCTCGACGGCCTTATGGGCAAGGTCGGATTGACCGGTACGCCGGGCGATTGCGCCGGCCACTTCCACGAGGAGGAATACGGGTGCCACCAGCAAGCCACCGCTGGCGGTGTGTGTCTCGAACCAGGCTTGGCAGCGGGCGTGATGGACGTCGCCCGGCACCATGCGGCTCACCCACACGCTCGCATCAACCACCGTATCGGTCATCATCGCCTCCCTTCGCTGATCACCTCTGCCGCACTCTTGCCTTCCGCCTCCCAGTATTTCCCGATCTCACCGGCCAGGCGATCCATGTCCGTCCAGACGGCGTTGAGCGACTCCGCCGTCTCGGCCCGCGGTACCACGGGGACTATGCGAGCGATGACCTCTCCGTGATAGGTCACATCGACCGATTCATTCTTCTCCCGCACACGGTGCAGGATGCTGCTGGCCCTGGCGCGCAGCTCACGCACACCGACTGATCTTGCCATGGGGCGCCTCCATTGTGTACCCAAATGTGTACACATTCTACTACGAGACGATAGCGATCCGGGATCGCATTCTTGGGCTACCCGCGCAGCTCCCGGCGGAACCGCTCATCGGCAGCCGCATCCCTGCTGCCCTGAGGCAACATGGTTCTTGGTAAAAAGATCTCCAGAGGGCTATGTCGGGGGATCAGACTGAGGTCAGCTCAAGGAGTGAACTTCAGACGGCAATACTGGGTTTGAGGGTAGACCGCGGAAGGAAAGCAAGGGATTGAACCAGAAGGATAATGTCCCATAAGCGAGTAAGGTTCGGACCGTCTTGCGTAATCAGAGAGCCGTGTTCAAGCCCGAATTAATTGGCGTTCTCCGGATGCAGAACCTTCAATCCGAGGTGTTCCTCGAATGGATCAAAGTCGCGGTCGGTATGGAGCAGTTCCAGGTCATGTTCGATACAGACGGTGGCGATCAGCGAGTCGATGGTCTTGCGGACCGTGACCCCTCTTGAGCGCAACCGACGGAAGTTGCCGGCGCTCTTCAGGGCCGGTTCTGCTCCTACCATGTCGAGCAGGGGAAACTTGAGCAGCGCCTCTCGGGCCTGCTCGAAGTCTTCCTCTCGGCTGAACCCCTGAAGGACTTCAATGAGTATCAGATCGCCAACAACGATCTCCCGGCGTCCAAAGGAATTGTCTAGGAAGTCGGTTTGGGACGTCTGCACGCCATTGAAGTAGTCGATCCAGACAGAGGAATCAATCAGCAGGGTCAAAGCGGGACTCTCTCAGGTCGCTCAAGTTCCCCTCCCATTTCAGCTTGCCGCGAAGCGACTTCACACCCTCCTGTTCTCGAAGACGGACCAGTACCCGCAGCGCCTCATCGACGACCGCGCGCTTTGTATCTAGTCCGGTCAGCTCCTTGGCCCGCTCAACCAACTCATCATCCAATACGATATTCGTCCGCATTCACACCTCCGTCTCGTGTGTATATATTACGCTTTCCATGTGTATTGGTCAATGGCAAGCTATGCTGCCTCTTCTGCCTTGAACTGGTGCATGCGGTTGACAACCGCGCCTCGGATGCTATACTGAATGTGTCTCACTCTAGAGACGACCGCAAGATAGTCGCGATATGACCTTCCGGCCATCGATCCGTACTCAAATCGTGATCTTTACCTTGTTCGGCGAGTACGTTGTCCCCTTTGGCGGCAGCGCCTGGACGCGGGGGTTGCTGAAGCTGATGGGGTTGCTGGAGGTTACCGAGCGAGCCGCCCGGTCCACGCTCTCGCGAATGAGCCAGAAAGGTTGGCTCAGCTCCACTCGCGTCGGTCGCTATAGCCGCTATGCGCTCACTCCCCGAGGACGGCGGATCGTGCAGGAGGGAGGCGGCCGGATATTCGAGCCTCGCCGGACGACCTGGGATGAGTTGTGGCACATGGTGGTCTATTCCATCCCGGAGCAGAAACGACGGCTACGCGGCAGGTTGCGACAAAGACTGGGCTGGTTGGGGTTTGGACACTTGGCGCCAGGAACCTGGATTTCACCGAACGACAGAGCGCAGGATGTGGGAGCCGACATCGAAGACCTCGGCGCCACGGAATACGCGCAGTATTTTTCGGGCATGAAGCTGCACTTCGCTTCGCAGGAGGAAATCGTAAACCGATGCTGGGATCTCGCAACGCTCAACCAGGACTATGCCCACTTCCTCAAGCGATATGAGCCGGGCTATCGCAGGGTCGCAAATCCGGGCAAGGCTCTGGATCCGTCAGAGAGCTTCGTACAGCGGTTTTGGCTGACGCTAGAGTACCTGCAATTCCCCCGACGAGACCCCAATCTCCCTCCCGCACTGCAACCCGAAGGATGGCTCGGAACACAGGCCAGCCAGGTGTTCCAGGAATACCATGAGCTGCTTAGAGAGCCGTCGGATCGGTATGTGGGCCAGGTTCTCAACGCCAATCCCCTGGAGCAGCACCAACCGGATTTCCAAACGCGAGCCGCGTCCTAGCAAGAACTTGGAGGCATTCCTATGGACATGACCCAATACGCCAACGCTAGTGAAGACTACAAAGATATCCTTTATGAGGTCAAAGACTGGGTGGCGCGCATCACGATCAACCGTCCCCACAATTACAACGCCTACAGCACGGAGGCGCTGGTCGAATTGGCGCACGCCTTCCGCCGGGCATCTTTCGATGATCATGTGGGCGTGATCGTGTACACCGGAGCAGGGGAGCGGGCCTTTTGCACCGGGGGTGACGTCAAGGAATATGAAGCGAACTATACGCATCGGCCGCGCGACTACTGGAAGTACATGGTGCTGTTCGGGTCCTACATCGAGAGCATCATCAATACCGGCAAACCGGTGATCGCGCGGCTTAATGGGATGGCGGTCGGGGGCGGAAACGAGTCGCAATTGGCCTGCGACCTTTCCATCATCGCCGAGCATGCCTACATCAAGCAGGTCGGCACCAGCGTCGGAAGCGTGGCTGCCGGCGGCTCCACCCAGTGGCTGCCGATCTTCGTGGGCGATCGGCGGGCACGCTACATCCTGATGACCAATCGGATCATTCCCCCCTATCAGGCGCTGGAATGGGGGCTGGTCAACGAAGTGGTGCCATCGGTAATGAAGGACGGAGAGTACGTGGAGCACGCGGCGCCGGAGCAGATCAAGGCCGCCCAAAAGGGAGACGACGGATACTCGCTCGACCTCTCGCTGCTCGATGAGAGCGTGCAGGCTCTGGCAGACGAGCTGCTGGAGAAATTTCCCGAGTCGATGCGCTATACCAAGCAGCAGGTCAATTTCTGGAAGGACCTGGCCTGGCATCAGACCATCGGGCACGCGCGGGACTGGCTCTCCATCCACTACTCATCCTGGGAGCCGCTGGAGGGGATGAGCGCCTTCGTGGAGAAGCGCCCCCCGGATTACATGAAGCTTCGCAAACGGGCGGCGGAGGGCAAATCCAGCGAATTTCGCTGGGGCGCATATGCCAGGCAGTGCTCGAACTGTGGATCAACCGACCTGCCGGCGGAGTTCGAATTCTGCGGGGTGTGTGGAACCGCGCTGGACAACGACCGCGAGCAACAAGAAAGGACGTAAAGCATGGGAAGAGGCTTGACCTTCGATCAGTTCGAAGTGGGCGATACGTACGTGTCCCAGTCGCGCACGGTCACGGAAGCGGATGTGGTGGCCTTCGCCGGCCTGTCCGGCGATTTCAACCCGCTCCATACGGACGCGCTATTCGCCAGCGAGACCCCCTTTGGCGAACGCATCGCGCACGGGATGCTGATCGCCTCCATGGCGACCGGCATGTCTAACTGGACGGGCGTCTTTGAAGGAACGACGATCGCGCTCATGGAGCAGGTCATTCGCTACAAGGGTGCCGTCAAGCTCGGAGATACGATCCACCTCGAATTGGCTGTGGCCGCTAAGAAGGAAACCTCCAAGAGCGACAGAGGGGTAGTGACCTTCGACACCCTGGTGATCAATCAAGAGGGAACGACGGTCATCGAGGGTCAATGGGTGCTCATGATGCGCCGCGAGGGACAGGTCTCAGAGGCGGCGAGTTAGCATGAGCCGTGGGAAGGCCTCATCCGGATGGTGGAGATAATAGGAGAAGAAAATGCGATTTGAAGACAAGGTGGCGTGGATCACCGGCGCGGCCAACGGGATCGGACGCGCCACGGCACAGGCATTTGCGGATGAGGGAGCGAGCCTGGTTTTGGCGGATATCGATGAGGCGGCGCTTGAGGCGGTTGTGAAGCAGATTGTGGATGACGGCGGCCAAGCGGTGGCGGTGGTTGGAAGCATCGCCGACCGAGCGGATATCCAGAAGATGGCGGATGCGGCGCTTGAGAACTGGGGGCGCCTGGATATCCTGATCAACAACGCGGGCATCAACAGGGATGGGCTGGTAGTGAAAGTTAAAGAGGGCGCAGTAAGCATGATGGGGGATGACAAATGGGACGCCGTCCTGGATGTCAATCTCAAGGGTACCTTTCTGTGCTCTCAAGTTGCAGCGGTGCCCATGATCGGGCAGAAAAGTGGGCGCATCATCAACACCTCCTCCATCGCTGCCTTGGGCAATATCGGTCAGGCCAACTACTCGGCCTCCAAAGCAGGCGTGATCGGGCTGACCAAGACCCTGGCTTTGGAATGGGCGCGCCACAATATCACCGTGAACTGCATCGCCCCGGGTGCGACTAAGACGCGCATGACGGAAGGCATCCCCGAGAAGATATTGGAGGGGCTCATACAGCGGATCCCGGCACGCCGCTTGGGCGAGCCGAGCGACATCGCCGCCGCGCACGTCTTCCTGGCCTCGGACGAGGCGGCCTACATTACCGGCCAGGTGCTGTACGTCGATGGCGGCATCAGCGTCGGGGCCTAAACATCGAGCAGGGCCAGCTGTAGCTGCACATACCTTCCTCGCCTCGGCCCACGTTTCTGGCCAGGTGCTCTGCGTCGACGGCGGCATCCGCGTGGGCGCCAAACGCTCGACCCGAACCGGCCGCGTTCTCGGACCTGGCGTGGAAGTTCGGCTACCGCTGATCAGTACCGAAGACAGTAAGATTCGGTTGGCATTCGATCCAATGGGAGAGCTTTCCTCATGACCGAGGCAGTGATCGTCAACGCAGTGCGAACACCGATCGGGGCGCACGGAGGCGCCCTCAAGGACGTGCGCCCGGACGATATGGCGGCCATCGTTATCAAAGAAGTCCTCCAGCGGTCAGGCGTCGATCCGGCACTGGTCGAAGAGGTTTATTTCGGATGTGCCAACCAAGCCGGGGAAGACAACCGCAATGTGGCACGCATGGCTGCGCTGCTGGCCGATCTGCCGACCTCCGTCGCAGCCGTGACCTTCAACCGCCTGTGCGCCTCGAGCCTGACCGCCATCAACGCCGCCGCGCGGGCCATCAAGGTCGGAGAAGGGGAGGTCTACCTGGCTGGAGGGGTGGAATCGATGTCGCGCGCCCCGTGGTCTGTTCCTAAATCGGGGCGGGCCTTTCCTACGGGAAGCCAGACCATGTGGGATACCACCATCGGATGGCGGTACCCGAACCCCAAACTCAAGGAGAAATACAGCACCGAGGGCATGGGGGAGACGGCGGAGAATATCTTCGAAGAGGTATCCATCGCACGCGAGCAGCAGGACGCGTTCGCGCTCCAGAGCCACCAGCGTGCCCTGGCCGCCATCGATTCCGGGAGCTTCGCGGAAGAGATCGTATCGGTCGAGGTGCCGCAGCGGAAGGGCGAACCGCTGCTGGTCGAGGTGGATGAGCGTCCCAGACGGGACACGACGTTGGAGGCGCTGGCCAAACTGCGGCCGGCCTTCCGCAGCAACGGCACGGTGACCGCCGGCAACGCCTCCGGAATCAACGACGGCGCGGCGGCGGTCTTGTTGATGTCGGCCGAAAAAGCCCGAGAGTTGGGGCTCAAGCCGTGGGTTCGCGTGGTGGCCTCGGCCGCGGCGGGAGTGGAACCGCGCACCATGGGCTACGGTCCCATCCCCGCCACCCACAAGGCGCTCTCCAGGGCCGGGCTTGCAATGGAAGCGATTAGGCTGATCGAGCTCAACGAGGCCTTCGCGGTCCAGGCACTGGCGGTAATGAAAGAGCTGGGGATGCGTGAGGAGATCACCAACGTGAACGGTGGGGCGATTGCCCTGGGCCATCCCCTGGGATGCACTGGAGCTCGCATCGTTTGTACCCTGGTACATGAGATGCGCAGGCGCGCACCATCAGAAGCGCGCCCCTATTACGGTCTTGCGACGCTCTGCGTTGGGGTGGGCCAGGGTGAGGCGACCGTGTTCGAGTGGATCGGAGATTGACAGATGCGACACGAAAATGCATTTATCCCTTATGGCGGATATTGGAGCACACCCTTCTGCAAGTGGCAGGGCAGCTTCGCTGTTCTGCATCCCATCACCTTCGCGGCCGAGGTGACGAGGCGTGCCCTTGCGGAGCGCGAGCTTGAGGCCGGGGAGTTCGATGGCCTGTATCTCGGCATGACGGTGCCTTCACGAAGCTCGTTCTACGGCGCGCCATGGCTGGCGGGGTTGATCGGAGCGGAGGGAATCACAGGTCCGACGATCTCCCAGGCCTGCGCCACCTCTGCCAGAGTGATTGGGAGCGCGGCCTATGAGGTGGAGGCGAATGCCGCCAATGGGAGCATGCCTGCGCTGTTGTGCATCACCGCCGATCGGACCTCGAACGGACCCCACATGGTCTATCCCAATCCGCTTGCTCCGGGCGGCAAGCCGGAAATCGAAGATTGGGTTTGGGACAACTTCAACCTAGATCCATTTGCCTGCAATGCGATGATCGAGACCGCCGAGAATGTGGCTCGCGAGCGGAAGATCGAAACGCAGGCCCAGCATGAGGTGGTCCTCATGCGGTATGAACAGTATCAGGCCGCGCTTGAGGACGATGGCGCGTTTCACCGCAGCTTCATGGTATCGCCGGTGGAGGTGAATCCGACCGGGCGCAGAGTCGTGGCAGAGGTCACCACGGACGAAGGGATCTTTCCCACAACCGCTGCGGCGTTGGACAAGCTAAAGCCGGTGCTTCCGGATGGGACGGTGACCTACGGCGGGCAGACCTACCCTGCGGACGGCAACGCCGGCATGGTGGTGACGGGCAAGGAGCGGGCGGCTGAGATGAGCCGGAACTCCTCGATCGAGATTCAGCTCCTGGCCTTCGGCCAGGGCCGGGCCAAACCTGGCTTCATGCCGGAGGCCAACCTGCCGGCAGCGGCTCGGGCTCTGGAAGTGGCAGGGATAGAGGTCGCGGATCTGGCGGCCATCAAGACCCACAACCCATTCGCGGTCAACGACATCTGTCTTTCAAACAGCTTTGGAATTCCGCTGGAGAAGATGAACAACTATGGCTGCTCGCTGATCTGGGGACATCCGCAGGGGCCGACCGGCATGCGGCTCGTGATCGAGCTCATCGAGGAGTTGGTGCGATTGGGAGGCGGCTACGGTCTGTTTACGGGGTGTGCGGCGGGGGATACCGCGGGGGCGCTCGTGCTTAAGGTCTCCGCGGCCAAATAGCCGCGCTCATCCCTATTTCAAGGGTTCGGCTTCATCCTGCTCCTCAGGCAAGACATCTTCGTCCCTGCGTAGCTGGCGCAGGAAGCCAAGAATGCCAGCAGCCATGACCTGGCCTTGGGCGAGGGCGAGGTCCGCGAGCCCGCGGGCGCGCGCCAAACGGATTTCCGGCTCCTCCTGAGTCAATTCATAGAGTTCGACCAGGACCCCATGCGTGCTCTCCGGGTGAATGAATGCGAGGAGCCTTCCACCAGTGCCTACCACGGGCTCTTCATTGATCAACCGTACGCCAGCGGCTCCCAGGTGATCGATACACTGCTCAATGTCAGCCACCTCAAGGGCGATGTGGTGCATTCCGGGACCACGCCGCTCCAGATAGCGCGCGATGCCGCTGTCGTCTTCCGTGGGCTTGACCAGCTCGACTTCCTGATCCCCGACGGTCAGAAAGGTCACCACCGCACCCTGATCGGGAACATCTTCGACATGGGAGACTTCCAATCCCAATCCGTCTCGCCAGAATTTCAATGCTTGGTCGATGTCCTCTACCACGAGCGCCACGTGGTTGATTCGTCTCACTGGACCCGTGCTCATTGGGTGCGCCTCTCGCAGATCAAATCCCCTCTATCATAGGCCGACCGCTGGCCTGTACTCGCCCCAGATCGTCCGCATTTCCCCACAAATCTCGCCCAGCGTAAGGTCCGCTTCCACGCACTCGATCAAGATCGGCATGAGATTCTCAGATCCTCGGCACATCTCGCCCAGACGGGCCAGCAGCTCGTCCGCCCGGCCCCGGTCGCGCCTGGATCGAACTCGACCTAGATGCTCGCGCTGAGCAGCCTCGATGTCGGGGGCTACGGATAGGGTCTCTAAGTTGGAAACTTCATGCGACCGATAGGCATTGACGCCGACCACCAGATCTTCGTGGCTCTCAATACGCATCTGTGCCTGGTAGGCGGCCTCCTGAATCTCGGTTTGCATGAAGCCCGCCTCGACCGCTGCCAGCGCACCTCCAAGCTCGTCGATACATTCAATGTATTCCATCGAACGACGCTCGATCTCATCCGTCAGGTTCTCGATCAAATACGAGCCGGCCAGTGGGTCCACCGTGTCTGCCACTCCCGTCTCGTGCGCGATCACTTGCTGCGTCCGAAGCGCAAGGCGTGCGGCGGTCTCGGTCGGGAGACCGAGGGCCTCGTCCATGCTGTTGGTGTGCAGCGATTGAGTTCCGCCCAAGACCGCGGCGAGCGCCTGCAGGGCCACTCGCACGACGTTGTTTTCGGGCTGTTGTGCGGTGAGAGTCGATCCGGCCGTCTGGGTATGGAAGCGCAGACGGAGCGAGCGGGGATCTTTGGCGCCAAACCGCTTCTGCATCAGCCGCGCCCAGAGTCGCCGTGCGGCGCGGAATTTAGCCACCTCCTCCAACACGTCGTTGTGCGCATTGAAGAAGAAAGCCAGTTGGGGCGCAAATTCGTCCACCTTCATCCCGGCCGAGAGTGCGGCTTCCACATAGGCGATTGCATTGGCAAGGGTGAAGGCCACCTCTTGCACAGCGGTGCATCCAGCTTCGCGCATATGGTAGCCCGAAATCGAAATCGTATTCCACCGCGGGACATGCCGCTGACAGTAGCTGAACACATCCGTGATCAGGCGCATGGCTGGAGTCGGGGGGAAGATATAGGTGCCGCGTGCGACGTACTCCTTGAGGATGTCGTTCTGAATCGTGCCGCGCAAGGCGGCGGGCTCGGTCCCCTGCGATTTGGCTACCGCGATGTACATGGCCAGCAGGATCGCGGCCGGCGCGTTGATGGTCATGCTGGTGGAGACTTTATCGAGCGGGATGCCATCGAAGAGGATCTGCATGTCTTCAACACACGAGATGGAGACGCCGACCTTGCCCACCTCGCCTTCAGCTACGGGGTCATCCGCGTCGTAGCCGATCTGGGTCGGAAGGTCGAAGGCAACCGAGAGACCGCTCTGTCCTTGCTCGAGCAAGTACCTGAAACGCCGGTTGGTCTCTGCCGCGTCGGCGTATCCCGCGTACTGACGCATGGTCCACAACCGCCCGCGATACATCGTGGGCTGAACGCCCCGGGTATAGGGCAGTTGACCAGGAAAGCCCTGGGATTCAAGATAGGTACCTACAGTTTCGTGGGGCAGGTAGACCGGCTTCAGGGCGATGTCGGAGGCGGTCTGGAATTTTTCTTTGCGCTCGGGGTGGGCGGCTCGGGCAGGCGCCAAGGTTTTTGCTTCCCACTCTTTCTCGGCGCGCTTGATTTCATCGGGCATGCGCGCCTCTCACGAAGGTGTATTGTGTCACTTGCCCCGAGCCGGTCTCCCTCATATCAGCGTCAAGAGCACTTGATTCTGGTCCACGCTGTCCCCGGGACTTACGCGGACACCGGAAACCTTGCCATCGCGGGGGGCCTTGAGCTCATTCTGCATTTTCATCGACTCGAGGATGATAAGGTTGTCTCCCTTTTCCACGCTCTGTCCCACTTCGACAGGAATCGCGACCACCATGCCGGGCATGGGCGCAGCAAGCGTGAATTCCCCTTCCTGCTCCAACTCCATGTGGGTCGTCTCGCGCAGTCTGCGCTGACGCTCATCTTCGACATTGACCAGAAAAAGGCGACCGCGGAGCAGGACCTCGACCGTCATCTCTCGGGTAGACACGCTGGCCTCGAAGGACTCACCATTCAGCAGCATGGAATAGACGGGCTGGTCGGCGACGGAGTGAAAGTCGACCGACAGGCGTTGACCATCGGCGATGATTTCGCCCTGCTCATTGATGTCGATCTCGAAGGATCGGTCGTCAATGGTTGCGATGTACTTCATTTCAAGGTATTTGACCTAGCCATCGGCCGCCGCACAATCATATTGTGTAGGTGATACTCCCTAGCGCTGCATCCGCTCCCAGCGGCCAACCCACTTCCAGTTGCTTGTGTCCCGCTCGCTCTGTCGAATGATTTGGGCTGCCTCTTGGGTCGCGCGATGTGTCACAAGCGTAGCCACAACAGCCGCGATGATCTCCAGCCTCTCTTGTTCTTCATCGTTTTCTTCAAATTTGAAGCGTTCCTCGACGAAACGGGTGTCGAATTGGCCCACCATGAAACGCGGAGAAGCAAGCAGCTTCTGGTGGAAGGGGATGTTCGTTCGCACGCCGAGGATACGGAACTCATCCAGTGCGCGCCGCATGCGAAGGATGGCCTCCCCGCGCGTCTCACCCCAGCAGATTAGCTTGGAAATCAGTGAATCGTAATGGGGTGTGATGGTAAAGCCCGCGTAGACGCCGGTATCCACCCTTACGCCCGGCCCACTGGGAGCAATGACCGATGTGAGTTGTCCTGTGCTGGGCAGGAAATTGTTGTAGGGATCCTCGGCGTTGATGCGGCATTCTATGGCCCAGCCATTGAGGGTGATGTCCTCCTGGGAGTTCCGAAGCTTGCGGCCGCGCGCCACCCGAATCTGCTCTTTGACTATGTCTACCCCGGTCACCATTTCGGTAATCGGGTGCTCCACCTGCAGGCGTGTATTCATCTCCAGGAAATAGAAATTACGGTCCTTGTCCACAAGAAACTCAATCGTGCCTGCGTTCAGATAGTCGACCGCCTCGGCCGCGCGGCAGGCGAGCTCGCCCATCTTCTGGCGAAGCGGCTCGTCCACAAAGGGGGAGGGGGCTTCCTCGAGCAGTTTCTGATGTCGCCGCTGGATAGAGCATTCACGATCCGCGAGGTGAATCGTGTTTCCGTGAGAATCCGCTATCACCTGGATTTCAATATGTCGGGCATCCAGGAGAAGCTTCTCTAGATAGACATTCCCATTTCCGAACGCCGCCTCCGCCTCCCGGCGGGCAGATTTGATCAAGCCTGGCATCTCGTCCAAGCTTGCCGCCTCGCGCATCCCCTTCCCACCTCCACCTGCGGTGGCCTTGATTAGCAGCGGAAATCCGATCTCATTGGCGACGGCCAGCAGATCCTCGTCACTGAGATCGCCGATTCCTTCGGTCCCAGGGACTATGGGCACGCCGGCTGCGGCGACCGTCGCTCTCGCTACTCCTTTATCGCCCATGGCGGCGATTGCGCTTGGGCGTGGCCCGATGAAGACCAGCCCCGCATCCTGGACCGCCTCGGCAAAATCGTCGCGCTCAGCAAGGAATCCGTAGCCAGGGTGGATGGCTCCCGCGCCCGCCGCCTTCGCGATCTCGATGATCTTGTCACCCCTCAAGTATGAGTCGCGCGATGGAGCGGGTCCGAGAAGGTAAGCCTCATTGGCCTGGCGAACATGCAGCGCGGCGCGATCGACGTCAGAGTAGATCGCCACGGTCTCGATCCCAAGCTCACGACAGGCGCGAATGATGCGCACGGCAATCTCGCCCCGGTTCGCGATCAGCACTTTAGTAAACATAAATTGAATTATAGAAGATCAAGTCGGCGTGCCGTGCTCCCTCAGAGGGGAATGTTCCCATGCTTCTTGGCGGGATTGATGTCTCGCTTGTTTGCCAGCATTTCGAGGGCGTTGATCAGCCGAGGCCGGGTGAAACGCGGTTCGATCACGTCATCCACATACCCACGCGCGGCACTCACATAGGGGTGGGCAAATTTGGCCCGGTATTCTTCGACCCGTTTCGCCTTGAGCTTATCCGGATCTTTTGCTACGGCCAATTCCTTGCGGAAAATGATGCCGACTGCACCCTCCGGACCCATGACCGCGATCTCCGCCGTAGGCCAGGCCAGGTTGAGGTCGCTTCGGATGTGCTTCGAGTTCATCACGCAGTAAGCCCCGCCGTAAGCCTTGCGAGTGATCACCGTGATCTTAGGGACGGTCGCCTCACAGTATGCGTATAAAAGCTTGGCCCCGTTGCGAATAATTCCTCCATGCTCCTGACCCGTTCCCGGGAGAAAGCCCGGCACGTCCACGAGGGTGATAAGCGGAATGTTAAAAGCATCGCAAAAACGTACGAATCGGGCCGCCTTGAGCGAAGCGTTGATATCGAGCACCCCCGCAAGGACCGCCGGCTGATTGGCGACGATCCCGACGCTGTGGCCGCCCAATCGGGCAAATCCGACGACTATGTTTTGGGCAAAGCTCTCGTGAATTTCAAGGAACGCGCCGTCGTCGACCACAAGATGAATGACGTCGCGAATATCGTAAGGCTTGGTAGCGTCATCCGGAACAATCGCGTCCAATGCGGCATCGGTGCGCAGGCGGTCGTCGCCTGACGGTACAAACGGCGGATCTTCCATGTTGTTCTGGGGCAGGTAGGACAAGAGAACACGCATCATATAAAGGCAATCGGCTTCATTTTCTGATGTGTAGTGGGCCACACCGGAAGTTCCGGCATGGACGTCTGCCCCGCCAAGCTCTTCGAAATCCACCTCCTCGTGCGTAACGGATCGCACCACATCCGGTCCGGTGACAAACATGTAGGAGGATTTGCGAACCATGAAGATGAAGTCGGTCAGGGCGGGGGAGTACACGGCTCCGCCCGCGGAGGGTCCCATGATGGCGCTGATCTGGGGGATCACACCCGAGGCCATGGTGTTCCGAAGGAAGATGTCCGCATAGCCGCCCAGCGCAACCACGCCTTCTTGGATGCGTGCGCCGCCCGAGTCATTCAATCCAATCATGGGCGCGCCATTCTTGATCGCCATCTCCATGACCTTGACGATCTTCTCGGCGTGTACCTCTCCCAGGCTGCCGCCGAAGACCGTGAAGTCTTGTGAGAATACGTAGGTGAGCCGCCCTTCGACCGTCCCCCATCCCGTGACCACGCTGTCGGAAAGGTATTTGCGATCTTCCAGGTCGAAATCATGGGTGCGATGCGTGACGAAGATGTCCATCTCGCGGAAGGAACCTTTGTCTAGGAGCAAGTCCAGCCGTTCGCGCGCCGTCAGCCGGCCGCGCTTGTGCTGGACCTCGATGCGATCCTCACCGCCGCCCAGGCGGGCTTGGTCACGGAGCGAGCGCAGTTGCTCAAGCTTGGATTCGTGGCTCATTTGCCGTTCTCCACAAAGTAGGCGCGTACGACCGGCCGGCTAAGCACCCAACCGACGAACGCGATCGCCAGCACGGTCAGGGCTGCCGTCAACGGCCAGTTTGCGCGCGAATAATCGGACCGGGCAAGGAAGATTCGATCCACCCAGTACCAGATCACCAACGCCAATCCTCCCCAGAGGATCAGCCGCGGCGCCCATGATCTTCCGAAGTAAGCCCCGAACGCTGCAAATAGGCCCCAGATTCCCCAAAAGCCGTTACGGATCAACAGGTATACCGGCGGGACCGCATAAGGTAAGTCGGGAAGCGAAAACCACGCCGCCAAGCCGCTCAGGGCTACCACCGCTACGGTTATAACCCCGAGGCTAAGCCAAGTTACGTGGGCGGGCCGGTGCTTGCTCTTAGGAGCTTGGGTCAAGGGCGAGGTGATCCGTGGGGGTCGAGATCCGGGAGGTTCATCCCGCCGAACTCGATATGCGAATTCAAGGCACCATCAGCGTGATCTTACCCCGCTGCTCGCCGGCCTGCATGCGCGCGAACGCCTCCCCGGCCTCCTCCAATGGGAATTGGCGGTCAAGAATTGGATTCAGCTTCCCCTCGAACACGAGTCCCATCACGGTCTCGAAGTCCGCCGCGGTCCCCATGGTCGAGCCGATGATGGACAGATGCTTCCCAAAGAGCAGCCGATTATCGAGCTCGTATTTGGGGCCGCTGGTGTTGCCGACGGTCAGGATCCGCCCTCCCTTGCGGGCGGCACGCAGACTGAGCGGCATAGTATCTGCTCCGACGTTGTCCACAACCACCTCCACGCCTCTGCGGCCCTGCGCCAGATAGGCGGTCTTCGACCATGTCGCATCCTGGGAACGATCGATCAGCAGGTCCGCTCCGGCGTCTTTGGCGATCGCCAGTTTGTCCGCTCCGGAGCCCACGACCAATACCGAGGCCCCCGAATATTTGGCAATCTGGATGCTGGCGGTGTTGACGCCGCCTGAGGCGCCAACTACGAGCACCGACTCCCCGGCCCTGAGCCGACCGCGTGTGATCAACGAATGCCAGGCGGTAAGGTAGACCAGCGCCGAGGCGGCCGCCACTGCGGCGTCGAAGTCCTTCGGCATCTTAAGCAGGTTCCGCTCGGGGAGCGCGATCAATTCCCGGAAGGTTCCGGGTGTGTGTTCGCCGAGCAGCTGCCATTGCTTGCACAGGTTTTCCTGCCCCGCCAGGCAGAAGTCGCATTCGCCGCAGAACAGACTTGGGTTGATCACTACTCGATCGCCGACGGCGAATCGAGTCACCTGCGATCCGATCTCGACCACGCGGCCTGCTCCATCCGCTCCCGGCACATGCGGCATTTCCAGCTCGAGCCCGGGCCAGCCCTCCCAGGTGAAGAGCTCGACCCGGTTGAGCGAAACGGCCTCGAGTTGAACGAGCGCCTCGGTGGGCGCCGGCACAGGCGCGGGGAGCTCACCGTATTCAATCTCCCCGCCATGCTCGCGGTAAAAGACAGCCTTCATATGGGATCGAATAGGGAATGCGATTCAGCCGGAGGGGAGTTCGTAGGCCAAATAGAGCTCCGCGTTTCGGCCTGTCTCTTGGAATACTTCTCCGCCTGGATACCGCCCTTGGACCGGCGCCATTTCCGCCGCCCGTTCCGGGAGAAACACGAAAACTGTGAGATCGGGGAGCTCCCAATTTGGAGTGGGCCTGGGTGGTGGGTAGCCAATTGCGTGTGAAGCAAGATAAGGGATCGACGAATGGCTATAGTATCCCATGCGGCCACCGAAGAAGCAGGCCGCTACCGTGGGTTTCCGCTCGCTCAGCGTCGGGCACCCGGGTGCACTATTGCCGCGTTTAGTATCGAGGGGAATATAGGTTAGGGCGATCCAGCAGGATTACGGATTGGGTAGGACGAAGCAGGAGATACGCTGGCGCCTTCCCGAGTCAGCGATTGCGGTTAGCGCAGACCAAGCTCGTGACGCGCGATCACAAGCCGCTGGATTTCGCTTGTGCCTTCGTAGATCTCCGTGATCTTCGCGTCGCGATAGTAGCGTTCCACCGGCAGCTCCTTGGAGTAGCCCATCCCTCCATGGATCTGCACCGCTTCGTTGGCGCAATAGGTGGCGGTCTCTGAGGCAAAAAGCTTCGCCATGGAGGCTTGCAGAGTGAATCGCTCGCCCGTGACTTTCGAGGATTGCTTGGCCAGAGCGGCCTGATAGATAAGCAGACGGCTGGCTTCGATGCGGGTCTTCATATCTGCTAGTTTGAAGGAGATGCCCTGGAACTCGCCGATCTTCTGGCCGAAGGCTTCTCGTTCGCGCGCATACTCGACGCTGGCGCCATAGGCCGCTTCGGCAATGCCCAGCGCCTGACTGGCGATTCCGATGCGTCCTGCGTCCAGCACCTGCATGGCAATCTTGAAACCTTCCCCCTCCTCGC
>BTQZ01000038.1:0-22998 GCA_036986135.1 Anaerolineae bacterium | reverse complement strand
TACGACGCCATCTTCGACAACGTGATCTTCGGCTATGGACTGCAGCCTACCAGCCCGCTCCCTGAGGGGATGGAGGGTCACACGGATGAGTTCTTCGTCTACGGAGATGGCGATGTAGAGGGCGCCAAGGCGCTGCTTGCGGATGCCGGATACGCGGATGGATTCGAAGTCAATCTGACCGTACCGCAGGAAGATCAAACCCGCGTGGACGCGGCGACCTGGATACAGTCCGCATTGGCCGACATCGGCATCACGGTCAGTATCAACGCCGTGCCCACTGCGGACTTCTCCGGCCTGGTCTTCAGCCATGAGGAGCCGTTCTTCATCACTGAATGGTATTCGTGGGGCAATGACCCGTTCTATCAACTTACCTGGAACTTCAAGTGCGGCGCCTTCACGAACCTTACGAACTTCTGCAGTGAGGAGCTGGACCAGATCATCGAGGACGGCACCTTCAGCCGCGACTCGGCAGAACGCGCTGAGCTCGCCCGTCGAGCACAGGAGATCCTGATGGACGAGGCAACCTGGGGGTTGCTATATCAGCCAGCCTGGATCGTAGCCACACGCTCTGACGTGAGCGGGGTGGCTTTGTTCGATGACCTGACCCTGCGCTACGGCTTCCTCGGCAAGAGCGAGTAAAGCCACAATGAGTAATGCCTCAGGGGAAGGCTAGACGCCTTCCCCTGAGCACTTTCGTTAATGCCCCCAAGTATCCGCTACAGCTTACGTCGGCTGTTCCTCGCCGCTATCACGCTCGTTGGGGTGGTGATCGCGGTCTTCATCATGACCCGCATCCTTCCGAGCGACCCGGCCCAATTGCGCGCCGGACCACTCGCCTCCGAAGAATTGGTGGCGCAATACGAGCGTAAAATGGGGTTGGACAAGCCGCTAGTGGTCCAGTTCCTAAACTATGCGGGCCAGCTGGTGCGCGGAGACCTCGGTGACAGCTGGCGAACTGACCAGCCGGTCCTTGAAGAACTGGCACAGCGGCTGCCGGCTTCGATTGAGCTAGCTACCACCGCCTTCCTTCTGGCCTTGGCCATCGGCCTTACGCTGGGAATTCTGGCCGCGGTGTATTCAGGAAGTTGGATTGATCACCTTACGCGCGCCATCGCGACTTTGGGAGCCTCGCTAGCCCTTTTTTGGCTGGCACTTGTCGGCGTGTACGTCTTCTACTTCAATCTGGGCTTGGCCCCTGCTCCGCTTGGACGGCTTACGATCGGTCTGGACGAGCCGGATCAAATTACCGGACTATTCGTCCTGGACGGCCTGCTCACCGGAAACCTGACCGCCGCCGTCGACGCTCTTCAGCACCTCTGGCTCCCGGCCCTCACGCTGGGCTTCGTCGTCAGCGCTCCGATCATCAAGGTCATGCGAGCTTCTTTGCTGGACTCTCTAAGCGCCGACTACGTCCGCACCGCGCGCGCCATAGGAATGCAACCTAGAAAGGTGGTCTTGATCGATGGCCTGCGCAACGCATTCATTCCAGTGTTAACGACCTTGGGCATCGTCTTTGGATACTTGATGGCGGGCAACGTCATCGTCGAGCGAGTTTTCTCCTGGCCAGGTATCGGACAGTACGCCTGGACCGCGCTGATTACCAATGACTTCAATGCCCTCCAAGGATTCGTGCTCTTGATCGCCGTTGTCTACGTCGCGCTGAACCTATCGATCGATCTGGCTTACGGATTCATCGATCCCCGCATCAGGTTAGGCTGACTTGGAAGTCTCAGCCCCGCATCGAGAGGTTCGCCCCCTGCCCGGCATACGGCGGCTGGCCAGCCGTCGGCCGCTCCTGACGCTCGGCATTTCATTGATCGTGGCCCTGCTCTTGGTGGCCATTTTCGCCCCCCTGCTGACCCCTTACGGTCCAACCGAAACGAATCCTGCGGCAACTTACCAGCCGCCCTCTAGGGCGGCCCTCTTCGGAACGGACAAGTTCGGTCGGGACGTCTTCACGCGTGTCGTGTATGCTGCGCGTCTCGATCTGGCGATCGCCGCCTCCGTGGCAATCAGCGCCTTCGTGATCGGATCGGTAATAGGTGCCTTCGCCGGCTACTATGGAGGCCGAGTCGACGACCTCGTGATGCGCGGCGTGGATGTGTTGTTTGCATTTCCAGCCTTCATCCTAGCCATGGCTATCACGGGTGTGTTGGGCGACAGCGTTCGCAATGTGATCATTGCCATTGCAGTGGCCTATCTCCCATACTTCATTCGATTGACCCGCAGCGAAGTACTCTCGGTCCGCACGAGTCAGTTTGCAGAGGCAGCCGTAAGCGTCGGTAACCCGGGTTGGCGAGTCTTGCTGGTTCACCTGCTGCCAAACTCGGTGTCCCCCTCACTGGTGCAAATGGCGCTGGTCTTTGGCTGGGCTATTCTCGACGCGGCAGGATTGGCCTTTCTCGGGTTGGGGATCACGCCTCCCACGGCGGAATGGGGAGTCATGGTATCCGAGGGCGCCCAGCGCATCATCAGCGGCGAATGGTGGGTATGGCTGTTTCCTGGCTTGGCCATCGTGCTCGCGGCTTTCGCCTTCAGCATCGCGGGCGATGGGCTGCGAGACTTGATCTCGACTGAGAATCGCTGATGGCCGATCCGCTGCTGCGAGTGGAGGACCTTAGCCTCAGCTTTTCAACGGAGAACGGACGTCGGCGCATTTTGGACCGCCTTTCCTTCGAACTGAGATCCCAGGAGGTCGTGGGCCTGGTCGGGGAGAGCGGTTCCGGGAAGACGATCACGGCTCTGGCCATCATGGGACTGCTGCCGCCCTCTGCAGGTATTGACGAGGGACGCATATTGTTTGAGGGGACAGACTTGCTGGAGCTGTCGGAATCCCAAATGCGCCAGATGCGAGGCTCTCGAATCGCCATGATCTTTCAGAATCCGCGCTCAGCCCTAAACCCTCTGATGCGGGCGGGAGATCAGGTTGCCCGAGCAGTCAGCCTTCACCATGGCCTTGACGGCGATGATCCCTACGAAGTGGCGATTGATCTGCTGCGCCACGTGGGAATCTCTGACGCGGCGAATCGCGGCCGAGCCTATCCGCACCAGCTAAGTGGAGGGATGGCGCAGCGCGTGCTGATCGCCATCATGCTGGCCTGCCAGCCTCGGCTGCTCATCGCCGACGAGCCGACCACCGGGTTGGACGTGACGATCCAGGCCCAGATCTTCGAACTCATCGATGAGGTCCAGGCAGATACCGGTGCGACGCTGCTGCTCATCACACACGACTTGGGCGTCGTCAGCGAGATTTGTGAGCGGGTGGCGGTAATGTATGCCGGTCAGATCATGGAAGTGGCAACCGTGGGAGAGCTCTTTAGAAACCCGAAACACCCCTACACAGAAATGCTCATGGGAAGCGTGCTGCGGGTCGATCGCCCGAGGCCGCTTGAGGAGGGAACCATCGTCGCACCGGCCTCCATTCAATATGAAACGGCTGGCTGCCGCTATGCAAGCCGGTGTCCCTACGTTTTCGAAGTCTGCTGGGAGAGCCGGCCTGGTGCGACCGTATTTTCCGACGGCCATTATGGATATTGCCACCGCTACGACGAGGATCCCGCGTGAGTGAGCCCCTGCTTTTGGTCGAGGATCTTTCAAAACATTACCGAGAAGGTCCGCACACGATCCATGCCGTCAATGGGGTCAGTTTCATGCTATTCCCCGGCGAGGCGGTCGGGCTGGTCGGGGAGAGCGGGTGCGGCAAAACCACCACCGCGCGCTGTATCCTAGGGCTGGAGGAGCCGACCGGCGGCCGGATCCTCTTTCGGGGGCAGGACCTGAGCGAGCTTTCGGCGCGCGAGCTGCGGACATGGCGGCGCCATTTCCAGATGGTCTTCCAGGACCCAAGCGAGTCGCTCAACCCGCGCTTCACAGTGCGTCGGACGATAAAAGAACCGCTCACGCTGCATGGTCTTTTCAGAGATAAGGGCCAGCTTACCGCGGCCCTAGAGCGCGTCAACCTTGAGCCGGAGCACCTCGATCGCTATCAACATCAGCTCAGCGGAGGCGAAAAGCAGCGTGTGGGCGTCGCGCGGGCCATGATGACCCGCCCACAGTTGGTGGTTCTGGACGAGCCCACCTCCTCACTCGATATGTCGCTGCGCATCCACGTCATCTCGCTGCTCAAACGGCTGCAGCGCGAGTTCGAGATGACCTACCTCTTCATCTCGCACGACTTGAGCACCGTGCGGCATCTGTGCGAGCGGGTGCTTGTGATGTACTTGGGGCGGATCGTAGAGCGCGGGCAGACGGAAGAGGTCTTCGACCGGCCTCGACACGTGTACACACAGGCGCTGCTATCGGCCATCCCGATTCCCGATCCGACCGTGAAACGGGAGCGCATCCTGCTAGCCGGGGAGACGCCACACGCGCGGGAACTGAAGCCGGGCTGCAGTCTTCAAGACCGGTGTCCTTTCGTTGCGGACGAGTGCCTGGAACCGGTTCCCGAATACGATTTGGGAAACGGCCATTTCGCCGCCTGCCGATTGGCCAAAGAGAATGCCGTAAGAACACCGGATTGACGTTAGGAGGCGGATCGTGAACTCTCTCAGTTCCTGCGGGTGCGCTCATAGAGCGCGGGGCAGGTTTCAATCCCGTTATGTGGAATCTCAACCCGGCTCTGCATGGTCACGGGCGAGCATGCCTAAACGCAAGAGGATCGGGTCATGATGTCGGCAGACTCGGCTCCTGCACGGGAGCTCGCCGACCGGCCCCTGCGAGGAAGGTCGGCACTGGTGACCGGTGCTTCACGCAACCTGGGCGCGGTCACGGCGCAGAGGCTGGCCGCAGGAGGAGCCGATGTGGCCATTGGCTACCTCGGAGACGAGCAAGAAGAGCAGCAGGCCGCCCAGGTCGTGGCGGCCATTGAGAGACAGGGAGTCAACGGGTACGCCGTGAAGGGTGATCTGGCCCAAGGCGGCGAGGCACTTCGGGTGGTTGAGCAGGTCGGCGCGCTGCTTGGCAGAGATGTTGACATCCTTGTCAACAATGCCGGACCCTTCTCAGGAGAGCCACTCACCTCACTATCCGAAGCCGATTGGGATTTGATCATGAATGTCAATCTCAAGGCCGCCTACCTAACCACGCAAGCGGTCGTACCGGGGATGAAAAAGTCTGGTTGGGGCCGCATTGTCAACCTGTCCGCGGGCTCGGCCTTCATCCGCAACCACAGCGTGTACGGCCTAGCCAAGGCGGGTGTGATCACGCTCACGGAGGAGCTTGCACTCGAACTGGGGCCGGAGATCACGGTAAACGCCGTGGCTCCGGGTCAGATCGCGGAAAGCGCGCCGGACATCAGCGAGATCGATCCGACATTTGTTGATCGAGCAATCGCACGCTCGCCTAGCGGCCGGCTCGTGACGCGTGCCGAAGTCGCCGAACTGATTGCGTGGTTGTGCGATCCCGCGGCAGACATGATCACGGGCCACACGATCCCGATCGATGGCGGGTGGCGGCTCAATCGCTTTTAGGCGAGGGCGGCGGCAGTGGCAGCCCTCGGCTGCAGGCGTGAAAGGACTTGAGAATGACTGAACTTGCTCTCACCCGAGAAGACATCGAGCCTCTGCTCGAGGGACTCGCGATCCTGGGTACCGGCGGCGGGGGGAATCCATCTTGGGGTCGCATGATCATGGAGAATGATTTGCAGCGCGGCCGGGAGTGGCGCGTAGTAAGCCTGGAGGCCGTTCCGGAAGAATGGACGGTCGTCTGCGGCGGCATTATGGGCTCGGTCAAGGCGCTCGAGCACATCGGATTCGACAACATTCTGGAGAACTGGGAAAGCGATTTTCCCTTGATTTCCGTTACCGAGTACATGAGCGAGCTGATTGGCAAGCCGATTGACGCCATGATCCCTTTCGAGGCCGGAGGCCTGAACACACCGATCGTGCTTACCCTGGCCTCCCGCATGGGAATTGCGGCCATCGACGCCGATGCGCTGGGCCGTTCCGCGCCCGAAACGCAAATGACCAGTTGGCATGGGCACGGGGTGAAGATCACGCCCATGCCGCTGGCCGACAGCATGGGCAACATCGTGGTTGTCAGCCAGGCCTCGGAACCCACCTACGTGGATGAGGTTGGTCGGTTTGTGGTCACGAAAGGTGGGCATCTGGGCGCCAACAACCATCACCCCATGACGGGTGCGCAGGTAAAAGAGACTTCGATTCCGGGGACGTTCAGCGGCGCACTGGCCCTCGGACGAGCGGTCGTGGCCGCGCGCGCGGCGGGCGGTGATCCCATAGCGGCGGTCGAGGATCGGCTGCGCCCATTTCACAAGTACGAGGTGCGGCTTGCTTTGCTCCAGGAAGAGGAGCACATGGGCTTCTATTTCACAACCGTTGGCCTAGAACTGCCCGACGGAAGGGCGGGCGAGATGGTCATCAAGAATGAAACCATGATGCTCTCGGTGAATAACGATGTGATCTGTACCTTTCCGGATCGGATCCTGATGCTCGAACCCGGCACGGGGCGCGGCGTTATGAGCATGGAGCTTGAGACGGGGATGGAACTGGTGCTGCTTGTCGTACCGGCCCACCCGCGCTTGCAAGCCGCGGCGCAGACCGATCAGGGGAGGAGCTCGATGGCGCCCGCGCGCTACGGTCGGCCGGAGCTGGACTATCAACCGCTTGCGGCACGCTGAGCAAAGCCGCACCGGAGCAGACCGAAGTTTGAAGCTACCCAGCAAATTCAGTAGGTAGCTTTGTTTCCTAATGGAAGGGGCAGCACGTCATCACAGCCCAGAAATTGTAGCCCGCTACCCACTTCGGGGCCGTCTTTTCGCTGGAAATTGGGGGCTGCCCTACAGGCGCGGCCTTTGGGGAAAGCGCCGATTCCTCGACAATGCCTTGGCCTGCAGCGTGTCTTCCTGGCCAGGAGTTGGCTATGCGCAATGAATCCCGGGGCCGAGGTGCGGGTGCCGGCTCAGAAGCTGACGAGGAACGCCGTCAGGTACATGATCCCCAGGCCCAGCAGAAAGCCGCCCACATTCGGCCAGGTAACCATTGACTGATCCTCGCGCTGAGCATAGCGGCGCAGAAACTCCCCGACTTCCACGATCACCTGCCATATGGCTCCTGCGCCGATGCCCAGAAAGATAGTGGCCAAGACCGGCGAATAGGCAAAGCCGCCAATCCAGGTCCCTGGGATCGCAGGCGCGCCGGCCAGCAGGATCAAGCCCACGAAGGTCCACACACCGGGCGCCTTGGAGGGCCTCTCGTCGGTGGCCTCGTAATCTTCTTCAACCGCACCAGGCACGAGAGGCGCAGCGATGGCAATGCCTTCGGTCACATTGTGGATCGTGAATCCGATCACGAGGAAGGATCCCAGGGCGGCCTCACCCAATGCAAACGCGGCACCGATGGCCAGGCCCTCGCCGAGATTGTGGAGGCCGATGCCGAGTGCGATCAGGATGGACAGCGCGAGCCCTGGGTGCAGACCTCGCTTGCTGAGGCGGCCACCCCGCGAACGGACCGCGAGCAACGCAAACCAGGTGAGCAGTGCTGAAAAGAGCACAAGCGCTACACCTTGAAAGACAGCAGGCAACCGCGCGGCGATCTCAAATGCCTCGAGAAGCGTGTCAGTCAGCAGGAACACCAGCAGTCCCAAGGTGAGTGCCAGGATGGCGCCTATCCAGCGTTGTCCCAGCCGGCGCATGGCCGGAAACCAGAGCGTACCCAAGGCTACGGGAACGACGCCGACGTAGAAGCCGAGCAATCCATAAGCCAGGAACTCGCGAATGCCTGGCGTGGGAGTAGGCGTTGCAATCTCCACTTCTGCGGTGAACGTGAGGCCTGTAGCTGTGATAACCATAATCTGGTGGGGCTCGGTTTCAACCCATGGATACGGGATCTGGAGCTCTGCGCGGCCAAGGCGTGGGATGGTCCTGGAGGGATCGATGGTGTACTCCCAATAGGCGTCGTCGACCAGGACCTGCGCGACATTTATGGCATCCGGTCCCGCATTGACGAGGGTGACCTCGAAGCCTTCGGGTACGACCCTGATCGGTTCAAAGGTCAGTATTTCGACCGGTGGGAGATCGGCGGTGAAGAACGCGAGGGGATTCCCGAAGGCGAAAACCGATAGCATCAGGGCGAGCGCGAGAAACGGTAAGAGCGCCGATAGCCAGAGCGGAATGCGTCGGGTGGGCTTGGCCGTGATTTCAGCCTCACTCTTGGACATCGAAAAAGCCCAGCCAACCCAACTCGGCAAATTCGCTCTGGTGGGCGTGGAACATATAAAGCCCCGGCTCGAAGTCCTTGAATGAGAATTCGAGAATCCCTCGCTGGGCCTGACACTGCATGACTGTATCTACCGTTTTCAGTGTCGGCGTGAGCGTGGTGCCGTGGTCGTAGTAGTCAAAGAAGTTGGCGTGCAGGTGTAATGAATTGATCGGATCGAACTCGGTAATGTTGACCAGATACAGCCGCTGCAGCTGATCGCGACGGATCTTGATCGGCTTGTCCATGTAGGCGAAGGCGATCGAATTGGCCGCATAGATCTCGTTGTCGCCGTCGAAGTTGGTGTCGAATCCGTTCATGACCATCACCATCTCGTTCACGTTCTTATATTCGGGAAATTGCGGGTTTCGAGACCGGGCGACCCGCGCTTCCTCACCGCTGTAGCGGCTCGGATCCGGATCGACGATAAAGGCGCCGTAGAGCCCCTTATGAATGTGCCGCTTAAGCGGCAGGGAGTGACAGTGGTAGAGATGGCAGCCCATAGGAAGCGCGTCAAATTCATAGACCGTGCTTTCACCGGGGTAGATGTCGCCGGCGCCCACGCCGGGCACCCCGTCCATGGAGGCGGGATGGATCCCATGGAAGTGAATGGTGTGTGGGTGACTGCCCCCATTTGAGAACTCGATGCGGATGCGATCGCCTTCGACCGCCCGCAGCGTCGGACCCGGTACTCGGCCGTTGTAGACCCAGGCCGGGAAGAACACGCCGGGCGCGACTTCGATCTCTTTGTCGACAGCCACGATACCGTATTCCCGTAGGGTCTGACCGTTTGGGAGCTGGCTGACTTCGCCATAATCCCAGTCGTTCAGCATTTCGTGAGGGTCAAATCCGTTGGCTTCGTTATTGACCGATCCAACGGTGCCCATCGAGCCGTGGCTGCCGCCGCGGCCTGATTGGGGGCCGTGCACGGCTCCACCCTCCCCTTCCCGAAGCCGATCCGGCGGCTGGCTTGCGGCCGCGAGCGCCATCCCGCTCGAAAGCAGTCCGGCTTTGATGAACCCGCGGCGCCCAAGACGCGCGACCTTAGGTGTTTTGTTTTGCATGGATTGCGCTCCTTCTTCCATTGGCCATTCGCTTCCCGTTGGTCGGGCCGCGCCCGACTTCAACATCCTTCACCAGAATTTGGAACTTGAAGTATTTTTGTTAGGTATGCCTAAATTTTACTGAATTCTAGCGCCCGGTTTTGTTGTTGTCAATCGCAAACCACGCACCATGTCGGAATCACCTCCGTGTTCCCCCCGCTCTCACTCCGTCGCTCGATACCCTTCATATCTATGGGCCAAATGGCGCTAGTCTCGCGCTCGCGCGGTGGATATGCTTGTGAAGGGTGGAACGAAAGGACAGCGCCGCTGTATAGGTGTATACGCATGCTTATGCCCCAGCATAACGTCGATAAGGGAGTGATCGATGGTGACCAAGGCGGATAGCCGCAAAGACCGATCGGCCAAGAGGCGGCGAAAAGATCGGGCCAAGCGCTATCTTTCCATCGCGGCAATGGTGGGTGGCGCGGGCTTGCTCGTAGCTGCGGTGATCACGCTCCGAAGCGGAGAGTCCACGGAACCCACTCCCTTTGACTACGGCCCGCAAGACATCGCGTACGACGCGCCCGTCGAGGCGGTCCACGAGATGACCGACGGCCCCCCCATCCCCTTCCTACCCAAGGACGGCCCGCAACCCAAGATCGCGCTGAACGAGGTCTTTTACGACTTCGGCAGCCTTGGGGCGACCGAGGTGGTCACGCGTGAGTTCACCATCGCTAACATGGGCGAGGCACCGCTGACCATCAGCCGAGCCTACACGACCTGCGGCTGCACAACGGCAGAATTTACTTCGACCGTGATCCCTCCGGGCAAGGTGTCTGTCGTAACCGTGCGCTTCGATGCTGGACTCCACGATGCGCAGGGGCAAACCGTGCGCAGAGGAGTCATCATCGAAAACAACGATCCGGACCGCCCACAAGCTGAGTTCTGGCTGGAGGCGAGCATTCGAACATCAGAATGACGGACGAACCCATAAAGCCCGAAGCGACCCCCAGCCGGGGATTCACTAAACCCCTTGTTTACGGAGCCCTCCTCGCTCTACTTGGATTGCTGGCGTGGGGTCTCGTGCGCGTCCAAGCCGGGCCGCGATCTGATGGTCCCGCACCGGATTTCACCCTGACCACCTTCGAGGGCGATGACTATGTCCTGAGCGAACTTCGCGGCCAAGTGGTAGTGATCAACTTTTGGGCTTCCTGGTGTCCCACTTGCCGCGATGAAGCCGCGTACCTGGAAGCGACCTGGCGCGCTTACCGTGACCGAGGCGTTATCTTCCTGGGAGTTGATTACGTTGACACCGAAGCGGAGGCATTGGCCTACATTGAGGAATTCGATATCACCTATCCAAATGGACCGGATATCGGCACACTCATCTCTCAAGCGTATCGCATCCAGGGAGTACCTGAGACCTTCTTCGTCGCCAAAGACGGCATCCTTCGGGGTGTGAAGATCGGACCTGCGTATCCGCCAGAGCTTGAGGACAGGCTAGAACCGCTGCTCGCTGAGCCGTACCCCTAGCAAGTAGAATCGACTGCATGATAGATCCGAAAGCGACCTCTGCCGTAAGGGCGCGATACGAGCGCATCGCTCCCCTCTACGACTGGCTCGAGCTCCTCCCCGAGCGGCGCTACCGTCCATGGCGGCGGCGGTTTTGGGATCGGGTCTCGCGGCGCTTGCCCAGGGAGGGGCTTTTGCTGGAACTTGGCGTCGGTACGGGGAAGAACATCGCCTATTGGCCGGCTGAGGCGCAAATCACGGCCATAGACTTCTCGCCCCGCATGCTCAGTCGGGCGAGGGCGCAGCTCAATGGATCGGGACGGGATGTCAGTCTGGAGTTGGGCGACGCTCAAGAACTGAGATATCCTGAAAACAGTTTCGACCTCGCCGCAATGACCTTCGTGATGTGCTCGGTTCCTGATCCCGTGCTCGGCCTGCGTGAGGTAGCTAGGGTCGTCCGACCGGGAGGGCATGTGCTATTGATGGAGCACGTCCGATCACAAACGCCATGGATCGGGAGGCTAATGGACCTCGCCAATCCAGCCGTATTGCGCACCATGGGCCCGAACATCAACCGGGATACGGTCCGAAACGTATCGGCCGCCGGGCTGGAACTGTTGGATGTGGAAGACCTCAGCAAGGGCGGGATCTTCAAGATCATCGAGGCCCGGGTTGCAGAGGCCGAAGAAGGTGACGGAGCATGAAACTGATATTGGCAATCATCGGGGTGCTCTTTGCCGTCCTGCTCGCGGCTTGCGGCGGGGGTGCGCCGGATATCGAATTGTCGCAGACGGAAACGGACCTCGGCGTGATCACCAATGGCGAGATTCGGACCATTGACGTATCCGTGCAGAATCTCGGCGACGGCGACTTGGTGATCGAGGCCGTGACCACCTCATGCGGCTGCACATCTGCCGCCATCACGCCCGAGGTTATTCCACCCGGGGGAATTGGTACACTGGCCGTCCGTTATGATTCTGGGGCGCACGGTCCCGATGAGGTCGGGTCGGTGATGCGCCAGGTTTTCATCGCGAGCAATGATCCCTCGCAACCAGAAGTCGAATTCAGATTTACGGCAGAGCTCATCTCGGCTCCCTGATTGGCCGCGGAAGCTTGCTGCTCTACCTGGGCTTGTTTGCGATTCCCGCCGCAGCCTGCATGCCTTTTGCCACCGACCGGATTCTCGAGTTCGGTAGGAGGTCAACCGATGCGTCAAATGGCGCACTCATTTACTATCGAGGGGAGAACGATCAAGGGGATCGACTGCGCAATTCCGGCTGGCCCGCGTTCGGGGGGAGGGAATGATGAGCGGATCGGGGAGCCCGACCTCCAGGATTTGGTTGCCTTTCTCGAGATCCTCGATTAGCCTCCTTGCATACATCTAGCCCCGTATCCGGAGTGCAGTTGAAATGGTGACTTACGTCCTCGTGGCAACCATCGTCGCGCAGGCTCTTCTCGGCGGTTCGTTGATAGTTACCCTTTTAGTGCCGGGAATCCGCATCTGGCCTCCCCCAGGGAAAAGGTCATGGCAGTACGTATTCACCTGGGGGCTTACTTTTGTTTCCTTCGGCGGGATTCTGGCGTTAGGAATCCTTGACTGGAACAGCTTCATATTCGACCACTGGCTGCGGTTCCCGGTCGGAATCTCTCTCATCGCCTTTGGTCTGTTTGTGGTGCTGTGGGCGATCCGAACGCTCGGCTATCAAGCCTCTCAAGGGCTGGGAGGCGGGTTAATCCGCGAGGGGCCCTACCGATGGACACGCAACCCGCAGTATGTGGCCGACCTTCTGATACTTGCGGGTTACGCGGTTCTCTCCAATTCGATTCTGGCCTTGATCACCGGCGCGCTCGCTGCCGTTTGGTTCATCCTTGCCCCATTCACTGAGGAGCCGTGGCTCCGCGATCAGTTGGGGGACGAGTACGAGCAGTATATGAACCAAGTACCCCGCTTCGTTTCCATCGCAAAACGAGCGAAATCCTAGCCCGAAGCTCGTCGGAGCGGCAGAGCTTTGAACGGCGTGCTCCGAACCTCCGAAGCGAGTTGGCCAAGAGGCTCGGACGAGGCCGGGGATAAAGGTCTGCACCTATGCGTGAATGCTATGTCCGAGCGGACTGCACGTAGTGGGCCGGATCCGAGAGGAAGTCGTCGCGACACCCCGGGGCGCAAAAGAAATAGGTCTGGCCATCGAGCTCGGCGCTCGCAGGCGCCTTTTCCCTCTCAAGCGACATACCGCACACCGGGTCGGTGTCCATGTCCACCAGGTCGATGAACTGGCCGTCCTCTAACCAGAGCACACGATCAGCAATCTCCTTGATGCGGGGATCATGGCTTACGATGATAACGCTGCGGCGTTGTTCCTTTGCGATGCTCCGCATCATCCGCATGACCTCCTGACCTATTTTCGAATCAAGATTGGCGGTCGGCTCATCGGCCAGGATCAGGGCTGGGTCGTTGACCAAGGCCCTGGCGATCGCCACCCGCTGCTTCTCCCCGCCAGAGAGCTTTTCCGGTAAGAAGTCAAGCCTATGGCTCAGATCCAATTCCACGAGGATGCTTTCTGCCTTCGCCTTGGCCTCGCGGCCGCTCAAGCCAGTAAGCTGGGCGACGATGGCCACGTTCTCCAGCACGGTGAGTGCGGACAGGAGATTGAAATCCTGGAAGATAAATCCAAAATGGCGCAGTCGGATATCGGGCAAGCGGCCCTCCGCCAGCTCGCTGATGATCTGACCGTCCAGGTGAATCTCGCCCTCGGTTGGCGAGAGCAGTGCCCCGAGCATCATCAGGAGCGTGGTCTTGCCCGAGCCGGAAGGGCCCATGATGAGCACGATCTCGCCCGGCGCCACAGAGAGCGACACCTCCCGCACTGCGGTCACTATAGTGTCGCCCGCCCCATACCGCTTCGTGATAGCCTCCACCTTGAGGGTTGGGAGATCGCCTGCGCCTCGGCTCGTCGAGCCTGATTTGTCGTTAGATTCCACAGCTACTACCTCCTAAAGACCATCGCTGGGTCCACCCGAGTGATCTGCCACACGGGAATCATGGCTGCCAACAGGGCGATAGCTCCCGCGGCCGTGGCCGCCTTGACCAGCGCACTAGGCAGGATCAGCATTTCGAGCTCGGGAACCCCGAGCGGGATTATTACAGTCAGGCCGAGCGTCAGGCCGAGCGCGACGATGAGGCCCAGGCCAATGCTAATCACGGTCTGCCAGCCGACCGTGATGTAGAGGTGGGAATTCTTAGCCCCAAGCGCCTTGAGCATGCCGTACTCCGCTTTTCTTGAGAGTGTGGCGGTGTAGATCGTGAGTCCGGTCACGGCCACGCCGATGAGGAACCCAATGCCGTTCATTAGCGCCACGATGTCGGATCCCATGTCTTGAATGATCTGTGCCTCCTCACTGGAGAACACACCTCTGGTCATGGCCGTTACGCCACTGACATTGGACTCGATCCGTTCTGCGACCGCTTCCGGAGAATCCTCTCCGGACACCGTGGCAAGCAGGTAGCTGATCGTCTCATCCGTCCCCCGCTGCCTGAAGAAATCCTCGAGGCCGATGAAGGCCACCGAATTAATCATGCTGGCGGTTCCTTTCGCAGTTCCCACCACATCGAACGACTGGCCCAATACATCGACTTGATCGCCCAGGCCTAAGCCGGCCTTTATGGCCACGGTTTCATCGATCACGATCTCTCCCGCACCTGAAGTGGAGCGGCCCGATGCGAGCTCCCAGGCTCCGCCGAAATCCGCCTCCGGCTCGACGCCGATGATGTAGGCCAGGAATTGCTGGTCGCCAACATCGATTACGTTGGTGAGGTATAGGATCGGGGTGGTGTCCAAGACGCCCTCGATCGACTGCACGTCTCCGAGAACAGACGTCGGCAGGGAGGAGGAGGCCATGTGCATGTTGCGCACGCCACTCTGGGCAACGAAGATGTCTGCTCCGGTGTTGTCGATATAGGCGGTCATCCGTCGTTCGGAGCCCGCCAGAATGCCGTCGAGTGAGAGGATCAGCATCAGAGCCAGCGCTACCCCTCCGACGGACACGATCAAACGCGTCGGAGACTGAAATAGGTTTCGGTATCCCAGGCGAAGCATGGCTAGCTTGCCCTCCGGAAGGCGGCCGCGGGCTCAAGCCGGGCGACAGAGCGGGCAGGCAGCAAGCCCGCCAGAAGCGCCATGCTCACCCCGCTTACAAACGCGATTACTATCGAACTCGGCTGCAGGACAATGAGAAACTCGGGCCTGACTATCATGATCAGCTTAGCTAGTGCGGCGGCCAGGGCTATCCCGCCCAGCGAACCAAGCCCCGCCGCCACCGCGGCCTGGACAGCAACCAGCTTGTAGAGCAAACCGTTCCCCGAACCAATGGCCTTAAGCATCCCGTACTCGCGGAATCGTTCGATGGTAGCGGTGTAGATCACCAACCCGACCACCAGCACGCCGACCAAGACCGCGATACCTGCCATCAGGCGGATCGGCGCGCTGAAGACCTCCACCAGAAGCTTCGTGTCGTTCTCAATGACTTCGGTCTTCGTAAGCGCGTCAACGCCATCGAGCTCCGCCAGGCGCTGCAGGAGCTGACCCTCATCGGCTCCTGCGTCAGGGGTTACCAGCAGCAGGCTGGTCGCCCCAGGCGCTAGCAGCAAGTCCTCGGCCGCCGATTTGGGGATGAAGAAGAAGCTGGTCATCCACGAAGTCGTGCCATCGGAAAGGCCGACGATCTCGAACTCCCTTCCCATAACATCGAAGCGATCGCCAACCTCGAGCGAGTGCCGTTCGGCGAGCACACGATCGAATACCATCTCGTCATCGGCTTCCGGTTCGCGCCCGGCATAAAGACTCCATGGTCCGCCTCGCTCGGCGGGAAGGCCGGATCCCAACGGGTAGCCGATCATGTAAGCCGGCTGCTTCAATTCGTGCAGATCCAGGATGACAAACTGGGAAAGCAGTGGCACAACGGCCTCCACGCCTTGTATGCCGCGGGCCTCTCGTTCTGCGTCTGCTGGCAGGAGTGAGGTCGCGCCCAGAAGATTCGTTACACCTTGCTGGGTCACCACCATCGTGCCGGGGGAGTTTTCGAGGTAGGCGCCGACCTGAAGGTACAGTCCCGCAACGAATCCTTCCAGGATCAGCACCAACATAACAGCCAGCGCCACTCCGGTGATGCTGAGCAACAGCCGAAAGCGATCCTGGAGCAGATTGCGAAGCGCGATCAGGACCGACATGATCCGACCAAACGATAACTCGATTTATTGCAAAGCATCAAATGCACCACCTTCGATTTGACCAAGTGGAATTAGCTACAGAAGCCAGTAGTCTACCAGCTCGATATCGGGCTGATCGGCTAGCCGATCATCGAGCCAGTGCTTGCGGTGGCACTGCACGGCTACCAGAACACGCCGGCCAGGATCTCTGCGAGTGCCGTCGAGGATCTGCTGGTACATGGCGCGCGTCTCTCCGTTCCAAGCCTCCCGAGCAGAAGACTCCCAGAAAGCTTCTTCCAAATCGCAGATGATGTGGCAGAACGCGTCGTAGGCGCGCGCATTGATGGTACGAACGGTTGATCGCCGCTGAACAGCACGATGGAGGGAGTCAAGAGCGTGTACCATTCGACCTCGCACGCCCGATCTTTGGCTGAAATCGTGGTGTTCTCGGTGACTGACGGCCACCGGTATGATCACGATGTCGCTCGCAGCAGCCGCGGGCGCCAGAGTTTCCCTGATGGGCAAGGGAGCTCCACGGAAGTTCCCATGATCCCACGCTTGGCGGGTTATTTCGAGACAGAGCAGATCAGGCTCGATCTCCAGCACGGTTCGCTCTAGAACGTCAAGATCGTAGGGAATGCTTTCCTTATGTAAATCAGATATCAGCGCCAATACGCTTAACCGTGTATTCATAGATAGCTAACGCTAGCACATCCGTTGGGCCTTCAACAGCGTGGAATCACCTATCTCCGAACCAGCCATGCCGCAAGGCGACCAAAGCGGCTTCAGTCCGAGAGTTGACCCCGAGCTTGGCATAAATTCTCGCCAGGTGTCCTTCCACCGTTCGGACGCTGATGAATAGCGATTGGGCGATGCTCTTGTTCGTTGCTCCCTGACAGAGCAGCTGGAGAACATCCTTTTCCCGTGCCGAAAGCACATCAAGGGAGG
The DNA here is from genome assembly GCA_036986135.1 of Anaerolineae bacterium. GTDB lineage: Bacteria > Chloroflexota > Anaerolineae > Anaerolineales > E44-bin32 > JADFRG01. The sequence continues at coordinate 6,082 of BTQZ01000038.1, read as the reverse complement.
CCTCTACAGTGTCCAATTCGGGTGCATTGAGTTGCCGCAGAACAGCGAGGGCGAGCTTAGCCGGCAGCACGAGTTCGCCTCGGCTGGCCTGACGCAGACTGGCGAGGAATTCCGATCGCCCGGTGTCCCCGAGGATATACCCGTGGGCATCTGCGCGGAGCCAATTGCCGATGGACCGTGGGTCTTCATCAAGGCCCAACACGATCAACGGGACACTGGAAGACCTACCCAGGAGCGGAGCCAGGGTCTCCAGGCCAGTTTCACGGTTCGTCTGATCCCAGAGGATGACGTCGAACCTGCCTGCTCGAGCGGCCTCAACCACCTCCGAAACGTCAGCGCTTCCGACTGTGGAACTTATGTCATGGATCCCATTGAGTGCATCGCAAAGGGCCCTTCTCCCGATAGCGTGACCCCCGGCTACAAGAACGTGAATCGATCTCGTCATGAATATCCCAGCTTGAAATACGTAATCCTACCTGATTCAATCGCGCCGCTTGGCGCTTTGTGGCTCCCATGGGGGGTGCTAACCTAGCATTGTAAAACGCTCAGGATCCCTCCTGGGCAAAGCCAACCGCACTAGACGATAGCATGCTGAGCGGAGCAAAGTGCAGCCGACGGTTTTGGAGATCGCCGCCCAGGGCATCCGGGAAGGCGCGAGGGGAACCGAAGGGTTTCGTCTCAGAACGAAACTCATCCCCGCCACCACAACCGAGACCCGGCACATGATCTTGGCCGCTCGGGCAACGGGATAGTCGGCAGGGAGACGCGGAGCTGTGATGGCGAATGACCACATGATCGTGGCGAATGCGCTGACAAAGACCTACGGCCGTGGGAAGAAGAGTTTGGAGGCCGTGCGAGGCTTGGATTTGGCGGTCCGACGGGGGGAGATCTTCGGTCTGGTTGGGCCGGATGGGGCCGGCAAGACCACCACCATTCAAATGCTGTGCGGCATCCTCGCCCCAAGTTCGGGCCAGGCCCAAGTAGCTGGAGTGGATGTCGTTAACAACGCCCAGGATTTAGGGGGTGTCATCGGCTATATGTCGGAGGGGTTCACCCTCTATGGCTCACTCTCGGTGGAAGAAAACATCGATTTCTTTGCCGATTTGTATCGGGTCCCGCCTGAGACAGCCGCGAAGCGCAAGGTGCAACTGCTGCGCTTCGCCCGCCTCGAGCAGGCTCGCGGACGGCGAGCTGAGCACCTGTCGGGGGGGATGAAGAAGAAGCTGGCCCTGGCCTGCGCCCTGATCTACCGTCCGCAAGTGCTCTTCCTGGATGAACCGACCACTGGTGTGGATCCCGTCTCCCGCCAGGACTTTTGGAAGATCCTGTCTGAATTCCTGGCCGAGGGCATCACCATTTTCGTTTCAACGCCCTACATGGATGAAGCTGAACGCTGCAATCGGGTGGCCTTGATGCGACGTGGGCAGATCATCGCCAGCGATACGCCTTCGGCGCTGAAAGAGATGATCTCTGGGGTGGCTGTGGAGTTGACCGCAGAACCTCAGGGCCGCGCCGTGGCGCATCTCCGGCAGGTCCCCGGCGTGGACCAGGTGCAGGTGTTCGGCGAGCGACTGCACCTGCTGCTGCGGGATGGGCCCGACCTGGTGGACGTGCTGCCGGCGCAGCTGGCGGAAGCCGGCGTGACCGTGGGGGAATTTAGGACTACAAGCCCCAGCCTGGAGGATGTTTTCATTGCGTCCATCGAGGATCAGCGGGCCGCGGAGGCCCCGCGCCGGCCACCGGTGCCTATGCCTGAAAATGGCAATGGCCTGGCGAAGGCTCCGAGGTCCGGGAGCATTTCAGATGTCTCCAATGATCTCGCCGTCCGCGCCGAGGGGCTCACGCGTCGCTTTGACTCCTTCACTGCTGTGGACAATGTGAGCTTCGAGGTCCGCCGGGGCGAAATCTTCGGCTTCCTCGGGCCGAACGGCTCCGGCAAGACCACTACCATCCGCATGCTGTGCGGCCTGCTAGATCCCTCCGAGGGGTCTGCCATGGTGGCCGGTTTCGACGTCGGAAGCCAGCGGGTGGCTATGAAACCTTACATCGGCTACATGTCGCAGAAGTTTTCGATCTACAACGACCTGACCGTGGATGAAAATATTCGCTTTTTCGGCGAAATCTACAACCTGCCGCCGGCTCGCCTGGCCAAGCGCCGGGCGTGGGTGCTGGAAATGGCCGGCCTGATCGGCAAGGAACACCTGCTGACGCGTGACCTTTCAGGGGGCTGGAAGCAGCGCCTGGCTCTGGGCTGCGCCATCCTGCACGAGCCGGAAATCGTTTTCCTGGATGAGCCTACAAGCGGCGTGGATCCAGTTTCGCGGCGGGAGTTCTGGGACTTGATCTTCGCCCTCTCTGTCCAGGGGGTGACGGTCTTCATCACCACCCACTACATGGATGAGGCCGAGCACTGCAACGAGCTGGGGCTGCTCTACCAGGGTCGGCTAATCGCTCGCGGCAGTCCCTCCCAGTTGCGCGCCAGTATGAAGACGGGTTCGCTCATTGAGGTCCCGGTGAGTGATCCGCTGGCGGCGCTGACGCCCTTGGAGGGCTTGCCGGAGGTCATCCAAACCAGCATCTACGGCGATAAGTTGCACGTGTTGGTGTGGGAGGCCGACGCCGGCACCCAGGCCATTGAGCGGGCCCTGGCTTCGAGCGACCTGACCAGCGGTCCGGCGCGTTTGGTGTCCATCTCGTTGGAGGACTTGTTCATGCTCCTCATCGAGAGGGAAGAGGAGGGCACTCCAATGAGGCAGAACGCATGAATGGCATCATCCCCATCCTAAAGAAGGAATTCCGCGAGATCTGGCGCGATCCCTACGTGCTGGGCCTCGCTATCTTCCTGCCCTTGGTGTTGCTATTCCTGTTTGCCTATTCCTTCGATCTGGACGTGAAGAACATCCCTCTGGCTCTGGTGGACCTGGATAACAGCGCCGAAAGCCGCGCATACGCCGACATGTTCGTCAACACCGGCAAGTTCGAGCTGAAATACCGGCCTGCCGACCCGGACGAGGCCATGCGCTTGCTGGACCAGGGGAGAGCCCAGGTAGCCATGCTGATCCCGGCCGGCTTCTCCCGCGCGCTTGCCGCGGGTGAGACAGCCGAAGTGCAGACCATGGTGGATGGTACCTTCCCCACCTCGGCTCGGCTGGTGCAGAGCTACGTAGATGGAGTCAATCAAGTCTTCACCAAGCGGCTGCTCGCGGAGCATTTTGATTCCCTGGGAGTGGGCGGAGGCCGGCTGTTAGCCCCGGCGGTGATGCCCGTCCCGCGGGTGCGCTACAACCCCGCTATGCTGAGCACCAATTTCCTGGTGCCTGGCTTGATCGGCGTGATCTTGCTGGCCTTCGCCCCGCTGCTGACGGCGCTGGCGATTGTGGGCGAGAAGGAGCGCGGCTCCATCCAACAGATCTTTATCTCGCCGGTGAGCCCGGCGGCTTTCATCGTCGGCAAGCTTATCCCTTACATGGTGCTCGCTTTCGTCGAGCTGGCGCTGGTGTTGTTGGCGGTGCAGTTCTGGTTCGAAGTGCCAATGGCCGGGAACATATGGCTCTTCCTGCTTGCCACGATACCGTACGTTATCGGCGCGGTGGCGATCGGCTTGCTGGTCAGTACCATCACCAGCAGCCAGTTGGCCGCCATGCTGTTGGCCCTTGTGCTCACATTCATGCCCGCGTTCCTCTTTTCCGGCTTCATGTTCCCCATTTTCACCATGCCCCGGCTGTTCCAGTTCTACTCCTACTTTTTCCCGGCGCGTTTCTTCACCGAGATCACCTACGGTGTGTACCTCAAAGGCGTGGGTCTGGAGGTCTGGTTGGGGCAATTGATCCTGCTCGTGGCCTACACCGCGGCGGTGGTGGCCCTGGCGTCGCTGCGCTTCAAGAAGAAGGTGGGCTGACATGAACCGTCGTTTGGCAGGCTTGATGCGCAAGGAGTTCATCCAGTTCTTCCGCGACAAGGTGTTGGTGATCCTCATCCTGTATACCTTCGTCGAGATCGCCATCTGTGGCTGGGCGCTGACGCTGGAAGTGCGAAACATGCCGACTGCGGTGTACGACGGCGACCGCTCCGCAGAAAGCCGGGCGCTGATCGAATCCTTCGCTCGCCTGGACAGCTTCACCCTGGTCGAACGGGTGCAGGACCCGGCGGAAATAGACCGGCTGATGGACGCGGGGAAAGTGCAGTTCGGATTGGTCATCCCGGCCGACTTCAGCCGGAATCTCAAAGCCGGGACGCCCACCGATGTGCAGCTCTTGCTGGACGGCTCCAACAGCAGCATCGCCGGGCAGGCGATGGTCGACGCCAACGGCTTGCTGATGGATTACAACGGCCAGGTGGCGCTGGAACGAGTAGAGCGCAGCGGCCAGGCCGGGCACGGCTTCCTTCCGCAGGTGAAGAACCTCGTGCGCATCCTGTACATGCCGCAGTTGAAGTACGTGCACTTCATCATGCTGACCATGTTGGCCATTACGGTGCTGTTGCTGGGTGTGCTAGTCCCTGCAGCGGGAATCGTGCGCGAGAAGCAAGCGGGTACCTTTGAGCAGTTGATGATCACTCCCATCACCGGGCCCGAGTTGATCGCGGCCAAGATCATACCCATGATCCTGGTCAAGCTGGCTGGGTTGACCATCGGGGTGGTCATGTCGATGTGGATCTTCGGTGTGCCGCTGCGCGGCAGCCTGCTGCTCTTCTACGGCATCTCGGTGCTTATGTTCCTGAGCAGCAGCGGCATCGGTGTGCTGATGGGGACCTACGCTCAGAACATGCAGCAGACGCTCTTGATGGCTTTCTTCCTCCTGTTCCCGCTGGCTTTTCTTTCCGGGACCATGGTGCCGATCAGCAACATGCCGCCCTTTTTGAGGTGGCTTACCTACCTCAGCCCACTGCGCTACTACGTGGAAGCCACGCTGGGGGTCTTTCTCAAGGGCGTCGGCCTGGAGGTCCTGTGGCCCCAGGTGCTGGCGCTGGCTATTTTTGGGCTGGTGCTCCTGGGCATCAGCACGCTGCGTTTCCGAAAGAGCTTAACCTGAGAGTCGCAGCTCCGTGCACTCCATTCCCGGAGTATGCGCGAGCGAATGAAGGAGCAGGCCATGAAAAGAAGAAATCTCGTCATCAGCATCATTGTCATCCTCGCGCTCGCCGCGGGCGGCCTCTGGTGGTGGCAATCGCAAGCCACGACCGCCTCCGCCGATACGGGTCTTGAAGCGACCGGTGTGATCGAGGCGCGCACGCTGACTGTAGCCGCCGAAATCGGCGGCCGAATCGTCGAAGTCATGGTCGAGGAGGGCCAGCGCGTGACCGCTGACCAGCTGCTGGTCAAACTCGATGACGCGCTGCTCCTGGCTCAACGTGCCCAGGCCGTGGCCGGGCTCCAAGCCGCTCAGACCAACCAGGCTTTGCTGCAAAGCGGAGCTTCCGAAGAACAGATCAGGGCGGCGGAGGCTCAACTGGCGCAGGCCGAGGCCAATCTACGCATGGTGCAGGCCAATCTCACTGCGCTGACGATCCGCTCGCGGCCAGAGGAGATCGATGCCACCTTCTCAAGCCTCGAACAGGCAAGAGACGCTTACCGGGAGATGACCGTCGTTTTGACCTCAGACCAAATCGAGCAGGTTCGTTCGGCGCTGAGCGAGGCCGAGGACAATCTGTCGGCAGCCATCGCCCACCAAGATGACAATCTGGCGGCGGAGGCCCAGATGCCGGACTACGCTATCAACGCCGCCGCTGTGGCCGTCACCGATGCACAGACTGTTCTAGAAGCGGCCAAACAAGCCTACGAAGGCCTCACGGACGGGTCCCTGCCCTTCTATCGCCAGATCGAACAGGTGCGCCTAAGCTGGGATGTGGCGCGCGCCGCCGCAAACCAGGCTCGGGCCCGGCGCGATGGCCTGGTAAATGAGGCAGACACTCCAGCCGAAGCCCTGGAATCCGCCAGGGCCATACTCCGTGACGCGCAAGACCAGGAAAAGGCAGCCCAGGAAGCATATGAGGCTGTGACCTCTGGCCTCTCCGGCATTCAGCTCAAGACGGCATGGGAGGAAGTGCAGCGATCGCAGCGCCAGCTGAACGCCTTTGGAATCAG
>BTQZ01000037.1:0-23701 GCA_036986135.1 Anaerolineae bacterium | reverse complement strand
TCGTGGTCAAACGTCTCGTAGAAATCCCCAAGCCGAAAGAACAAGATCGCGTCGGGATACTGACGCTTGATTTCCAAATACTGCTTGCGGACCGGCGTGACCTTCATCAGCCAGCATTCTAATCTCTCCGAAGTGATCGTGATAAGATTCGCCGCGCCATCGGAGGTAATTTCGACCCGCAAGCGCAATCACCCTCAGCGATAATGCAGTTTCGAAAACGACCCGGCGCCCGGCAACTGGGCCTTATGTGCGCGCCTTTCCTGCTGGTATTAGCGGCCGCCTGCTCCGCCGACCCCGGTCAGGGGCGCGAGCTAACCTACGGTCTTACCCTCGCCCCGACCGGGATCGATCCCCACATCAACGCCTCTGTTGAGCTCGGGATCCCCCTGAGCTCGGTCTACGACACCTTGGTTTTCCAGGATCCCTCCACCGGTGCGTACGTACCGGGACTGGCAACGGATTGGTCAATTTCGCCCGACGGGCTGACTTACTCGTTCGTGCTGCGGGAGCAGGTCGTATTCCACGACGGAACGCGGTTTGATGCGGAGGCGGTTAAGGCCAATATCGACTACGTGTTGGATCCGGATCACCGATCCCAGAAAGCGGCCGCGATGTTGGGACCGCTCAATGAAGTAGAGGTACTTGGCAGCTACGAGGTGGCGTTCCATCTGGATCGGCCCTATGCGCCGATGCTGGACTCCCTCTCGCAGGTATACCTGGGCATGGCTTCGCCGAGCGCGTTGGAGACCTGGGGACCCTCAGAGTACCAATTCAATCAGGTCGGAACCGGCCCCTTCCGTTTCATCGAGTACCTTCCCAATGATCGCCTCGTCCTAGAGCGCAATCCGGACTACGCTTGGGCTCCGGAAATCTACCGAAGGGAGGCGCCCGCCATCGATCGGATCGTATTCCGCTTCTACGAAGATCCGGCTACGCGTGCCCTGGCGCTGGAAGGCGGCCAGGTGGACATCATGGGGGAGCTGCCTCATCGCGAGGCGGATCGGCTGGCTGAATCATCTGAGTTCAGAGTCGATCCGGTGCTAATCCCGGGTCAGCCTTTGCAGCTGATTTTCAATACCGAACGCGCCCCGACCGACGACCCCAGAGTCCGGCAGGCGCTGGTGCTCGGAGTCGATCGATCTAGAATCGTGGATACCGTTTTCGGCGAGTCTTCTCCGGTTGCGGGGGGCCCGCTGTCGGCGAGCACTTTCGGCTTCGCAGCTGAACCCACCTTCCCTTCGTACGATCCGGTAGCCGCGGCCGAGCTGCTTGAGCAGGTGGGCTGGACTCATTCTGATGGCGGCAATCGTCGGAGGGGGGATGCCGAACTTCAGCTGGAGCTCGTTGTGCCGTCTTGGGGCTCAAACCCGGAGGTTGGCCAACTGGTCGCAGCCGCGTGGGAGCAGCTTGGCGCGGAAGTTACGCTGACAGTAGCTCCTGGTTTCGGACCGCTGATTGATGCGCGCACGCAAGGTGAATACAATGCCATCGGGATGAACTCATTCGGCACCGATCCGGATTTGCTGCGCCCGTTCTACGTCTCGGAGGGATTTTTCAATTGGAGCGGTTACCGAGATCCGAAACTTGATTCGCTGCTGGCGTCGGCTGCCGAGTCATTCGCTTCCCCGGATCAGCGCGAGCAGCTCTACCAAGAATTCGCAGAATATGTGCTCGACCTGTGGTTGATCCTGCCGGTACGCGACTATGTGAATCTGGTTGGATCCAGTCAAAGAGTGGAAGGACTCCGCTTTTCTCCTCAAGGATGGTTCCCCTATCTGAACGACCTGGAACTGCGGCCTTAGTCACGCTGGCGCGCCGCCTGAGCGGAGGGCTGCTAACCGCGGCAGCGGCTGTCACGCTGACCTTCTTTGCGCTGCGCCTTGCGGCTGGAGATCCAGTGGCCAGCCTACTTTCCCAAGGCCTCACGACTCCAGAACAAGCGGAGACCATGCGGCGCAGCCTGGGATACGATCTGCCGCTTCTCCAGCAGTACGTCCACTTCCTCGCGAATTTGACGCGCGGCGATCTTGGGGTGTCGCTCTATTCCGGACAGTCGGTATCCGCCATCATTGGCGCCCAAGTAATGAGCACGATTCAACTTGCTGCGCTCAGCCTGGCCGTTGCATTGCCACTTGGAATCCTTTTGGGATCCGTAAGCAGCTGGAAGACCCGACCCGCAGCTCAGCGCGCGGCGACGGCCCTCTCCGGCCTTGCTACCTCTCTCCCGGTGGCGACCACGGGCGTCCTTAGCCTGCTGATTGTGGGTCTCTTGGCTCGCGGACAGATTGGCGGAGTTCAGCTGTGGCTGCCGGCGATAGTGCTTGGGTTCGCGGCAGCCGGCCCCTTTGCACGCGCGGTGCACTCCGGGCTTGATTCCAGCCTGAGCTCGCCTTTCATCCTGGCCGCCAAGGCGCGTGGCTTGCGCCGCGGTCGGAGGATGTACTGGCACGCGCTGCGACCCGCCTTGCCCGCCGCGATCACTCTGATCGCACTCGAGGCCGCCTTCCTGTTCGCGGGAGCGGTGGTGACCGAAACCGTATTCTCCCGCCCCGGCCTAGGAAGGACGCTGGTACGCTCGATCCTCCAGGCGGACTTTCCCGTCGCGCAGGGCATCGTGGCGTTGGCGGCTGTCATCTATGTCGGCAGCCAGGTCCTGGCCGATGGACTGGGCTGGGTCCTGGATCCTCGCCTGCGGGATGCCGGATGAAGGGTCTCGTTCTCTATCGGGGCAGGAGGCAGCCTGAGCTTCGATGGCTGAGGGCCTGATCTGTCGGATGAGCGGCGCCCCTGATACGGATTGGGCGGATTGATGGCCAGACGCCTGGCGTGGGGCTGGTTGGTGGCAATGCTGGGGATCGCGCTTTTGGCGCCGTGGTTGAGTCCAAATTCTCCCGCTCAATCCCTATTCGACCCGTTGGCGTCGCCTGGCCCCGGGCTACCGCTGGGAGCGGATGCGCTCGGCAGAGACTTCCTGGCGAGGATGCTGCATGGGGCCCGTTTGAGCCTGCTGCTGACCGGGCTAGCGGCAGCCGTTACGCTGATAGTCGGCGGCTTGGTCGGATTCTCCGCCGCTGTCGTCGGCGGGCGATACGAGGTAGCCGTCAACTGGGTCTCCAACGTGCTGCTCGCTATTCCTGGTTTGCTGCTGGCCATGCTGTTTGTGGCTGCCTGGGGTCCCGGGATCGCGGCCGTGATCCTGGCGGTCGGGATTGGATTTGCGCCCAGCTTCGGAAGGGTGACGCGGTCCATCGCGAAGAGCCTCCTGGGGGAGGGCTTTATCATGGCCGCTCAGGCGAGCGGAGGCAACAGCCTGTGGATTACTTCCCGCCATCTGCTGCCTAACTCTCTACCGCAACTGGCCTCCTACGCGGGAACCTATTTGGCGTGGACCTTCCTAGCAGTCACTACGCTCACCTTCCTTGGGCTTGCGGGGGATCCTTCGATCCCGGAATGGGGAGCGCTGCTGGACAGCAGTCGTGCGTATCTGCAATCCGCGCCTCGGCTGGCGGCGGCTCCCGCCCTGGCGATCACGCTCACGGTGTTGGCGGTGCATGCGATTGCGAGGAAGGATCCGGTCCCCTTCTGAAGGAGCGATTCTGTGTCCGCAGGTTGTTGGAACCCGGTCGCGAGCAGATGCCATTCCCAGAGGACGATCCTGAGCCGCGCCCACGATTAGGTGCGTGGCGACGAAGCCAGAATCAATAGATCGTCATTGCGAGGAGCATAGCGACGAAGCAATCCCCAACACCCAGGAGGAGATTGCTTCGCTACGCTCGCAATGACATTGAAGAAGAGAGGTATTTCGACCCTCCGGGCCTTATGCGAATCTAATTCAGAGCAGGCCAATATTTGGCGCACAGGCCACCGTTTTGGTATGCTCCCTCCTAATGATCATCATCCTGCTCATACTGGCTGTATTCTTCGACTTCCTTAACGGCATGCACGACAGCTCCAACATCGTGGCAACCGTGATTTCATCGAGGGCCGCCAATCCAAGGGTAGCCTTAATGCTGGCCGCGGTGGCGGAATTCCTTGGCCCATTCTTGTTCGGGGTGGCGGTGGCTACCACAATCGGCGATGATCTTCTGGTAGCGGAGACGATCACTCAAACGGTAATCGTCGCCGCCTTGGCGGCAGCCATCATCTGGAACCTGCTGACCTGGTATTTTGGAATCCCGTCCTCCTCATCCCATGCGCTCGTGGGCGGCCTGCTGGGGGCTTCCATCCTCGCGGCCGGAGTAGGCGTTATAAAGATCGATGGCTTGGTTAAAATCGTCCTGGCCCTGTTGCTTTCCCCCCCATTAGGCCTGCTCACTGCATTTCTCATCATGCGCATCACCCTATGGGCCGTGCGAAATTCGACGCCCAATGTGAACACCGGCTTTCGCCGGCTGCAGATTCCTACCCTGGTAGGGTTGGCACTGAGTCATGGGACAAACGATGCACAGAAGACGATGGGGGTTATCGCGCTGGGCCTATTGACCGCCGGCTTCATCGACTCCTTTTTTATACCGATATGGGTAATCTTCATCAGCGCCCTGGCGATCGCATTGGGAACGGCGCTAGGAGGCTGGCGGCTGATCCGCACGCTAGGAGGCAAGATTTACAAGGTGCGGCCAATCCACGGCTTCACCTCACAGATTGCGGGAGCGGCAGTGATCCTTAGCGCCTCCTTCTTGGGTGGCCCCGTGAGTACCACTCAGGTGATGAGCTCGGCAATCGTGGGAGCAGGAGCTGGAGAACGAGTGAACAAGGTCCGCTGGAACGTCCTGCGCGACATGGTTTATGCCTGGGCGCTAACCATTCCTACCACTGCCATCATTGCCGGCATCGCATACCTGGTGCTGGACCAGATCGTTCCCTAATCGCCTTGCAACCAGGATCGGATTCGGTCCATCAGCCGACTCGTCAGTCCCACTCTGACTTCATTCCACTCGATATCGGGATCATCGGCTTTGAACCAATTGGCCTGGCGGCGCACAAACTGCCGCGTCAACTTGCGCATCTCTGTTACGGCCTCTTCCAGGGTCCGTTCGCCGAGCAGGTACTCTCCGATCTGCCGGTAGCCGATGCCGGACATCGGCGGATGATCCAGCTCGATTCCACGGTTCAGCAGCGCCTGCACCTCGTCGACCAACCCGCGCTCCAGCATCTGATCGATCCGCCGATCGATGCGGGCATACAGCTCGGGCCTGGGCAGATGGAGGCCAAGCCGCAGGATCCGATAATCTGGAGGATCGGCTCGGCGCTGTTCGCTAAGCGGAGTTCCGGTCAGCTCGTACACCTCGAGCGCACGGGCCACGCGGCGCACGTTGGCCGGGTCGATCACCTCAGCGGTCGCAGGATCAACCTCTTCCAGCTTGGCGTGAAGTAAGCGCGGCCCATGCTCCGCTGCCAGGGCCTCAAGCTTGCTCCGTATGGAATTGTCGGGAGCCTTTGGCGGCGGGAGCCAGCCTTCCAGAATAGCGGTCACATATTGACCGGTTCCGCCGACGAGGAGCGGAAGCCTTTCTCGCTCCTGAACCTGCGTTATGGCCTCGTCGGCAGCCCGCTTGAACTGCACCAGGCTCCAGCTCTCCTCGGGCTCCGCGATGTCAATCAGGTAATGTGGGATAAGCGCGAGCTGTTCCGGATCCGGCTTGGCGGTTCCGATATCCATTCCTCGGTAGATCAACCGCGAGTCCGCTGACACGATCTCGGCCTCAAGAGCCTCGGCTACAGCGATCCCCACCTTCGTCTTTCCGACCGCGGTGGGACCGAGGATGGCGACGAGAGCCGGCGTCGGAACTTTCATTGCGCGCGCTGGCTGTTTGAGAAGGTCGGCCCCGGCAGCCGCTTAGCGTCCGGTTCAATCCGCATGATTACTGCATGTGGAGGAATTCGAGCTCTCAACGATCTTTGCGATCCCGCAAGATCCAACCTACTCCCCTTCTACCGCAGAAATAATGTGCTCGAGCCGAATGACTTCGCCGTCGCGGTCCATGTCAATCGCCACCACATCGATGCGCCAACGGACATCTTGGCGCTTGGCGCTGCCCAAGTAGGCATAGGCGGTTTGAATCAGCTTCTCGCGCTTTGCGCGGGTGATCGACTCCTCCGGCGGCCCATAGGTCTGGCTGCGGCGGGCCTTGACTTCAACAAACACGACCTCCTCCCCCTGCTCAGCCACCAGGTCCAGTTCGCCTTTTTGCCAGCGCCAGTTGTGATCCAGGATTCGGTAACCCAGGCCCACCAGGTGCTTTTCAGCGACCCGCTCGCCATGGATCCCAAGCTCCCTGGGTGTGAGGTGCTGTGTCATACAGCTTCTGTCCCTTCGTGCACATAATGAAAGTGGTTGACAGCAAGCTTAACACGCCATTAGAATGTGACATCAACGTTGAAGCGGTCGAGACCCCCTCGACCACAGGCCCGCCAATCGGGTCCAATATCAAACTAAAGGAGGAGAATAGCCGAAAATCTTTCAATTTCTATTTAAATTCAAGACTTGGCCAAGTAGTAAATGGATATCCTGAGGAGGAGGAGTGAATCAATGAATCGTAAATTTTATATTCTTGGCGGCCTGGTGGTGGGAGCGCTGGTGATGGCCGCCTGTCAGCCGGCTGAGACGTTCGAGTGTGATGACCCAATCGGCTGTGTAGACATCGCCGAGGGTGAGCCGATACACATCGCGTACATGCTAACAACGTCGGGGGCAACTGCCTTCCTAGGCGATGACTCTATTGGCGGCATCGAGATCGCCATCGACGAGAGAGGCCAGATCTTTGGCCGTGACATTCTGCTCACCGGAGAAGATTCTCTTTGCAGCGCCGAAGGCGGACAGACCGCGGCTACAAGAGTCGCTGCTGATCCGACCGTTCTGGCGGCAATCGGTACAAACTGCTCTTCTGCCGGAGAAGCTGCTAGCGCGGTTCTGTCAGACGCTGGCATGCTCATGATGTCGCCCACAAATACATCGCCCTCGCTGACCGATCCAGCTCAGACCTACTTCCCGGGCTACTTCCGCACCGCCCATAACGACAAGTTCCAGGGCGCGGTTGCAGCGCGGTTTGCCATCACGCAGCTGGGGGCCGACACGGCCGCGACGATCCACGACGGCAGCCCTTATGCCGACGGACTGCAGGCTGTGTTCGCGGAAGAGTTCGAGAAATTGGGAGGCACGGTTACGTTCCAGGGCGCGGTAAACGTGGGGGATACGGACATGAACCCGATCCTCACCACGATTTCTGCCGACTCTCCGGACGTGCTCTACTTCCCGATCTTCGAGCCGGAGGGCGATTTCATCGCCGCTCAGTCGCGTGATGTTCCCGGCCTGGAAAACACCATCCTGTTCGGCGCGGACGGCTTGCTGGTCGCCAGCTTTGCACCGAACACCGGACCCGCCGCAGAGGGAATGTACTTGTCTGGTCCTTACGTTTCCGAGGATATCCCCGAATACGCGGCCTTCCTCAAGACCTATGAAGCCAATACTGGCGGTCCTCCGCCAGCAGGCTTTGCCGCGCACGCCTATGACGCTACGAACATCATCCTGGATGCGATCGAGGCCGTGGCAGTTGAGAGTGACGACGGGACGCTGCATGTGGGTCGCCAGGCCCTGCGAGACTGGATCACCAATCTCACGGGATTCGACGGACTCACCGGCACGCTCGCATGTGGTGACAGACAGCTCGCCGGAATTGAAGCTAAAGGCGAGTGCGCAACCGGAGAAGCGCTAGCTATCTACCAGCTCGGAGCCGACCAGGTGGCGTCAGCAGACAACTGGCCTGCGCCGGTGGTGTGGCTGCCGTAGCCCGGAGTTTGTACACCGTTAGACGAATTTGAGATTCGTTTGAAATGGATTGAGCCAGGGGAGAAAGATTCCCCTGGCTCAATCCTGTAATTTCGGGAGTGGCTCTATGGTGACAGCCTTCCGTCAGCGCTTGGCGTATCGATTTTCCTGGGTCGGCTTGCTGCTCTGGGTGCTCAGGATCGGTGTCGTTGTGCTGATCATCGCGGGAAGTGTAAACACTCTCACGTCTCAAAAATACACGCTCGAAAACTGGGTGAGCCTCTTTTTCTCAGGCTTGGCGCAGGGGAGCATCTACGCCCTGATAGCGCTAGGCTACACGATGGTCTACGGAATCTTGCTCATGATCAATTTCGCCCACGGTGAAGTGTATATGGCGGGGGCTTTTACGGCTTACTTTGTGGCCGCAGCAACGGCGCGCTCGGGCTTCCTGGACAGCAACCCTTGGGCTTCGATAGGGCTCTGGCTCCTTGTATCGATCTCCGTGTCCACACTTGTGGCGGTGCTCCTGGAGCGTGTGGCTTACCGTCCGCTCAGGAACGCGCCGCGTCTTGTTCCCCTGATCACTGCAATCGGAGCCTCGTTGTTTTTACAATACACGTTTCGAGGCCTATATGGATCCACCTTTCGATCTTATCCGGAGGTCGCCATCCTGCGAGGGACCGTCACGATCCTGGGCGTCAACGTCCCTATCGTTCAGATCTTCGTTATTCTGGCTGCTATTATTCTGATGCTGGCTCTCCACACATTCGTGGAACGCACCAAGACCGGCAAATCGATGCGCGCGGTCTCCGAGGACAAGGAGATTGCCGGCCTGATGGGCATCGACGTCAACCGCGTGATTGTCACCACCTTCGCCATTGGAGGCATGCTGGCAGGAGCAGCAGGCATCTTTAGAGGCCTGTACCAACCGCAGGGTATCTCGGCTTTCATGGGGTTTTTGCCCGGACTTAAGGCTTTTACTGCTGCAGTCCTAGGAGGCATAGGCAGCATCCCAGGAGCGATGTTGGGGGGGTTGATCCTGGGCCTTTTTGAATCGTTCGGCCCCAACCTGATCCTCGAGGGCCTCGGAATTGAAGGTGCAAACCAGCTCCGCGACGCCATCGCTATTGTCCTGCTGGTTTTGGTGCTGATTTTCAGGCCCCAGGGAATTATGGGCGAGAAGCTATCGGAAGAGAAAGCCTAAGCAGCATGATCCACGTCAGGGATATTTCGAGAGCGAACAAGGTACGACTGGCGATAAAGGTCGGCTTGTTCGGTACCCTTGCTCTGCAATACCTCATCTTCGTTGGAATCATCGAGACCTTCCACGATCGATATGTAATTAAGGGCCTCATCACAATCGGCGAAACGATGATACTTCTCATATTCGCAGGGACCGGATATTTGGCGGTTTGGGCACTAAAGAAGGCCCTCAATCCAGTCCAGGAAGAGCATGAAGTACGGGTCCGTCGATCTTGGGCGGTCGGCAGCGGCGC
Source organism: Anaerolineae bacterium (assembly GCA_036986135.1). Lineage (GTDB taxonomy): Bacteria > Chloroflexota > Anaerolineae > Anaerolineales > E44-bin32 > JADFRG01. The sequence continues at coordinate 14,440 of BTQZ01000037.1, read as the reverse complement.
CCTATCGGGCCTCGTGGTCGGAGCATCGGCGGCGCTGTTGGTAATCGTGAACAGCGTGATAGAGCTCCGCAACGTCTTCGTCAGCATCTCGCCGACATTAATTGAGATCGTGACGTTCGGTCGTGGCAACACACTGGCCGGACTGCTAATCCCGATGGCTCTCTCCACTACTCTGGGGGCAATTGGAGGGACTCTGTACGTCACACGCGCCGACGTGCGCCGCATCGTCGTATATAGCTTCTTTTGGGTCACTTCTGCGGCCCTGATCTCTGATCTCCTTCGCGTCTCTCTGTCGCGGCCCGGATTTCCCAAGTTCCTTTCGCGGGCCTTCACTGCCAGCAACGGGCTAACCGTGCTAGGTGCGGTAACGGTTGTGGCGCTCGTCGTGGCCTGGACCGTATTCGGGCCCACGGTTCGAAGTCGGTGGGCCACGCGAAAAGAGAACATGTCGACGGCCTCCCAGCGCAACGTTCAATACGGACAGTGGTCGTTGGTTTTTCTGTTGTTACTTACGCTCCCGGTAATCGTCGGCGTTTTTCCCAGCGAGGTACTCAACAACATTGGGCTGTACATCATCATGGGCTTTGGGCTCAACATCGTGGTGGGGATGGCGGGCCTCCTTGACCTCGGATACGTCGCATTTTTCGCGGTAGGAGCATATTCGATGGCGGTGCTCACCACGGCGCAACCGGAAATTGGAGGATTCCAGCTCACATTTTGGGCCGCACTTCCATTCGTGATCATCATCACGGGATTTGCAGGTCTGCTGGTCGGCGCGCCCGTACTTCGCATGCGGGGCGATTATCTCGCCATCGTGACGCTGGGATTCGGCGAGATCGCCCGCTTCCTGGCGCTCTCCGATTGGCTCGCTCCCTTTATCGGAGGCGCGCAGGGAATCATCCACATTCCCAAGGTCAGCATCGGGCCTCTCGTGCTACGCGGGCCACAGCTGCTCTATTACTTATTCTTGTTGGCAGGAGGCGCTGCACTCTTCATCTCCTGGCGCATAAAAGACTCTCGAACCGGCAGAGCATGGATGGCGATGCGGGAGGACGAACGCGTGGCCGATTCGATGGGTGTAAACACCGTGTATTACAAACTGCTCGCATTTGGGATGGGCGCGATGATCGCCAGTCTGAGCGGGGCGCTCTTTGTGGCCAAGCTAGGCTCGATTTATCCCCACAGCTTCAGCGTGCTGGTATCTATCACCGCTCTGAGCCTGCTAATCGTTGGCGGCATTGGAAGCTTGCCGGGCGTTATCGCGGGCGCGGTCGTTCTGGTAGGTCTACCGGAGCTGCTGAGAGAATTTGGCGAATATCGCCTTCTCATGTATGGAGCTCTGCTGGTCACTATGATGATCCTGCGACCTGAAGGAATCATTCCGAGCGTAGAAAGAGCCCGAGAGCTTCATGAAGAGGATCGAGCTCAAGATCAGGTATTCAAGCTCGATGAACCGACGGCCGCGCCGGCCAACCCGAGCGGGGACTGATGCCACCAATTTTTGAGTGCGAGGCGCTGGTCAAGAACTTCGGCGGTCTATCCGCCGTCAATCATTTCGACCTGCGCATCGAGCAAGGTGAAATCGTTAGCTTGATTGGCCCCAATGGGGCCGGCAAGACGACCTTTTTCAATCTCGTTACCGGTTTTTATCCTCCCGATTCCGGGATCATCCGTTCCAATGGTCATGACCTCGTAGGTCTTTCCCCTTACCAGATCACTCAACAGGGTGTCGCCCGGACCTTCCAAAACGTTCGGTTGTTCCCCAATATGACGGTGCTTGAGAACGTTATGGTGGGCCAGCACTCTCGCACCAAGAATGGAGTGCTGGGTGCAATCCTCCGGCTGCCTTCCTTCAAGGCAGAGGAAGAAGCGATTAGGCAGAAGGCCAAGGAGCAGCTTGACTTCTTTGGGACCCGCCTCTCGGGCTATCGGTTGGATGAACCAGCCTACCGACTCTCCTACGCGAACCGCCGGCGCCTTGAGATCGCGCGTGCGATGGCAACCGAAGCCAACCTTCTGCTCATGGACGAGCCCTCGGCGGGAATGAATCCGAAAGAGACTGAAGAGATCACCGAGCTCATCGGTCAGCTTCGTGACGAGCGGGGGTTCACAATTTTATTCATCGAGCACGACATGCGGGTTGTCAAGGGAGTCTCCGACCGCGTGGTGGCTATGGATTTCGGGACCAAGATCGCGGAGGGCTCGTACGAGACTGTGGCTCAGGATGACCGGGTCATCGAGGCCTATCTGGGCCGGACCTCCGAGGACGGAGCCGATGGGCGATAGAGATCGCGCATTGCTCGAGCTCTCGCATATCGACACATTCTATGGTCCGATTCAAGCGCTGCGCGACGTCAGCCTCCGCATCGAGGATGGTCACATCACATGCCTGCTTGGCGGTAATGCCAGCGGCAAGTCGACCACTTTGAAGACCATTCTGGGGATGGCGAATGCGGTCAATGGAACCATCGAGTACTTGGGTGAGCGGATCGAGGGAATGACCACCGCCGAATTGGTGCAGCGCGGCATCTCCATGGTTCCCGAGAATCGGCGAATTTTCACCCGAATGACGGTGATGGAGAATCTCGAAATGGGGGCCTTTCTCCGAACCGACAAGGACGGAATCAAAGAGGACCTAGAGCGAGTCCTGACTCTCTTTCCGCGGCTAGAGGAGCGTCACAAGCAGGTTGGCGGAACTCTATCCGGAGGCGAGCAGCAGATGCTCGCAATGGCGCGGGCACTGATGTCACGTCCCAGGCTGCTGCTGATGGACGAGCCCTCAATGGGTCTGGCGCCGATACTTGTACAGCAAATATTCGATATCCTGGTCGAGATCAATCAGCAGGGGACGTCCATCTTCGTGGTCGAACAGAATGCCAACATGGCGCTTTCGATAGCTGACTACGGCTACGTGCTGCAGACCGGCAAGATTGTGCTCGCAGACACCGCTGCAAATCTGCGGGTCAACAAGATGATGCGCGAAGCCTATTTGGGAGAGATGTAGACCACCCGTTTCAAAGTCAAATTGCGATTAGGATTGGGGCGCAATGAATTGTGCCCTTTTTTATATTCTGCAATGCTGGATAATTGGCGGCAGACCCCATGAAAAATAAAAGCTGGCATATTGGCGCGCCAAGCCATTCTCACCCCAGGATGGCTATGCGCGTTAGGATTATTGACCAAATTAAGCTTGCTTACGGGTAACGTAGGATGCAGATCCGAATCCTAACTAAAGAGGACGTTCGACTCGCCCTCCCAATGCGCGAGGCTATTGAAGCCATGAAAGAGGCCTACCGCCAGCTCTCGGCGGGAAAGGCGAGCGTACCGCTGCGCACGCGGATCGAGGTAACGGATCGGGAAGGAGTAGCGCTGTTCATGCCTGCACTCCTGCACACAACGGGCGATTTGGCGATCAAGATCGTGAGCGTGTTTCCCGAGAACGTCCAACGTGAGCTGCCAACCATTCATGCGGTGGTGGTCGCCATCGATCCCGATTCGGGTCGGCCGGTTGCCTTGATCGAGGGCGGCTCGCTGACCGCCATTCGCACCGGGGCGGCCTCGGGAGCTGCGACCGATCTTCTTGCGCGGGCGGACGCCCGGCGGGTGGCCATTTTCGGCAGCGGCGTGCAGGCGCGAACTCAATTGGAGGCAGTCTGCGCCGTCCGGGATATCGAAGAGGCATGCGTGTACAGCATCGACACGGAGGGCGATAGAGCCTTTGCCGAGGAGATGGCCGGGGTTGGACCGATCCCACCTCAGATCAATGTAGCCGGGAAGCCCATCGAGGCGCTGGCAATGGCGGATGTGATCTGCACCGCAACGACCTCCTCTACGCCGGTCTTTTCCGGCCGCGACTTGAGGGCGGGCACTCATATCAACGCCGTTGGAGCTTATACGCCGCAGATGCAGGAGCTGGATGAGCATGCGGTTGCGCAGGCCTATGTTGTGGTCGATTCCCGCCAGGCGGTGCTGGCCGAGGCGGGCGATTTGATGATTCCTATTCAGAAGGGCCTGATCCGCGAGGATCATATCCGCGCCGAACTGGGAGAGATCGCGAGCGGCGATGCGCCGGGTCGCTCCACGGAAGATCAGATCACGCTTTTCAAATCGGTGGGGGTCGCCGTCCAGGATGCGGCCGCAGCCGGGTTGGCGCTGAGGCGGGCGGAGGAACTTGGATTGGGCCAGGTCGTCGAACTCTAGTATGCATCTTCCAAAGAGCGCGCAGATCGTGATCATTGGGGGCGGCGTGATGGGGGCGAGCACCGCCTACCACCTGGCACAAGCTGGGGCCAAGGACGTGCTCCTTCTGGAACGGACCGCCCATCTGGAGGACAGTGCCACAAGCCGGTGCGCCGGAGGAGTGCGCTATCAGTTTGCGACGGAGGTCAACATACAGCTGTCAAAGGTCAGCCTTCCGATGCTGGAGCGGTTCAAAGACGAAATCGGTATCGATCCCCTTTACCGGCAGTGCGGCTACTTCTTCGTGCTCACCGAGCCTTCAGATGTCGAGACCTTCAGGAGCAACGTCGCCCTGCAGCGCAGCCTCGGCGTGGAGACTGAGTGGCTGGAGGGGGACGAAGTACGGCAGCTATTGCCGCTGATGCAATTAACGGACGCACTCGCCGGAACGGTGCATGAGAAAGACGGGCTGGCGGATCCCAGCAGCGTCAACATAGGATACCTGGATCGGGCGCGGGATTTGGGTGTCCACGAGCTGATGGAAACCGAGGTCGTTGGTATCGATGTCGTAAACGGGCGGGTCGCGGGAGTAGAGACCGCGCGTGGGCACGTAGCGTGTGAGCACGTGGTCAACGCGGCCGGTCCATGGGCAGGCGAGGTGGGCAAATACGCTGGACTCAAGATCCCGATCCAGCCCATCCGGCGACAGATGGTGACCACCACTCCACTGCCCCTTATCCCGGATGATTTTCCATTCGTGATCGATTTCGCCCAGTCGCTCTACTTTCATCGCGAGGGAGAGGGTCTGCTCACAGGGATGTCCAACCGGGACCAGGAGCCCGGCTTTGATCAAAAGCTGGACGATGCCTGGGAAGCGAGAGCACTCGAGGCGGCGATGGAACGCCTGCCGCTGCTTGAGACCGCGGGGCGGCTGTCCGGATGGGCAGGTCTTTATGAGGTCACTCCGGATGCCCATCCCATATTCGGGCCGACGCGTGTGGATGGGTTTTGGATTGTGGCAGGCTTCTCGGGGCACGGGTTTATGCACGGGCCTGTAGCCGGCAAGTTGATGTCGGAAATCATACTGGAGGGCCGCGCGAGCACGGTTGACGTCTCAATGCTCGATCTGGCACGCTTTGATGAGGGTCGCCTAATTCAGGAGTACAACGTCGTTTGAACTCCCCCTTGAATCCATATGCGCGATATGGCTATACGCATTGTTGTGCTCTCTTGATCAGTGGCACTTGCTTCGCCCATCACCCCTTGAAACCATGACCCGCGCCGAAATCCTCACCATCGGAACCGAGCTGCTGCTGGGCGAGATCGTCGATACGAACACTCGCACGATCGCCATCGCCTTGCGGGAGAACGGCTTCGATCTGTTCCGCACGGCCACCGTTGGCGACAATCCGGAGCGCATCGCGCTGGCAGTCTCTGACGCGCTCGAGCAATCCGAGATCTTGATCGCGGCCGGCGGCCTTGGACCGACAGTCGATGATGTGACCCGCGAGGGCGTGGCTCAGGCGCTGGGACTTGCGCTGGAGTTCCGCGAGGATCTGTGGGGTCAGATCGAGGAGCGATTCGAGGCGTTCGGACGAGAGCCGACCGAAAACAATCGGCGCCAGGCCACCCTGCCGGAGGGTTCCATTGGAATTGAGAATCCGGTAGGTACAGCGCCAGGCTTCATCTCTGAGAAAGAGGGCAAAGTCGTGATCGCCCTCCCGGGCGTCCCGGCAGAACTCGAGTATTTGCTGGAGCATGAGGTTCTGCCGTACCTTCGCGCTCGGCTTAAGACTCCCGCCGTCATCAAGTCTCGCACCGTGCGCACGGCTGGTATCGGTGAATCGTGGTTGGACGAACGCATCCAGGATCTGGAACGAATGACCAACCCCACGGTTGGCCTGGCCGCACACCCGGGGAGAGTCGATATTCGCATCACGGCTAAGGCCGGGACCGAGTTTGAAGCGGATGAAATGCTCTGGGGGATCGAGGCTACGCTGCAGCAGCGCCTGGGCGATCGCATCTACGGCACGGACGATGAAACGCTGGAATTGGCCGCGATGGACAGGATTCGAAAGGCTGGATGGCGTCTGGCCACCGTTGAAGTTGGCACGGACGGGGTCCTGGCGGAAGCCCTTGCTGGATTCGAGGATGTCTTTGCCGGGGGCGAGCTTTTGCCGGAGGGAATCTCCGTCGATGCTGTAGATCAGGAGCTTGCGCGTGTGCGAGACGAACTTGACGCATCGGCCGGCCTGGGGCTCCATGTCGCAGCGAATGAGGAGAATGTGGAGATCCAGGCCGTTTTTCAGTCCCCTGAGGAGGATTGGCGGCTCGAACGCTCCTTTGGGGGTGCGGCGCCCAATGCAGCTCGTTGGGCGATCAGCCTCGCGCTAGAGGCTGTTCGGCGGCGAACAATGAGCAGCGTGGAGCGGACCGAGTAATCGCAGCTTGTCATTGCGAGGAGCGCCGCGACGAAGCAATCTCCCAGTCCCGCGAGCCGGGCCGCGCATCTGCGCGGGGAGATTGCTTCGCTTTGCTCGCAATGACCTGAGTCTAAAGCGCCGCTTGACAGCTTGTTTCCCGCCTCCTTATAATCCGCAACAAGCGCGACCGAGAGAGTGAGGCAGGCTTGGGCCTGTGAGTTCACGACCAGCGGGTGTAGTTCAGCGGTAGAACGTCTGCTTCCCAAGCAGGATGTCACGGGTTCGATTCCCGTCACCCGCTCCTGTAATCCAAAGACCATCCCCCTGGGAGTCTTGGTGATGGAGTTCCTCTTTAATTCCGACACACGTGACTCCCAGCCATTATCCAGCTCTGAGACAATTAGCTTAGACGCCCTCTATCGCGTATAGCACGCATTTGGGCCTCGCCCAGCCGAACCCGGCGATGAAGCCGGAATGCGATTTAGTTAGGAGGAAGCTGTGGACTATGGAGACGTACTGAGAAAAACTTGGAACATAAGCTGGAGAAACAAGGGATTGTGGCTCTTGGGGATTCTCGCGGGCTGCAGCGCGAGCGGGCGCGGCAATTTCGGCAGTTCCACAAGTGGATTTCGTGGCTATGACTATGGCTCGGGAGATCTGCCTGGCGCCGATGGTCGTTTTTTCGAAGATGTGGGACCCATTCAGGAAGAGGTAGTGATACCGATCATTCTTGGCCTTCTATGCGTATTTTTGATCGTGGCCTTGGTGTTTTTTGTGCTGGGAGTTATCGGCCAGGGCGGCCTTATCGCGGGATTTCGACGAGCCGATGATGGAGCGAAGGTGAGGTTCGCCGAGGCTTTCGGTGAGGGGATGCAGAATTTCTGGAAGCTGGCGGGGATTCGTATCGTATTTTTCATAGCCGGTTTCGTGATTGTGATCACCCTAGTATTGGGCACTGTGCTGATCGGTATCGCCACATTTGGCCTAGGATTGCTCCTTTTGATCCCCTTGATCTGCCTGCTCATCCCGGTTGGGCTCGGTGTGGACAGCTACATCATCCTGACGATGGTGGCTGCCGTTGAAGAAGAATTGGGGGTCTTCGAGGCTTTTGGTCGGTCGTGGCATACATTCAAGGAGAATCTGGGTCCGGTGGTGGTGATGATCCTCATCTTGATCGTCGGTGCTGGCATTTTGGCCTTTCTCGTGGCACTACCATTCATTGGAATCGTGGTTCCCGCCATCACTGGCCTCATCATAGGAACCGATCTCGCAGTGGCATCTGGGATCGCATTCACGCTGCTATGCCTAATAGCTGCCATCCCGCTGCTGATCATTTTCTACGGACTGCTGACGACTTACACCACCGGCGCCTGGACACTTACCTATCGTCGCCTGAACGGGACCATGGGGGCTGAACTGCCCGCATCGTAGCAGAGCAGCTCGGCCGGCTCGCGCACTCCTAGAAAACGCTCGTCAGGAGTGCCCAGGGACTTGGTGATCTCAGACTACTCAATGTCAGACTTCAAACAAGCGGCCCTGCCAAGTGTGACTTCGCAGCTGCTTAGAACGGGGGGAGGATTTCTTCGGGGATGCGGGAGAGCTCACGGTGGACCTCTGCGAGCCGCTCCGAGACTTCCACCAAGATCTTCTTGGGTTCAGGATCTTGAACCGTGGTCTCCAGCCCGGTCACAAAGGCTTGAATGGCATCGATCTCCAGCATGATCTTCCAGCGGCGACTGGAAATCTCGTCCCTCAACGAGTTTAGTAGGTCGACCTGAGCGTCCGAGAACTCCTGCCAGATCTCTCGCCGAAGGCGTGTTAGATCCTCTGACCCCACGCCACACCTCTCCCTGGCCTCCGGCTTCAATCCCAAGATTCATCCTAACATTCTTGCTGGGAGACACGTACCGGTCGTTGGTCCTAGGATGTGCGGTAGGTCACTGCGAGGAGCGTAGCGACGAAGCAGTGTCCAACGCCTATGAGGAGATTGCTTCGCTACGCTCGCAATGACATGGCAGGATCGATCACTGTGCTATACTGCGCGCGCTCATGACGAGACGCGTCAAGATCGTCGCCACCATCGGACCCGCCAGCCAATCTCCCGAGAGGATCCGATCCCTTATCCACGCGGGGATGGACGTAGCACGGCTGAATTTCTCTCATGGAACACACGAGACTCATCATGAAGCAATAAAGACGCTTCGGGCCATATCGGAGGAGGTCGGTCGGCCGATCGGCATCCTTCAGGACCTGCAAGGACCTCGCCTGCGGACCGGCAAACTCGCCGGTGGAGGTCCCGTCCGGCTCCAATCAGAAGCAACCCTGGACCTCAGCGTGAACCCTGTTCCGGGAGATGCTGAAAGCGTCCAGATCGGCTATCCCGCACTTCCGCAGGAAGTGCAGCCGGGGGACACTATTCTCGTGGATGGCGGCAGGATCGAACTGCAAGTCACGGAAACATCCCCGGACCGAGCACGCACGCGTGTCGTTGTTGGCGGCGAACTGAGAGAAAACAGTGGATTAAATCTCCCGGGCATCGTCCTCTCCGCCCCGCCTCTGACGGAGAAGGATCGAGCGGATCTCGCTCTCGGGCTAGGGGCCGGCGTAGATTCGGTAGCGCTGTCATTCGTGCGCAACGCCGAGCAAATATTTGAGCTGCGGAAAGCACTTGAGAGCTCGGGGGCCGTCGTCCCCATCATTGCCAAGCTCGAGCGTCCGGAAGCGGTTGAAGATCTGGAGAACATACTGGCCGCGGCCGATGGGGTCATGGTCGCGCGCGGCGACCTCGGCGTTGAGATCTCGGCGGAGCGAGTGCCGTCTATCCAGAAACAGATCATTCAGCGCGCGAACGAAGCCAACAAGCTCGTCATCACCGCGACCGAGATGCTCGATTCGATGATCCGTAACCCGCGTCCCACGCGCGCGGAGGCCTCCGACGTCGCCAATGCTGTATTCGATGGCAGCGACGCGCTGATGCTGTCGGGGGAGACCGCCGTTGGAGCCTATCCACAGGAATCGGTGGAGACCATGGTCCGCATCATCGTGGACGCGGAGGCTCACGCAAACGAATGGGGAGAGCCGCTCAAGCCGGCTCGGCCAGACCTGCGGGATGACGCGGTTGCAACCACACGCGCGGCCCGCAAGCTGGCAGAAGACCGAACGGCTGCCGCGATCGCCGTGTTCACTCGCACGGGCAGAACGGCGCAGCTCATTTCGAAGGCGCGCCCCACCGCGCGCATCGTGGCCTTCACCCCAGACCGGACGACCTACACGCGGATGACGTTCTTATGGGGAGTAGAGCCCAGATTGTGTCTGACCGTTGAGCGCGTCGAGGAGATGATCGAGATCGTCGATGAGGAGCTCAAGAGCACGCTCATGGGGCAGCAAGTAGTCATCGTGGCCAGCCTGCCGGTTGGGCAGAAGGGCCCACCCAATTTCATTTACCTGAGGAGGCTTGGAGAGTGAGCGGAGACCAAACGCTCGTTCAAAGAGATTGCCCGGGGACGCTCGCGGCGTGAGCGGCAAAATTGAGCGTCTATCGAGGCTCAGAAAGAAAAAGCCTAAGGACCCTCGGAGAGTGAGAGGGAAGCGGCTCGACGACCAAGATAGATGCCGCCCACGAGCATAGCCAGTCCGATGCCTGCGATCAGCAATCCCAGAAAGAATAGCTGACCGGAAACAGCATCTAGCAGCCGATCAATTACATCTTGGATCACCAACGCAAATGGCCCCGGCAAGGCAGTCCTGAGGGGTCCGGAATTTCGCGCTTGGTCAACCGTGCCCTCGACGACCCCCAGCATCAGGAACGTGCCGACTCCAGCCGCCAAAATCGAACCGCCCCACCAGCGCAAGAGCTGAGGCCAGGACCGAACCGCCACAGCCACGATGAGCCCCAGCATGCTCAGCGGCAGCAGCCAACCGGCGCGCGAGAATGCCCGCAGCATACGCAGGCCACGCTTAAATTCCATGAGTTCCTGAGGCGAGGTGTCCAGAGGGCGATCGTCGCCAATCTCGACCGTGGTCGGAAGCTCGCTCACCTGGCGGAGAACGAGTTCCGTAGCCAACGCTATCACCGTCGTGCGCAGTGGTTCGGGTGGTTGGCAAAGGAAGGCCGGCAGCTCTCCCTTGGGCACTCCCTCGCGAAGTAGGATCTCCAATTGCTCCAAACCACAGGTCGGCCAGGAGCTTACGATGGTCGTGGCCAGATCCTCCGCCCCGCCAGACAGGAGGCGGTCCTTTAGCGGCTGAACGTCTAGGAACAGCTCGGGGGCCAGAAGATCGTTATCGATCCACGCATACAGGCTTTCAATGTTGGCGCGCACCTGGCTCTCCGCCCACTCCGCGGGGAACAAAGCCGCGATCATCTCGTCTAAACGCTGCCTACCAAGGAAATCCAGGATGCCGGTTGCAAGGTCTTCGCCCCCTCGGGGAACTTGATCCAGCAAGACCTCCACCGCGATCTCCTGCAGCGCTCCGGAGCCGACCAGCTCGTCGGTGAAGATATCCGTCATTTGCTGCGCGGAGAAGAGCACGTTCCCCCAAGCGAACGCCACCAGGGTCAGCGGCAGCGTGATCGCGAAGATCAAGCCGAAAACGCCGGCCGCAAACCGGCTTAGGGTGCGTGCCAAACCGCCAGACTCAGCCATTATCGAGAGTTCGCCCTAAATCAGGCAGCGATTATAGGTGGGGATGGGCTTCGGAGCTACTTGAAGCCTTCAAGCACTTCCTGCAGGCTCTCTTGTGAGGGGCGAAGCTCGTCTACGGTCAGCTCGGACAGCGGCCGCTCAATCATCTGCTCGGAATCTTGAAGGCTGGCCAGGTCAGCGTTGAAATAGATTAATCCGGTGGCAAGCACCTGATTCGCTCGGGCCTGCTCCAGAATTTGGATCGCGGCCGAGCGATCCGTCGGATCGTACTCCTCATCAAGCTTCTTGAGCACCAGCGCCGACCCATCATGCAATCTGACCTCGGTCGTTTCACCCGCCTCATAATCAACTTCGATTTCTTCGTATCTGGGAACATAGGTCACATCGTGCAGCGGGTCCTCATGCTCGCGGCCCCAACTGTAGCTCTTGGTCGATTCGTCTCGATCATTGAATGTCACGCAGGGGCTGATGATATCCAGGACCGCGGTTCCCTCGAAGCTAAGCGCGGCCTTGATCAGCTCTCTCACCTGCTTCGGATCTCCGGCGAAGGAACGCGCCACGAAGCCGCTGTTTGCGATCAGCGCTTCCATACAGAGATCGATGGGCATAAACGGATTCGTGCCGGCATATTTCAGAGTCTGCTCATGGTCCGAGGTGGCCGAGAACTGACCCTTGGTCAGACCATAAACTCCATTGTTCTCGATGATGTACACCATCGGCACGTTTCGGCGAACTAGATGGACGAATTGACCCATGCCAATGCTGGCGGTGTCTCCATCTCCGCTGACCCCGATGGCTTTTAGCGATCGGTTCGCAACCAGGGCACCGGTGGCGAGGGAAGGCATCCTTCCGTGGAGGCTGTTGAACCCGTGCGATCTCCCAAGGAAGTAAGCGGGACTCTTGCTCGAGCACCCGATTCCCGAAAGCTTGATGATCTGGTGAGGGCTCAGCGACAGCTCGTAGGCGGCGTTGACGATCTGGCTGGAAATTGAATTGTGTCCGCAGCCTGCACACAATGTGGATGGCCGGCCTTTGTAATTCGCCTTGGCCAGCCCGACCTTATTGGCCTTTGTCTTACGAGTCTTTACGGCGGTTGCCATCTCAGCCTCCCGCTTGATCCGCCACCGATTGCTCAATCCATCGGGCGGTCAGTGGTAAACCATTATTCTGAGTCAACGAGCGCAGCCTCGTGGCTTGCTCCGGAACCTCCAGCTGCAGCAATTTATGCATCTGGCCATCGGTGTTCATTTCAAGCACGTACACAACTTCGTGATCGTCAATAAACTGCTTGACTTCGGCGCTAAACGGAACCGCGCGAAGCCGTAAGGTGTCTATCTCCAGCCCTTCTGACAGGCGCGCGCGCGCCTCCTGGACCGCAGACTCCGTAGAACCATAATAGATCAGTCCCACTCTGGCCTTGCCCGAGCCGTGCTGGATCGGAGCGGGAACCAGTTCGCGCGCCGAGTCCACCTTGCGCATCAACCTCTCCATGTTGCGCTCCCAGTCATCCGGTCGCTCGCTGTAGAAGGCCTGATCGTCGTGGCCGGTGCCGCGGGCGAACCATGGCGCAAGGGGATGCTCATTCCCGGGCAAGGTCCGATACGTAATCCCGTCGCCGTCGACGTCCCGGTAGCGAGCATATTCGCCTATCTCTTCAAGCTGCTCTGCGGTGAGTACCTTGCCGCGGTCCATTGGCTCATCCGGGTAGTCGAATGGATCCGACATCCACAGGTTCATTCCAAGGTCGAGATCACTCAATACAAATACCGGGGTTTGCAGCCGTTCGGCGATATCGAAGGCACGCCACCCGAACTCGAAGCACTCCGCAACGCTGCCCGGCAATAGGATCACGTTCTTGGTATCGCCGTGCCCCAGATAACGAACAAACATCACATCGCCCTGCGAAGTGCGCGTGGGCAAGCCGGTGCTGGGCCCCATTCGCTGCACATCCCAGATCACGAGTGGGATCTCGACAATGAACGCCAGCCCCACATACTCCGCCATCAGTGAAATACCAGGACCAGAGGTGGAAGTCATCGAGCGTGCGCCGACCCATCCAGCCCCGATCGCCATGCCGACGGCGGCCAGCTCATCCTCCGTCTGGATCACGGCAAAGGCGTTCTTTCCATTGTCCTTGCGAAGCTGCGGCAGGTACTCTCGAAGCGCATCTGCGAAGCTGGAGGCCGGAGTGATCGGGTACCAGGAGGCGAATGAGACCCCTCCGTAGATTGCCCCTAGTGCGCCGGCCGTATTGCCTTGAATGAGGATTTTCCCCTCTGTCTTATTTTCGGCCTGCACGCGGTAGGGATCCTGTTTCTCCAGGTTATCTCTTGCCCATTCTGCGGCCAGCGTGATCATGCCCATGTTGAGCTCGACAGGTTTCTCGCGGCCATGGAAATGTGTCAGCAGTGCTCCACGTATCGCCTCGAGATCAATCCCCAGCATTTCTGAAACGATGCCCACATAGCCCATGTTGGCCACATAGTCCTTGAGATTCCTGGGCGGATTGACCTCTTTGACCAGGTCCCTGATAGGCATGGGGTAATAAATGATATCGTCGCGCGCCCGGGGCTTGGGTAAATTGTCGGCGTAGAAGCAAGCCCCGCCGGCCGATAGGCCGGCATGATCTTCGGCGAAGGTGGAGGCGTTCATGGCCACCAGGATCTCAACGCTGTCTCGGCGGGCGGTGTGCCCGTCGCTGCTCGCTCGGATGGTGTACCAGGTCGGAAGTCCCTGGATATTGGAGGGGAAGAGATTCTTTCCGCTCACGGGAATTCCCATCCGGAAAAGAGCGCGAATGAGAGCCAGGTTCGATGTTAGGCTGCCCGAGCCATTGGCAGTGGCCACCACCATCGAAAAGTCGTTAACGACCTGCTTCGTATGAGTAGGGCTTTCAGTCAAATCAAAACCTCTATGCGCTTTGGTTGGGCCCGTTTGGATAGAGCCGGGTTTCGGGTCGAGTTCTCAACAGAGCGATATGCTCCACGAGCGCCTTGTGTCCCTGATCAATCTCGGCATTGTGGATCGCATCTACCATTCGTCCGTGATAAGTCCAGACCTCACGCAGGTAAGCGTAATCCTCATACCGATCCAGACCCACGACTTCGTATGCGTCCCAGTAGGCCTCGAGCAATCCGAGAACGAAGGCGTTGTTGAGCCGTGAATAGATCGTCAGGTGAAGCTCCCGATGCT
>BTQZ01000036.1:0-23828 GCA_036986135.1 Anaerolineae bacterium | reverse complement strand
CTGCGTGCTATACTCGCAAACCGCGCGTTTTCCACACATGGAGATCCCTGAAAACCTGGGAGGACGGTTGGAGACTGAACAGATCGATAAGAGAGTGACCTGGCTGGACGAGCAGCGGCGGAAGGACGCCGAGGAATTAGCGCGGCTGGAGGAGCGGCTCGAAGCGCTCGATCAATTAGCCGGGCAGCAAGCTCAGCAGCTGCGCGACCTCGCAGGGGAAGTGGCCCGCATCGCAGCGCTCGAAGCGAGAGTCCGCCAGTACGATGATACGATCGCAAAGCATCGCTCTGAGATCTTGCAGCAGCTCGAAACGCAGGACGAGAGACGGATCGCGCGGGAAAAGCAGCTTGAATCATTGCGAGCTATTGACCAGAAGAAAGTTGTAGAAGAGGTTGACGAACTCAGACTCAAACTAAAGGAGTTGGACCGGATTAACGAAGCGCTTGACACGCGACGGCGTGAAGAGCTGCGGATCAGCCGGGCATTGGACGGGATCGAGAAGAAGATCGACCACGCAAATACTGCAATCGAAAACGAAAAGCGTTCGGTGGTAGGCATCAGGGAAGCTAGAGAGAAGGATTTCCAGCGCATCAATGAGCTGGAGAGCCGTGCCTCAGCGGCCGCGATGGGGGTTGATGAGCTACATGGCCTAAACGACTCCGCAGAAGATCAGCTCCGGAAACTGACAAGCAGAGCTGAAAATCTCGAGATTAGTGAAAAGGAGCTGCGTCAATCGCAGATGCTGTGGACCGAGCAGCAATCCGCTCGGCTGGCCGAATTTGAGCGAGCTTGGAATGCTTGGGAAAAGCGCTTCGCAGAGTTTGAGATTCAATCTGAAGAGCTTCAGGAACGAATAGAGTCCTACGAGGAGACTCACCGGGCGTTACGGCTATTGCGGGATGAGCTCGAAGCTGTCGTTGAGCGGCTCGACCGTCGCATTGCCGAAGTGAGTGAGATACAAAGATTGAGCGAGGATCGATTCAAGCAGGAATGGTCGACATTCCAGGCGGATGAGCACAAGCGCTGGAGCAGCTTCAAGCTCAGTTCAGATGAACTGTGGAAGGAGCACGACCGCCAGCATCGGGCCATCTCGGAGCAGCTAAAGGATCATCAGGATCGCCTGGAAGCCTCGTTGCTGAGCATCGAGGAATCGGATCGATCAAGCAGGGGGAGGATCACGGATCTCGTGGCTCTTGTGCAGGAGTGGGGAGCAGAGCTTCGAGATCGTGAACCGTAGATGAGCTCCTAGAAGATGCGTGTTATTGGAACTGCCGGTCACGTGGATCATGGAAAATCCACGCTGGTGGAAGCCCTTACGGGGATGGATCCTGACCGGCTGCGCGAAGAAAAAGATCGGCAAATGACCATCGATCTCGGCTTCGCCTGGATGACGCTGCCGAGTGGAGAAGGCCTGGGCTTTGTTGACGTCCCAGGCCATCGTAATTTTATTGAGAATATGTTGGCGGGAGTGGGGGGGCTAGATGCCGCCTTGCTCGTGATTGCGGCGGATGAGGGCATCATGCCTCAGACCCGGGAGCATCTGGCAATTCTGGATCTATTGGAAATCGATACACTCGTTGTAGCGCACAGCCGCATCGATCTGGTCTCGGACATGGAATGGGTCGATCTGGTCGAAGAAGACACGCGTACGCTCCTGAGCGGAACGCGCTTCCGAAGCGCTCCTATGGTGCGCGTATCGGCGGTGAGCGGGGAGGGCATCGCGGACCTTCTGGGAGTGCTGGATTCGGCACTGGAATCGTCTAGAACCCGACAGAACACGCAAAGACCGAGGCTGCCGATCGATCGGGCCTTCACAATCGCTGGTTTCGGAACGGTCGTGACTGGGACGCTTCTGGATGGCCAGCTTGAGAAGGGGCAGCAGGTTGAGGTGCTGCCGCAGCGAATGGGCGCGCGCATCCGCGGCCTGCAGACGCACAAACAAATGGTTGAAGTGGCGGAGCCTGGAAGCCGAGTAGCCGCCAATATTACCGGGGCGAGTGTTCATCAGATCGAGCGGGGGGACGTGGTTGCGTTGCCGGGATCCGACGCGCCGACCTCCAGACTGGACGTCCAGTTTCGCGTGCTTGAAGACAGCGCGGTTGCCATACGCCATAACGCCAGCGTCAAGTTCTTCTCCGGATCCGCACAGCGCATGGCCCGTGTCCGCTTACTTCAGGATACGCCCCTCAAGGGAGGCGAAAATGGGTGGCTGCAGCTAGAGCTGGAGCGACCCGTCGCCGTCAGGCGTGGAGATCACTTCATCCTCCGCCAGCCGTCACCCGGCGCCACAATAGGGGGCGGGAGAATCGCGGACCCGCACCCTGCAAGACGCCACAAGCGCAAAGACGGTGCCGTTATTGAGGGACTGGAGCGGATGGTGAGCGGCGTCCCCAAAGAGCTACTACTGGCCTCGATCGCGGGGCAGGTGCCCGTACGTCTGAGAGATGCTGCGCAGGTGGCAGGATTGTCGCAATCTGCGGCTGCCGAGGAAATTCTACGCCTCCGGGCCGCAGGAGATCTCGTCATCCTGAACGAGCATGTCGCGCAGAAAGACTGGATTGCCCTCAGCGCAGCACCCTGGGAGAAGCATGTCACTCGAGCGCATGAACTGCTTGAGGCGTATCACAGAGATCATCCGCTGCGAGGAGGCATTCCCGTGGAGGAGTTTCGCAACCGCCTCGGCGATTCAGGTAATGAGTTGCTGGATGCGCTCGTCGAGCAAGGAGTCATCCTCAGAGTCGGCAATCGCGTGCAGCTGCCAGAATTTGAGATTGCCTACTCCGCGGATCAAGAGCGAAGTGTTCAATCGCTCATGGAGCGCTTTGCCAGCAGCCCTTATGGCCCGCCAACGCTGAAGGAAAGCAGAGAAGCAGTCGGGGACGAGCTGCTGGAGGGGCTTATCGAAGGCGGTCGGCTGGAAAAGGTGGGCGAAGGGGTGGTATTTACGCAGGATGCCTATATAGAGATGAAAGATCGAGTCGCCGAGCGGCTTCGAGTGGAGGGGGAGATCACCGTCGCGGAGGTTCGAGACATGTTTGGCACCTCGCGCAAATACGCACTGGCGCTCATGGAACACCTCGACTCGATCGGCCTGACCTATCGAGACGGAGATGCTCGTCGTCTCGTGCGAACTCGGCCTGACTAACCTGCTGCGGCGACGAGCATCTCCGTCTAGTGCGAACTCGGCCTGACCAACCTGCTGCGGCGACGAGCATCGTCGTCTCGTGCGAACTCGGCCTGACTAACCTGCTGCGGCGACGAGCATCTCCGTCTCGTGCGTTTTGGATCGGATTAGAAGCCCCGGTAGCTCCACTCTCCCGCCACCATCGTACCCTGCACCTTCAATGCCAATAGCTGGTCACGCACTGTCAGAAATGGATCGCGGTTCAGTACCACGAGGTCGGCCGCAAAGCCCGCGGTGAGCTGTCCCTGCCAGGACTCCGTTCCGGCCGCGAAGGCAGGGCCGGTAGTGTAGGCGGCCAACGCCTCGGCGATGCTAATTCGCTGATCCGCTACCCAACCATCGATACCCGGGCTGCCATCTTCCCGCCGGCGTGTGACCGCGGCGTGAATTCCCAGGAGGGGATCTGGGTTTTCAACTGGCGCATCCGATCCGAACGCCAGACGTGCGCCCAAATGAAGCTGCGTGCGCCAGGCGTAAGCCTCGGCAGTTCGATCTCCCCAGTATTGATCCGCCATCTCCATGTCGGAAGTGGCGTGGACCGGCTGCATCGAGGCCACAAGGTTGAGCTCGGAAGGGCGCACCAGATCATCCGGATGAAGGATCTGAAGGTGCTCGATACGATGTCTCCTCTGAGGAAGGGCATGTTCTTTCTCAAACTTGCGGAGCAAGCCATAGGCGTTCAGGACTTCGTGGTTTGCGCGGTCGCCGATGGCATGTACCGTCAGGCCAAATCCCGATTGGGCCGCCTGTTCGAAAACTTCCGTTAGCGCCTCGCCATCCAGCAGCAGCATTCCGCGGTTCTCGGGCTCGCCACCATAGGGTTGCAGCATCGCCGCCGTTCGGGGTCCTAGGGCGCCATCCGCAAAGAGCTTGATATTGCCGATGCGGATCCAGGCGTCTCCAAAGCCACTTCGGAGTCCAAGATCGTGCGCGGCAGCCAAATGGGCGACGGGAATGTTCTTCAAGATCCGCAGGCTCAGTTCGCCGCGCTCGCGTAGGATCTGGAGCGCTCGCAGGCAGGCCGGTCCATCAAAGTCGTGTACGCCGGTCAGCCCGGCTTGAGCCAACTTTAGCTGTGCAGCAGCAAGATCATCTGCCAGTTGCTCTGAGCCTAGGACTGGAATGCGATCCGCAACCAGGCGCGTGGCTGCCTCAAAGAGCAGGCCCGTGGCTCTGCCGCTGGCATCACGCCCGATCACCCCATCTTCTGGATCCGGTGTCGAGCCGTCAATACCTGCCAATTGAAGCGCCCGCGAATTGACCCATGCCGCATGCAAGGACTTTGCGGTTAGATACGCAGGATGGTTCGGAAGCGCTGCATCCAGCTCTTCTATGTTCCCATAGCCGCCCCAGGTATATTGGTTCCAGCCGTGCCCCAGGATCCAGGTGCCCTGTGGAGTTTGAGCTGCCTGCAGGCTGAGACGCTCCAAACAATCGGTCGCGGTAGGCTGCTCACAGTCGACCATCTTGAGCCAACGAGCATACTTTTCGAGGTGAATATGGGCGTCGATCAGCCCTGGAATGACGGTGCGGCCGCCGAGGTCAATCTGCGCGGTTTGCGGGCTCAGCAGCGGTGCCAATTCGTGGGTCGTGCCAGATGCCTGCACCCGACCCTCGCGAAGCAGGAGCGCGTCGACGACTTGCGATGAATCTGGATGGAGGTGAATTCGCCCGCCATGCAAGTAAATCGGGCCACTCTGCATTTGGATTCAGACCTACTGAGGTTGAGTAGGAGCTTCGGCTCGGCGAGCAGCTTCCAGATCGCGCACGTATCCTTGAGAGGTGCCGGAGGGTTCGTAAGCGAGGGCCGAAAAGAAAGCCAACGCCTCGCTGCGCACGACGTCTGTGCGCATAATCAGCCGGGCGCGCTCCCCTTGAAGAGCCCAGGTTTCGGCGGCGGTCATCAGTCGGCGTCCAACTCCTTGTCTGCGCAGCTCGGGTGTGACGACGATGTCGATCAGTTCGATGCTATCTTCGCTTGCGAGGTCGTGCGTCACCCTCAGGTGCGCATAGCCAATAAGTGCTTCAGCATCTAACGCAAGGAAGAACCGATCGTCAGCTGGCAAGAGCTCCAATCTGCGCCTCAAATCGTCAAGGCCCACATCCGGAGTTTCGGACTGGAGCAGTGTAGCGAGCTGCTCCAGATAAGCATCTGGTGGGTGCCGTGTGCGGACAATTTGCAGTTCCATGATGTGCTAGGCAATCAGCTGGGCGCCGACAAATTCGGGCGCGCCGCGGATGAATGCCTCTCCTGACATTTCGCGCCTTCCGGATGGTTGAACGACATCCAGAACTAACACGCCTTCGCGGGTGGCGAGTGCGGGAGAGCCTTCTATCAGCACCACCTCGCCGGAGATCGCGCCATTCTGTGAAGCGGCATGCGCGCGCTTGATGGCCAGTCTTCGCTCACCCCACATAATAAAGGTGCCCGGCCAGGGATCGAAGGCGCGAATCTGTCGTACCAATTGCTCGGCGGTTGCCTGCGGATCGAGCGCACCATCGCTCTTCATAAGCATTGGGGAGTGAGTGGCGAGAGCGTTGTCCTGGGGCTGCGGTGTAATCTCGCCCGATAGATAGCGTGGCAGCGTATCGATAAGCAGCTCTGCTCCAACGTGTGATAAGCGTTCGGTCAGCGAGCCTCCGGTCTCTTCTGCCTCAAGGCCCACTCTTCGCTGGCTGAGGATGGGTCCTGTGTCTAGACCGGCATCCATCTGCATGATGGTGACGCCGGATTCTCTATCCCCGCTTCGTATCGCCGCCTGGACGGGTGCCGCACCTCGCCAGCGCGGCAGGAGAGAGGCATGCACGTTAAGACTTCCGTTTTCGGGAAGATCGAGCAAACTTTGGGGAAGGATCTGGCCATACGCAGCGACCACCAGCAACTCAGGTTGAAGTTCGGCAATGCGGGAGATTGAATCGGCGTCCCGGATGCGCTCGGGCTGCAAAACGGGAATGCCCGCCTCGACCGCGAACTTCTTTGTAGCGGGGGACTTGCGTTTCCTGCCGCGACCCGCCGGCCGGTCCGGCTGGCTAACCACCGCCACAACGGAATACTGTTCTGAAAGTGCCTTCAAGCTCGGCAGTGCAAACTGCGGCGACCCCATGAACCCAATACGCATGGCCTAATGCTAGCATATGCACTAATTGAACTCCAAGCAACCTCCGTCGGGGAAAGGGGTTGTAGTGATCAGAGAAAGTCAAAGCAATCCCGAGTTAGATCGATACCAGGAGGTCGATAATGAGCGAAGAACCGAAAGTGGATACCGGGGCATCGGATGATGACAAGTTGGTGTCGTTGTTGGCATATGTGCTGACGCCCTTGGCGCCGATTGTGATCCTACTGATGGAAGACAAGAAGAGCAGGCCCTTTATCCGCGCGCATAATGCTCAGGCGCTGATCTGGGGAATCCTCATTGTGTTGGTGTCCATTGTTGGCGTAATCTGCTTATTTGTTCCCTCCTTTCTGATGTGGGCTATCGGCGTCTACTGGGGAATTAAGGCCTATCAGGGAGAGTACGTCAACATTCCGGTGATCACGGATTTCACAAAGAAACAGGGTTGGGCGTAGCTTGCCCAGAAGTAGCGTAAGGGCGGCCCGCCTCAGCGCGGGCCGCTTTGTATACTAGGGGGTTCCCTCCCTAAGGATGTTGTTGTAGATGCCCATTAAGCGATGGATTCGGCCAGAATCTTCCCAGGATGGTTTTGGCTCTAGGCTCACGGCGAAGATTCTGGAACGGCGTGGCTTAACCACTGAGGGCGCGATCGAGGCATTCCTGAACCGACAATACATGCAAGAAACCGATCCGTTTCAGCTCAGCGACATGGATCGAGCCATAGATCGGTTGCAGGCTGCTCGGCGGGCCGGGGAGCGCGTGGTGGTCTATGGGGATTACGACGCGGACGGAACCACCGCCACCGCATTGCTGACGCACATGTTTAGCTCGCTGGGCCTGGACACCGGTTGGTATATCCCCAACCGATTCGCGGAAGGATATGGTCTGAATGAATCCGCGCTAGCCCAAATTCATCAAGGTGGAGCGGCGGTGGTTGTAAGCGTCGACTGTGGGATTCGTTCGAACGAGATCGTCGAATCCGCCAATGCGCTGGGTCTGGACCTCATCATTACAGATCACCATTTGCCGGGACCCGAGCTGCCTCCTGCGTTGGCAGTGATCGATCCGAATCGTACGGACGACCCCTATCCGTTCAAGGGATTGGCGGGAGTCGGGCTCGCATACAAGCTAGCGCAGGGACTCGTTCAGCAATCCGGAGAGGCGGATGTGGAGAAGTACCTGGACCTGGTTGCGGTCGGAACCGTTGCCGACCTGGCTCCGCTGATCGATGAAAACCGAAGCCTAGTGTCTGCGGGCATAGAGCAGATGAACGTCGCCGCGCGCCCTGGCCTGCGGGCTCTTGCTGAATTTGCCGGACATGGTCAGGGATCGATCAGCTCCTCCTCGATCGGATTCGGCTTGGGGCCGCGCCTCAATGCTGCCGGCAGACTGGCCGATGCGAGCCTTGCGGTACAGCTTCTGCTTGCTACGGAAGGATCCGAGGCGTGGGAACACGCGGGAAAGCTGGATCGCCTGAACCGAGAGCGGCGGCAGCTGATGACTGAGACCCTTGAACGCGCCCGCACGCTAGCGCAAGAACAACCTCACTCGGAGAACCTGCTTATGGCTGCGGATGACGAATTTCACGAAGGCGTTCTCGGCCTGGTGGCGGGCAGACTGGCGGAGGAGTTTTATCGACCGGCGCTGGTGGCTCGGATTGAGGGCAATGTGCTGCGCGGTTCAGCACGCAGCATCCCCGAGTTCCATATCACTGAAGCCCTGCAAGCGTGCGATGACCTCTTGCTTAGGTTTGGCGGCCACGCCCAGGCCGCAGGGTTTTCTCTACTCGCGGAGAACCGCCAGGCGTTCGTTGCCCGTTTGTCGGAGCTAGCTGCCGAGCGATTGGACGGACTCGATCTCAGGCCCCGCCTGGAGCTCGACGCCAGCGTCAGCTTCGATGAATTGGATGAAGACCTCATGGCATTTATCGATCGGCTGCAACCTTGCGGCCAAGCGAACCCTTATCCGGTGTTCTCCACGTCGGGTGTTGAGGTTCATTCCAAGCGCACGGTCGGACAGGGCGGCAGACACCTCAAATTGACCGTGCGACATGCGGGAAGAGTCTTTGATGCGATTGCGTTTGGCTTTGGCGATCAGACTGCCGCACTGCCTGACCGGCTGGAGCTGGCCTATAGGTTAGAGCGAAATGAGTTTAGAGGGGCGGTAAGTCTTCAGCTAAACGTGCAGGATTTTCGACCGCTCTAGTCCTCAATCCACAAAGCGATACTTTAGCAGAGCCCAGGCGGCTGCGAATGCGTCTGGCAGCCCAATTTTCTTCCCCTCAGAATATTCGCGCGGATTGAAAGATATTGGGACTTCGAAGATCCGCACCTTTTTCTTAAGCAGCTTAGCGGTGATCTCTGGCTCGAAATCGAAGCGATTGGAGCGAAATTCAATGTCTTGAATCACCTCTCGACGAAAGAGTTTGTAGCCCGTTTCCATGTCGGTCAGGATGGTGTTGTACAGCACATTGGTCATTAATGTGAGCAGCTTGTTGGCAACCATATGCCAGAACATGGTAGATCGGCGCGGAGCCCCCAGAAATCGGGAGCCGTACACGACGTCTGCTTTGCCCTCTTCGATTGGCACAAGCAGACTTGGAACGTCGCGCGGATCGTATTCGAGATCCGCATCCTGAACAAGTACGAGCTCGGTCTCTATCTTCGAAAATCCAGTACGAAGCGCTGCGCCTTTTCCCTGATTTCGGTCATGAAGATGCAGCTCCAAGCGAGGATTGCGGGAGGCCAGTTCCTGTAGCAATTCCCGGGTTCCATCTGTGGAGGCATCGTCGACAGCAATGATGTGATCCGCCAGTCCTGAAGCCTCCACGATTCGGAGGATCTCTTCCACCGTGGCCCGCTCATTGAACACTGGTAGGAGAAAAGTAAGTCGCATGGGAGTATTTTACCGAGCGGCGCGAGTGGGAACAACCGATGATTTGCTACGGGTACATACGGCGTATATAATCTGACTCATGACCCTCCCTCGCACTTCACCTCGCGTAATCCGAACGGCAGATATGCCAACCACCGGCAGTCTACGTTATGTTCCTTCGGCCATCAATAAGATAGAAGATACGGGTCTCACACAGCTATGGCTGCAGGACCTGGCGCTTAAGATCCTCTACTTCAGAGGGTATCTGACGGGCTTTAAGGTCGCCGAGGCGATAGCGCTTCCTTACGCCGGATTGACAGACCACATCCTAGAAGCGCTCAAGCGCGAGAAATTCGTGGAAGTAAAGGCTCAGGTCGGTATTGGCGAGGGGGCCTACCAGTATGCCATTACGGACGCCGGGATTGCCCGTGCGCGAGAGGCGTTGGAGCGGAGTCAATACGCGGGGCCTGCCCCGGTTCCGGTAGACGTCTACAACGAAGCCATCGATCGGCAAAGCCGCAGCAGACCCACCGTGAATCCGCGAGGAATGAAACGAGCCCTTGAGGAACTGATCCTATCCGAGACCACCTTCAATCAAATCGGTCCCGCGGTAAATTCTGGCGCCTCCATCTTCCTCTATGGGCCCCCAGGCAATGGAAAGACCACGATTGCGCGCGCCATCGGGCGGTTGCTGCTCCTGGAGGATATGACGATCCCGTATGCCATCGACATCGATGGACAAGTAGTCAAGCTCTATGATTCGGTGAACCATGAGCTCTCGCCTGATCAGGAGACAGGGACCACGGGTACCGGGACCGGCGCGATGAAAGCAGATCCGCGCTGGGTCAAAATTCGCAGGCCGTTCATCGTGGTAGGTGGTGAACTAACGATGGATGGGCTGGACCTCGTTTTCGATGACGTCAACAAGTTTTATGAGGCGCCGTTTCAGGTCAAGGCCAATGGCGGTGTTTTCCTCATTGACGACTTTGGTAGGCAGCAGGTCCGGCCGCGTGATCTTCTGAATCGTTGGATCGTGCCGCTGGAAAACCGCATTGATTTCTTGACATTGCACACCGGGCGCAAGGTCGAGGTGCCGTTTGATGTTCTCGTAGTCTTCTCAACAAATTTGCCTCCCCGGGACCTCGTGGATGAGGCTTTCCTAAGAAGGTTGCGCCATAAGATTGAGGTCGAAGACCCTTCTTACGAGGCCTATCGTGAGATCTTTAAGCGCACGGCCGAAAAGAAAGGAATTCCATACTCGGATCGAGGTCTAGCCTACATGCTCCAGGAGTGGTATATCAAGCGCAATCGAAAGCTCAGAGCCTCGCATCCGCGAGACATATGTGACCAGATCCTGGACATCTCGCGCTATATCAACGTAGAGCCGACGATGAGCAAGGAGTTGCTCGACCGCGCCGCTGAGGCCTACTTCGTGGAGCTATAAGCTCCGAAATTCGCAGCCGCCATGCCCCGCACAAGGCGGGGCATCTTATTTTATGCCGTGGGACTGACCGCACAGGACCTCGAAATAACCATCAAACTGGAATGTTCCGCAGACGAATTGATCTGCTTTTGTTTGGCGCGTCAGATCAATGATGAGCAGGTCGTTGCGCTGGGATTGGCTACTCCGATAGGGGCGGTGGCCGCGCTCTTGGCTCGCAAGCTGCACGCACCCAATATATTTATCGCCTCCGCCATTGCTACGTCCGTTACCGTCGATCCGCCAGAGATGAGCCTTATATACGCAGAGGGGCGGTGGATCGAAGCGGCCCTGACAAGCTCGAGTTTTGTGCAAGGCGCGGCCGATTATCTACCCTCCGTGAGGCCGAAGGAATTCTTCAGACCCGGACAGGTCGACCAACACGGCAACACCAACAATATCGCCATCGGCAAGGACTACAAGCGTCCCCGCCTCCGCATGCCGGGGGTGGGCGGGATTCCGGATGTGTCCGTTTTCATGAGCGACATGAGCCTGTATGTGCCGAGGCATTCGCGGTTGGCGTTCCCAAAGAAATTGGACTTCCTTTCAGGGCTTGGACACAGTGAAGGTAGAAGGGCCGGTTCGGGCCCCAAATATCTCGTTTCAGACCTGGGTCAGTTTGATTTTCCAGACGGAATCATGCGCCTCACGCACCTCCACCCAGGTGTGAGTGTCGATCGGGTGGTAGCCAAGACCGCCTTCGAGCTGGCAATCGCAGATAGGCTCCAAACAACGGCCCTGCCGACCGAACGAGAGTTGGAGTTGCTCAGGCTGGAGGTTGATCCGTTGGGCCTGCGAAAACTGGAAACGCTCTCAGGTGCAGAGCGACGCAGGGCACTGCACCGGATGGTTGATCAGGATGTTCAAACCTAGTCTTGGCCCATGTTCTGCTCCTCTCGCTCTGGATGAACGATGAGACTAGCTGCATCCCTTGCTGTGCTGCTCGTTGGAGTTTCGGCTTTTTCGCCGGTACCTCAAGGCGACCTGGCCGATTCGTTGCTCGCGCAAATGACGCCCGAGGAACGCGTCGGGCAGCTGTTCCTGCTTACATTTGAAGGCTCCCGCCTTCAATCCGACGATCCTATTCTGACTCTCATTCGCGAAAACCACATTTCGGGCGTGATACTTCGATCCGGAAACAACAATTTTATTGGCCCGGAAGATACGCTCCCTGTGCTGCAGGAATTGATCTCAACGCTCCAATCCACTGAATACGAGTCATCACTCCCACGAACGGAGGGCGAGGTCGAGATCGAGCCGGGAGTTTACGTCCCACTGCTCTTGGGTGTGATTCAGGAAGGCAATGGGCCGGAGTATTCCGAGATCATGTCGGGATTGTCGTCCATACCCTCCCAAATGGCGATTGGAGCAACTTGGGATCCAGAGCTCTCCCGTTTGACAGGAGCGGTCATTGGATCGGAATTGAGCGCGATAGGTATCAACATGCTGCTTGGGCCCTCGCTGGACGTGCTGGAAGATCCGCGGCAGTTGGATCTGGGTGACATTGGCGTCAGGTCATTCGGAGGAGATCCTTACTGGGTCGGAGTGATGGGAAAGGCCTTTATTGAGGGCGTCCACGAGGGCTCCAACGGGCGCATCGGCGTGATCGCCAAGCACTTCCCGGGGCTGGGCGGTAGCGACCGACCCATTGAGGAGGAGGCTTCCACGGTCAGAAAGTCACTGGTGCAGCTGCAGCAAATCGAGTTGGCGCCGTTCTTTGTCGTAACGGATGCATCACCCGGGGCGGCGCCTGGCATTGCGGACGGACTCCTCTCAGGTCATATTCGGTACCAGGGGTTTCAAGGAAACATTCGGGACACCACTCGACCCATCGGTCTAGATCCGGATGCTTTCGGTCAGCTAATGGCCTCGGATCCATTTGCCGCGTGGCGAGAGGGGGGCGGCGTCACGCTCAGCGGTCCGTTGGGCTCGGGTGCACTGCGCCGGTTTTACGAGTCGCTAGGCCAGAGCTACCGGGGTCATCTCGTGGCGCGGGACGCGTTCTTGGCGGGAAATGATTTGCTATATTTGTCCGATTTCGTATCGGAAGGAGATCCCGACCAGCTCACCACGGTCCATGACACTCTGAGCTTCTTCGCGGAAAAGTACCGGGACGATCCCATTTTCGCTCAAAGCGTTGACGAGGCTGTCCTGCGAATTCTCCGATTCAAACTTCGGATTAACGGGGGGGAGTTTGACCCTGAGAACGTTCTGTCATCGGAGGACGTGCCCGCAGGCATCGGTGAATCGAATGTGACGCTGCAGGTGGCTCGGGAGGGGGCCACTTTGCTCAGCCCATCTGCAGAGCAACTGCCGAATCTGATCGAAGGCCCCCCACAAATCGGGGACCGCATGGTCTTCATCACGGATGTTCGTGATTACAATCAATGCACCAACTGCGAATCATTCCAGCACGTAGGAGCGACGGAACTGGAGGATACGATCTTGGCGCTCTATGGAACCAACGCCGCCGGTCAGGTGGGCGCCTGGAATTCAACCTCGCTTTCCATGGCCGATCTGGCGCTCTTCCTAGGGGAGGACCCTACATCCGTTCCGGCCCTGCCGCTCCTCGCACCGGAAGACGTTGAGGCGGTCATCCGGCCCGCCGATTGGCTGGTGTTCGTTACTCTCAAGGAGGATCCGGAGGTATTCGGCTCGAATGCCCTCAAGCGGCTATTGGATAGCCGACCGGATCTGGTGCGAAACAAACGGGTCGTAGTTTTCTCAATGGACGTACCCTACGACCTTGGCGCCACCGATATCAGCAAGATCGATGTCTACTATTCGCTCTATGGGAAGACCACTTCATTCGTTGAAGTGGCTGCACGGCTGCTGTTCCAAGAACTGTCGGCGCGCGGCTCCTCACCAGTGAGCGTGCCCGGAGTGGGATATGACCTGCTTGAGGTGACCTTTCCGGATCCAGCTCAATTGATTAGCCTTTCCATCGTGGGGACGGGCGAAGAGGGGGAAGTTACGCAGGGATATGCCGTAGGCGATGTAGTGGAGGTGACTACCGGCATCATACTCGATCACAATGGGAATCCCGTTCCAGACGGGATACCCGTTGAGTTTGTATTGTCTTACCAGGGAGAGGGAACGAGCTTCAACCAGGATGCCGTGACATCCGGCGGATCTGCTACGCTATCTGTGACTCTGGATAGGCTTGGAGTGCTGACGCTGGAGGCCAGGAGCGAGCCGGCAAGACTATCCGAAATTCTGCAACTGAATGTTCAAGAGGGTATCGTCACGGTGATCACGCCGACCATGGAGCCGACGGTCGCGCCAGCTCCCTCGATAACGCCGGCGCAGGAAACGCCGACTCCGGAGCCCGATGCAGGACCGGCGGCGACGCCCGCGCCACGCCCTCCATCGATCGGCCTTGGCGAACTCGCGCTTGCCTTACCGGGTGTGGCAATAATTGCAGTCATTGGCTATGTGCTCATAGCGCCGGACGAGCCCAGTCGAACTCGCATTGGCCTCTCGATCGTGGCGGGAGGGCTCGTTGGATACAACTACGTCGCTCTGGGACTTCCAGGGAGCCAGGGGTTAATCCAATCCCTGGGTGTGTTTTCCGGGGTCGTAATGGCGGGGGCGCTTTCTATCGCGGCGAGCTTGCTTGGGTACTTATGGTGGCGCCGATCAGCTCAATGAGGCGACGATCGCCACGAGAAGCAGCGCGAGCACTGCTCCCGCCAGCCAGCGATCCAAACTAGAATCGAAAGAAAGGCCGGGCATCGTTGTGGCGGGGGAGAGGATCGGCTTTCCTTGGGCTAAGGCCTGACGAAACGAGGCCACGTCGTCGGGACGGTCGTCGGGGTGAAGTGCCATTGCCCACAAAATAGCTTCCTCAAGCGGCGGCTCGATTTCCGGATTGAATTCGCTAGGCGGCTTCATTCCATGAGGACGCAGGAAACGCTGTTTGGCTTCGAGGGGCGGTTGATTGGTCAGCAGATGGTACAGAGTAGCACCAAATGCGTAGATATCACTGCGTACATCCGTGTGGCCGGTGTCCCCCCCATATTGCTCGAGAGGTGTGTAGGTCGCGGTGCCGCGTCCCTGGATAACTGTGACCGTCATCTCGTCTTGAACCATCTGCTTGACGAGGCCAAAATCCACCAGCTTTATGAGCCCATTGGGCGTGAGCTTGAGATTGCTAGGCTTTAGATCCCTGTGGATCACCGGTGGATCTTGGCTGTGCATGTACTCCAACGCGTTTGCGATTTGCACTCCCCAAACCAGAACATCCTCCAGAGGCAGGAACTTGGACTTCCGCCGAGCCCGGTCCATCAACGACTTCAGGTCATCGCCCGGTACGTAATCCATGACCAGATAGTCCCGCTCGTCTTCAGTGAAAAAGTCCGAGACCTTGGGAAGATTCGGGTGATCTAGTTGAGCCAAGACGGAGGCCTCCCGGTAAAACTGATCTCGTCCCTGGGCGCGTATCACTTCCGGCAAGTCGCTTGCCTGATAGACCTCCTTTATGGCGCAAATGCGCCCGGAAAGTCGGTTATCCTCGGCAAGGTAGATCGATCCCATACCGCCGCGACCGATCACCCTGGTTACTACGTAGCGCTCTCGAAGCGTCCTGCCAGATTTTACAGGTGCAATCATTTCTTTTTGACGAGGCTCGGTTGACCGGATTCTCTAAAGAGTCATTATACTCATCGGTAGATATTCGGCTTCTTAGAAGGCAATGAAGGATGAGCTAGGCGAGTTTCCCGTCCTCATAGCACACACGGGGAAGCTGGAGGGTGGTCGGTGGGCGCTCGATTCTGAGGAGCTTATCATCGGCCGCGGCAAGGATTGTGGCCTGATCGTGCCGGACCGCCAGGTCTCTAGGCACCACGCGCGGATCCGACGCACCGAACGCGGGTATTTGCTGGAGGACCTGGGCAGCAAGAACCGGACCCATCTAAACGGCACCGAGGTGACGGAAGGGGTCCTGCTCCAGGACGGAGACGAGATCCAGATCGCGCTGGCCTTGAAGCTTGTCTATGTGGGGATCGAGGCCACCATCCCTCTCAAAGCTGCCGACCTATCGCAGCTGGGACTAGGGAGGCTGCGCATGGACCAACAGGCGCACCGAGTCTGGTTAGGGCAAGCCGAGATCGAGCCGCCGCTCTCACCACCTCAATTCAGATTATTGACGCTGATGTATGAGAATCCGGATCGGGTGGTCACCCGAGAGCAGATCGTCGGTAGCGTCTGGCCGGATGTGGTGGGCGAAGGAGTATCCGAACAAGCCATTGATGCGCTGGTTCGAAGGCTGCGAGAGCGGCTGCACGAAGTCGATCCTGAGCACCACTACGTAACGACGGTGCGCGGGCATGGCTTTCGGCTGAACAATCCGGTGTAGATTCCGAGCAAGCCACTCAAGCACAGGGTGAGGGCTGATAATTGAGAGAGCGTCTGAGGATCGGTTTCAGACGCTCTCTGCTATTGCTAGGTGGAGATGGCGGGAATCGAACCCGCGTCCAAAGGCTTCGGTAACCGGGCTTCTACAAGCTTGGCCGGTCTATTGTGTTCTCGCCGCCGGGAGCCCGGCCGGAAGGGCTCACCTTTGGCCAGCCGCTAGGACCCGAAGGTCCCTCTTTCGCAGGTTTAGGGGCCTCCCCTGCGGCACCTCGACTTTCTGCCGCCTGCACCGCACCCGGTCGAGGGCGGTTACGGGAGGCGAGCCCTCTTTTTGAGGGCGAGCTCTAGCTCGCTACTTTACGCAGCGAGCGGCAGAGCCGCATAGTTTGTGCGATTGGCACTTTTCAGTTGCGCTGATTTTGCGAGTTCGGCGCCTCTCGGCTTGCCACCTGGTTCCAGCCCCCTTCGTCGATACCGATCATCCCCAGATTTCGAGTATAACATGCGCCGCGGCAGATAGCTGGGCTAGGGCGGGGGTCGTGGGGGCCCCATAAAAGTTAATGCGCATAGCCACTATTTATTACCTATCTCCTTCCTTTTCCTTTTTTCTTCAAAATCGAAAAGGGCTATGCGCAATAGACATAAGGTGTAGACGGCTGGTGATTTGCTAGAAAACGCGAGTTAACGAAGGCGAGAAGGCTAGATAGCGGAAGAAGTTGGGAGCTGAAGCCGGGAGGGGTCGTAGGCTTCGAGGTGGAGCCTACCAGACCGAATCGGGGAAGGTGTTAATACCCGCATTCTTACCGAGGCGCTTGTACATCGTTACCCCGGTGTATGGCTCGTCGCCGATCCCGTCGTGAACTGCCCAGCTCCTGCCGAGTATTGAATCTGCGCTCGACGCACGCCGAAAGGGAGTAGACCCATCGAGTTTCACTGCCAGTGGTCCACCGGGTTGAAATCCACGATGAAGCTCCTCCATTCGGCGCCTTCCCTTAAGATAGGCAAAGCCATATTGCTCAAAGATCACAGCATTGTGATAGAACATCGGCTCGATAAAGAACACCGAGTGTCCCAAGGAAGCGGTAAAGGCCTCGAAGGTTGGGACGGCGTGGGCCAGCGACCTCAAACCGCGCCGAATTTGACCTGGCGCCAACCCAGCCAGCATAGCGGCCTCCTCGGCTTCCAAATTGCGTAATTCCAGGCCGAACTGCGTACGGCGGCCATCAGGCATTCGGTCGACGTCGTAGCGCTCAGAGCTGGGGTCGTTCACGATATATAGCAGCACGTGGATCTGACCATTCATCGTATCGGTCAGATGCGCGAAAAACAGCGGATCCTCCGCCTCAACCTCGTGCTTCAGCTCGATCACGAAGTCAGTCGATCCCTCCCGGTATCTGAATTCTGCCAGCGATCGTGCCTGAGCATCTTCAAGCGAAGCGGTGATATCGAACTGTTCAAGCAACTGAGGAGGGATAAAGCGGCTGTAGATTTCTCGCTTCTGGGATTCGGGTAGCTGATTGATCGCAGCGATGGAGCGGGGGGTCATTGCTTCCGCCGGAGAGCCCGCTGCATTTCCCGCTGCGCTTCTCGCTCCGCAATCTCGCGCCGCTTGTCATACTGGCGCTTGCCTTTTGCCAATGCGATCTCAACTTTTGCCAGACCATGGGTGAGGTACATCTGGACTGGGATCAGCGTGTAGCCACGCTGTTTCACTTTGACACCGAGCTGATCCAATTCGCGCCGATGGAGAAGTAGCTTGCGAGGCCGACGCGGCTCGTGATTCCGCTGGCTGGCAGGTTCATAGGTCGCAATATGCGCGTTTAGCAGCCACGCCTCGCCTGACTCAATGCTGACATGCGCCTCGCTAAGACTGACTTGCCCAGCGCGCACGGCCTTGATCTCCGAGCCGAGCAATGAGATTCCCGCCTCGAACCGTTCTTCGAGCATAAAATCGCGCGCGGCTTTGCGGTTCCTGGCTACAATGCGTTTGCTCACTGTTTATCTATTCCAGCGCAAAGATTCCTAAAGCAACAGTGAGTATAAACCTCCGTGATAGACCAGCGTAACATTGCACCAAAGTAGGGTCATGACAATAATTGGGCTTGCCAAGGGCTCTGTAGGTTCCACTTTTTGGGGGTTGCCTTGTTATGACCGAAACCCAAGTCAACGGCGCTACTCTGCTGATCGTGGAGGACGATCCAGCTATGCTCGTTGCCTTCCGGGATATCCTGGAAGGCAATGGCTTCGTGGTTAGCACTGCCACGAATGGCAATGATGCCTTGGTTGCTCTCCAGGAAGAAGACCCAGCTCTGATCATGTCGGACATCTCCATGCCAGGCATGGACGGGATTGAGCTCTACAAGGCCGTACGTCAGCGGCCCAATGGAGCCGCCATTCCTTTCATTTTTGTGACCGCCCGCGGGACTCGTGAAGATGTCTTTGCTGCCAAGGCGCTTGGAGTGGACGATTACATCACCAAGCCGGTCACCAGTCGTGAGCTTCTGGCAGCCGTACGTGCGCGGCTGCAGCGCACGGATGAACTGATGCTTGTGCAGCTTAAGGCAGTCTTGCGCGCCATGGCCAACGCGATTGAGGCACGAGCCGGCGAATATACGTTGCTACATGTTGAGGCGGTCAATGCCTACTCCCAGGCGCTCGGTCTCGAACTCGAATGGGATCAGGAAGACCTCGAAGCTCTCGAGTTCGGAGCGATCCTGCACGATGTGGGCAAGATTGGAGTCCCCGAGAAGGTGCTTTCCAAGACCGGACCGCTGAACGAAGACGAGTGGGCAGAGATGCGCATGCACACAATCTATGGAGCGCACATGATCGAGGGTAATCCGTACCTGGACTCCGCGCTGCCAGTAGTTCGCTACCACCATGAGCGATGGGATGGCGGCGGATATCCCGACCAGCTCGCGGGCGAGGACATCCCAATTGGCGCCCGCTTGCTCGCAGTAGCAGACACCTTTCATGCCATGACCTCAGACAGACCTTACCGCGCGGCCTTGTCTGCCCGGGAGGCGTTTGAGGAAATCCTTTCCCAATCGGGACAGCAGTTCGATCCCGCGATGGTGGAAGTCTTTGAGCGCTGCTGGCATCGAGGAGATATTGCCAAGATCCACAGGAGCGTCCAATCGATCGCAGAAGATGACAGCATTATCACCGCCGCCTAGGCCCTCCAGCGCGACGGTTGGGAACCCAATTAGCTCAACGCTACAACCACTCAGCTAAATAGCTGCAGGGCCGTCCAGTCTGCCTGAGCTCATCAAGATGCTCCCATGCAGCATCGACATCCGGTTGCGCCGGCAGGGTAGGGCACTTTCCATCGCGTGGGTGAAGATCCATATCGGGTCACCAGACCAGGAGCCAGCCACGAAAATGCTCGTCTCATGCAGGATTTCTCTCCAGCCAAGGCTCGATGGGTAGGTATTTGACAAAGAGGGCGATGCCCCTATAATTCCTTATGGTTATGATAAGTTCTATTATCGCAAACATCATCTACGGTTCAGGGGAGACTGTCCACCTCTAGGTTCTTCGTAAGCTTTCGCGAATTCGATCCTGTGACTAACATAGATTAACTATGAATGCTACGAGCGTCTCCGACACACTGGAGGCCTATCTCGCCGGCGTCGCGCTGTCTCGCAGTCCAAACACTGCACGCACCTACAGGAACGCTGTCAATGCGTTCAGCGCCAGTCAGCGAGATCAAGGCCGCGATCCTGAGGTCACTGACGTCCGAGAAGCCTCAGAGAATTGGATCGTCGATTTCGCCCGCTATCTGGCTCCTTACTCTCCCGCTAGCGAAAGACTGTACTTGACGGCCCTAGCCGGTTGGTACGAATACCTGGCCGCCGAAAACCAAGCTGACATCAATCTGCCCAGGCTTCGGCTGCTCATACGCCGACGTGCCAGGCGGCCCGGGCAGCGCCTGCCCCAATTTCCGCGAAGGGATATCGAAACCATACTGAAGTATGCAGGGACGCTGAGCGCAGCCGGTGATGCAGAAGAGCGAGATTGGCTGCGCGCTCTGCGCGATCGTGCCTTGCTTTTTACCCTTGCGGACACCGGATTGCGCGTTCATGAGGCAGTCGGGCTGCGCCGTGGGGATATCGATTGGAATGAGGGCCGCGCGATCCTGATCGGGAAAGGCGATCGTGAGGCGGTCGTACGCTTTTCCAGTCGCACGCTGCGGTACTTGAAAGCCTACCTGGACCGCCGGTCTGCCCTGGACGGCGCCTCAGGCCGTCCAATGAGCGCCTTGCCAATGTTTGCCCGCCACGATAAAGGCGCCGGAAAGCGTGTTCTCTCCATATCCACAACTACCGCGCGTTCCATCGTCCACGCGCGGGCGCTTGAGGCGCTCGGCGATCGCCAAAGCGCCGTAATCACGCCGCATTCCTTTCGGCATTACTTTGTCACGACGGTCTTGCGAGGATCCGGCGGCAATTTAAAACTGGCTCAGGAGCTTGCCCGTCATAGAAGCATCGCTGTCACGCAGCGCTATGCCCATCTTTCCGACAATGAGCTGGACCGGGGCTATCACGAAATCTTCGAGGACGATTCATAGCAGGAATCGCCGATTCAATGACCTCCGCCCCGTATTCAGTCACCTTCCAAGTCGAAATCGTTGTGCTATTGAGCCCTTTTGGGCCGATAACTACATAAATCGGCCGATTTCATCCTCCTTGCAGTACGGGCCACCATGCCCCTGACGTCCCCTTGAAGGCGCAATCTTCCGAACCAGCTGAATTCCTCCTCCCAATCCATACGCTTGTGCCGCTGGCGCCCCTCTATGGTGCTCTTCACTGAAATGTCCGAATCTGCATGTCTGTGTGTACGTTAACCAATGGCTATGCGCAATTGCTATGCAGTTATGTTAGGCCATGGGGCTATTTAGTGGTCAACAGCTCGGCCAGCAGCTGAACCGGGTGTTGGGCTCTGACGCCTGTGCCATCCCGTATCTGTGCCCTGCACGACACCCCGGGCGCCACGATACGCACGGCATCCTGCGTATCGACCGCCCTTCTTACAGCAGGCAACAGCTCCAACTCCCCGATCTGCTTCGAAATGTCGTAGTGCTCGGCTTCATAGCCGAACGAGCCTGCCATTCCACAGCAGCCAGAGGGAATTTCCTCCACCGCAACTCCGGTCGCCCGCAGCATTTCCAGGGTAGCCTGGCTGCCGATCAACGACTTGGTATGACAATGGTTGTGGAGCAGGATGCGCCCTGCCCCCGATTTGAAATCCAATCCCGCCGACAGGTTTTCCTCCACGAAAAACTCTTCAATTAGGATTGCGGCCTCGGCAACATCTATTGCATCTTGATCGTCCGGAAGGAGATCGGGGTACTCGTCCCTCAATGCCGAAATGCAAGAGGGCTCCAAACCCACAATCTTCATCCCCGCTCGGACGTACGGTGCAAGGACGCGCACATTGCGTGCCGCGTTCGCCTTGGCCCGTCCTAGCATCCCTTTTGAGATCAGCGGCCGTCCACAACAAACCTGTCCAGGTACCAGGGTGACCGTGAAGCCAGACGCACCCAGCAATTCGATGGCGGCCTCCCCGATCTCTGGGCTATTGAACTCCGTGTAGGTGTCCAGAAACAGAACCACCTGCCTCTCTGCGCTTCTGATTGACGAGCGCTCATCAAGGCGTTTGCTGAAGCGTTGTCTGTTGAAGCGTCTGGTCGCCAGCTCGGGCAGGATGCGCTGAGGCGCAATATGCACTGCCCTGCTTAGTAACCAGCGGAAAGCGCTTGTTCGGGCCACGAAATTGACGAGCGGCGCCATGGGCTGCAGCACCTTGAAGAATGTGGCAATCTCGCCAAATATTCGGCTCCTCAGAGGGAGCCCATGGACCGCCTGGTAATGCGCCAGGAATTCTGCCTTCAGGCGCGCCATGTCCACTTCGGTTGGACATTCCGATTTGCAGCCCTTGCACTCGATACAGAGATCCAGGATCTCGTACATCTCCCGGCTGCTCATGGCGTCGGCCGGCAATCTGCCGGAAATCGCAGCGCGCAAAGCGTTCGCCCGACCTCGCGTAGAGTGCTTCTCGTCCAGGGTGGCCTGGAACGGTGGGCACATGACGCCGTCCGCCTTACGGCAGATACCCACACCCGTACAGGCCTCAACCGCGCCTGCGAATCCACCCTCTTTCCGGAACGCAAACACCGTTTCGGGCTCCAGGGTCACGTAGCTGGGTCCGTAGCGCAGGTTTGAGTCGATGCGAGCACCCCCCTCCACCGCTTCGACAACTTTGCCGGGATTCAAGATGCCGGCTGGATCAAACGCCTGTTTGATCTCCCCGAAGGCCTGCATGAGCTCGGGACCAAATAGTCGCTCGTTGTATTCGGTGTGAGAAAGTCCGTCGCCGTGTTCCCCGGAAATGCTGCCCCCCATGCGGATGGCGAGATCCACCACCGCATCAGCAATGGTTCGCATCTGCCGGACACCTTGGGCGGTCTTCAGATTGATCAGTGGCCGCATGTGCAAGCAGCCGGCCGAGGCATGCGCGTACCACTCTCCATGGGTTCCGTTTTCCTGCAGGAGGCGATCTGCTTCCTTGACGTAGCGGCTGAGCTGCTCGACCGGAACTGCGACGTCTTCCATGAATGTGATGGGCTTGGCATCTCCCGGGACCGACATCAAAAGCCCCAAACCTGCCTTGCGCACTGCCCAAAGGTCGGCCTGCTCCGCCGTACCGGCCAGGATCCGGCCACGCCGCCCAAGTTCCTGCGCTGCCGCCTGGGCCTCCGAGGTCGTCTTCCCCGTGTACTCGACCACCAGCAACGCCGCTGGGTTCCCATCCACAAAGCCCAGTCGCCGCGCATAGGCGGGAACCGCACGCGCGCGTTCGATCAGCGTGCGCGGGATCAACTCTACCGCCGCCGGTTCGGTTTCCAGGATGGCGGGCGTGTTGTCGCAGGCCTGAGCCACGCTGTCGAATTCCAACACAACCAACGTGGTGTAGGGAGGCCGAGGCACCAGTCGAACTTCGGCTCTACGCAGGATCGCCAGAGTCCCCTCAGAGCCGCACAGGAGTGGAGCCAAATTAAACTCAGACTTGGGGGGATATTGCTGTTGATACCAGGCCGCGGGTCGATCGGGCGTGTATTGGGTCAGGTAGTTCAGGCTGTAGCCAGAGGATCGCCGCCAGGTGCGCGGCCACCGATCCACCACTGCCTCTGCGTATTTGCCCTTTATGGCAAGCGCTGCAGCATGGATCTCGGCCTCCAACCCTGCTCTTCCCGCCTTCTGCTCAGCCGCTTTCAGACTCATCTCCTCGAAACGCGCGGCTGAGCCGTCGGCCAAAACAGCCTCGAGAGCTAGCACATGATCGGCCGTCATGCCGTAGCGGATGGAATGCGCGCCGGTGGCATTCGTTCCGATCATGCCGCCGAAGGTCGCCCGGTCGGCCGAAGCAGGGTCCGGGCCGTACATGAGGCCCTGTTTCGCCGCAGCCGCGTTCAGCTGACTGCAGACCACGCCCGGTCCCACCTCTGCCGTCCGAGACTCATGATCGATATGATAAATTTGAGCCAGATGCTTGGAACAATCTAGAATCAAGGCTTCGCCCACCGCTGCCCCTGAGAGGCTGGTCCCAGCCCCTCGCGGCAACAGTGGAACGCCCAAATCCGCGGCGGTCTCCACCGCCGCGAAGAGGTCTTCCTCGGTCTCAGGCAGCACCACGCCGAGCGGCGTGATCTGATGATTGGAAGCGTCAGTGGAATAAAGAGCTCGAGCGTACGGGTCAAAGCGAACTTCCCCGCGAAGTCGATGCTCCAGTAGCTCGCGAAGTTCGGTTTGCGCTCGGGCGT
>BTQZ01000035.1:0-24952 GCA_036986135.1 Anaerolineae bacterium | reverse complement strand
ATCCTAGAGCGAATCCGAGCGTTCGGCGAGGAGTGAAATTCACTTGCTGTTTGCCATCTGCGCGGGCCTGTGCCAGGCTGGAGCCTATGCCAGGCTGGAGCCTATGCTAGGCTGGAGCCTAGCATAACCCGATCGAGCGGGGTCATCCGCTCTGTCTTGTGAATCAGCAGACCCCCGGATGTGCTCGGGGGTCTGTGCTGGT
The DNA here is from genome assembly GCA_036986135.1 of Anaerolineae bacterium. Lineage (GTDB taxonomy): Bacteria > Chloroflexota > Anaerolineae > Anaerolineales > E44-bin32 > JADFRG01. Next base: position 24,750 of record BTQZ01000035.1, on the reverse strand, counting down.
AAAACGTGTGGGGCCTGGGCTACTACTTTACTGCTACGGGTTCGCTTTCGTATACCGCCTCAACCCAGTGTGCGTATTTGGACTCTCTGCCGCGGATGATGTCCTCATAGATCTCGCGCAGCTGTCGGGTGATGGGGCCCATTTCGCCGGTACCGACGTCGCGAAAATCAACTTTGGTAACCGCAGTGATCTTGGCCGCCGTCCCGGTCAGGAAAAGCTCCTCGCAAAGATAGACTTCCGTGCGGTCGATCGAGCGCTCGATCACCTCCAGGCCCAGTTCCTTTTCTGCCAGCTCGATGACGGTACGGCGCGTGATGCCTTCAAGGATATTATCGGTTACGGGTGGCGTTACCAATGTGCCATTCCGGAGCATGAACACATTTTCCGCGCTGCCCTCGGCCAGGTGGCCGTCGTTGTTGAGCACCAGGGCTTCATCGAAGCCGGCGCGCAGCGCATCGGTCTTCACCAAGGCCGTGTTCACGTATACCCCGCTGATCTTTCCCCTGGCCGGCATGGCATTGTCGTCAACGCGACGCCAGGAAGAGAAAGTGACGTGCGCGCGATCGTCATGCTCCACGTACTTACGGAACGGCACGGCCACAATCGTGATCTCGTCCGTCAGGTCGTGTAGCCTGACGCCGATCATCTCATCCGCCTTGTAAAGCAGCGGACGGATGTAGCAGTCCTCCGTCAGGCCTTCTTTGCGGAGTAGCTCAAAGGTTATGTCTCTCAGTCCTTCGGTCGTGAAGGTGTCTTCTGAGCAGATCAGCTTGCCGGAACTTAGAAGCCGCTCGTAGTGGTCCAGTGGGCGAAAGACGAAGAGTTGTTCCTGCTCTTCGTTCCAATAGCCACGAATGCCCCCAAAGGCCGCTGTCCCGTAGTTCAGCGCGTGGGTCAGCACGCCGACTTTGGCCTCGGAGTAGGGGACGATCTCTCCTTTGAAATACGCGTATTGGGGTAAGGTCACCTGGGCAAGCCTCCTGCCAGGCCCCGGTTGCGATGTCGCTCCGCGAGCAAGGTATATGAGCGGTCTGTCAGATTGTATTCTTCAGCCCGACCGCTTCCGGAGACAGAACTGCCCGCAATGAGGGTGCGGGCGTCGGGTCTGGCCATTTCATTATATCGTGCGCTGTCCGCGGGAGTCTAGGAAAGCTAGCTTACATCGGTGGGAAGTGGGTCATCGGGCAACGGTACGGTCATCAATCTTTTGCACGCCGTTCACTTGGCTTGCCACTTCTACCACGGTCCCTCGCATAGGGTCATCTATCAGATGACCCAGCAGGGTCACTTCCCCCAGATGGCTATGAACAGCAATCGCGCCGGGCGGGAGCCCTTCCAGACGTGGGTCCCTGGCAAGAGCGACGGCCACCGCGATCTCAAGCTCGCTGTCCGCGACCAGCCCATCCACGATACCTGTCACGCCGGGTACCCACCGCAACGTCTCCAAGACTCCATCCTTGATCAGTCCCGAGCGCACCGGTCCAGAGACCTCGACCCTTCCGTCTGGAGACATATTAACGCGCAGGTCATAGAACGACTCGCGGATCGGAACGTAATTCCAAAGCGCGGTCTCTACCGCGGATTCAAGATCTTCGACGGTCATTACGGGCGCATCGGTCATAACTATTGATCCTCCCTCATGTGCCATTATAGCTCCCGGGTATTGCGGTGCGAATTACGCGCCCAGCACAATGAAAAAGGGCCGCCTGGTCGAGACGGCCCTTGTCTTTCTCATTATCGGTCGGCTTATGCCTCGCGGAACTCGCCCTCGACGACATCCCCTTCTTCCTCACCCTCCGTCGAGCCACCGCCTTCGGCCTCAGCTTCTGGCTGAGGCTTGGAGTCCTCGCCTTCCTGTGCATAAAGCTGCTGGCTGAGCGCGTAGCTCGCCTGCTGGACTTCTTCCGTCAGCTGCTTGATCCGCTCCAGGTCATCGCCCTCGAGGGCCTCGCGCAATTCCTTGACCTTGCCTTCGATCCGCTCACGGTCATCGGCCGGCACCTTGTCGCCAAGCTCGCTTAAGGTCTTCTCGGCCTGATAGGCGAGACCGTCACCCGTATTACGAGCGTCGGCGATTTCCTTCCGCTTTCGATCTTCGGCTTCGTGCGACTTCGCTTCCTCCACCATCCGTTCCACATCATCCTTATTCAAGTTCGTAGAAGCCGTGATGGTGACGGACTGTTCTTTGCCGGTAGCCTTGTCCTTTGCCTTCACATTCAGGATCCCGTTGGCATCAATGTCGAAGGTCACTTCAATTTGAGGGACTCCGCGTGGCGCCGACGGAATGCCATCCAGCCGAAACCTTCCCAGCGTGTTGTTATCGGCTGCCATCGACCGCTCACCTTGCAGCACGTGGATATCTACTGCGGTCTGGTTTTCCTCGGCGGTCGAGAAGGTCTCCTGCTTCTTGATGGGGATCGTGGTGTTGCGCTCGATCAAGGTCGTCATCACGCTTCCCAGCGTCTCAACGCCCAGCGAGAGCGGCGTCACATCAAGCAGCAGAACGTCCTTGACGTCTCCCGCTAGCACGCCGGCCTGGATCGCCGCGCCCACTGCTACGACCTCGTCCGGATTAACGCCCTTGTGCGGCTCCTTGCCGGTCAACGAGCGAACCAAGTCCTGCACCATCGGCATTCGGGTGGCTCCACCAACGAGCACAACCTCGTCCACCTCGCTGGCCTGCATGCCGGCATCCTTCAGCACGGACTGGAAGGGTCCCTTGATGCGGCCTACGAGGTCCTCGCTCAGCTGCTCGAACTTGGCGCGTGTGAGTTTCATCTGCAGGTGCTTGGGTCCCGAGGCATCCGCCGACACGTAGGGCAGATTGATGTCGGTTTCAGTCACCGAAGTGAGTTCGATCTTGGCCTTCTCGGCCGCTTCGCGCAGTCGCTGCAGGGCCTGTCGATCCTCCAGCAGATCAATGCCTTGATCCTTCTTGAACTCATCCGCGATCCAATTCAGTATGCGCTGATCCCAGTCATCGCCGCCCAGGTGCGTATCGCCGTTGGTGGCCTTGACCTCGACCACGCCGTCACCCACTTCGAGTATGCTGACGTCGAATGTGCCACCCCCTAGGTCGAAGACCAGGATGGTCTCGTTTTCCTTCTTGTCCAGGCCGTACGCCAGCGCGGCCGCGGTCGGCTCATTAATGATCCGCATCACTTCCAGGCCGGCGATCTTGCCGGCATCCTTGGTAGCCTGACGCTGTGAGTCGTTGAAGTAAGCCGGGACCGTGATCACCGCGCGAGTGATGCTCTCACCCAGGTAGGCCTCGGCATCGGTCTTTAGCTTTCCAAGTACCATGGCCGAGATCTCTTGCGGAGTGTATTCCCGATCGTTCATCGGGATCTTGACACGCACATCATCGCTGGCGCCCTTGACCGTCTCGTAGGAGACCATCTTGCGCTCTCCTTCGACCTCCTCCCAGCGTCGACCCATGAAGCGCTTGATCGAATACACCGTATTCTCTGAGTTGACGACCGCCTGGCGCTTTGCGGTCTGACCGACCAGCCGCTCACCACTTTTTGTAAAGGCCACAACCGACGGTACTAATCGCCCGCCCTCCGCGGAGGTAATGACAACCGGATCTCCCGCTTCCATTACCGCCACGACACTGTTGGTCGTGCCTAAATCAATTCCAATGATCTTTGCCATTTAGGTTTACCTCGCCCCTATATGAGATTTTCGTTTCTATGATACTCGAGCCGCACAAGAGGATCGTTAACACAGCATAGGATGGACATATCACTTGTCCGTAGAGGGTCGCGCGGTCAATAGCCATGAGATCGAGGAAACTGCCACGCCCCGCCTATCTTCCTCTTGATGCACAGTCAATCGGAGCTAGAAATGAGGGGGGCCAAGATGTGAGCGCCCCTACTGGGTCGCCCCCAGAGGCTGTGCTATAAGCATGCTGCGATGGCAAAGCGCCTGCAATAAGAAAGCCCGCAGGGCCATCCGCGATCACGGGCGAAACGGTATCATTGGGATGGTAGAGGTTTGCGGGGCGATCGCGGCCTTTGCCGCTTGATCCGCGCCTGACCCGTAGCTGGCCGCACCCGTGGCGGAGTGGATCAGCATGAGACCGTCCGAAGCGCCCGTTACGATCGTGGAGTACGAGGATTGACTAGGAGGATGTATGAGTAGACTCGATGAGGCGAGGAGGGAGAAGGACGCTTTCTTTCGCGAGAGCCACCACAGCCCGCTGCTTCCAGAGCAGCAAACAACTTTCACGGGCCTGAACTACTTTCCCGAAAACCCAGCGCTGCGCCTCGAGGTCGAGGTCGAGCGCTTTTCGGAGCAAGAGCCAATCCAAATCCAGACTAATACGGGAGATGTGCAAGCCTACACACGATATGGACGTTTCAAATTTGCCGTCGATGGCGACGAAGCCGAGCTCACGATCCTCGAGAACGAGAACGGCTATTTCCTGCCCTTTGCCGATTCCCTGGCCGGCACCGAAACCTACGGCGCGGGTCGCTATATCGAACCCTCCCGTCTTGCCGATGGCCGCTTCCAGGTGGACTTTAATGAGGCTTACAACCCGTACTGCGCCTACAATGAGAAGTGGTCCTGCCCGATCACGCCGCCTGAGAATCGCTTAAAGGTCCCCGTAAGGGCAGGCGAGAAGGTCTTCGATGTCAAGGAATAGTCGGCTGCGATCTGGGGCGCGGCGTTTTCCCCTATTTGACAGTCTGCGGCGCAAGTACTAAGCTTCCCCGCTGTGCGGCCGATCGACAACCCAAATCCACCTTCGGATTTTGCACATCCCATTGAAGCCGAGTTCGCAAGGCTGCTCGATTTCTACCGCATCCCCTGGCACTACGAACCGAAGACGTTCCCCCTGGCAGAAGATCCAGAAGGCAACATCACGGAAGCCTTCACCCCTGATTTCTACCTGCCCAGCCAAGACCTATACGTCGAACTCACCACGCGCAAGCAGGCGCTGATCACAGAGAAGAACGGGAAGATCCGCGCCATGAAAGAACATTATCCAGAGATCAAGGTCAAACTGCTCAATCGGCGTGATATGGAGACGATGCTAGTCAAATATGGGATGGTCGAGGAAACCCCTAACTTGATTGGAAACCCGAATGGCAACAATGAAGACGGCTGAAGGACAGCTGGAATCAAGCTCCGGCCTGGGCGAGGTCATCTACAGCGAAGCCCAGATCCGGGCCCGCGTCGCTGAGCTCGGGGCCGAGATCTCACATGACTACGAGGGACTGGAATTGTGTTTGATCGGGATCCTAAAGGGCGCCCTGTTCTTCCTGGCCGACCTCATGCGAGCGCTGACGATCCCCTCGATCGTTGATTTCATGGCCATATCACGCTTCGGACCCCCTAGCAACACTCATGGAGAGGCCCGGCTGCTGAAGGACCTGGATATCTCGCTCGAGAATCGGCATGCTCTGGTTATTGACAACATTGTCGATACCGGGTTCACGCTCAGCTATCTGATGCGGGCTTTGCAGGCTCGCAACCCGGCCTCGCTCGAGGTCTGTGTCTTTCTCAATCGACCCCGGCGTCGCCTGATCGATCTGCCGCTGAAGTACATCGGCTTCGAAGCCCCCGATGAATTCATGGTTGGCTATGGGCTGGGCCTGGACGAAAGACTTCGCCAGCTTCCCTACATCGCTTATTTCGATCCTGAGCAGAAAGACTCCTAGAATCACAAAGCCCCCGTCGGGGGCCGCCATTCATCTTAAAAGCCAAGAGGGAGCCCCAGTAGCTTCCTTGCTCTAAGTTTCCGACCACCTACTTGCTGTAGATTCAGAGAAACTTCAGCACCCTACGCTGGCTCCCGTTCCACTCCCGAAGGAGTTTTTCGCTCGCGGACTTCCTCAGCCTTGCGGCCTTTACGCCCACTCACGGCCCCATTCCGAAGAACAAAACCGCTTGCCAGCTTCAGTTTATTTTCGGTGATCTTCCTCTCAGTGCTCTTTGGCTTCTAGGATTCCCTCCCAGCAATATCATCCTAGCACCTTCCTACACCGAGAGTCAATATCTCCAATCTTAAATATTCCAAGTAGATGTTTTGAGCGAGACACTAACACGGCCCATTGAGGGGAATTGCCAGCATGCAGTTAGTGCCCCATAAGCTAGTCATCGTACAAGAACCGCTGGCGGTAGCGTATCACGCCAATCAGTAGGAGCAATTGCACCGTGGCTGCGATGGTGGGAGCCGCAGCGGGATAGAAGTAGTCATTAGAATGTGTGATGAACTTACGCACCTCGTCGATAAACAGCCCCACTCAGCGCTCCTCCGGCGGCTTGCGACCGCGAAAGCTGAAATAGAGCGCCAGGTCATACACGATCTTGAGACCCCCGCCAACGAAGAAGGGAAACCCGAAACGGGCCACACTTAACGCCGCCCCAGCGATGACCGGACCGAATGCCTGCGCGGCCGTCCGTGACAGTGTGGTGACGCCGGTGGCCGCCGTTCGCTCCTCAGGCTCAACCATTGCCACGATATACGAGCCCCGCGTCGGTACATCCATCTGCGAAAGCAGATGCCGGGCAAGCAACATGGCACTGGCTGAAGTAAGCGTGGGCATCAGCGGGATCATCATCAGCAGCAGGTTGGAGGGAAGGTGCGTGAAAACCATCGTGTTCAGCAGCCCAATCCTATCTGCAATGCGCACCGCCAGTAGATAGGAGATCGACTTCATCACGTTGACCCCAAAGAACAGCGGGCCGAGGAATTCGGCTCCGACCCCGAAGCGCAGGCTGAACCAATACGAAATCAAGCTCTGCACCACAAAGCCCCCCGCAAAGGAGTCCAGTGCGAACAGTCCGGCCAGTTTCAACACCGGTCCGCGGGAGTGGGTGAGAGTCACGAGGCTCGCGCGTTCGGGAAGCTGCGCGAGCTCGACCTTCGGGGAAAGCCGGCTGGCGACCAGAAGCGTCGTAATCCCTAGCGCCGCGTAGAGCCAGAACATCAAGCGGTAGGAAGTCAAGAGATCCATCTGCGAGGCGCGGGCGGGGATCCCCGCGGCCAGGGCTCCAAGAGCAACCATCGCCGCGCCCACCGCATTGTACAGACCGAAGGCTTGATTGCGACGCTTCTCGGAGGAAGTTTGCGGCAGGATGGCCGCCTCCACGGTTTCGAAAGGCCCGACCTCTCCGGAAGTTGCGCTGATGGTGCCTGTGAGCGCGGCGACCACCAGGAGCCACGGAGACCGCGCGACGGCAAAGATGATCCCGCTGAGCACCATCAGTGCGGAGCTCACCATTAACATCCGTCGACGCCCCAGGCGATCCGCGCTTGAGGTCACCACACCCGTGAGCAGCGCCGACCCGACCAGCGTTGCAGTAAGGATGAATCCCACCTCGACCGGCATGAAGCCGAGTTTGTCAAGGTAAAGACCGAGGATCACGCTGAGGTAGCCGTAGCCGAAGTTGCGAGTGCCTTTTGAGACGAGCAGCAGCCAACCATCGCGCGTAAGCTGCGTCATTGGATTGAACAGAGGGGAAAGAGCGTGTTTGACGGGAGTTGCGCGGCCGACCTCATTCCCGCCTGAGCTCTGCCCCGGACTCGTCCACCCGAAAGACGACGGGGTCGCCCCCTGCGCTCAGGCTAACGATCCACCCCGGCACGATGGCCTCGGTGCACATCTCATCCGGAGCTGGCAGCCCAAGACAGCCATCCGGCCACTCCCTGGTCTGGTAGTCGAGCACCTGCACCTGCTCGGGACCCACGCCGGTTTGCGCTGCGGCCGCACCGATGGCGGCCAGCACCGCCGGCGGGTAGGGTTCGTCCACCACAGGAGCTGCAAGCGTTAGCGAGTCTCCCAGTAGGCCACTGAGCAGCAGCACCGTACCGCCATCCACTCCCGGATACACCACGATGAGCTGCCCCGTGGCCCAGATGTTGGGCCGTGCGGGCCAGTCTACCGGCTCTCCGCCTACCAGGTAGCCGCCGGCCCGAATCGTATCGGACACCGAACGGCGCTCGACCACTGATCGGTATTCATAGACCTGCACGGGCGCGCTTCCCACTAACAGGCGCTGGCTATCCACACCCAAGTTTGGCGCGGAAGCGTTCGGCGCCGCCGAGACCAGAGCGCCCGCCTCTATCAGTGCAGCCTGCAGCTCCGCCAGTGTCTCGATTTTCGGCGGTTCCGGAAGCCCCGGCTGGGCCTCTGACCCGCAAGCCGCCAGCAGCAACAGCAGGGCCGTTGACGCGGCCCGCCGCACATCGTATCCTCTCAGAAGAAGGTCAAACGAGGGAACAAGCATGGCGGAAGTTTACATTATCGATGCAGTCCGCACGCCCATTGGCATCGGGAGACCCGACAGGGGAGATCTCTACCCGATCGCTCCCATGGATCTGGCGGCTCTGGTGTTGGGCGAGCTGCTGCGGCGCGCCGGATTGGAACCCGAGCTCGTAGCGGATGTGATCCTCGGCTGCGTCACACCGGTGGGAGACCAGGGAGCAAACATCGCCAGGCTGGCCGTGCTGAAGGCCGGCTTCCCCGTGACCGTCCCGGGCGTGCAGCTTAACCGGATGTGCGGATCGGGTCAGCAGGCGCTGCATTTCGCGGCCCAGGCCATCCTGGCTGGCGACGCCGATCTGGTCATCGCGGGCGGTATCGAGATGATGTCTCATCAGCCGATCGGGGCGGATTGGCCAGGCGAATGGCCCACCGACTTTCCCTATCCACTCGTGCATCAGGGTTTCAGCGCCGAGCTTATGGCGGAGAAGTGGGATATAGACCGCGCGGCACTGGACGACTTCTCCTATCAGAGCCACATTCGGGCGGGCGCAGCCATCGAACATGGAACACAGGCGGACCAAATCGTAGCGGTCCGCGTGCCGGATAACGGAAGAACGCGGACGGTTGAAGTTGACCAGGGCGTGCGTATCCCTCCGGATCGGGAAAAGATGGGGGCACTGCCTCCGGTATTCAAGGAAGACGGCGTAGTCACAGCTGGAAACAGCAGTCAGATCAGCGATGGCGCAGCGGCGGTGCTCCTGGCTTCCGAGTCAGCGGTGAAGGAGCATAATCTGGAACCGCTGGCCCGAGTGGTTGCCCGGGTCGTGGTGGGTTCGGACCCGGTGCTTATGCTCGACGGCCCGATTCCGGCCACACAAAAAGCACTGGATCGGGCCGGGCTGACCATCGCCGATCTGGCTCGGATCGAGATCAACGAGGCCTTCGCCTCCGTGGTCCTGGCATGGCAGCAGGAAGTTGAGGCCAATTGGGAGGTGGTCAATCCTGAAGGCGGCGCCATCGCACACGGTCACCCGTTGGGTGCTACCGGCGCGATCCTGATGACCAAGCTGGCGCATGGCCTTCGAGGACGAGGCGGGGGATACGGGCTGCAAACGATGTGCATCGGTCACGGAATGGCCATTGCGACGGTTATCGAGGCAGCGGGGTAATAGGTAGCCTTCTCGCTCCATCTAAGTCGCGTGAACCGTAAGCGGCTCACGCGATTTACGCGAAGCCCGGCCTAAGTTATCGCCGGCAGCAACAAGCGAGATCAAGGCTCAGAGGTGACCACAAAATGGCGAAGGCAATCTGGAACGGAGCAGTTCTAGCAGAGAGCGACGATACCATCCAGGTGGAAGGGAACCAGTACTTCCCCCCCGAGGCGGTCAACCGCGAGTACTTCCACAACAGTCAGGATCACACTACCTGCCTATGGAAGGGCGTCGCCAGCTATTACGATGTCGAGGTGAACGGGGAGGTCAATCGTGGCGCGGCCTGGTACTATCCAGAGCCCAGCGAAGCCGCATCGCTGATCAAGGACTACATCGCCTTTTGGCGCGGGGTGAAAGTAGAGAAGTAAGCGATCCACGGGCGATCGTACGGAAACCAAAGAGGCCCATCACGGGTCTCTCTTTGTCGGGTCGATCAAGCTACTGCAATCTTATCTTCGGATTGAGGTAGGCAGAGAGCAGATCTGCGGCCAGATTTGCCAGCGCAAACGCCAGGACGGCTACCATTGCCAGGGCCTGAAGCAGTGGCAGGTCGCGCCGGTCAATAGCGAATACCATCAGACGCCCTAAGCCAGGGTAGTTGTAGACATTCTCAACCACGATCAACCCGCTGATCAGCCATCCAAAGCTGATAGCGATCACCGTAATTGTCGGCAGGAGCGCGTTTCGTAGTACATGGCGGGAAGTCACCGACCAGCGGCTCAATCCCTTCAATCTAGCGGTACGAACGTAGGGCTTACTAATCTCTCCTATAACGCCGACGCGCGTCATGCGCGAGATGTAAGCCAACAATACCAGCGAGGCGGTCATGGCGGGAAGGATGAGCATCGGCAAGGCCTCAAAGAAGCTCGTCCCAGGACGGATGGATGAATTGGCGGGAAAGATTCCGAGCCGGAAGGCAAATACCTCGATCAGCAGGATCCCGGTCACAAACTCGGGCAAGCCAACTACGGACAGAGCAGAAACGTTTACCGCGCTATCTACCGGTTTGTTCTCGTTCAGTCCAGCGATCACACCTAGAGCGATAGCTGTCGGTACGGCGATCACGATCGCAACCGCCGCCAACATCAGCGAGTTTCCCAAACGCTGCAGGACCAGGGGACGCACCTCGGTTCGTGTGCTGAACGATTCACCCCAATCGCCTCGGATGAAGTTTCCGAGCCATCGAAGGTATTGAACCGGCAGGGCATCATTCAGGCCCAATTCCTCTCTCAGGGAGTTCAGCGCCGCCTCGCCTGCTTCGCGACCCAGGATCACGCGCGCCACATCTCCTGGTAAGACCTGTGTCACTCCAAAAATGATGATAGAGGTCAGAAGAAGCGTGAGGAGCAGAAATCCGATCCGGCGCAGCACGTAGCGTGGCATCACTGGCGCTTCCTCATGGCGAAGACCCTTCCTTGCGCTTGCCGCAGATCGTTCACCGGTATGTGGCAAAAGATGCTCGTGCCCGTCTCGTCCTCCTGCCAGGGCGGGGTCTGCTCAATGCAGATATCTCCGATGAATCGGGGACAGCGCGTATGAAATGGACAGCCGGTCGGGGGTGCAAGCGGGCTGGGAATCTCTCCACGCAAGCGTACTCGCTCCTGACTTGCCTCCGGATCCAGGAGCGGGATGGCCGAGAGCAGCGCCTCAGTGTACGGATGGTATGGAGGATGAAAGAGCGCCTCTGAGGGGGCTACCTCCATCAATCGCCCCAGGTAGAGCACCCCAACGTAATCGGAAAGGAACCCCACGACGGCAATATCATGGGAAATAAATAGCAGGCTCGTTCCGTGCTCGGTCTGGAGGCGATTCAGCAGGTTGAGGATCGAAGCCTGCACCGAGACGTCCAACGAGGACACAGGCTCATCGAGCAGCACGAGATCGGGAATTGTTGCAAATGCCCGCGCGATGGCCACGCGCTGTTTCTCTCCGCCGCTTAATTGGGCCGGGTAACGGTCGGCATATTCCGGCGGAAGCCGAACGCTCTTCAGCAAACGGTGGACTTCCTGATCTGAATCGGCCCCCCGGAGCAACGCCAATGGACGAGACAGGCTTTGGCCAACCGTTAGGTACGGATTCAGCGCTTCGTCCGGATTCTGCAGCACCATTTGAAGGCGGCTGAGCGTTCCACGATCGCGATGCTTGATCTGGGCTGGGAGCTTGGCTCCCAGCAGCTCCATGCGACCACGCTCAGAATCGACCAGGCCGATAACCGCCTGGGCGAGCGAGGTCTTTCCGCTGCCGCTTTCTCCTACCAGTCCAAAAGTCTCGCCCTTCCCAATCACTAATCGAACATCGTCGACCGCACGAACCGATTGGGAAGGAGATCGCCTCAACCACTCTGCGAGTGAGCGCGGCTGATCGTAGCGAACCTCCAGGTCCTGGACCTTCAACACGGTTTCAGCGGTCGGAGAATGCGGGCGCGGGGGCGCTGCGGGAGGTTGCCTGGGATCTATCTCGCCGGCTTGGATCTCTTCCCGGCGGTAGCAACGCACTTGCCTCGCCATCCCTGAGTCCTCAAGCATCGGTCGAGCCTCATGGCAGACATCGATTGCGACTGGACAGCGAGGTGCAAACACGCAAGCCGGCGGCAGATCCCCAAGCGAAGGGATACGACCGCCGATCGAGCGGAGCTGAATTTCGCGCTTGTTTTCGCCAAGTCGCGGGATGCTATCCAGCAGTCCATGAGTGTAGGGATGAAACGGACTCTCAAAAAGGTTCATTTTCGATCCCTGTTCGACCAGCTCACTCGCATAGAGCACGGTCAGTCGATCGGCGAATTGGGCGATGACGCCCAGGCTGTGGGAGACATACAGGGTCGCGGTCTGTCGCGCTTTCATCAGCTCCCGAATTAGGTCCAGCACGACGGCTTCGGTGGTTGAGTCCAGGCCCGTGGTCGGTTCGTCGAGTATCAAGAGCTTGGGTCCCATGCACAGGGCCATTGCGATCATGACCCGTTGCTGCATGCCGCCGCTGATTTGATGCGGGTAGCTGCGCGCAACGCGTGCGGGATCGGCGATCTGTACCATCTCAAGCAGCCCGAGGGCCTTGTCCCTGGCCTCCGCCGCCGAGAGATCGTCCCGCTGCTCCGTTAGCTGCGTTCCGATTTTCAGCGAAGGGTTTAGCGCGGAAAGCGGATCTTGGGGAACCATGGCGATTTGGCTTCCCCAGACCGAGCGAAGGCGCTCCGGACTGAGGCCGAGCAGCTCTCGCCCGTCCACTCGGATGCTGCCATGGGTGATCTCCGCCTGCTCGGGTAGATGCTGCATGACCGCCAGCACCAGCGTCGTTTTTCCAGAACCGCTTTCGCCAACCAGCCCATGAACCTCTCCGGGTTGGATCTCAAGACTCGCTTCACGTATCGCGGTGACCGGGCCGTGCCCAATGCGGTAGGTGACGGTCAGGTCTTTCACGCTCAGGGCGGGATTCATACGCCGGGAGCCCTCAATACTCTGCGGAGACCGTCTGCCATCAGGTTCACCCCAATCACCAGAATGGAAATCGCGAGCGCGGGCGCCCATAGAGCCCATGGAGTTTGAAACACATGCTCGCGCGCTTCTCCCACCATCAGCCCCCAGTTTGGATTGGGGGGTTGCACGCCGATCCCGAGAAAGCCGAGCGCGGCGATGAGGAAGATGGCGTAGGAGAATCGGAGCGCCCCCTCTACCGTCAGCACAGGCAATGCGGAGGGTAGGATCTCGCGAAATAGAATCCATCCCTGCGATTCGCCCCGAATTCGAGCCGCCTGCACGAATCCTTTGACCTTAATCGACTGCACGACGCTCCTGGCCACGCGGGCCACAATCGGCGTGTAGATGATCACGATCACGGCGAGCACGGCGTTGCGCGCAGGCCCTACTATCCCGAGCAATAGAAGCGCGAGCAGCAGAGCGGGGATCGCCAGCAGACTATCGAACACTCTCATCAAGGCCTCGTCGAAGATTCCACCGCGATAGCCGCTGAGCAGGCCAATGGCCGTTCCTGCAAGGACCGCCACCAATGTACCCAGGCCGGCCAGCAGAAAGATGTCTTGCGCGCCGAAAAGTATGCGACTAAAGACATCGCGACCCAGGTGGTCCGTCCCGAACCAGTGGTCGGGCGATGGAGCCTGTCGAGCATCTGATACGATTTGCTCATTCACTCCGTAAGGCGCGATCACCGGTCCGATCAGCGCGATCAAAAGGAAGATCAAAACTATCGTCGTCCCCGCAGCGGAGGCGGGTCGACCATATAGGCCTAACAGCACGGTAAGCGGGCGCCACCCCCGAACCGGGGTGGCGCCCGCTTTCGTATTTGTCGTGGTCACTCGGATCTTACTGCGATAGGCTGACTCGGCTCAGGTCTGTGCGTCCGGCAAAGGCCTTGAGCTCGAACCCTTCGAAGCCCTCTCGGATGGCACCGAACTGGGCAAAGTAATAGGGAATGATGACCGGCCCGCGCTCGATCAAGATGCGCTGGATATCTTGATAGGCTGCAGTGCGTTCGGCCTCGTCCAGGGTCGATCCGGCGATATCGGCCAGTCCGTCGAATTCCTGATCACAGAAGTGCGATTCGTTCCATTTCGCGCCGCACTTCAGCATCACATTCAAATAGAACTGGGGAATCGGACGCGATCCCCAGCCCGTGATCCCGAGATCGACCTCCAGCCATCCGTCGTCGCCATAATACACGCTCTCAGGCTCAACGATGACTTCAACCTCAATGCCGGCCTCCCGCCACTGCTCCTTCAGCACCGCACCAAGGTCTGGCCGGCCTCCCGTGTCCGGCGTGTGCAGTTCCATCTGCAAGCCCCCACCGTAGCCGGCCTGCGCCAGGAGAGCCCTGGCGGCCTCTATGTCACGCGCGGGAATCTGTTCCGCCTCCGAATAGTAGTCCGCATAAAGGGGCCCGATAGGACTGTCCCGACCTACTGCACCATAGCCTTGCTGGATCAGTTCGAAAATTTCTTGTCGATCGGTCGCCAGCTTGAAGGCCTGGATGACGCGCGGGTCGTTTCCGGGAGCCCGGTCCGATCGCAGGCGGACGAGATCGAAGCCGTTGGTCGGTATGTCATAGGTCTCGATACCGGGGGCATCCCTAAGGCTTTCAAAGAGTGAGGTGCTCATCCGCAACATCAGGTCGATCTGACCGCCGCGCAACGCGTCCGCCTTGGCGCTGTCTTCGTTGAAGAACACGATCTCCATGCCCGCCAGCTTCGGCACACCCTCAACGAAGTAGTCTTCGTTCGCGGTGAGCACGATACGGTCCTCCGGGCTGTAGCTTTCCACCTTGAACGGTCCGGTTCCGTTGAAGTCGGTTGCCGGATCCTCGGTATTGGCCTTGAGAATTAAGGCGTGGTTGTCGCTCAAATCATAGAGCAAAAATGGATTCGGCCGATCCAGCGTGATCCTCACCTGATTGTCCCCAATCGCCTCGACCGCCTCGATGTTGCCGTACAGATCGGAGGTGGGTGATCCTATATCCTCATCCCGCAGCCGATCCAATGTCCAAACAACGTCCTCTGGAGTCAATGAGCTGCCATCGTGGAATGTCACATCCTCCGCCAGCGTGAAGATATAGGTCAGGCCGTTATCGCTTACAGACCACTCTGCCGCAAGCCTGGGGACGATCTGATTCTGAGGGTTGACATCGACTAGGTAGTCATAAACGTGATTTGCAAACAGTACTTCACTGTCCGATGAAATGAAGGCGGGATCCGTCTGCACCATGGGCTGCATCCCCACGCGAAGCACGCCTTGGGGCTCAGCCACTGTGCCGGCGCAGGCCGTCAGACCCACAGCAGCCAGGCCTACGATCAGCATCGAATACCGGTTTAGGAATCTTTGCATCAGATTATTCATGCGTCTCCATCATTAAAGATCTTAGGCCCGGCCGATTGAGCCGGTGCCGGTTTGTCCCAGAGCATAACGGCTTCCGTTACGAGCTTCTGTAAGATCGAAGACCTACGGGGACCGACATCGAGAACGAGGCCACTATAGCCGCCCGTCCAGTGCCCCCATCAGCACAATCCACGGCTTGCGCCAGATCCCAGCCGAATGCGCTGCATTGTATAATCCTGGTGGAGGTGCCGATGACAGAGGCTGAAAATCAGAAAGGGCGCAAGGCCCCGCGGGTGCTTCCTGAGGAGACCCGCCAACATCTCAAGGCCGCGGGCGATGAATTCCGTCATGGTATGGAAGGCCTGTTTCCTCCAGAGTTTGTGGATCACAACCGTCGGGCCCGCAAGGAATTCCTGCTCGCCGCACGCAGCTTAATCGACCATGCCTTGGAGCGCATGGAAGAAGCCAGCGAAGCCTGAGCCCACCCAAAAACGAGCCGCATCAGGAAGATCTTGCCCCCTGCCGGCCATAATGCGATCGGAAGGCTTTGGATTCATTGGGCGCATGCTTGTTTGACAAGGCCAAACTAGCGCAGCAGCACCCAGAAAGCAGCTAGCAGGGCAATTGCCAATCCGATTGCTCCCAGGATCGGCTCCCCGTTGATATAAAGCAGCGCTCCAACGACCAGCAGCACCGCGAAAACTATTGCCGCAACCAAGCGATTGATGGCACGGCTAAGCCGCTCGAGGCTGCGGTCCAGTTCCGGAGCGGCTTTGGCCGTCACCGTCATCTCCCCGCGCTCAATTTTAACAAGCATAGAATCGAGCCGGCTAGGCAAGGATGCCAGCGCGCGTCCTTCGCGCTCCATCCATTGCAGCAGCGCCTCCATCCAATCCCCGCCCTCTTCTGCTAAAAGCTGCCGGGCGAAGGGAGTCAGTCCCTCGAATACATTGAACTCGGGATTCAAACTGGTACACATTCCCGAGAGTATGCCGACGCAGCGGCCTAGAAAAATAAGATCCGAGGGCACCTGGAACGGCATCTCATAGAGCACATCGCGAAACTGCCGCAAGAACTGGCGCATTTCCCGCGGGTGCGTCTCCCTCAGCTCGCGCATGTTGCGACCCCAGAAGCGATCGAAAACGGCCGCCTCTGCCTGCTTAATACGATCCAGGTCCGCCCCCGGCAACAAGACCTCCAGGGTCTGATAGGCTTGGATCATGCGATCGAGATCGCGAGTGCCGATTGCCACCGCCAAATCCCTTAAGCCTTCCTTGGCTCTCGGAGAGAGCCGCCCAACCATCCCGAAATCTACAAAGACCAGGCGCCAGTCGCCATCCTCCAGCGGTTGTACGAAAAGGTTTCCCGGATGGGGGTCGGCATGAAAGAAACCTTCTATGAAGATCTGACGCAGATAGGTCTGAAACAAGCGCTCCGCTACGTCCGACCGGTTTATACCTGCGGCTTCGATGGCTGCGTGGTCGTTGATCTTGATGAAATAAACATCTTCCAGTGTGAGTACTCGTCGGGTCGTGAACTTCTCGTACACTGCAGGAATGCACACCGCGGGGTCTTGCGCAAACATCTCGCCAAACGCTCGGGCGTTGTCCGCCTCCGCCAAATAATCCAGCTCGGCCCACAGCGTCGAACTGAATTCATCCAGCAGGGCATCGAGATCCGCGCGTCGGGAGATAGCTTTGAAGCGCTTAAGCCAGTTGACGGCCACCTGAAGTGCTCTCAGGTCGACCCGGATAATCTCTTCGATGCCTGGCCGCTGCACCTTGACCACCACCGCTTCGCCGGTTGGCAGCTCCGCTCGATGAGCCTGGCCTAGCGAAGCGGAAGCCAGGGGTTCCGGATCGAACCGCGCATAGATCTCAGTGGCCGGCTCGCCAAATTCGGCTTCTACCACCGCAAGCATGTGCTCTGTAGCCTCTCCTGGTACTTCGTCCTGAAGATGTTCCAACTCGGATGTCACATACTCCGGCAGCACATCCGCTCGGGCGGAAAGAAACTGACCGACCTTGATCCACACGCCGCCTAGCCTGACGGCCAGGGCGCGGTAGCGTCTTGCCGTATTGCGATACCTGCGCGGCGCAGTTCTTCGGCTGAGGGAACGCAATCCAACACCTCGCAGCAGCACATCCCAAAAGAACACTCCCAGGGCGGTCCTGGTGAAAAAGATGAGCGCGCGCCGGTAGCGCGCTCTGAGCGTCCTCTTAGACGGCTGGAGCGCCGACGTGGGATTAATCTCGGTCTGTCGCATCGAGGGTGCCCCGAATGGGGGTGGTGCACGGATACCCGACTGTCCTGGCGTGCGACGGCAGGCTTCTATAGCAGAGTCGAGGGTGCTCGCGATTGTCAGCCGCGGGATGCGACCAGATTATAGCCTCGGGAGAGGAAGGCTTTGGTCAATTCCGCGACAAGCGCAGGAACCAGGAGCAGGGGAGCGATGATGGTCCACTGAGTTGCGCCGAGCGCTACGGTATCGAAGATCGGCTGCAGGAAGGGCACATAAATTACGACTAGGAGCAGTAAGGCGGAGGTGGCAACCGCGTACAGCATCGCGCGGTTGGTGAAGATCCCGATCTTCAGCAGCGGATAGCGATCCGAGCGGGAGGTAAACGCGCGCAACAGCTCCGAGAAAGAGATCGTGGTGAAGGCCATGGTTCTGGCCGATTCCGGAAAAAAGCGCAGGCCGATGAAGTAGGCGGTAAGGGTCACTGCGGCAATGGCAACGGTCTGAATGCCGATCCGAGCCCACATCTCACGATTGATGATGGCCTCGCTCACTGGACGCGGCGGCGTATCCATGATATCCGGTTCCCCCTTCTCCAATCCGAGGGCCAGTGCCGGTGCTCCGTCGGTCACCAGGTTCAGCCAGAGCAGCTGGATGGCGGTCAGGGGAGAGGGGAATCCAGCCATGATGGCGGTCAGAATGGTCAGGATCTCAGCCCCGTTGCAGGACAGCAAGTAAAAGACGAATTTGCGGATGTTGGCATAGATCACGCGACCCTGGTCGATCGCCGCCACGATACTCGCGTAGTTGTCATCGGTGAGCACCATGTCCGCCGTCTCTTTCGCCACGTCGGTGCCCGTTATTCCCATAGCCACTCCGATGTCGGCCCGCTTGAGCGCCGGTGCGTCGTTGACGCCGTCCCCGGTCATGGCCACTACCTGGTTGTCATCTTTCAGCGCATTGACGATCCGCACTTTATGCTCTGGGGTAACGCGCGCGAAGACATCGGTCCGCTTCGCCTCCAGCATGAGCTGCTCGGCATCCATGTCCGCCAGGGCCCACCCCGTCAGTACCTGGTGTCCCTTCTGCATCAAGCCAATGTCTTCCGCGATCGCTTGTGCTGTGTCGGGATAATCGCCGGTGATCATGACCGTGCGCACGCCGGCCGTGCGAGCCAACTCAATTGCCGGCGGTACTTCCGGTCGGGCAGGATCGATCATGCCGATGAGCCCGACAAAAATCAAGTCTCTCTCCACCGTTTCAGGCGTGACTTCGTCGGGCACATCCCTTTCGACGCGATATGCAACCGCAATTACGCGCAACGCTTCGCGCGCCATAGCCTCATTGGCGTCGAGAATACGCTGGCGCGCGGCCTCATCCAAGGGCTTTGCAATGTCCTCGATGGTCTGGTAGTGGGTGCATAGATCCAGCACAATATCCGGCGCACCTTTTGTCGCGGCCACTTCCCACTCGAGCAGGCTGCCGTCGTAGAAGGGGCTTGCGTCCTCGGGTCTGGGCTTCAACACCTTGTGTACGGTGGTCATACGCTTCCGATTTGAGTCGAATGGAATTTCACCAATGCGCGGGTAAGCTTGCTCCAATTCGTTTCGGCGGGCGCCGGCCCGATAGGCGGCCACGATGAGCGCCACTTCTGTCGGATCCCCGACCACTCGATAAGACCCGTCATCGGCGACTTCGAAATCAGCGTCGTTGTCTAACACCGCCACCCACAGGGCGGTGGTGGAGGCTGGGTAATCGGACAAATCGACTTGCGAACCGTTGATGCGGAAAATACCGATGGGAGCGCTCGCTCCATTTCCCGCATCCTCGGCACCTGCGTGTATCTCAAACACCGTCCCATCCACCCACAGTCGAGTGGCCGTCATCCTATTCTGCGTGAGGGTGCCGGTCTTGTCGGAGCAGATCACGGTTGTGGACCCGAGCGTCTCAACGGAGGATAGCCGGCGCACCAACGCATTGCGCTGAATCATCTCGCGCATGCCAAGCGCCAGTGTTACTGTGACCACCGCAGGCAATCCCTCCGGCACCGCGGCCACTGCCAGACTGACCGCCACCAGGAAGATCTCGAGCGGCACGTATCCGCGCGCCCATCCCAGGAGAAAGACCCCGGCGCTGATCGCCAGGGTGGCCCAGCCCAACACTTTCCCGAGCTGATCTAATTTTCGCTGCAGCGGCGTGGCTTCGATTTCAACCGACTGGAGCATCTCTGCGATCTGTCCGATCTGAGTCTCCATGCCGGTCGCTACGACCAGTCCCCTGCCCCGGCCGTAAGACACCAGGGTCCCACTGTAGGCCATGTTGTGCCGCTCACCAAGGTACGTTCCGGGTCCCAGCACCAGTCCGGCATCCTTGTCCACTGGGACCGACTCGCCGGTGAGCGCGGCTTCCTCGATCCTCAGGTTGGCGGATTCGAAGAGCCGCACATCCGCCGGGACATAGTTGCCTGCTTCCAAGAGCACCAGATCTCCCACCACGAGCTCGCGCGCCGGAACCGTCTGGCGATGCCCACTTCGCACTACCGGCGCCTCCGGAGCAGCCAAATTCTGCAGGGCGGCCATGGCTTCCTCCGCACGGCGCTCCTGGACCACGCCGAGTGCGGCGTTCAGCAGCACGATGGCCATAATGGCCACCGCCTCAACGAACTCGCCCACGATGGCGGAGACCACCGCGGCCAGGATCAGGATGATGACCAGGAAGCTGCCGAATTGCTCGAGCAGCTTTTTCCAGAGGGGCGGCTTCGGCGCCGCGGTCAGCTCGTTGGGCCCGTGGCGGATCAGACGCCTTGCGGCGAGCTCGTCGTCCAGCCCACTCTGAATCGAGGCCTGGAGTGCCTCCGCCACCTCACGCGTTGAGCGCGCGTACCACGCTCGCTCAACGCTTGTATTTTGCTCTTCAGAGGCTATATGAGTGCCTTCCGTCGCAATCGGCGCGCATTATACCGTGCGGGACACCTCGCGATCCAAGGAGATGCTTACATTGCAACTTCGATGAGAATCTAATCTCGCGATGCCAATTTCTGCAACAATTCGGAACTGGAGCGCACTATGACCTGCAGCATTTGCATCCGGCTGCATATAGGATGCTTTTGGTACAAACTTGTACCATTTGCCGTTTCCTTGGATATGGTATGATATTGTTCCATTCGGATCAGGAATTACTATGGAACAAAAATATAACAACTGGCGCATAGAGTCACCGAGAGCACTAGGGACAGCCATGCGTGATGCTCGGAAGCAAGCAGGGCTGTCGCAGACAAGCTTGGCCGAACATCTGGGCACGACTCGCCAGCTCATTTCCCGACTTGAACGAGGTGATGTCTCCGATCAGCTACTTCTCATGCTAAGAATACTCGACCGCCTCCAAATAAGGCTTTGCCTGGAGCGACGGTGATCGAACTTTGGCTTTACGGCACTCGATTGGCGAAGATAAATGACGCCGGCGCGGGTAGGTCACGCCTCACATACTTGGGAGACGCGATCGACCGGTGGGGCCTTGGCTCAAGAATCCTGACCGTCTCGGCGCCGTTGGTAACTACGACGTTGACACCAGCACCAACGGCGGCGATAGTCGAGGGCCTTTTACCAGAGGGTGATGCACTGAACCGTTTGAAGGTAGTGTTCGACATTAGTCACCCAGCCCAGCTTCTGGGGGTGATCGGGAGGGAATCGGTGGGGGCCGTGATAGCCCTGCCGGAGGGCGAAGCTATCCCATCGACTCCAACGACCGAAATGCCGATCCTCTCGGAGGGCGACGTGGCCGCGAGGCTACGCGGGCTACCTCAGGCTCCGCTAGGCGTTTCACCGGAGACCAGCGTTCGACTTTCGCTGGCAGGTGCGCAACCTAAACTTCCACTGTCTCGACTTGCTGACGGCGCTTTACGGGATCCAACAATCGCCCGACCCTCAACAATTATATTGAAGCTCGAGCCTTCTGGGTGGCCCCGCCTTGTTGAGCTAGAAGCATATGGGTTGGCCATCATGAATGAGGCAGGACTGCCCATACCCGAGTATCGGATCGCCGAGTTTGAAGGAATTAAGGTACTCGAGGTAGAACGCTACGATCGCATCGCAGAGTCTAACGGAACAATGAGCCGCATTCACCAGGAGGACCTCTGTATGGCAGTTGGTGCTCGTCCGGACGAAAAGTATGCAACTTCCCCACGTAGCAAGACTGCCCTTAGCCATATGGCTCGAGCGGTATATGACAACTCACGGGAACCCGATAGGGATCTGGGTAGATTCGTGACGGCGCTCGTTGCAAATGTGGCGATAGGAAATTGCGATGCCCATGCGCGGAACTATTCCCTCATCCACTGGGAGGATGGCTCCATCGAGCTTGCACCAATCTATGATGTGGTGCCCACTTACCATTACCCCAGCCTCGAGAGGCATCTTGCTCAACCCATCAATGTAGATGTCCTGAGACCGGAAAGGGTTACGAGGGAGCATCTTACAGCCGAGCTTGACACCTGGAGAGTGCCGAACATCGGTCGCATTCTTCGTGACTCGCTGCAGTCCGTCGAGGCTGCCTTGAAGACTGTCCCGCCACCTGAGAGCCCTGAACTCGAAGTCCTTTTTGCCCGCCAGCGCCTTTTCACTTAAGCGAGCCCGATCAGCGACTCACATCCTCTCTGGTCATCTACGGAAATCTACAAAGAACCCCGAATGATTTTCGCAGACACGCCTGCGCGTCCCAGAAGCAGGGTACGAATGAAAGGAGGCTGCCTCCGATAGCTCTAGAGACAGCCCCTGGCAACGCCAGGGGAGTTCTGATTACAAACTTAGCATCAAAACCTTCGGGAAACCAGCGAGCCTGTGTAGTATCCAAAGAACGCAGTAGTGAACACGGGGTGGAAGTCCCCCTTGGCAATGCATGGACACATCATCGCACTCTGGGGGCAAATAGCACAACTCTCGTGGTTTTGGCGTCCAACAGCAGTTTGACGACGTATATTAAGAGCGTGTGATGGCACGGAAAGGACCAAGGCGTATAGCCCTGGTCCAGGATATAGCGTCGCGCTCGTACTGCCTATTTCTACTTCCTTGACCGAAACTTGCTGTCCGTCTCGCGTTGCAGAATGATACTGTCCACAACGCCGTTAAGGATGAGGGTAAGCTCTGCCTCAGTCTCATCACCTGTGCAGTCGTTAAGGCCGGTGACATCCACATTAACGTGGATTTCGCCTGTCCCATCCTTGGGGACTTTCACTTTCACCTTCCCCCCATTGACTTCGACCGGCCCACGGGTGCCTGCAGGGATCGTCAACGGACCAAAGGGACCGAAGGTGCCAGCTGGGTCACTACCGATTTCCAGGGTGAGGTCTGCAGAGGGATCGAGGCCCTCGAGCTCCCCTCGAATGCGGATGTAGTCCTTCCCATCCTTGCCACACTTGGTCTTGGCGTTCTGAATGGTGAAGGCAGGTGGGGCTGCCTGCACATTTACAGCGATGGAGTGCGGAGGTGCTGAGAGCCCTATTGCGTCGGTGGCAGTAAAGACGATGACGTGTCCGCCTACTTGGTCGGATGTGGGAGTCCAGGACAAAGTGGAGGCTACTGGATTGGCCGGGGCTGGGATGGGGAAGTTGGCCCCCGCCGGCAACCCGATGACGCCCAGGGTCACCACATCACTTACGTCGGCATCCGAGGCTTGGATCGGGAAGGTAAGCGTATCTCCCGCGCTCACGGTAAAGGTGCTCCCGCTTGGTGGTGAGGGTGGCACATCGAACTCTGGGAGAGCCGACAGCTGCAGTAAACAGTCAGCAGCGACGGCCGTTCCCACGACGTGCACGAGAATTTGTCGAGTTCCAGTTGCGGCGTCCAACGGGATCGCAAAGTCGATGCTGGCATTCCCCGCGCTGTCGGTGGATCCGGTCGCCACCTGCTCGGTGCCCAGAAGAACCTCGACGGCGGTGCTCGCCGGAAGAGTGTCGGCTGTGACCGTCACGGCTGAACCGCGAAGCGCACCAGATGGACTCACCTGACAGGCGGGGAAAGTCGGTGGGGTCAGCGTGAGAGGCCCTTCCACGCTATCCACGGTTCCCGTGTTTGGGTTTTCGGCAACGACCAAGAGGCGAACATCCTCTGCGATCGGCCCTCGTACGGCGTTAGAAAGGATCAGTTGGAGGATCTGCCCTGAGGGAACTAGCAAAGGATCCGACCCATCCTGGCTTGCGGTGGCATTGATAATATCGAGCGTCCCGATTCTTGCCTCGATGCTGGGGTCTACGATCTGGACAAACTGCCCGTTCTGAAACCTCCGAACGGTAGGGGTTCCCTGGGCGATGCCTCCACTCACGTCCACCTGGACGAGACCCACCAACTCTACTCCCTGCACGGTGGTCGGAACACCAATTTCGCTGGGTGACCCGCCGGTGGCCGGATTGTTGTCGAGATCGACCGCGAAGAAATAGTTCAAACCCGAGATGTTTTCGGGAAACAAGCCGAAGGTAGAAGCAACCAGGTGGGTCGTCGCCTGTTCTTGGTCGACCACAAGTCCCACTGTATCGATATCGACGAACCTCTCCGCCGGGGGCGTATCGTCCAGGACATCGGGCAACGTGTTTCCCAGCGGGGGCAGCGTCGGATTGGTGAGAACATCGTCAATCAGCAATGCCTGGGTGCGGATTTGCTCGACCTGAAAATCCTCCAGTGTTAGTGCGGTCTCGATTACGTCATTCATGAGATTGTTCTTGATTATTTCTTCATCCTCTGTTACGTCATCAATGTGATCAAGTGAAAGGGCATGGCCCAATTCGTGTCCCAGCCATTTTTCGTTGGGATCAAGAGCAATGCTTGGAGTCTGGGGAGGCACGAGGTAGGTACGGTCTATCACCGAGGCGACACCCTTGAGCAGCTGATCTCCTGGATCATTCACGTCAGGTACTCTCGCAAGACCCAAGAGGTTGGTTCGCGGTACGCCGGTGGCTGTCACGAAGCGGTTGATATTGACGACAATCAAGCCGGTTACGTCAGGATCCTTTTCTTCCCACCTCAGCCGGCAGTCGCTGACTGCACGGCGAAACTCCTCGTTAGTTTCAATATGGCCGACGTTTGTATTGTCAGGCTCTGTCCTTGGGCCTTTGATAATCGGGAAACCGCCCTCCCGAGCACCGACGATGAACCGTATTCTGGCTTGGTCCACATAGATTCTTTCATTCATCAGGAGATGGCGATTCAGAAGGACTCGGTCGGTTGTCCCAAGGCCGAGGAGCCCAGGATCTTCCATCGATGGACTTCCCTGAAGCC
>BTQZ01000034.1:0-25243 GCA_036986135.1 Anaerolineae bacterium | reverse complement strand
CCAGAGCGCGCTAGGATGGCCATGCGCCAGCACGTTGAACAGGGCCGGATCCGCATCATCTCTGGAGAAGCATCGCCGCAGCTTGAGGTTGGAAATCCGCCTATTGAGGAGATTGAATGATCGCTGGCCATCTCAGCGCCGTCTCGGAGCAAATCCTTACGACTTCCGACCTCCAGACGGCATTCGACTTCCTCTATCGGAAGGCGTGGGAGGGATTGCCCGAAGGAAGATTTGAAATCGACGGCGCCGTGGTCTGGGGCATGGTCCAATCCTATGACACCGAGCCGACCCCTGTACAGGAGATCGAAACCCACCGCCATCATATTGATCTTCACTTCATCGTAGAGGGGGAGGAGACCATCCACTGGATCCCTTCGGATCACTTGAATTCGGATGGTGTCTATGACCAGTTGCGGGATGTGTGGCTAACCTCCCTGGCTGGCAGCTTAGACCAGGTTACGCATCTACGCTTGCGCGCCGGAGAACTGGCCGTGTTTTTTCCCAGTGATGGTCACTGGCCCAGAATGGCCAGCGGCACATCAGCACGGGTGAAGAAGATCCTGGTCAAGGTTCCATTGACTTCGTAGGCTTGTTTCTGGCTACCTGCATCAACCGCAGGCGTCTTCCGGCGGCAGGTTTTGATATCGGCAGGATCAAAGGAGAGAGCCCTCGCGCATGAATATCATCCGCTTTGCATTAGATCGCGAGCCAACCTACGGAATCCTGGATGCTGACAATGTCTACGTCATCGCAGGTGACCTCTCGGGTGAGTTCGCAGCTGGCGAAAAGCTGTGTGCGCTGGGTGATGTGGCGCTGCTAGCGCCAGTTCAACCTCGATCTGTGGCCTGCGTGGCTGCGAATTACCATGCTCTCTGCAATGAGATGGGAAGGCAAATTCCACGTGAGCCCGAGGTTTTTCTCAAACCGCCATCAGCTGTCGTTGGGCATCTGGATGACATCATCCAACCGGAAGTTTCCAGCGAAGTTACTTGCGGGGGCGAGCTGGCGGTTGTCATCAAGCGCGAGACCAGGAGGGTATCCGAGGCCGAAGCCTTGGACTACGTGCTCGGATACACGTGCGCTAACGATGTGAGCGCATTCGATCCTCGTGGTGATCGATTTCCCACACGCGCCAAGGGTCATTACACGTTCTGTCCTGTCGGTCCATGGATTACGACAGGGCTTGACGGCGACAACCTGATGCTCAGGTCAAGACTGAATGGCGAAATGATACTGGATCACTCCACCAGCGGGATGATCTTCAGCGTCAGCAAAGCGGTCAGTTTCATCAGCCAATTTATGGCCCTGGAGCCATTGGATATCGTTCTGATGGGCACACCTCGGCCGGAGACGAAAGTCAGCCTCGGAGACGTAATTGAGGTCGAGATTGAAGGGATCGGCATGCTGCGCAACCGCATTAGCAGTTCCAAACTTACTGAGGCATAAAGACATGACCATTCAGTTGTCACATCTGATCCCGGGAGCACTTAACTGCATGCGAAACGTGGCAAAGATTCGTCCCGGCGAAGAGGTATTGATCATCGCCGACACCACCTCTGATATGGACGTGACGGAGGCCTACAAGATCGCGGCCGAGGTCGAAGGGGGGCATGTCAGCGTCCTGACTTTGACATCGGCGTGTGCTGGCGCCAGTTCCGATGAGATCACCCACAATGCCCTTTATGGCTTGTGGCCCAAGCTGGCTTTCTCTGCCCTATCAGCCGCCGACTGGTGCGTGAATCTTACTGCCTTCACAGACATCCACGGTATGTTCGGAACCGGTGCATCCTATTACGGACTGAATTCCATGTCGGACATCTGGGAGATGTACGAAACGCGCATGCTCAGCATCGTCATCACCAACAAGGAGGGGCTTGCCAGCGACTGGGCCACCTACCCGGTGCGGCTTTTGCGCTACCTGGGGCACATGGCTCATGAGCACATGCTCCAGGCGGCAGGGCCAGACACGACAAAGGCAATGGTGCGCGTTACCGATCCTCAGGGGACGGACATATCCCTGGAGGGCTTTAGCATAGTTACAAAGTCAAATCTGGACCCCTCCGCAAAAGCAATGCCTTTCTACACCTTCGGGACGGAGATGGTGGGGATGAAACCCATGCCGAATGCCGAAGGCGTCATCGTGTCCACCTCCATCCACACCGGCTGGATACCTGAGATGAAGATGACCCTCAAAGACGGGCGGGCCGTTCACGTAGAGGGGGGCGGTGAGGCAGGCATCAAGTGGGCCAGGGATTTTGATAATGGCAAAGATGCCGACTCTCAGGGGCGGGCTACCGCCATCTTCGGCTCGCACCCTGGACCGGGCGTCAACTGGGTTGAAGAGTTGATGTACGGGGTTCACCCCAAGGCCTTTCGAACCGGCTACAAGTACAGATGGGAGGGCTCGGACGCGTTCGGAGCCTGGAACGGCGGTACCAGGCGGTCGGGGACGCTCCATTTCGGGATCGGCGGCGGTAAAGACGAATGGTACAGGCATCGAGATCTGGAGGTCTTCTTCCCTACCCTGACGATCAACGGGGAGACAATCATTGACAACGGCCGGCTCAAGGTTCTGGATGATCCGCTGGTCCGGGAGGAGGCGGCCAGGTACGGCGATCCGGATGACCTGCTCACTGAGAAGTGGATCCCGGATTGTCCGCCCAGAGACTGATGCTGTCGCGGCCGTGATCTTTCTATTCGGTCAGCCCAATTGGCTTGGATAGGAATCCAGGCTGTGAGGACCTGCGATGAGTGGGTATCTGCTGCGGCGACTTCTTCAAACCGCCTTTGTGATTGTGGGTTCGGTGACACTGATCTTTTTCGTACTAAGACTGTCGGGCGACCCAGTAACCCTCATGCTTCCTTACGATGCGTCGGATGAAATAGTCGAGAGGTTCAGAGAGGCCTATGGCTTGAAGGATCCCGTGTACATTCAGTATTTTAAATTCTTGATGCGGGCGTTCACTGGGGATTTCGGGACCTCCCTTCACTTCAATCGCCCTGCTTTGGAACTGGTTCTCGAGCGTCTGCCGGCCACCCTTGAATTGGCCCTTGTATCGGTGGTCCTAACGGTCACCCTGTCCATACCAATCGGGGTCGTAGCCGCCGTGAAGAAGGGCTCCCTCATTGACAATATTCTCATGGGGGCTGCCCTCATTGGGCAGTCCATGCCTACCTTTTGGTTGGGTGTCATGGCCATGATCATCTTTGCAGTTCAGCTCAAGCTGTTGCCAACCTCGGGACGGGGTGGGCTTCGCCATTTGATACTTCCCAGTATCAGTCTGGCTGTCTATTCGATGGCCCGGCTGGCACGCGTGACTAGGTCGAGCATGCTCGACGTGCTGGGGGAAGACTACATACGAACAGCCAGAGGCAAAGGCTTGCGGGAAAGAGTCGTGATCTTTCGTCATGCTATGAGAAATGCATCTCTCCCTGTTGCAGCGATGATTGGGCTCATGTTTGCCGCTCTGGTGGGAGGATCTGTGGTCATTGAAACGGTCTTTGTCTGGCCAGGAATAGGAAGGTTGTTGGCCGAGGCAGTGAGAAATCGAGACTACCCCGTAGCGCAGGCGGCGGTTCTTGTGATTGCCTTGTTTGTCACAGCAGTCAATCTTCTCACTGATATTTCCTATGCCTATTTGGATCCACGGATTAGGCATGAATAAGCGTCCACCAGGATTGCAGATAGCAGCTAGGGCTTGTTGAATGCAGGGCGGCCTGATGAGCGAGGGACTCCGCAAAGCATGGGTGAACCGAACTGCTGTGGTCGGCTCCATAATCCTTGTGATCATGGTCCTGAGCGCCGCGCTTGCCCCCTGGATAGTCAAGACTGATCCTGCAGAGATTGATCTCGCAAGTCGCTTATTGCCCCCAGCCTGGTCGCCCAATGGTAGCGCGGAGCATCTTCTTGGCACTGACCATCTTGGCCGGGATGTCCTCAGCCGAATTCTTTTTGGTGGGCGAATATCGCTATTTGTGGGTCTGGTCACGACGATTCTGGCTTTGGGATTGGGGACAATCCTTGGAATGCTAGCCGGCTACTTCAAGGGAAGGCTGGAAATCATCATGCGGTTGGCCGATGTGCAGCAATCGTTCCCCTTCATCGCCCTGGCCCTCGTCTTGGTCGCCGCCGTCGGGCCTGGAGTCAAAACAACGGTCCTCGTACTCGGGATCGGAGGGTGGGTCACCTTCGCCAGGGTGGTGCAGGGACAAGTGCTCAGCGAGCGGGAGAGGGAATACATTGAAGCCGCAATGAGTTTGGGTGCCAGAAGTCCTCGCATCCTTATCCACCACATCTTGCCCAACATCGCATCGCCGATCATTGTCCTGGCCAGCTTCGCTTTCGCATGGATGATTGTAGTGGAGGCATCCCTTTCGTTCCTCGGCTTTGGCGTTCAGCCACCGCAATCAACGTGGGGCCTGATGCTCAGTGAGTCGCGCGACTACATGCAGATTGCCTGGTGGCTGCCAACCTTCCCCGGGCTTGCGATCATGATGACGGTGTTGGGAGCCAACTTGCTAGGCGATTGGCTGCGCGACGTTTTGGATCCGAGGCTGTGAAGGATCTAGTGACAGATAAACCACTGGATCGGGATTCACTCAAGACGAAGGAGGTGCGACTCAGCAAACGGACCTATTGATACAGGATCCATTTCTGGAGCCGAGAACGTTTACTGATTTGTGGCTATTCGGGCTGGTTGCTTTTCAGCGTAGCCACAGGAGGAGATCGATAATGAACAGGTTGCTAGTAAGAGCCCTGACAATCGTTGTGCTATCCGGCATGGTGCTGGCTGGCTGTGGTCCGGCTGCGGCGCCGGACGAACCCACCGAGGTGCCATCAGTTCCGGAGGAGCCATCGGTCCCGACGGAAGTGTCACTAGATCCAACGGCGATTCCTGCCACCGATATTCCACCAGTTGAACAGAACTTAAGGTTGGCCGTGCTCGCAGTAGCCGAGACGTTGGATGGGCTAGATCAGGCGCAGAACTCAGTGAGGATCGAGTACCAAATCTATGAGCCCCTTGCCAGAACAGGAATGGATGCGAATCTGGAGCCTGTTCTGGCCGTATCGTGGGAGGCGCTGGACGCGACCACCTGGCAACTCAAGTTGAGAGAAGGGGTGACATTCCACAATGGCGAGGAGTTTGATGCCGACTCGGTCAAATTCAGCTTCGACTACGTTCTAGACCCCGACAACAACGTTAGGCGTGCAGGTTGGATCAAAATGATCAAAGATGTCCAGGTAGTGGACAAGTTCACGGTGAACATCATCACAGACGGCCCCTCTGGTTTGGTGATACCTGCTCTCTGGAATGTCAACATACGGCCTGCCAAGTACTTTGCCGAAGTAGGCGCAGAAGGCTTCGCTCAGGCGCCCGTTGGCACTGGTCCTTTCAAGGTAGTGGAGTTCTCACAGGACGAGCGTGTTGTCCTCGAGAGGTACGATGACTACTGGGGCGGCGCCCCACTTCTCGATACCGTGGAGTTCATCGAGATGCCCGAGCAGTCTACTCGAATGGCCGCACTGGAAGCCGGAGAAGTGGATATCGCTCAGGATGTGGCGCTGGATCAGGTGCCGAGGCTGCAGGACGCGGGACTGGAGACGCTTTCCGTCGTCACGACCAGCACTCCAACGATCTTAATCATGAATCCCAAACAGGCGGATGAGATTCCCGCCCTGTCGGATCAACGAGTTCGGCAAGCGCTTAACTATGCAGTGGACAAGGCGGCGATTGTAGACTCGTTGATGGGAGGATTGGGCCGAGTGACCCAATCGCAATTCGTGACTCCCGATGGATTCGGATTTGATCGCGATCTTGACCCCTATCCCTATGATCCGGCCATGGCCACACAGTTGTTATCCGACGCCGGTGTGGACGGCTTGACCTTCACGGTCTACTATCCTGCCAATCGATATCCCTACGGTGACCAGATTCTGGAGATCGTGGCTAGCTATTGGGCGGCAATCGGAGTGAACGTCGAGCTTGTCCCAATGGACGCTGCAGAATGGGGGCCCAAGCTCCGGGGTGGCGAACTCGCCTCGACGCTATTCGGACCAGGCGCGGGGGCAACCGGTGATCTGAACGACGTCTTGTCAGCATTCCATTCAACCCATCCCTTCGGTTGGATGAACGATCCTGAATTGGACGCGCTCATCGACGCGGAGCGGATAACACTGGATCCTGATAAGCGCACGGAAGTTCTTCATGAAGCCAGTGCCTACTTGGCTGAACTGGCGCCGGTAGTGTGGTCTGTTTGGCCACCGCAAACCTTCGCATTCCGCACCGGTCTACACGAGATTGGCTTCAGCCCCAACATCCTAGAGTTGCGCACGGCCTACACCGAGTAAGGCCAGGAGGCGGACGCGCTGGGGCAGCCTTGGACTTGGCAGCCTCACGCGCCTCAGAAAATCAATTCCAGTGCTGCTCGCTGGCCGCTCGTGGGCTCGGCGAGCAGCACTGGTGGACTTGTCATCGATATTTACAGAAGAAATTAGCTTGGGAGGCACGGAAATGGGCACACAGGCGGACTGGAAAGTCCTCTTCAATGGGAAGGTCGTTACAGTCGATGCGGCGTTCAGCTTCGCCGAGGCTGTCTCCATTTGTGGTGAGAAGATCGTTTCGGTGGGCAGCAACGACCAGGTCAAGGCGAGCGCACCCGCGAATGCCCAGATGATTGACCTTCGAGGCAAGACGTTGATCCCCGGCTACGTAGATTCACATGTTCATATGCAGGAGATCTCCCTCCTGAAGTCTAAGGTATCCCTCGATAGCACCAGGTCGATCCGCGAGCTGTTGAGCGTCATCGGGGAGGCATGCCGGAGCGCGGGGCCTCGCAAATGGGTCATCACAGCCAAGGGATTCCATCCAGACACGCTGCAAGAGAAGCGAATGCCCACTCTCGAGGAGCTTGATTCGGTTTCGGCCAACAATCCAGTATTCTTCGTGTACCGCATGCGTGACAACATGGTCAACAGCCAAGCCCTGAGGCTCGCCGGGATTACCGCAGAAAGCCCAAATCCGGAGAATGGGACGCTTGGCAAGGATCCTGAGACCGGTCGGCTCACAGGGCGACTTGGAGATGCTGCCAGTCGGCCGTTCAAGGAGATGTTTCCCATACCTACAGATCGACAGAAGCAAGAGTGGTTAAAGCAAACTATGAGGGATTTCAACCAAGTTGGGGTCACCACTGTGGGTGACAGCCACGTCACAATGGAAGGTTTGGGAACCTATGCTCAGCTCTGGACCAAGGGGGACATGACGGTGAGAGCTCGAGTTGGCCCGTCTCTTTGGCCTTGGATCGACCACGGACCAATCCGCACTGAGCAAGTCGAACTCGGGCCGAATGGCTTCTCAGAGTCAATCGGCCTCAGCAGTGCGGGAGATGCGTGGTTGAGAGTCGACTCCATCAAGACATCATTAGACTGGTTCACCACATCGGCTTGCATGAGCGAACCCTACCAGCTGGTACCGGGAGAACAAGAAGCCCCCGAATATCGGGGAAGTCTGACAATGTCTCGACAGGAATTCTTGGAGCTTTGTCGCCGTGTCGCACAACACGGGTGGCGTTTGGCTACACACGCAATCGGGGATGCGGCAATAGACGCCTTCTTGGATGTCTTGGAGGAGCTTGACCAGGACATTCCGATCGTGGACAAACACTGGCACCTCATCCACGCCACGATGGCCCGGCAGGATCACTACGAAAGGATCAAGCGCCTCGGCGTGTATATACCCTGCCAATTCCTGTACACCTACAAAGCGGGTGCCGCGATGGTCAAATGGTGGGGCTCGGATCGGGCAAACCGCTCAAACCCGATGAAGAGCTTCCTCGATGCCGGGATCAGGGTAGGAGGGGGGTCTGACACATTCTTGTCATACCAGTGGAATCCCAGCTTCATGATGTGGCTAGATGTCACAAGACAGACCATCCAGGCAGGAGTTCTTGGCCCAGAAGAGAGGCTCACGCGCGAGCAATCTCTCATGTCTCACACGATCGACGCTGCCCGAATGTCGGATGATGACGACAAGATAGGCTCCATCGAACCTGGGAAGTTTGCCGATCTCGCCGTGCTCTCTGATGACATTCTCACCTGCCCAACGGAGGAGATGAAAGAGATCAAAACATGGATGACCATTGTTGACGGAAAGATCGTGCATCAGATCTGACTATCCGCGTGCCCATTCCACGGCGATGAAGCGTGCTACAGGCATTCGGCATCCATCTTGGAGACCGTTCCTCGTGAAACAGTTTTTCGAACGCCAGCGCGAGCGAAGCAGGGCAAAGACATAGATTGAGGAAGGACGAGATTTCAATTCTCAATCTTCGACCAGGAGGCTTTGGAATGGGAGGACAGTTTGAAGGCAAGGTAGCACTGATAACTGGCAGCGGATCGGGGATCGGAAGAGCTTCAGCATTAGCATTCGCCAGGAACGGTGCAAAGGTGATCGTTGCCGATTTGAATGTTGAAGGTGGCGAAGAAACGGTTCACCATATCCAAGAAAACGACGGTAAGGCGAGATTCGTCAAAACAGATGTGACCAAAGAGGCAGAAGTTGAGGCTTTGGTCAACTCTGCTGTCGAGCTCTATGGTGGTTTGGACTGTGCACACAACAACGTCGGACAACTTGGGATCAGAGGGGCATTCACCGAACACACTGAAGAGCACTGGGATAATTGCATTGATGTTAATTTGAGAAGCGTCTGGTTATGCATGAAATTCGAGATAAAGCACATGGCCGCACACGGTGGGGGAGCGATTGTCAACACATCATCCCTGGCTGGGCTGAGCGGTTCCCCGGGCATTCCATTCTATGCAACCGCCAAGCACGGGGTGAACGGGCTGACCAAATCTGTTGCCCTGGAATATGCAAAGGAGGGGATACGTATCAACATTGTGTCCCCGGGTGTGGTTCTGACGCCTCCGGTCTTAGAGTACCAGAATCAGATGGACCCCCAGGCCTTGGCATCTCGACGGGCCAAGATTCCGCTCGGACGCGCGGCGAATCCTGATGAAATCGCCGATGCCGTAGTGTGGCTGTGCTCCGAAGCAGCATCCTATATCGTGGCGCACGTCTTGGTAGTTGATGGAGGTATGTCAGCCCTGCCGAGCTAGAAAGGTTGTTCTCGACAATGCTGGAAAAAGGCGAGTCTTCCGCCCAGTATCCTGTCGAAGCGCAATGCTCGCCATTGAGGATCCCCTGAAAGCGTGATGGAGTCTTCCCTTCGATGGTGACCTACAGCCATCCAGGGAGATTAAGGCAGAGTTGGATATTTGAGAGCATCGCAATCCCTGGAGCGCTTGCTCAGCCGAGATAAGGAGATCAAGGTAAGCACTCATGCCGCAACTAGCGAATGTCCTCAGTGAAGACGTTCAAGCTCTACAAACCATAATCGGCGATCTAGAGCGGGTTTCAACCAAGAAAGCAGACTTGGAGGTGCACTCCGGTGACGAGTCCCTTCAGGAAAGGCACGAACCCGAGGTGGTTGTATGGCCTCAGACCGCAATCGAGGCAAGCGAGGTCCTTATATTCGCCAACCAGCGCCAAATCCCGGTCACGCCCAGGGGGGGTGGGTCAAGTCGCGAAGGAAATCCCATCCCTGTCGAGGGAGGCATCGTTCTGGCGATGTCCAGAATGGACCGGATCTTGGAGATTCGCCCCGAGGACCTGCAAGTGCGCCTTCAGCCTGGCGTGGTCTACGAGAAGCTAGAAGAGCAACTGGGAAGACATGGACTGTTCTTCCCACCAGCTCCCGGCAGCGCCAAAGTGGCTACCATTGGAGGAATGGTGGCAAACAACTCCTCCGGCTTGCTTTTTGTGAAGTACGGAGCCACACGCGATTATGTGCTCAATCTGGAAGTGGTGCTGCCTACTGGCGAAATCATGAGCATCGGCTCGAACGTCGGCAAGACCTCTAGTGGCTACGACCTGGTCAACCTGTTCACCGGCTCTGAGGGCACTCTGGGCGTGATCACAGAGATTACCCTCAGCGTACGCGGTCTGATGGAGAAGACTGCAGGTCTTGCGGTCTTCCAATCCATCAAAGATGCTGCCGACGCAGTTTTCGAAATGCTCCGCTACGGTCTCCGTCCAGCAGCCATGGAACTGATGGACGCCGAGATTGTGCGCGCTACAAACCTCTGGAAAGGCTACTCGATGCAAGAAGCCCCCACCCTCGTGATGGAGTTTCACGGGACACCTGCCGGTGTGCGCGAGGAAGTGGAGTACGCCAAACAGATCTGTGAGGACCACAATTGCCACCATTTTGAGATTGGGATCAGCACAAAGGAGCGAGAACGTATCTGGCAAGGGCGCAAAGAATCCAACATGGCCGTCAGGAACCTTTATCCAGACCATTCTGTAACCGTCGGCGACGTCGTGGTGCCCATTTCCAAGTATCCTGAATCTGTTGAGAAAGCCTACGAGGTCGGACGCAAGCACGGAATACGCGTGGCCACCACGGGACAGGCCGGCGACGCCCATCTGCATACCGTGATGTTCGCCAAGGCGGGCGACGAGGATGCCAGGCGGAGGGCGGAACTGGTTGACGAGGAGATTGTGTGCTGGGCTATCAGTGTCGGGGGAACCGCCAGCGGCTCCCATGGAGTGGGCACAGGCAAACCAAGATTCATGCTTCAGGAGCATGGGGACAGCCTGGAGGTGATGAAGAGGATCAAGGACCTGTTTGATCCCAACGGAATCCTTAATCCGGGCAAGATCTTCGAGTACTCAGCTGCAGCAGACGAATACTTCGAGACCACATTGGCATGGACTGACAAAGTGCGTCGAAGTACCAACACAAAGCTCAACCTCCCATACGGCGTACATGAGCGGCAGATGCTGGATATCTACCTGCCCGAAGCCAACAACCTTGGGGATGTCCCGGTGCTGATGTTCATGCACGGCGGAGGCATGGTGCGAGGCCATAAAGACATGATGGGCTTCATGGCACCAGCGATCACGTGCACGCCAGCTGTATTCATCAGCGTGGGCTACCGTTTGGCTCCCACGTCCAAGTATCCGGACCCCGTGGACGACTGCCGTTCGGCCCTCAAATGGGTGCTCGAGCATGTTGCAGATTTTGGTGGAAGCCCGGAGCACATCTTCGTGGGTGGTCATTCGTCAGGAGGGTGGTTGGCGGCACTGATTAGCCTTCAAACTGACCGCCTTGAGGATTGGGGACTCCCGCCCGATGTGATCAAGGGGTGTTTCTCGGTCAGTGGCGTGTTCGACATGGTCACTCTTCCTCCCCATAGGCGCGCCAGAATCCTGTCTTCGCACGATGACGAAGAGGAGGCCAGCCCTTTGCACAATGTGTCGGGGAATCGGGTGCCATTTCTGTTGGAAATTGGCGAGCATGATCTACCCATCCTCAGAGCTCAATACATGGCCATGATCGACGTGCTGAGGGCAGAACCCGGCCACATCGAAGGGATGGAACGTGAAGGACACGACCACCTGCAGGTAAGTTTGGACAATGGAGATCCTAAGAGCCCTTGGACAATCAAGGTGCGGGAGTGGCTCGCGTCATTGGCACGGAATGAAACAATATGACCAAGAAGCTCTTGATCTATCCGGATGAATGCGTCGGCGGCTGTCTGTGTGAGGTCTTCTGCTGTGGAGCCGGAAGGGAGATCAAGGCCATCACTTCGATCGATCCATGTGAATGAAAGGCATGCGCGAGCGATGCTGCGCATCCAAGGGACTGAAAATGGCCAGGATCGTTAGGTTTTTGCACAACAACCAGGTTGAATACGGTCTGCTTGAAGAAGATTCGGTCCATCAATTGAGCGGTGAAGTTTATGGGAATTTCGAGCAAGGATCGCGCCTGGCCTCATATGCAGACCTGAAACTGCTATCTCCCTGCATGCCGACCAAGATTGTAGCTGTGGGAAGTAACTATC
Organism: Anaerolineae bacterium; assembly: GCA_036986135.1. Taxonomy (GTDB): domain Bacteria; phylum Chloroflexota; class Anaerolineae; order Anaerolineales; family E44-bin32; genus JADFRG01. Next base: position 13,338 of record BTQZ01000034.1, on the reverse strand, counting down.
GAGGACACATTACGGAGGTCGGAGCCAAGGTCCCCGATGCGCCTATTCTATTTCTCAAACCACCCAGTTCGGTCATCGGCCCAGGGGATGCTATTGTGATGCCAGCTACGTCAACCGAAATCATGTTCGAGGCTGAGTTGGCCGTCGTGATGAAGATTGGGGGAAGGCACATCCCGCAGTCGAAAGTCGTTTCGCATGTGCTGGGATATACCTGCGCAAATGACGTTACAGCCAATGATCTGGCCAGAGTGGATCCGACGGTAACAAGGGCGAAGGGGTTCGACACCTTCTGTCAATTGGGTCCTTGCATCGCCACGGATTTGAGTGCCGAACACCTGACGATCAGGTCGTTTGTCAATGGCCGGGTGCGTCAGGATTCATCATCACGGGATATGCTCGTCCAAGTTTCCCAGTTGGTCAGCTATGTTTCCCAAGTGATGACATTGGAAGCCGGGGATGTGATCCTGACCGGTACTCCTGCGGGTGCAGACACTATCCGGCCAGGGGATTTAATTGAAGTTGAAATCGAGGGCATCGGCACGTTGGCAAATAGGGCAATTGCGGAAAGCACCCTTCGCTAGCCAACGCTGCTACAGGGTTGCGAATCTTACCGGCAATCCCTGAATAGGAGCAGTAAAGATGAGTGACACGCAAGCGGTCGAGTATCTGTGGCTGGATGGTGAGGGCATTCCTTTATCCGAGGCGAACTTCCCCATTTCCACCATCAGCGCTTCGGCGAGCACCTCGGTATTTGAAGGGATCAGGGGCTATTGGAATCAGGAGGTTGAGCAGCTGTACGTATTCCGCTGTGATGAGCACATGAGGCGCTTCGACAACTCAATGAAGATGGTATGGATGGATCGCAAGTTTTCCACCGACGATCTCGTTTCGGCGGGGCTGGGTTTACTAAGAACCAACGGCGCGAGGAAGAATTTCTACATTCGCGGCATGGCTTTCAACTCAGGTCGTGGCTTTTTCGCCGAAGCGCAGAACCTTGCGACCCACCTTCTTCTCGAAACGCTCCCGATTGAATCCCATCTGGGGGCCATTAAACGCCTCGACTGCTGCGTAAGTTCCTGGACTCGAATTGCCGACCATATCATGCCACCGCGCATCAAGGCTGGTCCCAACTACGCCAACAACCGGCGCGCGCTCCAAGAAGCGCGCATAAACGGCTATGACGATGCGATCTTGCTAAATACCCAGGGCAAGGTCAGCGAGACTACCGGGGCGTGCGTTTTCGTCATTCGTGATGGGCGGGTTATGACTTCGCCGGTGACAAGCGGTATCTTGGAAAGCATCACCCGGGCCACCCTGATCAGGTTGTTCGACGAGCAGCTCGAACTGCCTGTCCTTGAACGCGATATCGACAGAACCGAGCTGTACATTGCCGATGAGGTCTTTTGCTGTGGGACCGGACGCGAGATCGCTGCCGTGTCCTCCGTCGATCGCTTTCCGGTCGGAGATGGTGAGATTGGGCCGATCACTCAACAGATCGTGAGCCTATACCGCAGCGTTGTCCACGGCGAGCAGTCGGAATACCAAAAATGGTGTACTCCTGTCTGGTGATTCATTGGTTTGAAGGCCATCACTAGGAAATGCGGAAGGTATATTGGAGGGAGATCGAGCTCTCGGAATTCGCCGCTTCGGCGATGGAGGCCATCATGATGGGGATCCGGCTGGCGCGCGCCTTCACCGGCCGCGAAAAGATCGTCAAGTTCAAGGAGCACTTCTTTGGTTGGTACGACGCTACGTTGACCGAGCTGGTGGAGCCCGGGGACCAGCCGGTCTCGGGAGGCCTGGTTCTGGCTCTGATGGACAAGACTATCACCATTCCCTGGAATAACAGGGTCACTTTGGCGAAAGCTCTCTCACGGAGAGACGTGGCGGCTCTGATCGTCGAAGCCCGGGTGCCATAGTGAAAGTTTATGCATTGGTCCGGAATTCTATGCATTTATGAAGCAGTGCGCCGAGAGACAAGAAACGCTGCTTCTGTTCGATGAAACCATCAGCGCCTTCCGCTTCACCCCGGGCAGAGTGCAAGATTGTCCCAAATGATCATATGAAGGCTAGTCCGCTGGAGCCGCAGCGGGTTGCATTTTCGCAAATTCCTGGGTCGGCAAATTCATGCGCAGAACGCGGAAACTCATCAGGAATGCGATCGCCATGATGATCGCGCCCATAAACATCGGCAAGGCGACCGCCGTTTCTGGTGAAAGAGACGGTAGATTCAACTGAAGCAGGATGCCGGTAAGGATCGGGCCGATGACCAGCGTTAGACTGTTGGAGGATTGAAAGGCTCCCAGCACTCTTCCCCTCATCTCCGGCGGGGAAAAACGGCTCAATATCGACTGCAGGGACGGCTGACTGATCGCATTCGCCGCGGCAAAGGGGATGAAAACCAATGCCATTGTCAACGGATCCCGCGAGAATGCGATCCCTACGTAAGCAAAAACCCGCGCAAGAGCGGCGACATTCACCAATCTTCGCTCTCCAAAGCGCTTGACTAGACGACCGACGAAAACGAACTGGGTGATTACGCTGACCACCCCTATCCAGGTGAGCAGCAGCCCGATGTCGCGTTGCGCGTTTTCCAGCGGGACATCGGAAAACAAGTTGCGGCGGGCAAAGAAGGCGAAGCTGGCCTGTAATAGTGAGAAAGCCAGGAAGGTCAGGATCGTGAACAGGAGGATGGCTCGCACGTCGGGAAGTCGAATGACATCCAGTAGCCCCTTCTGACCCGGTACCTTCTCCCGCGAACGGCTGAGCGGCGCTCTCTCCTCCTTGGGCAGACTTTCGGGAAGCAGAAATGTGGTCAACAGTATCGAGGTCAGCGAGAAGATCGCAGCCACAAAGAACGGCGCGTTCTGACTGTAAGGAGCGAGTGCAGGGCTTGCGGCGGTTGCGCTGACAATAAGCGCCGTGAGGGCGGGCCCCACGATGAAGCCGGCCCCGAATGCTGCGCTGATTAAGCCGAATCCGCGGGCTCGATTCTTCTCCGTCGTGATGTCATTGATATAGGCCTGCGCGGTCGTGATGTTGCCGCCCGAAATTCCGTCGATGATGCGCCCCAAGTAGAGCAGAATGAGCGTATTCGCAAAGCCGAGGATCAGGAACCCCGCGAGCGTTCCGAACTGGCTGAGGATCAATACCGGCCGTCTTCCAACTGCATCCGACAGACGTCCCAAGACCGGTCCCGCCAAAACCAGCCCGATCGAATAGGAAGTCAGCAACAACGTGGCCTGCAGATCGGTGGCGCCAAAGGTCTCTTGCGCGTGCAGGAGAAGCACCGGAATCACCATGCCGAACCCGATCAGGTCGACAAATACCACCACGAACAACGCTACGAATCGACGGTCCACACGCATCAATCTCCTATATGCTTGCTCCTGACACCAGGCTTGCCCCTCACCAAATGTGTGGGCTCTGCCCATGGGCAGAGCCGAAGCAACGGATTATACGTGATGGGTCAAGGGTCTGACCTCAGTTGGGTTGCGCCGGCTTCGCAAATCCGGTACCTTGAGCGCTGTTGGAGCTTATGGCAACCCAATCGAAATCATGGCTTACTGGCACGCTGCTGGCGCTCCTGATCGCCGGATGCAGCTCGGTTGCAGCGCCTACCGAGACGCCCACCGCAACCACTGTGCCGCCTACGGTAACGCCCACCGAAACCGCCACTGCAACGCACACCCCGACCTCTACCTTGACGCCGTCAGCTACGGTCACTCTTACGCCTTCCATCACGCCGACTCCAACCTTTACTCCGACCCTCACCGAAACAGCAACGCCTACTGAGACCCCGACTCCACCGACGCCGGAAATGACGGCGGATGTAAATCTCAATTGTCGCTACGGACCGGATCCGGCCTACCTCTATGCCTGGGGAGTGGACGAGGGTCGAACCGCCGCTCTAGACGGCCGCAATTACGCCTCTACCTGGCTTTGGGTCCAGCCCTGGGATGCGCTATTTCATTGCTGGGTCACGGCCTCCGGCGCCACGGCCAACGTCGATCTCAGCACCGTGCCGGTCGTTTATCCGCCGTTGCTGACCAACTCCTCTGTAGCGCCTCCAAAGGGGGTCGGGGCTAGCCGCAGCGGCTCCAGCGTCACCATCAGCTGGTCTCCAGCCCCTCCGGCGGTCGAGCTAGGCTACCTGATCGAGGCCCGCATCTGCTCGGGCGGGTTCCCGATTGACGTTGCATATACAACTACAAATACCTCCTACACGCTTACGGATCAGACGAGCTGCAGCGCAGATTCCTATGGCCAATTGCGGGTCCAGAATAAGCTCGGCTACTCGACCGCAGTCAGTATCCCCTGGCCATAGCTTCCCAGTCGCGACACACCATCAACCCAGTTCCATAGGAAAGCCGAAGCTCCGCGATAGAGATCCTCCCTAGTCGGGCCGAGTCGGCCCAGCGCAACCCATCCCTCCATTGTGCCGATTTCCGGGCGGTTCACGCCTTATTGACCGTTGGTAAAGCGCCAGCTGGCATTATGTAAGGTCGTTGTAAGCGCGGAACGTAAATCTCTTGCCCAGAATGGAGGTCAAACTTTGATTTAAGGATTGAATTCGCGTGCATTTGCTCCAAGCCGTGCTGCTGCGGTGCAGGGTCTTTCGATGGCTTGTCCTATTGATCTCGCTTTGGGTGGCAATCGTATCTGGGCTTGCTTTTTCAGGAGCCGCAAATGCAGAATCCGAAGCAAGAGCCGAGCCAGCTCCCGTGCTGCCAGCCCATGGCATAAGCTTGACGGCGCCCCAGCAGGGGCCGCGCACCGTCCTTCAGGCCTCCAAGCCAGGTCTCCCCATGAGTGTTCCGGTCGAACCCCCCGCTCCGAAGCCGTCCACTTCAACTCAGCACCGTAGCACAAACACGGTTCTGATCGATGGGGAGCCGCGCTTTGTGTGGCCGCCATCCTCCAAGCCCGTCGAATTCCCATTCCTGTTGGAAAGTGAGTGCCCGACGCCGATGTCGCTTATGCTGCACTCGGGGTATGGCCCGGTTCGAATGTGGAAGCTTGCGCGGGAAATCGTGGCGCGCGGTCTCCAGACGACGACCTATAGAGAAGTCGCCGCCCGACTGGAGAGCGGACGGTGCCCGGCCGAGGGCTCGCTCATCGTTTCTCTCGACGACTTTGGCACCGACTGGTTGCGACCTTATTTCGTCACGCCCTCCGAGATCTTCGCCGATCGAGGGCTGGTGCTAGTGATTGCTGCCGTCGTGGGTGGTCCTCAGGATCCCGACGCCTGGGCCTATCTGCGGCGCTTGGAGGGGTTAGGATTCGAGGTTGCCAGTCACGGTCTCGACCACTACAGCCTCTCCCAGATCGAGCCAGAACGTATCGAGGAGCAGGTCGCTGGCTCGTACGAGGTCATCTGTCGCAACCTGGGACGCTGTCCGGTTACGCTGGTCCTGCCCTTCGGCAATATCGATGAGTTCGGACTTACGTACGCCGCGGCTCGAGACTTCACATTTGTCGTCGGCATTCCTGGCGGACGGAGGTTTGGCGGTGAACCTCCTTTCTACGTCGGCAGAATCGGGCCAGATAGCACGGAAGAACGTGCGACGCTCCGCGCCTTAGCGGCCAGCTTCGGCCTGGACCGTTCGTCGAGCTTCGCCATGCGAGCTCTGGAGCAGCTAAAGAGCGCCCGCTGTTTCGCCTCCCCGGCGCGTTTTGTGGCAGCTCCGCACTTCCGCTGCTCCCGTGCACAATCTGGCAGCGCTCCAAACCTTGGCTCTCTGCCGCAGGATTCCTTCGCCCCCCTTCCTAGATCCTAGGCGCACCGCCCACTCGGGAGGACGCCTCCAGCTCCGCTAGAACTTAGGAAACGGTTCCTCTCTTCGGATCAGAATCTAGGAATGATCTCGCTCCCGAACCGCTCGATCGGCTCGATTTCGGATACGTTGGGAATGCCCAGGACGTAGTGCTGGATCCCGATCTCGGTGAAGAGGCCGATCTGATCGACCACCTCCGAGGCGCCATTTGTAGACAGATCGATGGATCCAAGGACGGTCTTCTCAATCTCGTCGTAGTCCCTGCCCAGGGCCTCACAATGATTACGCAATACTCCAAGCTTCTTGGTTGCGCCGTCCACTCCATTGCGGGCGAACAGATTGCAGGCGTCTCCATACTGTGCCACTAAGCGCAGGGTCTTCTTTTCGCCTTCTCCTCCGATCAAGATCGGAGGGTGAGGCTTCGTGATCGGCTGCGGGCTGTTGATCGGCGCCTCCAGCTTGAAATGCTTACCCTTATAGGAGCTGAAGTCGCCCGACCAAACTTGCTTTGCGATCTGCAGCACCTCTTCAAGCTGCTCGAAACGCTCGCCGGTAGAGGGGAAAGGAAACCCCAATCCCTGCGCCTCCTGCCAGTACCAGGCCGCCCCGATTCCCAGGTTGGCGCGTCCCCCTGAGAGCACATCCAATGTGGACACTTGCTTGATAAGAAATCCAGGATGACGGTACACCACACCCGTGACCAGCACCCCCAGCCTCACCCGCTCCGTCACCGCAGCTGCGAAGTTGAGCGCGCTATATGCTTCCAGCATGGGGTCTTCTTTGCTTCCCAGGCCAGGCTCAATTTGGTAGTAGTGATCCATCACCCAGATGCTTTCGAACCCCGCCTCTTCCGCGGCTCGGGTAATTTCCGCAAATTTTGGACCGATCGTGGCCGGCGCTCCAGGCCAGTCGAAGCGATTAATTTGTAATCCAAATTTCATTACGACTCCTTATGCAATGGTGGGGGTCCCTCAGTGACCTTAGCTTTTACCACGATAGCGCGGCGCTAGCCGGATGCTCTCCCGCTCCAGGCGGCTCAGCCATGTGGCCTGGGGGAGAACCAGGTGGAGTGAGCCCGGAGTGCAGATATGTTAGATACGAGACTTGATGATCTGCGCGGTCCGATGGGCAAGGCCCATAATACTGATCATCGGATTGACCCCCGGGGCGGAGGGAAGTGCGCTGGCATCCGCGATGTAGAGATTCTTTACTTCGTAGCTCTCTCCCTCCGGATCGAAGGCCGCGATCGAGGCACTACCTCCCATGCGGCAACTGCTCATCTGGTGCGCGCTGAAGAGTGTCATGTCGTTCGTTATGTAGCCTCTTTGGTCGATCCGATCGAGGTACGAGGTCAGGCCGCCGGCGGATGAGGCATCGAATGGATCGGCGCTGTTATAGATTCCGCCGACCGTTTGCGCGCCCGCCGCGACCAGCAGTTTCACGCATTCTTTTGCGCCCTCGATGACCGAAACCGCGTCCCTCTTGGAAAGCCAGTAGTTCAAGACCGGATTCCCCCAGTCATCCACGTCCACACGACCTCCATCCCGATCCCGCACCAGAGCAAAGAAGAATGCTGTGTTTGCCATGTTGAGCATGAGCTCATGGTGCGATTTCGCATCTTTCCACGGTAATCCAAGCGCGGCAAGCCCAGGGTGCGCCGGAGGCACCTCCACGACAAACCCATAGCCCTCGTTCGCCATTTCGAATTCCGTGCAGGCGACGGATTGCATCGTGCCCCGCCAGGCTTCTACCGGCTCGTCGAATATTCCGAAGGCTACGGGCACCGGATGCAGATGTAGATGGTTCCCGATGTTTGCGTTCGTCAGACCGGATCGCTTGAGCAGCGCAGGAGAATGCACGCTGCCGGCCGCCACCACTACTCGTGGGCTTGTGATGCGCAAGGAATGGCCATTGACGGTTGCCTCAACTCCTTCTACCCGTCCGTTCGAAATCATGAGGCGGTCGGCGAAACAGTTTGTGATGATGCCCGCACCGTTCTCGTGGGCGTCCTGAAGATAGGTCAGCAGTGTGCTTTGCTTGGCGCCGAAGCGGCATCCGAACCCGCAATAGCCGCAATCGTCACAGTTGTTGACGTTTCTGGGTAGTGTGCGCCACCCATATCCAAGCGCCTCCGCGCCTTCGCGCAGAAGCGAATTCTGCCGATTCTGATCGCTGTAATCGGTGGTGACATGGATGCGCGCGCTAACGGCCTCCATTCCGGCCTGCCATTCCGGCCCCTCCGCACCCGTGACCCCAAGCTCGGTTTCCCATTCATGCAGAACATGGGCGGGTGTCGGCAGACTCGTGGTCCAGTTGATGGTGGTCCCTCCGCCCAGCGTGCTTCCCGCGAGCACGACAATCCCGACATCCTCCGTGGTGAGGATGCCGCGTTTCTCATACAGATCGCGCATCGCCTTCCATTCCGCGCCGTCGAAATTTGCCTCGTTATAGTAGCCGCCTTTCTCAAGGACGATCACGTGCTGCCCCGCCGCCGCCAGCTCGGCTGCGACCACACCGCCGCCCGCGCCGGATCCGATGACGACCACGTCGGCTTCGAGCGCCGTGGAGCGTGTGATTTCCTTGATTGCGAGCGGTTTCGCGACTTCCGATGGTTTGACCGGACCCGGATAGCCTATGTTTTCCCAGTGTGGATTGCGATCCGAGCCTTCTGGGATCATTGAGTATTCGTGGAACAGCACGAGCCGCTTGAATGTCTGAAAGCCCTTTCGCAGCATCCCTATCTGGCTGTTGGACCAGGCCCGCAGAACGCGTTCTCGCTCTTCGAGGCTCATGCTGCGGAAGCGCTTGGGCGCACCCGCCAGAACGAGATTCGCTATCGGCTGATCAAAGAAAGTGAGCGCGCGTCGAAAATCCGCTTGCTCCGCCGGGCTTGCGGCGGTGGAGATCGTCCGAACCACCGATTCTGCGATGCCGGTTGCCCTGCTGGGATGAGCAAGAGTACGGCTAATCGCCAGAAGGGTCTCGAACTCATATTCCGTGAGAAATGCTCGATCTTTAGGAATCATTTTTCAACACTAATGCCTCTCCGCCTGCAGCTCATCCACCAGCCGTCGCCGCCGCAACATGCCTTGAGCCGTTAGCAGCCCGGCGAGTGCGCCGATCGCCACCGCAACCAGCCAACCGAACAGTCCGATAGGTAGCGCGGCCCGGACCGAATCCATCGCCGCGGCCCAGTGGTCTAGCTCCATAATTCCCCAGCTGTTTCCGCCATAGACCGTAGGGATGATAACCGCGATCCCCAAGCCCGCAAAGATTCCGATCGCCGCACCCAGCCCAGCCATCAGGGCTGCCTCACCCGTCACGACACCCCGCAGCTGACGGCGGGTGGCGCCCACCGCCCGGAACAACCCAAATTCCCCTCGCCGCTCGACCACGGTTGCCAGGCCGATGCTCATCCGGATGAGCATCGGCCTGGCAACCGGGCGAGCATGAGCGCGTCTCCGATCATTCGAACTGTGCCTAGTCGTGATCGTGCGGAGCGGGCCTTAAATCCTCGGCTCCGCTCAGACGCGACTGCAGCTTGTGCGGCTCGTGGATCAGGATCGGTAGACAGGTCGAGCAGATCGCGAATCCCTCCCCCTTGAAGCTCGCCTGCAGCAGCGGCGCCTCGTATTCGTTCCGCTCACAATTGATGCACTTCTCCTCATTTTCTGACATTGCAGATGAAGCTCCCTATCCGGCGCGGGTCATTCAAGACACCCAATGATATCTGATGCAGGCAGCTACGCCCGTCCGCTGGCCATGCGCCTTAGCCTGCGGCGGATCCACTCCAGGCACTCACCGGGCGTGCCGATCTTAAAGGCGACCGTGTGGGGCAGTTTCTCATTGTCCAGGAAGTGCTTTCTGTCGAGTGTCACGAAGTACTCGACTTCGCTCCCCATCGCGGAAGCCAGAATTTCGGCGTCGGCGGGATGGTCTACAAGCGGTCTTGCGGCAGATCGGTCGGCGGCTGCCGGCTCTCCGACGACTGTGATATCGCTGCGATCCAGCAGCAGCGCCAGGGCGCCAAGCGATTGAGGTGCATTGTTTCTTAGCGTGCCTTCGAGTTCCTGGATCGGAAGGCGGCTCGTGACGAGCGAAATAGCTCCCGCCTCACCCAGGCACAGCAGCATACGGCCGCCGCCTTGAGCCGACCAGATCCCAGCGAAGATAACGCTCGTATCAAGAAAGATCCGGATCCTGGTCGCCATAGCGCTCCCGCTGCTCGCGAAGAACCTTGAGCATGCTCTCGAGGTCCTCCCCCTTCTCCACCAGGGATTCCGTGATCCGGGCGGACAGGTCGTCTATTTCGGAGAGTCTCGGGCTCAAGACGAAGACGCCGCCTAGATCGAGCAGTGTGACCGGGTCGCCAGGCTGCATCCTGTATGCTTCTCGGACGGATTTGGGAAAGGTGAGTACGCCTCGCTGCCCAATTTGAAGGGTGTATGAAGTGCTCATGGGGCCTCCTGATCGTCAGTTTTTCTGATATTCAGTCTATCAGAACATCTGATCGAAGTCAAGAGAGGGTGCAACCCCCTGAAACGGCGATGCGGTCGGGATTTTCCGACCGCATCGTGTAGGTGTGCCTTCTCCGTCTGTAAGAGGTCTTCAATCCCAGACCCAGCGCCAGGCGACTGCGCCGAGCTCTCGGAGCACGTCCTGCGCTTCCCAGCGGCTGAATTGCAGGTTGTTCTCAAAGCGGTGCCAGAAGGCTTCCCACCAGCCGGGCGGCTCAACCTTGGGGCCGTCGTACTCGGTGGGTCGATCGGTTCCGCCGTCTACGACCAGGCTGCCTACGTAGTCCGCCTCGTCGTACACGCGCTCGATCTGTTCGGCGATGGCTTGCATGTCTTCTTCAGTGACGATGCCGTTGCTCGTGGCCTTATAGAACTGAACCGTCACCCGGATCGGGAAGCGTGGATCACGCTCGATGGCCAGGCCGTCGATCTCGGTGAACGGACCTTCGACTTTGCCGTGGCCGATCACTGCCGCTTCGACGTCACCATCGGCCTTGAAGGCTGCCGAAGGCGCGGCGGTTCCTTCGATGGCTTCATCTTCAAACATCCCGCGCATCGGTTCTCGCTGCTTCAGCGGCACCTGGATGAGCAGCACCATGTTGAGCCCAGCCTCGCCTGCTGCGGTGGGTGAAATCATGTCGGGCGGGGACGTGCGATCGACAAAATCGCTCAGGCGCTCGCCGGTGAAGCTAGCGCGTTCGCCGTCCTGGTTGAAAAACAGGCGCTGACCCCAGGACCAACCCGCCGGGAAGGCATCTCTCATGTTGTCGATAACGGTGGCGCTCGTGCCTTCGCGGGAGGCGATGATCGTCAGCACAGCGGGGTCGCCTTCGTAGGACTGGTAGTTGAAGATCACCGGATTGAAGGTGGCTTCACCCTGCTGCGGTACAGGCAGGAAAGCGGCCTGCGCGCTGACCAGTACATGGCTGTCGCGCGGCGCCAACAGTGAGCTGCGGCGTCCGGCCCAGGAGCCCGGCTCGCTGAGGTACTTCCGGAAGTTGCCTAGATACTCGGCGAGGGTCACGCGCTCGAGATCGTCCCCGTCTTCGTTGCCCACCAGCAGGTAGAAGTCATCCGGTGAGATGTCGGCGGTCAGGTCGACAAAGTTGGGATAGCGGATCACCGGCATCAGCGTGAGCACGTATTCTCCTGTTTCTGGGTCTTGATGCTGCACCTGGATGGTCATGTCCGAGATGTTGGGTCCCACCGCCGAGTCGTAATAGCGGCCGGTGTCTTCCCAGGTGACGTTGATCAGGTCCAACCCGCGCTCCTGCGCCAGACGCAGGGCATTGTCGTCCCAGACCATTGCGGAGGTACGCTGGATGGCCTCCAGATAGGAAGGGTCGATTGGCTCCGGGCGAGGTTCACCGCCGCGGTACGGAGGCGGCGGGTCTTGTGCTGCGAAAACGGGCGCTGCGGTTGTTACGATAAGCAGGAGTGCTAGGGGGAGGGACTTCATCAGTGGTCGGGTCATCGGAGGCTCCTTTTTCATGCATTTGATCTAAGACGCCCGCCACACTTGATTGGTTCCCGCCGCGAATTGGGACCACCAGCGCCCTTCCTGTGGTCTGACGCTTGCCACTTAGGTATGGAACATGGGGATATTGAAAACGGAAATCAGCTGACGGTGTTATTGGGGTCAGGTGTATGACCCCAAGACGGATGGCGCAAAGATTATGAAACGCTATCAGAGAAGAATCAGTGCAGCACTTCTGGGACTGATTATTGTTGTCTTATTCGCTAATCCATTAATGAGATCAGTAACACCAGCTAATTAAGCGTTTGCCACTCGGCAATTTGAACTTATAGAAGCAAATAGACGGTGATGGGATGTCGCAATAGAATTTCTGAGAAGGAGACTTTCTCATGGATGAGCGCTCAATATACGTTTCGAAAGGCTTCTTGAGAACATTCGCATTGTCTGGCGCTTGGACTGTTCTTGGTGCGGGCGTCTATCTGTTTGTTGGTCAGCCCAGCCTGGCCGCAGGCGTTCTCATAGTTGCAGGCCTCGCACTTGTCGTCCTAGCATTTCGAAGTAGCTCATTGAAGGATGGAGATTATCCGCGTGGCAGGCTATTCGTCATGGCTGCTACCGGTTTCAGTATGTTATTGTTCGGGCTCTTTCTCAGGGTTTTTGCCAAAGGGTCCGTCGTTGTCGTGTGGGCCGCATACTTCGTCGGCATTGCTCTTCTCCTTGTTGTATCTGCTGTCCAATTCATCAGGTCATCCCGACCCGAAGTTTCCTAGTTCCGCAGCTAGCTCCGGTCCAAACGGCAGCGCCAATGCGGCCGCTTTGCGCGCCTCCAATAAAAGATCGGGAGAACTACAACCCCGAAATCAACTTCTTCGGCCAGGCATGCGATTCACCTTGCCGGTAGAGCTTACCTCCATCACCTTTCTGAGAACTTACAAATTCTGTTTGGCCGCTGCCGGTACTGCGTGAATAAGGTGCCGTTAGCAAAAGCAAGGCTCCAATCCCTCAAAGTCCTATTTGTCGCTCGCCCAGATATGCGTAGGATCTTGTTGGCAATGACCAAGGATCCCCTCTCCATCCTCGGTGTCCCACACGACGCCTCCGAGAAGGAAATCGCCGGCGCCTACCGACGCCTGGCCATGGAACACCATCCAGACATCAGCCGCGGCCAGGATTCGATTTCCCGAATGCAGGAGATCAACTGGGCCTACGAGGTCCTCAGCCGGCCCGAGAAACGTCGTTCGTATTACACGAAGCAGCACACAAATGGGAATAACGGCTCTCGCGCCAACGGGAAGAAGCCTGGATCGAATGGGAAGAGCGCAGCGTCGGCCCCTGACGCGTCGAGCTATCCCTCGCCCCCGATGGAAATCCTCGGCGGAACTGCAGATCGGGCGATTATTGGAGCGGTCATCGGGCTGACGGTGCTCGGCGTATCGTTGATATTCGGAATTCAGTTCGCTTCGATCGGCGCGCTGATCGCGCTGCTGCTCGGAGTGTGGATTGGCTCCGGCCCAAACGCTCGCATGAGCTCTCAGAATGGGATTGGTATCGGCGGCGTCCTCGGCTT
>BTQZ01000033.1:0-25278 GCA_036986135.1 Anaerolineae bacterium | reverse complement strand
TGGCCCGAGGCCAGCGCCTGCAGGAGATTCTCAAGCAGCCCCAATACGTTCCCCAGGAGCTGGAGGAAGAGGTGGTCGCGATCTTTGCTGGAACGCGCGGCTATGCCGATGATGTGCCGGTAGATAAGATGAGAGATTGGGAGGCTGATCTGCTTCGGCATGTGGAGTCCTCGCACAGCGACCTGCTGCGGGATATCGCCGAAAAGAGGGCGATTTCACCTGAAACTGAGACCCGGCTAGAGGAAGTGATTAAAAACTTTAATCGGGGCTGGGTTCCAGACTAGAACATGGCAACTGCTCGCGAGGTCCGGCTTCGTATTCGCAGCGTCAAGAACATTGCTCAGGTGACGCGCGCCTTGCAGACCATCAGTGCGAGCCGGGTGCGAAAGGCACAAGAGGCCGTGCTCCGTTCACGCCCTTACGCCCACAAGGCCCTCGAGATTCTGCATCACCTCTCGGCGATCCCTGAGGGAGAGCACGTCCATCCGTTGCTAGCAAAATCCCCTCAGGAACGGCGATCGCTCGTGATTCTGATCACCAGCGACCGTGGTCTATCCGGGGCTTACAACACCAATGTTCTCAGGCTAGCCTTGGAGCGCTTCAAGGCGGATGAGAGCTTCCTTTCCATGGGGCGGAAGGGACGCGATGTCCTTGTTCGGCTCGGAAAGAACTTGGTGGGTGAATTCAGCAATCTGCCCGCCGAGCCCTCCTTTATGGATGTATCGGCAATTGGCCAACTCGCTATAGAGGAATTTCAAAAGGAGGAGTTCGACCGGGTTTACCTGGTGTACACGGATTACATCAATCTGCTGCGCCAGCAGCCGACGGTCAAGCAATTTCTCCCACTGGAACTGGAGAAGGTCGAGGATCCAGTCGCTCGCGATGGCGCCCCGCCGGCCAGCTACATTTACGAACCGGGCCAACGCGAATTGATCGATCTGGTCCTTGTCCGCTTCCTCCAGCTACAGCTCTATGAAGCGGTATTGGAGTCGTTGGCCAGTGAGCACGCGGCTCGCATGGTGGCCATGCAAAATGCCACGGAAAACGCCTTGGATCTTTCTGCGGCGTTGACCCTCGAATACAACAAGGCTCGCCAATTGGCGATCACCAGCGATATGTTGGACATCGTGGGGGGTGCAGAAGCTCTTGCGGGCAGCTCGCGATAGCTTGACGGATGGATCTGAGGGAGCCCACTAAGTAGGAGGCAGGTATGGAAGTAGCGACCGGTCGGGTAGTCGAAATCCAGGGAGCAGTAGTGGACTGCGAGTTCCCGCGAGGAGATCTTCCTGGGATTTACGACGCCATCGAAGTAGGTCGATCGGACAACGAGCCACTCGTGCTGGAAGTGCAGCGGCACTTGGGTGGGCATGTGGTGCGCACGGTCGCCATGGATGCCACAGACGGCCTGCAGCGCGGTGTGCCCGCGCGTGCCACCGGGGCGCCTATACGAGTCCCGGTCGGAGAGCCCACTCTTGGGCGCATGTTCAACGTCCTGGGCCGCCCGATCGACGGCAAGGGAGAAGTGGAAACCACTCAAACCTATCCGATCCATCGGCTCGCGCCTTCTTTCGAAGAGCAATCTCGAAGGGTGGAAGTATTCGAGACGGGTCTGAAGGTCATCGATCTGATTGCTCCATTCACCAAGGGAGGGAAAACTGGCATATTTGGCGGCGCAGGGGTGGGGAAGACCATCATCATTCAAGAGCTGATCCGATCGATCGCCACCGTGCATAAGGGCAATTCCGTCTTCGCTGGAATTGGCGAACGCACGCGCGAAGGAACCCAGATGTATCGTGAGATGATTGAATCGGGCGTCTTGAAGGACACGGTGCTCGTTTATGGCCAAATGAACGAGCCTCCGGGCGTCCGTCTGCGAGTGGGCCTCGCGGCCCTCACGATGGCGGAGTACTTCCGGGATCAAGGGCGGGATGTGCTCTTATTCATCGACAATATTTTCCGCTTCAGCATGTCCGGCTCGGAGGTCTCTGCGCTGCTGGGTCGCATGCCCTCCGCGGTTGGCTACCAGCCGACGCTGGCCACCGAAATGGGCGAGCTGCAAGAGCGAATCACCTCCACACGAACGGGTTCCATTACTTCTATGCAGGCGGTTTATGTTCCTGCAGACGACTACTCGGACCCCGCGCCCGTGGCAACCTTCACGCATCTAGATGCTACGATCGCGCTCGAGCGCGCCATTGCGGACAAAGGACTCTATCCCGCGGTCGATCCTCTGGCTTCCACCTCGCGTATCCTCGACCCGCAGATCGTCGGGGAGGATCATTACTCGGTGGCGCGCGACGTGCAGCAGGTGCTGCAGCGCTATAAAGATCTGCAAGACATCATCGCCATTCTTGGGATCGAGGAACTCAGCGAAGACGATAAGCTCATTGTGACCAGGGCGCGCAAGATTGAACGTTTCTTCTCCCAGCCCATGTTCGTGGCCGAGCAGTTCACGGGGCAGGACGGCAAATACGTGAAGCTGCGGGACACCGTACGGGGATTCCGCGAGATCCTGGATGGACAGCATGATGACCTGCCGGAGCAGGCTTTTTATCTGATCGGTCCGATCGAAGAAGCTGCGGAGAAGGCCGAAAGCTTGAAGTAGCCATGCCCATGCGCTGTGAGATCGTCACGCAAGACCGCCAGCTCTTCGAGGGAGAGGTCGACATGGTCGTCGCACCCGGGACCGAGGGCATGATGGGGATCATGCCCAACCATGCGCCACTGCTCACCACGCTCGCATTCGGTGAGCTCATCGTGCGTCACGGTGATGAAGAAGAGGTCTTTGCCGTGGCGGGTGGCGTAATGGAGGTCTTGCCGGGCGCGGTCGTGGTGCTGGCCGATTATGGCGAGCATGTAGCGGAGATCGACGTAGAGCGGGCCGAAAACGCGCGCCGTAGAGCCGAAGAGTTACTCGCCCAGGGCCCGCCGCCAGACACAGATGAATATCTCGCCATCCAGACTTCCTTGAGGAGGTCGGAACTGAGGCTATCGACCGCCAGGAAACACCGCCGAAAGGCGCCACGCGTTCGTATCGAAGGGAGTGGAGAGTCCTAGCAGGATGGGATTGCTCGGTAAGGACCTCGGCATCGATCTCGGCACCGTAAGCACCCTCGTCAGCGACGGGGGTGAGATCGTATTACACGAACCCACAATGGTGGCCGTGGATATCGAGGAACTCAAGATCGTCGAGGTTGGCCAGGCTGCGCGGGAGATGGACGGGCGGGTGCCGGAGATTATCGAGGTCATGCGGCCGATGCGCGAAGGGGTGATCGCCGATTTTGAAGTCACGATGCGCATGCTGCGCATCTTCGTAGAGAAAGTATGCGGACCGGCGCGGCTCTTCAAGCCGCGCGCCATGATCACCGTTCCTTACGGCGTCACTAGCGTGGAGTCTCGAGCCGTGCACGAAGCCGCCCTGCAGGCCGGCAGCCGCGAGGTGCATCTGATCCAGGAACCGCTTGCGGCGGCCATCGGCGTGGGCCTTCCGATCGCCACTCCCTCCGGCAACCTGGTGGTGATCTTGGGTGGTGGCGTCACACAGGCCGCGGTGCTCGCCATGAGCGGCATCGTCGTGGCGGATGCGGTGAGAATCGGCGGGGTCAAGATGGACGATGCCATCGCCAGCTACGTCCGCAAGAAGTACGGGCTGGTCGTAGGCCAGCGGACTGCCGAGGAAGCCAAGATCCGCATCGGAGCGGCCGTACCCCAGGACGAAGAGCGGACCCTGGAGATCCAAGGTCAGGATCAAGTTACGGGCCTGCCGCGGCCGATCACCCTCTCCACCAACGAGGTCGTGGAAGCGCTCCAGGAGACGCTTGTGCTTCAGTTGGCGGCCATCAAAAAGGTGCTCGAGCGCACCCCACCTGAGCTGGCCTCAGACATCATCGATCGCGGCATGGTAGTCTGTGGCGGCGGTTCTATGCTAAGGGGGATCGATAAATGGCTGACGCGCGAGACGGGTGTTCCGGCCTACCTGGCGGAGGAGCCGGTTAATTCGATCGCCATCGGCGCGAACCGGGGGCTGAATATGTTGGAGCGGCTCCGTAGAAATCTTCCGACCGTCTGACGCAAGCTCTCTGGACCGTTGCGCATAGCCACACGTGGTGCGTCGAGCCTTTGCCGAGAACCCACAGATAGTTCAGAACTACAGAGCCCGCCGTCTTTCCTGGTCTTTTGCGAAGCGATCGTTAGGGAACGTGGTAGGTCATGTGCTGCAGGTGCAGCACCGGATCGATATACTGCACGCGTACGGAGGGCGGAACGTTGATAGAGGTCGGCGCATAGCAGAGGATGGCGCGGATCCCTGCCTCAACCAGCCGATCTGCGGCTCGCTGGGCCTCATCAGAGGGGACCGCGAGCATGGCCACCCGAATGCCGGCGGCCTGAATCTGTTTGCCCAGATCTGAGGTATCCTGGATTGTGAAATCTCCCGCCTGTTTCCCGATCTTCTTTGGGTCGTTGTCGAAGATTGAGCGGATCCTGAACCCGCGATGGAGAAACCCGGCATAGTTCGCGAGCGCTCTACCTAGGTCGCCGACTCCCACAAGCACGACGTCCCAAACTCGATCTACTTTTAGGATCCCCTTCAACTGATCGCTGAGGTAGCCGATGTTGTAGCCGGTTCCCTGCTTGCCGAACTCGCCGAACTGTGAGAGGTCCTTACGAATTTGAGCCGAAGAAATCCCGAGCCGATCACCCAACTCCTGAGAGGAGGTGATTTCTTTTCCTTCAGCTTGCATCTGGGTCAGGGCCCTGAGGTACAGGGGCAAGCGGCCCACAACGATGTCTGGGACGGGGGAGGATCGCATCGCAACCTCTCGAAGCGCGAAGAATCTATCATAGCCATACAACAAGTGCAAACTGGAGCAATCGGGTCACACGATTATCGCGCGCCCCAAGCGGGTGAGTATAATCCTTCGGGCTCGCTCCTTACCGCGGTCCCGCCAAACTATAATCCTGAGCGATTAGGCTACGTGAGATGTTCATAGATGAGGCACGGATCTTCGGGGCCTCCGGCAGCGGAGGCGACGGAATTGTCCATTTCCGACGAGAAAAGTACGTTCCTAGAGGCGGCCCGGACGGTGGAGATGGGGGGAGGGGCGGTGACGTAGTGCTCGTTTTGGCTGAGAAGCATAGCACGCTGGCCCGCTTTCGGCGCAGGCGGCACTTCAAGGCAAGTGCGGGTGGGCGAGGAGGTCCAAGCAACCGGCACGGCAAGAGCGCCGATGATCTCCTGGTTCCAGTGCCGCCAGGCACGATCGTGATGAACGACGAGACCGGCGAAATCATGGGAGAGCTCTTGAGCCCGGGAGACCAAATGGTGGTCTGCCGCGGTGGGCGGGGGGGTAAGGGGAACGCGCGCTACGCCACATCACGAAACCAGGCGCCCAGAATGGCCGAAAAAGGGGAGCCAGGGGAGGAACTTTGGCTCCGGCTAGAGCTGCGTCTGCTGGCCGACGTGGGGATTGTAGGCCTGCCAAATGCCGGGAAGTCCACTCTCCTGGCTGCCGTGACCCGCGCTAAGCCAAAAATCGCGGAGTATCCATTTACTACATTGGAGCCCTACCTTGGAGTGGCTGAAATCGACGAAGAGATCAACCTGGTCCTGGCAGACATTCCCGGGCTAATTGAGGGCGCCCACACCGGGGCCGGCCTGGGCGCCGGTTTCTTAAGACATATATCACGCACGCGAGCCGTGATCCACCTGGTCGATGGGTCGGCGGAAGATCCGATCGCCGACTTTTCCCAGATCAACTCCGAACTTGCGCTCTTCGACGAGGCGCTCGGCAAGAAACCGCAGGTCGTGGCTGTCAACAAGATGGATCTGCCCGAGGCCCAAGGTGGTTGGGCTGCGCTTTTAGCCCGATTTGGGGCGATTGGCATCACCCCTTCCCCTATCTCAGCCCTGGCGCGAACGGGTTTGGGGCCGGTGCTGCTGGAAGCGCACCGCCTTGCTCAAACTGCGAGCCCATTCGAGGGCGAGGAGCCTAGGGTCTACAAGCCGGAGCCCGACGGCTCGGATTTTAAAATCGGACGCGAGCCAGACGGGTCTTGGCGGATATCGGGAGAGGGGATCGAGCGCGCGGCAGCCATGACCTACTGGGAGTACGAGGAAGCAGTGAGACGGTTCCAGCGGCTGTTGGTCCGAATTGGCGTGAATAAGGGACTGCGGGAAGCGGGGATCAAAGCCGGAGATACGGTTCACATCGGGGAATACGAAATGGAGTGGGAGGAGTGATCGGTGTATTTGGCGGCACCTTCGATCCGCCACACATCGGCCACTTGGTGTTGGCAGACGAAGCGCGCTTCGAAATGGGATTGTCCAAGGTGCTGTGGGTCGTTACCGGAGAGCCTCCGCACAAGCCGGATCGACCCATTATCCCGGTCAAACACCGGCTGAGAATGGTCGAGCTCGCCATCCAGAATGACCCGGCATTCGAGCTTTCGAGGCTGGAGGTGGATCGTCCCGGGCCACATTACGCGGTAGACACACTAGCTGAGCTGGCCGAGGCGCGGCCCGACGATGAGCGCGCGTATGTGATGGGGAAGGATTCGCTTCGAGATTTGCCGGCCTGGCGCTCGCCTGAGCGCTTCGTCCAGCTCTCCAAGGCGATCGTGGTGCTGAACCGCCCTGACGTCGAGGCCAATCTCGAGCAGTTGGATACGAAGCTTCCAGGGCTCGCCGACAAGGTTCATTTCCTCGAAGTTCCAGTGGTGGATGTCGCTTCCCGCGACATTCGGCGTCGAGTCGCTTCAGGCAAGCCCTATCGATATCTGGTCGCACGCGCGGTCGCGGACTACATTGCCGAACATGACCTCTATCGGTGAGTCTGTTCAGCGATCGCCCCTTTCGCGCCGCAGCGGCTGGTCACTTTGCGGTAGATCTGATCAATGGCCAGCGCGCCCTAATCCTGGCAGCCTTGAGCGGCCCTCTGGGCCTATCAAACGTCTTGATCGGGGTCTTGAGTGCGGCTTATACGCTGCTGGGGTCAGTCCTGCAGCCGGTCTTTGGCCTACTGGCCGATCGAATAGGTGCCCGATGGGTTGCGACGTTGGGGATACTCTGGATGGCGCTCTCCTTTGGCGCAGCGGTGCTGATACCGGGCCGCGTGGCACTCTTATTGCTCGTTCTCACCGCGATGGGATCGGCTGCCTTTCACCCGGCGGGCACGGCGGAAGCCACAGATCGGGCCAGGCGCCATCTAGCCTCACGGGTCGTATTTGCGGCCTCCCTGTTCTTCCTGTTCGGTCAGATTGGGTTTGCGGTGGGGCCGGCGTTGGGTGGAATGATTGTGGAACTGCGCGGCGTCCCCGGACTGATGCTCTTGCTATTGCTGGTCTTGCCGGTCGGCATATACGCGGGCCTACGGATCCCCACTGGAGGCCGTCACTCGGCCTCCGTCAGTGATGCACTCTCCACCGCAGGCGACTGGAGAGGATTCGTCCCCTTCGCAATCCTAATTGCCCTGCGCTCGTGGGCCATGATGACGATGGTCGCATTTATCCCCAAATACTACAGCGATCTTGGCTACAGTCCGGGTGTATTCGGGATTATCGCCGCGTTGTACATGGGCGGTTCTGCCCTAGGAGGTATTGGCGGTGGATGGCTCGCCGATCGAACGGATAAGCGAGCGCTTGTCAGCCGCACGTTAATCGTGGCGGGGATCCCGCTCCTGCTGATGGTGACACTCGGGGCCAGTGCGTGGGGATACCTGCTCGTTTTCTTGGCAGGTGGGCTGATAGGAATTTCCCACAGCCCGATCGTGGTTCATGCTCAGGGAATGGTGCCCACCTATGTAGGGGCGGCTTCTGGAGCCGTATTGGGCTTCACGTTTGCCAGCGGGTCTATCGGCATTCTCGTCAGCGGATTCCTGGCCGATCAGTTTGGGTTTGGCGTGGTGTTCGCCGTGGCTGCTGCCATGGTTACCCTGGGAGGGCTGCTGGCCGGCACCGCCCGCTCATGGCTCCCCGCCGCCGAGACCGTCTGACCTCATTCTTCAGGCTCGGTTTCACCCGAGCCGTCCTCTACATGCTCATCGGCTGCTTCCGGCTCCGCGCCCTCGCCCTCACCCGAGCCGTCCTTTGGATGCTCGTCGGCTGCATCGGGCTTCGCGCCCTCGCCCGTAGCAGCCTCCTCCGCGATCTGCCGCCCCGTTGAACCGGGCTCTTCGGCAGAACGTGGAGCGGCCTTTCTCAGTTGCTCCAGCGATATCCGATTGGAATGGCGGCAGCGAGGACAGCTTGAATCATAGTGTGTGCCCCCAGTCTTTTCCAGCGCCTCAAGCGCGAAGGCAGCTTCCTCTTGCTTTATTGCGAAGCTCCACCCACAGCGGTAGCAGCGTATTTGCATTTCAGTCCTCCCTCAGGATTCCGATGCGGCTGATTTCGCCTGGACCGTCCCCAGGCCGATTCCAATCAAAATCAACACGCCTCCGACCAGTCGCATGGTGGTCGGTGTTTCGTTGAGAATGAGCAAAGCCAGGACGCCGGCGGCCACCGGCTCCGAGAGTAGCACAAGCGAGACCACTGCCGCGGCCACGTACCCAAGCGCCCAATTATATGAGGTATGAGCAATCAATTGAGGAAATACGGCAAGCAGCACGAGCCAAAGATAGGTTGTGGGCTCAAAACCGAAGAGAGGCGCACCCTCGAAGAGCGCCGCAACGATAAGCATAACCGCGGCTGCGCCATATGCGATTCCGATGTACGGGACCAGAGAGACCGATCGACGCACTCGGCGACCGGCGATCACGTAGCCCGCGGCGGCTGCTGCTCCTGCCAACGCCAGCAGATCGCCCAGGATAGCGGTCCCTCGGAAGAGCTCATCCAGCTGCAGGCATCCCTCTAATCCGCACGCATCGCTGATGCCCACAATTACGCTGCCCACTGTGGCAATCAGCAGACCAACCACGAGACGTCGGCTGATCTGTTCCCTGAGCAGCAATGGAGAAAGCGCGGCGACCATGAGTGGTGCGGTTTGAACGAGCACCACCGAGCTGGCTACGCTTGTGTACTCCAGAGATGCAATCCAGGTCCCGAGATGAAGGGCAAGGAAGATGCCTGCAACCAGCGAGAGGCGGGTGTCGCTACGGGCAAGGGACCGAACCTCGCCTCGGTACCGGAACAAGAGTATTGGCGAGAGCAGCAAAGTCGCGATCGCGAGCCGGTATGCGGAGATTACCAGCGAAGATGCTTCGGACTGTGCGAGTCGGATGAAGATGGAAGAAAACGAAGCCGCCAATACAGCGAGCGCGAGCACGGCGCCAACCGGAGGCCGCGAAGCCTGGTTTTGCATAACAAGCTTGACATTATACGATGCGGGGGTCTAAAATTCGGAACCGCACACCATTGCCCGAAGGATGGAAATTCAGCGCTCAGAATCAGGACAATCTGCTATCAGTACCTATGACACCCATCCTCGGCATTGATGTTGGGAATCGAGCATAATACTCGAGCTGTCAAAACCGACGGGCACGGTTTTTCTGCAGCTTATTGGAACGTTGTAAAGTGGGCCGCGGTCGATAATCGTTTTCAGGAGGCGGCGGGGTAAAGCTGCCCCTATCTTTGGAGGGACTGAATGACCTACATCATCACCAGCCTTTGCTTGCGGGACAGCTCATGTGTAGATGTTTGCCCGGTCGAGTGCATCCTTCCGGGGAAGCCCGTCGAGCAGTGGCCCTGGTTCTATATCGATCCAGACACCTGTATCGATTGCGGGGCCTGCATTCCGGAATGTCCTTACGAGGCCATCTTCCCTGAAGAGGAAGTGCCTGCGGACTATGTCGCAAAGGGCGGCGAAGTGCTCAGCATGCCGCAAGGAACGGCCGGATACGATGAGCCTTGGGAAGGTGAAAACGAACATGGCGAACCGGTCAAGGTGGTTGCGACACGGGTGGCCGAAGCCGGGGAGGTGATCGATTTCTCGCCCGATATCCCACCCAACTATGACTACTTCACGGAGGGCATGGGCTACAAGGCCCTGGATGAATAGCTAGCTCTGGTGTTGAGTTTGGTGAGGGAGCCTTCGGGCTCCCTTTTTCGATCGTGCTGAGGGCCAGGGGCTGAAGCGCGAGCACCGGAAGGACTAAAGCGTAAGGCATATGGAGTGAGGCTTACCGAGAGGAAATCCATGGGCGAGATCCGTATTGAGAAGGATTCGTTAGGAGAAGTCAAAGTGCCAGGTGATGCGCTCTATGGCGCACAGACCATGCGCGCCGTAGAGAACTTCCCCATTAGCGGGCTGCGGCCCTGGCGGGCATTCATCTGGTCAATGGCGACGATCAAGCGCGCCGCTGCAGAGGTAAATGCCGATTTGGGTCTGCTCGATCAAGACCTAGCAAAGTCCATCTCCACCGCGTCGCAGGAAGTGAGGGATGGTGAGTGGGACGATCAGTTCGTTGTTGACCCGTTCCAGGCCGGCGCCGGCACCAGCCACAACATGAATACGAATGAGGTGATTGCCAATCGGGCCACGGTAATCCTGGGAGGTAATCCAGGCGAGTACCGCGTTCATCCGAATGACCACGTAAACATGGCGCAATCCACGAATGACACCATTCCAACCGCTATACGGCTGGGGTGTCTCTGGCGTCTCGACGAATTAGTGGCGGCTGTGAACGAACTGGGCGCGGCGCTGGAGGAGAAGGCCCGCGAATTCGACGAAGTCGTGAAGTCTGGGCGAACCCATTTGCAGGATGCGGTTCCGATCCGGCTGGGCCAAGAGTTCAGCGGCTATGCCAAGGCCGTAGCCCGCGACCGAGAGAGAATCGAGCGTGCAGCCATGGGATTGAGGCGCATGGGTATTGGTGGGACGGCTATCGGTACCGGACTGAATGCCCATCCGGAATATCATCAACGAATGGTGGTTCGAATTCAAGAGCTCTCGGGCCTCGAGCTCGAGCCATCCGACAACTTATTCGAGAGTATGCAGTCGATGGCGGACATGGTCGACTTCTCCGCCGCACTTAGAACCCTGGCGCTGACCCTGACTCGCATCGCTAACGATTTTCGGCTCCTGTCCTCGGGCCCCGCGACCGGCCTGGACGAGCTCCATCTGCCTGCGGTGCAACCCGGATCGAGCATCATGCCGGGTAAGGTCAACCCGGTTATGGCTGAAATGCTAAATATGGCCATGTTCCACGTCATCGGTTGCGATACGACCGTGTCGCTCGCGGCACAGGCCGGTCAATTGGAACTTAACGTGATGATGCCGATAATCGCACATAACCTCTTCGAAATGATGCAGGTGACAATCGGCGCGGTAAGCGCTTTCACACGACGCTGCGTATTGGGCGTGTCTGCGAACGTCGACAAAGCCTCCGGTTGGCTGGAGAAGAACGCCATCGTGGTGACCGCGCTCAACCCACTCATCGGGTACAGCCAAGGCGCGGAGCTGGTGAAGGAGGCGCTCTCAAGGAACACAACCGTCGGAATAGTGGCCAGAGAGAAGGTCCTATCTGAGTCCCTGATGCACGTCAGCGCCGAACGCCCGCTAACCGAAGAGGAACTCGAGGGGGCGCTGGGCGACATGCGGCGTTTGACCGAGGGTGGCATTCAACGCTGAGCCGCTCGGGGATTTAGCATGAAGGTGGAGGGCATCCGCGTCTCGCCCGAGCAGTATCAACGGATGCTCGAACACGTGGCTCAGGATTCTCCGATGGAGGCCTGCGGCCTCCTGGGCGGATCCGGCTCCCTTGTAGAGAAAGCGGTTCCCATCAGGAACGTGGTGGAAAGCCCGGTTCGTTTCCGCATGGATCCGGCGGAACAGATTCAGGCGCTGTTCGGCTTCGAGGAACGCGGTCAGGAGTTGGTCGCTATCTATCATTCCCACCCCTCCGGGCCGCCCGGCCCCTCTGAAATGGACCTGAGCGAGGCTGCCTACCCCGAGGCGCTTCAGCTCATATGGTTCCAAGAAGAAGGGGACTGGACCTGTCGTGCCTATCGCTATGAAGATGGCGCGGCCGCTGAAGTGGCACTTACCGTGGGTTCAGGCAATGAAGAGCACGGCCGCAACGACCACTAGCGAAACACCCGCAAATTCATAAGCCACTCGTGAGCTGAGGGATTGATGCAGAAGCGCTACCAGCAGGCCGATCGCCACGTATGTGGCCAAGCCCACGACCAGCGCTGCCTGCATGGGGCGTGAGGGCCAATAGTGCAGGCCCCATGCGATCTGGGACGCAATCAAGCCGCAGGCCACCGAATAAGGCAGAACGGCCCTATTGGCAGCTTCCAGCTTCAGCGAGCGCCAGCATACGATCGTGCTGGCGGCGAATATGGCCGGTACGCTGAACACGGCCCTGA
Source organism: Anaerolineae bacterium (assembly GCA_036986135.1). GTDB lineage: Bacteria > Chloroflexota > Anaerolineae > Anaerolineales > E44-bin32 > JADFRG01. Next base: position 12,972 of record BTQZ01000033.1, on the reverse strand, counting down.
GTCCGCCCGCCAGCGCTGCAAAGGCTACTCCTACTACAAGAACGATGCCTAGGGTTCGCAATCCGGAAATCGCGCCAAGCGCGCGCGGGTCCCGCTCGTCGAACACAACAAATTCTGCATAGAGCACCCCCACCAGCAGACCTCCGGCAAAAACCAACCCGATCAACCAAGCTGAGCTGACAGGTAGCTGATTCAAGGCGGCGCCCATGCCCAGCGCCGCCAGGCCTGGCAGTAGACCGGCTGGGAATTCAGGGCTGCGAATGCGGGCCAGGGGATGAGATTGCAGGACCCAGAGCGCTCCAGTAGCGGCGAGCGCAGCAGCAAGGGTCAGCATCACAACCCGTACGTCGAAGCTCACCGGCACGATAAGGCCCAACACTGCCAGCTCGGCTTCCAATGTTGGAAGAGTAACAATTCGGATCAGCGCATAGGCGATGAGGATCAGTGCAGTGAGTGCACCAACCCGATCGCGATTAGGCTGGGGAAGGGGGGTTACCAGCTCCACTGCAGCTATCCGTGGCGGCGCAATCTAGCGAAAAAAATGGTCATCACATAGCCAAGCCCATTGAGTCCGAACTGCCATAGATTCGGCATGGATTTGGAGCTGCCACGAGTGCGATCCACCAAGGCGTAAGGGATTTCAAGTACGTTTACTCCCTTTATGCGGCAGGTGTGCAGGAAGTCTATGAAATAAGCGCCGTAGCCGATCGGAAGCAGGGTGGCTTGATCGAATACCTCGCGGCGTAGAATGATGAAGCCACTGTCGAAGTCCTTGATGCCTCCACCTAGAATGGCCCTGGCCAACCAATTGATCATACGGCTGGTAACGACTCGGAACTGAGGCCGGTCATCCATCCCGCCGTCGACATAGCGTGAGCCAATGACCACCGCGTACTGATCGGTCATCTCAATCATTACCGGCAATCGATCGGCGGGCATGCTCATATCGGCGTCCATCCATCCGACCAGTTCGCCGCTCGATTCAATGATCCCGCGATTGATTGCAGTGGCCAGACCACGCGTCCCCTCCCGTCGAATGACCTTGATCCTTGGATCATCCAGTTCCTCCACAATGCTCCAGGTCTTGTCGGGGGAATCGTCGTCGACTACGATAATCTCAACCGGATCGCTGACGACCTCAAGGATCGATTGAATCCGATCCACGATCGTCTCTTGCTCGTTGTAGGTGGGGAGGATAATTGAAACTAGCCCACGCGCGGGCTCGCCGGCGAATTCGGTTGTGGAAGGTCTATGGGGCTCTGCCACAGAATAATGCGTTCCAGGTCGAGGATGTCAGCTCCGCGTCAATATCGGACAACGGGAGCATCGCAACGAGCTCGATTCCCGCCTCATTGAAATAGCGTTCAAGCTCTTCGGTGAAGAAATAGCGCATGGTGTGGCGCTCTTCCCAAACCTCGGTCTCATTTCCTACGGTCAGCTTATAGTCGACGGTGCAGATGTTGTAGACCGAGTCTAGGCTAGGAGTGGCTACTCGCGTGAGCTCGCCATTCGAGGTCTCCACCGTCTTGGATCGATCGGAAGGCTTGATCTCTACCACCGCCGGTCCATACCATACGTCACCGATGAACAGGCCGCCGCTCTCTAGATGACGTCCTACCGTGCTCAATGCCTGTCTTAGGTCTTCGTCGCTGGTTTGGTAGCCAAGCACCGCGAACATCATAAGCACAACATCGTACGTTCGTCCGAGGTCGACCTCTCTTACATCTGCATGTACAAACTCGGGGGGATGGGTGGAGCCGGGTTTGAGCCTGGCTTCGGCCAGCATCGGCTCGGAACGGTCGACGCCGGTTACCGCGTATCCCCGCTGACTCAACGGAATGGAATGGCCGCCTGTGCCGCATCCGAGATCGAGCACGCTTGCAAGGGTCCCATCTCCGTATCGGTGGACGACCTTCTCGATCAGGTCACACTCGGCCTCGTAATCCTTCTCGGAATAGAGTGCATCGTAGAAGGAGGCGTATTGAGCGCCGAACGAATCCGGGCTCATACCAGAACCTCACGAACCGATTCACATACCTGGTTGAGCTGGCTTTCGGTGAGCGCCATCCCGGACGGGAGGTACAAACCCTGTTGGGAGATCCTGTCGGTTACAGGGTATTCCTCATCCTCGAAGAGACCGCGATCGCGCAAAACCGGTTGATCATGCATTCCTATGAAAAAGGGCCGAGTCTGAACGTCACGCTCTTGAAGTTTCTGGGCAAACTGAGTTGCGTCTAGGCCTGTATCTTGCTCCAGTTCGACCGCATACATCCAGTACACATGCCTCGCCCAAGGTTGCTCAACCGGGAGCTTGATCCCGGGTATTCCGCTCAATCGCTCCGTATATGAGGTGCCCATCCAGCGCTTGCGCTCTACGATTTCTTCGATTCTCTCGACCTGGCCCAGTCCTACCGCCGCCTGCAGGTTTGTCATGCGAAAGTTGTACCCCAGCTCTGTGTGCCAGAACCGTCGGTCAGTTCGATAGCTCATGTTCCTGAGGCTGCGCAAATGATCTGCCAAGGACGGGTCGTCGGTCAACACCATGCCGCCTTCGCCAGTAGTGATGAGCTTGTTTGCGTAAAAGCTGAATGTGCTGAGATGGCCCAGGCTTCCCGCTCGGACCCAGCTCTCATCTTCGCCGCCTCGGTTCGTCAGGTACTCGGCTCCGTGTGCCTCCGCCGCATCTTCGATGACAAGAAGATCGTTGGCCTTTGCCAGTTCGCGCACGCGATCCATGTCCACCGGATGTCCATAAATGTGAACCGGCATGATCGCTCTAGTTCGATCACTGATCTTCGCTTCGATCTGGCTTACATCCATGCACCACGTGACCGGGTCACTATCCACCAGCACAGGAATGGCGTCGTTATACAGAACCCCCAGCGCGCAAGAGATGATTGTGAACGAAGGCATGATCACCTCATCACCGGGTTCGAGTCCCATGGCTCGAAGTGCTATCTGTATAGCATGGGTGCCGTTGCTGACTGCGACGCCATGTTCGACGCCACAGTAGTTGGCCCAGGATGTCTCAAACTCGCTGATGAATCGACCCGCGGAGGAGATCCAACCTGTCTTGAGGCATTCCTCTACATACTCCATCTCTCGCGTGCCAACGACGGGTTCGTTTACTGGAATCATTTCGGCCGCTTATCCTACCATCCGTTTGCTTATGCCTACAACCGAAGCGTCGAGGGTTCGCCCTTCCAGCGCCGTAACAACGGTTCCTGCCCGTCTTTGGGTGGCAAGCATCATGTCTGGTTAGGATGTCAGCGCAGCTCCTTCGAATTCATGCCGGTAAGAAGGGTGCAAGCGCGTTCTCGAACGAGCGGTTCCCACTACAAACTGGCGTAGTTGCCGCCTCCCAGCAACAGTACAATCAAGGGTAGAAACGAGGTAGGGATTGAGGCCGCCTGATCTACCAAACGTTCGCCATCATAGCAACAAAATCATGGAGAGTGTCAGTTGACAGAGATACCGCAGTCGGATCGTGAAATTGAGATTTATACGCCGGAAAAGAGGCTCTCAGTGGCCGTCGTGGGTTGCGGCTATTTTGGTGGCAAGCGCATCCAGGCCTGTGGCAAAATCCCCGATGAGATTGATCTGCGGGCCGTGATGGATGCGGACGGATCCCGCGCGGCACAGGCCGGCGCCGCGGCCGGAGTGCCTCATTTTACCGATCTTGATGTGCTGCTAAATGAGACCGAGATCGAGGCAGTCATTTTGGCCGTTCCCAACAACATGCATGGGCCCATGAGCGTCCAGGCCCTGGAGGCCGGCAAGCATGTTCTTTGCGAGAAACCGCTGGCAACTCGTCCGAGCGAAGCCGAGCGGATCGTGGATGCGGTGGAGAGATGCGGCAAATATGTCAAGACTGCCTCCAACCATCGGTTCTTCCCCACCGTAACTAAAGCGTATGAGTTGTATACCAGTGGAAGAATCGGAGAGATCCTGAGCTTTCGCGGAGCGATAGGGAACGACGGAGGACTCACGCACGACTCGTGGTTCTGGAAAAAGGATGTGGCCGGCGGTGGCACCTTTATTGATAACGCGTGCCACCTCTTGGACATCGCCCGCATGTTTATGGGGGATTTTTCTATGTGTCTGGGACAGGTGGCCAATCTGTATTGGAAACAGGCGGAGGTCGAGGACTACGCTACCGGCATTTTCGTCACGGAAGAAGGTCGGCAGGCTCTGATCACCTCCTCCTGGACCCAGTGGACCGGGTATTTTTATTTTGAGTTATGGGGAGACGCCGGATATATCTTTGTAGACAGTCGAGGCGCCGACAAGGTCACGGTAGGGGATAACCACAAGGGCGTCGTGCGCACCTATGATTTTGGACGCTATCCGATCACCTCTCACCAGGACGAGCTGAGCTACTTTGCCAAAAGCATCACCTTGGGCGAGCAGCCGGTGCCAAGCGCTGCGGATGGGCTAGAGGTCATCAAAATGATCGATGGAGTGTATCGCTCAACCGCGGAAAAAACCTGGGTGAGCCTTACCGCCTAGCTGCTGCTGTAACACCTTGACCCAGTCAACGCTCCAGCGATCAATAGTCTCCGTCAGCGGGCGGGCTCGGCCACGCCCGCAGCGTCGGACTGGCTAGATCGAAGGTTCCCAACGCCTCCATTGCACGCTCGGCCACTTGCCAGTACTCCGGGCCCGCTATTGTCTGGGCGGCTGGGACATATAATGTAGGGCCGTGCCCTTCATCATCGCAGTCATCGGCTACCTTGCGGGGGTCCTAATAAATGCCCTCGCGGACAGCCTGCCTCGATCGCGCAGCGTCGAGCGTCCCGTTTGTTTGGAGTGCGGAGCGCCGCGACCGCCTCTGGTTTGGTCCGGCCTGGTCGCCTACTTGAGCAGTACACAGGATTGTGAATACTGCGCCGCTCCGGTTGGATATCGCTCGCCGATCGTTGAGGCAACGGCCATCCTATGGCCGTTGGTGCTCTATTCTATCGACCCATCTCCGCTGTTCTTTTGGCCAACCTTCCTTCTCTCGATGTATTTCCTGCTCGTCATCGTGATCGACTATGAGCATCGCCTGATTCTCTTCGTGGTGACGATCCCCGCCGCTATCATTCTCGCCGTGCTCGGATCGCTTGATCCATCACGCGGCCCGGAGAAGACTTTACTCGGCGGCTTGGTTGGGTTCCTGGCGGTGTTCGGCCTCTATCTGCTGGGGGGCCTCTTTGCACGCCTCATGTGGCGGCTGAGGAATGAACCCCTGGAAGAGGTGGCTTTCGGGTTCGGAGATGTTGCCTTAGCGGGCGTGATTGGGCTGGCGGTCGGCTATCCCGGAATCATCCTGGCGCTGGTCCTGGGCGTATTGGTGGGTGGCCTGTTCAGCCTCGGATTTCTCGTGGTCATGGTCCTGCGTCGTCGGTATGAGGCCTTCTTGCCGATACCCTACAGCCCGTTTCTAATCTTGGGCGGCATGACAGTATACATAGCTGGGGCAACCGGTTTGGCACAATCCCTGGTCTCGTAGCCCCCCACATAATCTAGCCCTCGTAAAATCCCGCAGCGGCGGTCCAAAATACGCTTCAATTTCGTTACATTTGCCCTTCGCGCTCCGTGCCGCGTCCATTTGGAGTACCCGAGTACCAATTTCACCGCCTATAATTAAGCCCGCACTACGTTCCAAGCGTTACTCCTGGGGTCGGAGGAAAACAACACAGTGGCGGTAGGATTGCGCGCATTCTGCGCGGGTCTCTCACGTAATCCAACAGTCAGAAGAGCTCAAAGCCTGGTGGAATTCAGTCTTCTCCTGCCGGTGCTGCTCATCATGCTTTCTGGTCTAGTCGAATTCGGCTTCATGCTCAGCTACTACCTGGACATCATCGACGCCGCCAGGGAGACCGCTCGTTTTGCCGCCAACGACGACCCTATCCGCTCAGATTTTGACGGCTCTCCCGAGTATCCCAATGAGAATTTCTACCTTCGCGCCCAGAAACTTGCTCGGGAATCGCTAATGAGCAGCTCAGACGGCAGAATAGACTGGGAGCCGCCCAATCCACCAGCCCTTCCGTGCGATCCGGTGAATGGCGATGTTGTAGTATCGGCATTTGGTGTGTTAGGAAGTCTTGTAGACCAGCGCTTCCCATCTGGAGCACTGAGTGGTCGAAGCATGTGTGGAAAGTACGTCTCTAAATTCCTATATAAGAAGGGTGATCCAATATATCAGGCCGCGTCGGTCAACAGCGGACTCGTGCTTGTCGAAATTTATTACGAATACAACCAAATCCTATCCCTGCCATGGATCACCGCATTCGTGCCAGATCCAATCACGCTATACGCCTACAGCTTCATGCCAAACGTAAATGTAGAGCCAACTCCCGTGCCATGAGTTGGAAAAAGCGACTCAGATCAGGCGAACTTCAGAGGGGACAAGCGATGGTCCTGATCGCCCTGGCTTTCATAGGTCTGGCTGCATTCATAGGGTTGGCTGTGGATGCCGGTATCCTGTTCAGCAACGTCGGACATCTGCGTCGAGCCACAGATGCGGCCTCGTTGGCCGCCGCCAATCAGTTCCGCGAGGGAAGGACCCCGCCGGAGCTTTCCGCCTTGGCAAACGAGCTGCTCATCCTCAACGGCCTTTCGCCCTCAGGAGTCGTGGCGAAAATATGCGATTTGTCCAACTATCCGGGACCCCCAACCTACCCCGACTTTCATGACCCCACCTTATGTCCAGGCGGCGTATATCCGCCTCTCTCTGTAGAATTCTCCACCAAGGAGGTGAGGGTGGAGGCCGAGCTGCCCGTCAACTTTGCCTTCTTGCCCATCATAGGTTGGAACAATGTGACCATCAAGGCCGAATCCGTTTCGCAAGCCGCTTCAATCGATCTGGTCCTGGTGATCGACAATTCCGGCTCGATGGCGTTTGATCTGTGCAGGAATGGCAATGACGATGACGGAGAAAATGACGGGGAAGACTGCCTCGGCTTTCCGCCCTTCTTTAAAATCAATGGCGCCTTAGCTGAATCGGATCCAGACCGGTGTAACGCAGCCCGCACTTGCGAGCCCTTCGAGTCGATCCGGACCGCAGCCTTGGGCCTACTCAATAACATGTTCTTCCCCTACGACCGGATGGCGGTCGTGTCCTTTTCTCACCTTGCGGCGACGGAGATCAATTTGGCAGATGGCACAAACTTTGTGGATGTGGAAGCGGCCATAAACAACCTGATTGTGTCGGGACCTGCCCCTCCTCCGTGTGACCTTGCCAATACCGGAGACCCGCGCGGTTGTCCGACGACAAACACGGCTGCGGGACTGACAATCGCTGGAAGCCTGCTTGGGGACAATGACGGCAATCCCTTAGTCGACAGCGATGGGGATGGCGATCCAGCGCTTGACTTCCGCCCGGACTCGGTGTGGATTGTCATTCTGCTCTCGGACGGCGCCGCTAATACGGCGCTTGCGGAGGGCGGAAATCCGCTTGTTCTGAACGACTGGATCTGCCCTCCACCTGGCGGCCCACCTGGCGCCCCAACATGGGTTCAAGGATTCTGTCGGGACCCTAAATTTGAGGTAGGCACGGGAGACTATGGGTTCGATGCCGAAGATGCGGCTGTCAACGCCGGACTCTTTGTGGGCTGCCCAGATGAAACTTTCCCCCAACCATCTGGTTGCTCCGCCGTCAATCCGGGTGGGCAAGGAGCAGTAATCTTTACCATCGGCTATGGAGACCTGGTAATAGAAAGCCCTGCATGCCAGAGATTCTATGACATACAAACTCCTCCCATTCCCTGCGAGCCGAATCAGGGGGAAGAGCTGTTGCGATTCATTGCGGATATCGGGGATGACAACTCGCCGGATACGAGGGCATGCGAGGGTAAAGCGACTTCGTCGATTGGCAACCCCGTCAATTGTGGAAACTACTACTTTGCCGCTGACGCGGTCCAATTACAGAGGGTTTTTGAGGCGATTGCTTCCCGGATATTTACGCGCATCACGCACTAGAGAGACTATGTAATGATGAGAAAGAGACCTGCGACCTGGCGGCGGCAAGGATCAATGAGTCGTCGCAGAGTCGGCGGCCAAGGGCTGGTCGAGTTTGCATTGATACTCCCGGCCTTGCTTATAGTGATCTTCGTAATCATCGAGTCGGCGCGCGTTCTGCATGCCTGGCTGGCCGTGGAGAACGGCGCGAGATTCGGTTTGCGCTATGCGGTGACAGGAGAGTACGATGTCGCTTACTGCCCTGGCCTGCCCCCGGCGTGCGGAATCCAAAGCGAAGAAGATACTGCGCGCATCGCCTCCATCAAAGATGTCGCAAATGTCGGGGCAGTCGGAATCTTGAAGGACGCTTCAGTGCTCACTGTTGGGGAATCCGGCTTCTTTAAGATTACCGTGTGCTCGAACAAGCAGGATGCTTCCAATAATCCGCTCTTTCAATATAGGCGCTCGGATTCTAACTTGCCCCTTGCCGCCGAGTGTTTGGAGAATGCTACTTTATTGCCCATGGAGGATCCGGGTGGTCCAGGAGATCGGGTATCCGTAACGATCGACTTCGATCACCCCATAATCTCGCCGTTCATAAGCAGCGTGTGGCCCAATCTGCATCTCACGGCCAAGCGCGAGGGTATTGTGGAGCGCTACCGAACGGCACGCGTTGTAGGGTTGCCAGCTACGATATCCGGGCCAACTCCCACTCCCACTAACACGCCAACGCCATCTGATACTCCCACTCCGTCCGCCACTCCCACTGCGTCCAATACTCCCACTGCGTCCAACACGCCCACTCCCTCAAGCACCCCGACTGCCTCCGACACCCCCGGCCCTACTTCGACGCCGAAACCGACCAAGACCCCCGAGCCAACCAAAACGCCCAAGCCAACCAACACCCCTGGACCGTCGCCGACCCCCAAACCGACCAAGACGCCCAAGCCAACCAACACCTCTGGACCGTCGCCGACGCCGAAACCGACCAAAACGCCCAAGCCAACCAATACTCCTGCACCGTCGTCGACACCGAAGCCACCCCCATGTGTTGATTGCTGACCCACGTCATTAGGAAATGAATGACTGGCGGCCCCGCCCAGGTAGGGCCGCTTTGTTTATAGACAGCAAGGCACCAAGCTGGATCTGAGAGCATCCAACTGGCCGAGTTTGGCCCTCCTATAGTGCTCCTTGCTCTGGGCCCATTCCCGCTGCGGTATGAGGCGAGTGGGATCCAGCGCCCGAGCCTTCGGGCGCATCAAGCGGCCCGGGATGTCCGTTCTGTGGTCGAGCCGATAGAGCCACAGGCGTATGTTTGGATTCTGTTTCATTCACGTACCCTGCGCGCAACAGAAGCCCCAAATGGAACTTCGGTACTCTAGAAGTGCCGTGAGAGCACCCATAAGATGGGACCGATCTGGGGGGTCGAAAGACCCCTCATTTGATTCTTATGCGACTACTCAGCGAAGTCACAGCTCGTACCGTGAAGGCGAACCACAAGTCGCGCGGCCAGAGCCTGGTGGAGTTCACCCTCATGCTCCCAGTGATATTAATGATGCTTTCCGGCCTCATCGAGTTCGGTTTCATGCTGAACTACTACCTCGACATCATCGACGCCGCGCGCGAAACGGCCCGCTTCTCGGCCAACGACGATCCCATTCGAGACGACGCTGCCGGCCTGCCGACACCCTGGAATCCGGGCTTCGCAGACAGGGCGCAAGATCTGGCAAAACAATCGCTGAAGTCCGCCTCCGACGGTCGCATCGAGTGGCCAGAGTTCGCACCGGAACCCTTTGACTGCAACGATCCCCTTCTCCCCATCAATGGAGACGTCGTACTTTCTGCCTTCTCCGTGCTTGGGAACACGGTTGACAAGAGATACCCGGTAGGAACCGGGGACACCGGAGTAAGCATGTGCGGCAACTACAGCTCCAAGATGACCACCGCGGATGTCAATAGCATATTGAGTGGTGCGTCGATTCCAAACTCCGGTTTCGTGCTCATCGAGCTCTATTACGAATATGACATGGTGCTTGGGCTGCCCTGGATCCGGGCGTTTGTTCCGGATCCGGTGACTCTCTACGCCTACAGCATCATGCCGAACACGAACGTGGAGCCCACGCCAACGCCATGAGATTGCCGAGAGCTTTTATGGACCGTGACTTGGAACGCGGCCAAGCCCTGGCCTTGCTTGCCGCGGCGTTTATCGGACTCGCGGCGTTCATCGGGATGACCATCGATGCGGGAATCCTGTTCAGCAACGTTGGCCATCTGAGGCGCGCCACGGATGCGGCCTCGCTGGCAGCCGCCAATCAGTTTCGTGAGGGTCGCACGCCGCTTGAGCTCTCCTCCATGGCCACTGAATACCTAGAGCTCAATGGCCTTTCGCCATCGGGCGTTGTGGCAAAGATCTGCCACCTAGGGTCGCCAGGTTCGATCTACGACGATCCGAGTCTGTGCCCGGGCGGAACCAACCCCCCAACCAGCACGGACACCCCTCGCAAGTATGTTCGAGTAGAAGCGGAGCTTCCGGTCAACTTTGCATTTCTTCCCATCATTGGTTTTGACTCGACCATCATTCGTGCCGAATCGATCTCGGAGGCGGCCTCGGTGGATGTGGTTCTGGCGATTGACGTGTCGAATTCGATGTCGATCGATCTATGCTACGACAACGTGGATAACGATGGCGATGGCACTACCGACGAATGTAGCGTAACGACGGGGCCCGGGACAGAGGGCGGCGATGGCACCTTCGATGACGACGTCGATTTGTGTGTGGCTGAGACGCTCGCCACAGCCCCTTCGGCCCGCTTAGGCAATCCCAACACATGTCACCCCTTCGAGGAAGTGCGGGATGCGGCCAAGAGGCTCGTCACGCGCATGTACTTCCCCTACGATCGGATTTCCATTGTCACCTTCGGCAGACTACCGACGATCTGGCTCGAGCTCACCGATACGGATTCCTTGCCCGCCGTCTGCAGCCCATACTCCGGGCCAACAAAAGAAGTGGACTGCGCAAACAACGTCTTAGATCAAATTCAAGTCGAACCCTCTCCCCTGGGTAACCCTGTTCTTTGTGAGGGCACGACGCCCAGGGGCTGTATGTCCACCAACATTGGAGATGGGCTTCTTTATTCCGGAGGACGCTTCTGCATCGATGACGGGCCACCGCCCGCGGATGCCGGGAACGGCAAGTGCGATCGGGGTGAGATGCGGGAAGAGGCGGTCTGGATTGTGATCTTGCTCACGGATGGGGCCGCAAACGCCGCCGCCAGCGCAAACCCGCCGACCGCGTGGAACGACTGGATCTGTCCCGCCAACACATACAGCGGGCCCGGCGAGCCGACTCCACCCTACTGCCGCGATGACAGCGCCAGCACGCGCCATGCTTCTGGAAATCCCAATTACGACGCCGCAGACTACGCGCGTGACATGGCCGATTTCGTGGGCTGTCCGGGTGACAACTTCCCACTACCGGGCTGCGCGAGCATAGATCCGGACGGCGGTATGGGCGCCGTGATCTTCACCATTGGCCTGGGAACTTTGGTGACCGATAACCCGGACGATCTAAACGAGCCGCGGGCAGGCGAATGGTTCCTTCGCTACGCGGCCGCAGCCGGGGACGACGGCAATCCGGCCACCGATCCGTGCAATCCAGATCCCGGCAAAGGCAAGAGTTGTGGCAACTACTATTACTCACCGACAGGTGCGGGGCTTATCAAGGTATTCGAAGATATCGCCTCGCGCATCTTCACGCGGATATCGCATTAGCAAGGATGTTTGAAATGAAGATCATGCCGATTGACCCCGATCCAATCGAATCTCGCCGCAAAGCTCGCGCTCAAGGCATGGTTGAATTCGCCCTGATCCTGCCCGTGATGCTGTTGATGATCTTTGTCATTATTGAGCTGGCGCGCGTGCTGCATGCGTGGTTGGCAGTTGAGAACGGCGCCCGCTTTGGTGTCCGCTATGCGGTCACGGGAGAATTCGACCCGGCCCAGTGTATAAATCTCTACGGCCCGGGTGGTTGTGTCACCGAAAGCCAGGAAGATGGCGCCAGGATCCCTTCCATCAAGGATGTCGCCCGGGCCGGCGCAGTCGCAATCCTGAGGGACGACACCGTCACAACCGTGGGTACCGCCGGATATTTCAAAGTCACGGTCTGTTCGAGCAAGGCGGCTGTCGCATACCTGCCGTCGGATCCAGACACACCAACGGCGGCCAGCTGCGTGCCCATTGAGGACGCAGGAGGCCCTGGTGATCGCGTCATCGTATCGATCGACTTCGACCATCCGCTGATCACCCCCATGATCAGCTCGTTGTGGCCCGATCTTCACCTGAACGCCAAACGCGAGGGCATTGTGGAGCAGTTTCGAACCGCGCGTGTGGTAGGACTGCCGGCGACCGCCGCGGGGCCTACCAGCACACCCACAATCACCCCCACCCCAACGAGCACCGCCACTCCTTCGAATACTCCGACGCCTACCAATACTCCCACACCCTCCAATACACCCACGCCCACACCGACGCCGGATTGCAGCCAGATCATCCTCGTGAAAGATGAACTCAAGAACGGCAAATATAGGGTCCAGGTCAAGAACAAAAACTTCGCACCGGCGTACCTCACTTCCGCCTACTTGGATTGGACCATAGCAAAAAATAAGATGAAGGTGGACAAGTTCCGCTTCGACGGCAGCACATACTGGGGCGGTGACGACACGACTCCGCCGACCGGACCGATCAGCTCTTGGGCAAAGCTCAATGGTGGTGGTTACAAGGCGTGGTGGGTAGCGCGCTTCAAAGGTGCACCAGACCCGCTTTGGGGAACCTACTCTGTCGATCTGGTCTTTGGGTTCGAGGGCATTGCGCTGACCTGCCCGATCCACGCGGAGATCACCCAGGCGCAACCGCCGACGAGTACCCCTAAGCCAACGAAGACGCCCACGCAAACCGTTACGCCCGGTCCGTCCCCAACACCGAAGCCGACGAAGACACAGGGTCCGACGAACACTCCGGGTCCGACGGCCA
>BTQZ01000032.1:0-25956 GCA_036986135.1 Anaerolineae bacterium | reverse complement strand
TTGTCGTGACCACCAAATGGTTCCCGATCCTTAAAACCGCCCGGAACCTTCCCAAGACAATCGATGATCGAATTCGCAACATGGATGGATATGCCATCGATCTCTATATGGTGCATCAACCATGGGGCTTTTCATCTACAGAAGCAGAGATGGCAGCCATGGCGCGTTTGGTCGAGGCGGGCAAGATTCGCTCTGTGGGAGTGAGCAATTTCAGTGCGAATAGCATGCGGCGTGCGCACAAAGCACTTCAAGAGCACGGGCTACCGTTGGCAGTGAACCAAATGCATTACAGCCTAATTCATCGCGACATTGAGACGAACGGAGTTCTAGACACTGCAAAAGAACTTGGGATCACAATCATCGCATATACACCATTGGGGTACGGGCTGCTGACAGGTAAGTACCACAGGAACCCTGACTTGCTTCGTCGATCCAGGCTTTTTCGAAGGTTGATGATCCGCCGCAATCTGGAGCGCAGTCGACCCGTTGTCACCGCACTGGAGGAGATCGCTTCTCGATATGGGGTCAACCCCGGCCAGGTGGCGCTGAACTGGCTGGTGAATTCTCATGGAGCATCCGTGGTCGCAATCCCGGGCGCCACCAAAGCGGAGCATGCCCAGCAGTCAGCCGGTGCCATGCAATTCACTCTGACTGGAGATGAGCTCTCCAGATTGAACGACTTGACGAGAGGTTTTCGCTAACCAGTATCATGGAAGAGAGTTGTGGCAAGAGGCCGTCTTGGGCTACCTGGAATCATTCAATTCAGCGGCTGAATTCCTGTCCATCCGGAATCTCCTAACGGTCGACCGCATTAGATGAGGCACGGCCCCCTGAGCGGTCTAGTCAGTCAGTCCATATAGGTCCACTTGTGGGCGGGCAGCGGCGAATAGGCTGCGACCACACTAAACGCATTGCTCTTGCCGGGCGGTACGGAGGCGACATATCCGCACATCACGCCGGTCAATACGTTTCGAGTGGTCTTCAATCAGGCTATTGGTGGGGAGTATGAGCGCCTGCCGGACCGAGCGCTGTATTCTGAGCACGAGGCGCCGTACGGTTTTATTGACGTTACTGGGGGCGTTCTAGCTCCCTAGTCCGCTAAGGCCTGTTGCACGGCTTCGATGAGCTCCCGCTTCGAAACCGGTTTGAGAATATACCTATCCGCACCAGCCTCAAGACCCTCGTGAACCTCCTCCAGCTGTGATCGGGCGGACACGATCACAATGGGGATATTTTCTAAGTAGGGTTCGCCTCGCACATACCTACACAGCTCCAACCCGGAGGCCTCCGGCATCATGATGTCGACAAACATCAGGTCGACAGGCTCCTCCTCAAGCGCGATCTTGGCGCTCTGCACATCGTGCACCACCCGCACCCGATAGCCCTCCATCTCTAGCATCATGCTGAAGAGTTCGGCGACGCTGACCTCGTCGTCCACGACGAGAATTTTCTGCTGACTCATGAGGGACTCAAGTATACGACGCGCCGGAAGTGGCGCATACAGGACTCCCTCGTTGAGTTAATATTGTGGCCATGGCCAACCTGATTACGATTATCCGTTTTCCGCTGCTTCTTGGCTTTCTGCTGATGCTCTATTTCGGGAATCCGATGGTGCAGCTCTTATCGGTTCCATATTTGTTTTTCGCCCTCTTCCTCGATACCGTGGACGGAGTCATTGCCAGGAGAACCGGGACCACGTCCTTAATGGGAAGCGTGCTCGATATCGCCACCGACCGCAGTTACGAGTTGGTGCTGTGGGTTGTGTTGGCAGACCTGGGAACGATCTCCGTGGCGATACCGCTGATTGTGATCGTACGCACCACGCTCACCGACGCCATTCGCAGCATCGGTGTGAGCCAGGGCAAGGCTCCCTTTGAGCAGCAGGGATCCAGGCTCGGCCATTTCCTGGTCAGCTCGCCTTGGATGCGATCCGGCTACAGCATCAGCAAGATCGTGGCCTTCTGCGGACTCACTCTCGGCTACGCACTTTCGGGCTTTACAGTGGGAAGCAATCTCCAAGTTGCATCGGACCCGATCCTGCGGGTTTCCGAGATAGTGGCCTGGGTGGCGGTGGTTTTCTCCGTCGTGCGAGGCGCTCCAGTGATTCTGTCGGGAATCCGTCAATTGCGTGACTCAAGGAAGGCCTCAACACCCAAATGAGCCTGGTTTCGATTGCCAACAGCCGCTGGGGGCCGAATGCTGCCATGTGGCTGGTCAGGATCCTCCCACGGCGGTTTACGTTGTGGATTGCCGATCGCATCGCGGCTCGGATCGCCCGGCAGGCGGATTCTGAAATGGTGGCAGCCATACGCAGTAATCAGTCGGTTGTACAAGGGCTGCCCGAAGATGACCCGAAGATCCAGGAGACTGTGGAAGCCGTACTTCGCAACACTATGCGCAGCTACATCTCGCTCTTCGAAGTCATGGAAGGTGGGCATAAGACTCTGGCCGAGATCGCCAGACCGGATGAGGATCTGCTCGAGACGGTAGACGCGATATTGGCGCAGGGCAGGGGGCTGCTTTACGTTGGAGCTCACACGATCGGGCTGGACCACGTGTTGATTTACATGGGAGGGCTCGACTACCACACTCAGGTGCTGGCATATCCGGAAGTCATGCCGAGTTACCAGGCCCAGAACGACCTTCGCCGCAGCTTCGGTCTGAACCTGTCACCCGTTAGCTACCAGTCGC
Organism: Anaerolineae bacterium; assembly: GCA_036986135.1. Classification (GTDB taxonomy): domain Bacteria; phylum Chloroflexota; class Anaerolineae; order Anaerolineales; family E44-bin32; genus JADFRG01. Next base: position 23,265 of record BTQZ01000032.1, on the reverse strand, counting down.
TCCGCGAAGCCATCACCTACCTGAGAGAAGGCGGGCTTGTTGTAACTGCCGCGGATCGGCCCGATGAATCAGGCGCCTTCCTAGAGTTTTTTGGAAAGCGGGCCAGGCTGCCTGTGGGACATGCACGGCTGGCACTTAAGACTCATGCGCCGGTCATGGTGGGCGTTACCTACACAGCCGGTGAAGGTCAGTACCGCGCGAAGCTCCTGCGCGTCATTGAACCGGAGGAATTCGAGGGGCGCCCCGACGCGGAGGAGGAGATGGCGCAGCAAGTCATCCTTGAACTTGAAGGATTCATTCGCCAGCATCCGGACGAGTGGTGGATGTTCCATAAAGTGTGGCCCGACGGTAATTAGGATCTGAGCGAGTAATAGATTCGATGGTATCCAAGGCGGCCAGATCCAGGGCGGAAGTACTTCGCAAGCAGCTTAACCTTCACAACTATCGCTATCACGTGCTCGACGATCCGTTGATCAGCGATTCCGAATACGATCAGATGTTGAAGGAATTGCGAGACCTGGAGCAGCAGCATCCGGAACTGGCGACGGACGACTCGCCCACCCACCGGGTCGGTGGCGGGATATCCGAGCGATTCGTGCGTGTGCCACACCCTGGGCCCATCCTCAGCCTGGGCAATGCCTTCAGCCAAGATGAGGTGCGCGCCTGGTACGAGCGGATCGCACGACTGGATGCCCGCGTGCAGGAGGCGGCCTTTGTCGTGGAGCCGAAGCTGGATGGCCTGACGGTCGTACTGCACTATGAGAATGGGATTTTCAACCTAGGCGCTACGCGGGGGGATGGCCAAAATGGGGAGGACATCACCGCCAACCTCCGCACAGTCAAAACGCTTCCACTTCGAGTGCCGCTCAAACCAAACGGCATAGAGGCGCCGGCGCGTTTGGTGGTGCGGGGTGAAGCCATCATATTCAAGAAGGATTTCAAGGAGATGAACCGCCGGGCAAAAGCGGAGGGCGGAAAGACCTACGTCAATCCACGCAACACAGCCGCGGGATCGCTGAGACAGCTCGATACGTCGTTGACAGCCGCGCGTCCTATTCGACTTTTCTGCTATTCGATCATCAAATCCACAGGCGGGCCGATTGAGAGCCAATGGTCGGTGCTCAAGTACCTGAGAGATCTGGGTTTCCCGGTCGAAGGGCACGCGCAGTTCTGCGAGGGCATCGACGAGGTGCTCGCAGCCATCGAGCAGCTCGCCAGCAAACGTGAATCTTTTGCCTATGAGATCGATGGGATGGTGATCAAGATCGATGACCAGGAATTGGCCAGCTCGCTAGGAGTGGTAGGAAAAGATCCGCGCGGCGCCATTGCGTTCAAGCTGCCCGCTGAAGAACGAACCACTCAACTGCTCGATATCGGCCTCAACGTTGGACGCACGGGGGTCATCACTCCCTACGCGATCCTTGAGCCGGTCTATGTGGGCGGCGCGACCATCAAACAGGCCACCCTGCACAATTTTGATTTCATCAAGGAAAAGGATATCCGTGTCGGGGACCAGGTATTAGTCAAACGCTCGGGTGACGTCATCCCGTATGTGATCGGACCGATCGTCGTTGCACGCACGGGCAAAGAGAAACCCTACAAGATGCCCAAGAAATGCCCCGACTGCGGGGAGCCGATCCAGATCATCAAGGGGGAGGTAGCGGTCTACTGCGCAAATGCCTCCTGTCCCGCTCAGCTTGTCCGAATCTTGGAGCACTTCGCCTCTCGCGCCGCCATGGACATTGAGGGACTCGGGATCAAAATCGCGGTGCAATTGGTGGAGGGGCACCTGGTCGAGGATGTAGGGGACCTCTATCGACTCAATAAGGAAGATCTGCTCGGTTTGGAGGGGTTCGCCGATCTAAAGGCGGAAAAGCTCCTATCGGCCATCGATAGTTCAAAGTCGCAACCGTTGAGCCGGGTGATCAACGCGCTCGGCATTCGAGGGGTCGGCGAAACGGTAGCCGCAGATATAGCGCTTCATTTTGGCAACCTGGATGCACTTTCAAACGCCAAACCGGAAGATCTCGAGGCGATGGAGGGTATCGGCCCGAATATCGCCTTGGGGGTCGTCGATTGGTTCGCTCAGCCTCGCAATAGGAAGCTGCTCGCCAAGCTTAAAAAGGCCGGTGTATGGCCTGAGGAGGAACGAGTCCAGGCGGGCTCGCAGACCCTCTCCGGTCAAACCTTTGTGCTCACTGGCACGCTTCCCACCCTGCAGCGGAGCGAAGCAAAGGCGCTGATAACAGCCGCCGGCGGCAAGGTCACCGGCAGCGTAAGCCGCAAGACGGACTATCTGGTGGCTGGGGAAAAGGCCGGATCCAAGCTCGCGAAGGCGCAGGGCCTGGGGGTTGAGATCATCGATGAGGCCGGGCTGAAGAGCCTGCTGGGATAGCGGAACGAAATCGCACCGGACGACAGCTCCGCTGGTTCGGTAGTGCGGCGGGCTCGGCTACGAGCTGATATTGGCTCGCATGGACAGTCGCAGCGCGTGTCGATGCAAGCGGCGTAGGCGTTCCGCACCCTCCTTGTCGTCGGCTTCTTCCAATCGCTGGCTGGTCGTGAGAAGCGCCCCCAAGAGTTGATCATCAATGAGCTCCACGGATTGGTCCAAGATTCGCTGAGCTTCTTGCTCGTCTTCTGTTCCCAGCAACTGCTGGGCCAGCCGCAGGTTCGGCGGTAGGCTGTCGATAATGGCGGTGTTGAGTTTCTGCTCGATATCTTTCAGCCTCACCAGAAGCTCCTGGTCACCGCTTTCCTCGGCTCCTCGGATGTTGGCCTGAAGGACGGCCAGGAAGAGTTCATCAATCGCAGGCAGAGCCGCCTTTACGGCTTGGTCTAGATCCTCGGCTTGCACCAGTGAGCTAACTAGATTAGACGCTTGGGCCAGCCTGGCTTCCTGGGCCTGGTCGATCTCCTCCGTCTGCTCGAGCAGGCGCCGGCGGAGAGCTTCGAGGCGCTTTGCTTCTTCGCCTTCGGACTGATCGATGCGCTCCGTAAGCTGTTGAAAGAATGAGTAGTCCAGCCCGGGCCGCGCCAGGCTCACGATGGCCTGCACGCGATCGTCATTCGCGGCCTCCAGTATCAGCTCGAGAAGCTTTTCCCGTGTTAGATCATCTCCGGCCTCGCGCAGGCTTTCTGCCGCGGATCGCAGTTCCGCTTCTCGCTCCGCCAGCCGCTTTCCATAGGAGCTCAATTCCAGCGTACGCTCGAGTTTCTGCGTGGCAGAAGCGCGCGCCGATTCATCGGCTGCGGTCTGGAGGCTGAGCGCGGCAAGCTGAAAGAACCGTTCATCGAGTTCCCCGTCGTGCTCCGCAACGAATCCCGCCAGTGACTCCTGTGGCGCTCTCAACAGATCCTCAAACAAGCGGATCTTTGCCCGCTGAGCATCCAGCTCTTCTCTTGTGACGCCGTCCCCCTCAAGGATGCGCTCAATCAAGCCCTGGATCGTCAGGACCGCCTGGGGCTGAAGCAGATATCCCTTCCGGCTCTCGGTAGGAAGCGCCTCGATCGCCTGATTGACCAGGCGACCGATGAGCTTTTCCTGCTCGTCTTTCGGGATCCCGAGCTCCACGGGAATGTAGGTCAGCAGCAATTCCTTGCCGGGATCGTGATAGACCAGCGGGGCCGACAGCTGGCCTTCATACTGGCATACGGGACATCGCACGAAGTTCAAACTGCCGGAAAGCAGTCGCGACTTGGCGCTCGGGTCCTGCCCTACGTCAACCAGCTGATGAACGTGGGCCTGTATGGGCGAACCACAATTCGGGCATCGGACGGCAGTGCCGGGGGCTACCACGGGTTATTTCTCATCTTTCGGCAAAGAGAAGCAGATCTGCGCTCCCTCTTCTACCTTCTCGTCCACCCAGATCCTCCCCCCATGTGCCTCCACTATGGCCTTGGCCAGATACAGGCCGAGGCCGGCGCCTTGTGTGCTTCCACTGATTTCTTCCGATCGATAAAAGCGATCGAAGATCCGGTGGCGGTCTGACGGTCGAATCCCCGGACCGCGGTCACTCACGCACATCACGACTTCATTCTGCGTTTGGCGCCCCCGGATCAGCACCTGTCCGCCGTCCTCCGCGTATTTCACCGCGTTGGAGAGCAGGTTGGTGAGCACCTGTGTCATTCGCTCCTCGTCTGCGCGAACGAGCGGGAAATCGGCCGGCCGATCGACCTCGAACGAATGCCGATCCGACTGGGTTCGGAAACGCTCTGCCAATTCCTCCGCAAGCTGAAAAAGGTCCAAATCCGACGGGTTCAATGAAAGCGCGCCCGCCTGCAGCCGCGAGGCATCCAGGAGGTCATCGATCAGCTTGGCGAGTCGATCGGCCTCGTCTTCGATTACAGCCAAGCTGTCGCGCACGACCTCCGGGTCCCAATCCGCATCGTCGCGGCGAAGAGTTCCTGAATAACCCTTAATCAAGGCGACCGGAGTGCGCAGCTCATGGCTAATGATGGAAATAAACGTGCTCTTGAGCTCCTCGGCCTCTCGAAACCGAGTGATGTCGCGCACATTGGCCACGACGCTCAGCAGCCGCCCATCCTCTGAAAACGTTGGGGCATAGGTAATTCCAACACTGATGTGGCCGCCGCCTGCTCGCAACAGGTCCCCCTCCACATACAGCTCGGCGCTTGCAGAAAGCGGCCAGCCGCCGGCGGCCGATTCCTCCAGTGTAGATCCCGGTTCACGGCTCGACCAGCGAATGATCTCAGAATGCTCTTTGCCAGCGACGTCGTCTGACCCGTATCCGGTGAGCTTCGAGCAGGCCCGGTTGAATCGCGTAAACCTGTAGCTCGGATCCAGGATGAAAATACCATCCGCGGAAGATTCGACCACCTGGTCCAGGTGGCGGCTTTGATCTGCGACCTGTGTGTAGAGTCGTGCATTGGAAACGGCGATCGCGGCTTGGGCCGCGAAAGCCCCGAGTAGCCGACGGTCATCCCGTGAGAAGCGTCCCCGATAGGATCTAAACACGAAGATGACTCCCACGACCTCTTCGCGGGCGATCATCGGCAGCCCCACTCCTGTAAGAAGCCCTAATGAGGCGGACTGGGTGATCCTCTGCAGCCGGCGGTTGACCTCGGGCAGCGCGATACTAGCCGGATCTCCCTGATCCGGAATGTCCTCGAGCAGCGAATCGAGGCTCTTCATAAACTCGTCGTTGACGCCGTGCGTGGCAGCTACACGCCACCCGCCCGTTTCGCGCAATGCAATAAGACCGGCCGAGCTTGCCAACAGCTCGGCCGCAAGTTTCACGATCCGATCCAGGACCCGATCGAGATCCAGCTCTTCAGTAAGAGCGCGCGAGATCTCAAGCAGGTAGTCTCGCTGACGTACGCGAAAATCCGGAAGCATTAGGTGGAGACGGTCGAGATTGACTCCTCCATGATCCTGAGTCCCTCGTCCAGTAGCCCTTCTTCTATGCTCAAGGCGGGGGCCAAGCGAACGGTGCTCTCGCCGCACCCCAATAACAAGAGGCCCCGCGCAAAGGCCTCTTCGATCACACGCTCGCGCAAATCATGCGCCGGTTGCTTTGTCCCACTACCGTCAACAAACTCCACACCAATCATCAGGCCTTTCCCCCGAACCTCACCGATGGTGGGATGGCGACTCTGCATTTCCTCGAGTGCATCTATGGCGTATTTGCCCATGCGCTGGGCGTTAACCAAGAGCTGCTCCTCGACCAGATCGAGCGTTGCCAGCGCCGCGCGGCACGCAAGAGGATTGCCGCCGTAGGTGTTGCTGTGCGCACCTTCCGGCCAGTCCATGACGGACTGGCGGGCAACGATGCCTCCCATCGGCACGCCCGACGCAATTCCCTTGGCAAAGCAAACAATGTCGGGCTCGACCTCCCAGTGTTCGATCGCCCACCACTTGCCGGTGCGACCGATACCGGACTGCACTTCGTCCGCGATCAGCAGGATTCCATGCCGGTCGCAGAGCGCGCGCAATGCGGGGAAGAAGCCTGGGGGTGGAACGACGTAGCCACCCTCGCCCTGAATGGGCTCCACCAGGATGCCGGCGCAATCCTCAGGGGGAACGACGGTTTTCAAGACCTGATTCTCGATGTAGTCGACGACGGTCTCTCCATAGTCGCCGCCCGTCGACTGCAGCACCTGCCGGTAGGCGTTTGGGTAGGGGACATGGGTGACGCCTATGGCAGGGGGGCCGAAGCCGCTTCTCTGAACGGATTTGCTGGAGGTAAATGCCAACGATCCCAGAGTGCGGCCATGAAATCCACCCTGGAATCCGATAAATAGCGGACGTCCGGTGTGGTGCCAGGCTAACTTGATGCCGGCTTCAACTGCTTCGGTACCTGAGTTGGCAAGGAAAACCTTGGCCGGCTCAGAAAAGGGAGCGATTTTCGCCAGCCGTTCGGAGAGCTCAACCCAAACCGGGTGGTAATAGTCGGACGAGATGTGAATGAAACGCTGCGCCTGATCGCAGATGGCGGCCACGACTTTGGGATGGGAGTGTCCGGTCGTGCAAACGGCAATTCCGGCCGCAAAATCGATGAAACGATTACCGTCTATATCCCAGACCTCTGCGCCTGAGCCGCGGTCCATAACGAATGGCGCGGCTCGCGGATATGACGGGGAAACAACCGCCTGGTCGCGCTTGAGGAGTTCTTGAGCTTTGTCGAGCTTCACAGAGTGGAACCTCCGATAGGGGATGAGCGGATTGGATGGAAAGAGACGCAAGAAACGAGCGAATCGGCGAATTATATCATTCGGCCCTCTCGAGCACTTTTGCGCCCGTATATAATGAGTTTGGATTTCCGCGTAGCAAGGAAGGATTGAGAGATGGAAGAGCGAGTTTGGCATAAACATTATGACGAAGGTGTGCCGAGCGAAGTCGAGCTGCCCGAGATGAGGCTGCAAGACTTCCTGGATAATTCTGCGCGGGATTTCCCGGATCGGCCCTGCACGATCTTTAAGGGAGCGGTGATCACCTACAGCGAAATGAACGAGCTCACCGATCGATTGGCGGCGGGATTGGCGGCGCGCGGTGTGAAGAAGGGCGACCGAGTAGCGATCTTCATGCCCAACTCGCCGCAATTCGTTATCGCCTTCTACGCCATCTTGAAGGCAGGCGGCGTGGCCGTAGCGACGAATCCGCTCTATACGCACCGCGAGATCAAGCACCAAATGAACGATTCGGGCGCCCAGCTTATGCTGGTCATGAGCAACTTCTATAACACGGTCAAAGAAGTCCAATCGGAAACTCGCCTGCAGCAATTAATTGTCACAAACATCAAAGAGTACCTGCCGCCACTGCTACGTTTTCTGTTTTCCGTGGCCAAAGAGCGCAGCGGAGGGCATCGGGTGACTCTGCAGGGAGGCGATGAATGGATGCAGGATGTGCTCGATCAGCACACTGCGGCGGATCGACCCGAAGTAGATATAGGGCCCGATGACCCGGCGCTATTCCAGTACACGGGCGGGACGACTGGTCTCTCAAAGGGGGCGGTCGGGCTGCATCGACATCTCGTGGCCAATACCCTTCAAGGCGAGGCTTGGCTGAGCGCTGTGCAAGGCGAACCTGGCGAAGGCATCACACTCATGGCTATCCCGATGTTCCATGTTTATGGGCTGATTGTAGGAATGGCGGTTGCCGTGCAAAGCGCGGCGGCGATGGTCATGATCCCTAATCCACGCGACCTGAAGGATGTTCTGGGCAGCATCGATAAATACAAGCCGACCCTTTACCCGGGCGTGCCTGCCATGTACAACGCTATCAACAACCATCCGGATGTGCTGGCTGGGAAGTACGATCTGAGCTCGATCAAGGCCTGCATCTCAGGATCGGCCCCGTTACTGCGTGAGACAAAGGTGAAATTCGAAGAGCTCACGGGTGGGAAGTTGGTTGAAGGCTTTGGACTAACCGAATCTCTTGTGGCGACGCACGCCAATCCCATCATGGGCGAGAACCGCATCGGTTCGATCGGGCTGCCTTTTCCCAACGTCGATAGCCGCATCGTATCGCTAGACGATGACGTCACCGTGCTCGAGCCCAATGAGGTGGGAGAACTAGTGATTAAGAGCCCAAGCATCATGAAGGGCTATCACAATATGCCCACCGAGACCGCCAACACGCTTCGGGATGGGTGGCTTTATACGGGCGACATCGCCTATATGGATGAGGATGGATATTTCTACATCGTGGATCGCAAGAAGGAGATGATCAAGCCCAGCGGCTTCCAGGTCTGGCCGCGGGAAGTTGAAGAGGTTATTGCCGAGAACCCGAAGGTGCTGGAGGTCGGCGTGGCCGGCATCCCGGACGCCCACCGGGGAGAGACCGTAAAAGCCTGGGTGGTGCTCAAGCCGGATGAGACCGCAACCGTCAAGGAGATTCAGGATTGGTGCCGGGAGCGCCTGGCGCCGTTCAAGGTCCCGACGCATGTCGAGTTTCGTGACGAACTGCCGAAAACCACGGTTGGGAAGATCCTGCGGCGGGAACTGGTCCGCCAGGATAAGGAGCAGGTGGGGGCCGAAGCGGAAGGCTGATCGCATTCCGGTCGAGGCGGGACCGAGGCCTATGTGATGAATGCGGATGGAACGGACCCGGCCAATGTCGCCCACGCCGGCGATTTCGATGGATTTCCCGACTGGCAATCTCTGCTGAACACATAAAAAAAAGGCCCCGACGACGAGGGGCCTTTTGGTCTGTCCCTGAATGTAGCTGGCTCAGTCGGCCGCGGCGCCAACCGGGATGGGCGTGCCGCCGTTCTTGGGGCCGACCGGCTCGGCGAAAAGCTCCTCAAACTGGCTGCGCTCCAGGGTTTCAATCTCAATCAGGGTTTCGGCGATGGCGTCCAGTTGGGTACGATAGTCTTTTAGGATATCCGTGGCGCGGTCGAAGGCTTCCTCCACGAGCCGCCTAACTTCCATGTCGATCTTCTCGGCGATGCTGTCTGAATAGTCCCGCTGCTCCCCAATCGTGCGGCCCAGGAACACCAGCTCATCTTTCTGGCCGTAGACCATCGGGCCGAGCTCCTGGCTCATTCCGAGGCGTGTGATCATGTTGCGAGCAAGCTCCGTGACACGCTCCAGGTCATTGGAGGCGCCGGATGTGATGTCGTTGAACACGAGTGTTTCGGCCGCCCGCCCGCCCAATAACCCGGCCATATCGGCCTTGATCTTGCGGCGGGAAGTCAGCGTTCGGTCCTCTTCTGGGAGCGCCATGGTCCAGCCGCCCATCATGCCGCGGGCGATGATGCTGACTTTGTGGATGGGGTCGGCCTCGGGGATCACATGCATGACGACCGCGTGACCCGCCTCGTGGAAAGCGACGATCTTCTTTTCTTCTTCGCTGATGATGCGGCTGCGACGCTCTGGGCCGGCGATCACGCGCTCGACCGACTCTTGAAATTCATCAGGGCCAATGGAATTCTTGTTTCTTCGAGCAGCGAGTATGGCGGCCTCATTGACCAGGTTTTCGATATCGGCGCCCACGAACCCGGGAGTAGCCTTGGCGATGGTCTTTAGATCAACTGCCTCTTCGATCGGCATGCCCTTCACGTGCACTTTGAGGATCATCTCACGTCCGTGCATATCCGGCCGATCCAGGATCACGCGACGATCGAAACGTCCGGGACGCAGCAGTGCTGGATCGAGAATATCGGGCCGGTTGGTTGCGGCCACAATGATCACGCTGGTGTCCGTATCGAACCCGTCCATCTCGACCAGCATCTGGTTGAGGGTCTGCTCACGTTCGTCGTGGCTGCCACCCAATCCGGCGCCGCGATGGCGGCCTACGGCATCGATCTCATCTACGAAGACAATGGCCGGAGAATGCCGCTTGGCCTGATCGAACAAATCCCTCACCCGGCTGGCGCCAACGCCTACGAACATCTCTACGAACTCCGAGCCAGAAATCGAGAAGAATGGCACGCCGGCCTCGCCAGATACTGCCTTGGCCATGAGCGTTTTGCCGGTCCCGGGAGCCCCAATAAGCAGCACACCGCGCGGGATGCGTGCTCCAAGCTTGATGAACTTCTCAGGCTCTTCGAGGAACTCGACGATCTCCTGAAGCTCTTCCTTGGCCTCGTCGACACCCGCGATATCATCAAACGTCACCGTCGGCTGATCGCCGGTGAACATGCGCGCTCTACTCTTTCCGAAGGACAGGGCCTGGTTGTTGGATCCCTGCGCCTGGCGCAGCATGAAGAAGATCAGGCCTACGACCAGCAGGCCTGGCAGCAGGTAGGTGACAAGCGTGATGACCTGGTTGAAATCGCTAGGCTGCTTGATTTCGAGCTTCACCCGATCCGAAGCAAGCATCTCCGGGGTCACGCCCAGGGCCATCAGCTGCTCGACTGCGGTCGTGGTGGGCTCTTTACGGGAAATGGCGCGGGTCTCGCCGTCCGGATAGATGACCGTCAGATCGTTATCATCGACGATGATGCGAGCGATCCGTCCTGTACGGATGAGATCCGCGACCTCGTTGAAATCGAGGCGATCTGGAGGAGTCTGACCGGCCCTGAACTGGACAACCAGCACAACAACGATCAGGAGCAATATTACGAGAACAATGGAATTTCGCCCCCGTGGGGAATTCACAATTACCTCCTACGCGCGGACGCGACGTAACTCACGCCTCTTACGGGCCAGCGCAGAGCCGATTATACCGTACGGGGTTGGGTGGGAAAAGTAAGACGATCGTAAGAGTCGATTATTGCTGATACAGCAGCCAGACCCACAACCATAGGGGGATCAGACCCCCCACGGCCAGAAAAGCAAGCAAGCCCAGGCCGATTGCCCACCAGTCCACCGGGTCCGGATGGAAACTATCTATTGCGCGCGTGGCAGCTTGAGGAACAGAGAATGATTGAGGCAGCGAGGGTTGTTCTTCCGCGAATGTTGCGAGCACCTGCCCGAATTGATCAGCCGTCCGATAACGGGCAGATGGTTCTTTGGAAAGCACTTTCGCCAGGATCTGGTCGAGCTCGGGAGGGATGGAGGGATCGTAGGTGCTTGGGGGAACCACCGGAGCTACCTGGTGCAGCTCCGCCAACAGATCCATATCCGCAGCCTCGAAGGGAAGCCGGCCGGTCAGCATCTCATAGAGGATCACTCCCAGCGAATATACATCGCTCGCTGGGGAAGGGGCCGTGCCGGCCGCCTGCTCCGGAGAGAAGTACTGCGGGCTGCCCCAAACGACATCGAGCTGCTCGTCCGGGCTGATCGTTGACAGTGCGCGTGAGATACCAAAATCGGTAATCTTGATGCGTTCAGCGTTCGATACGAGGATGTTGTGCGGCTTCAAATCACAGTGCACCAGACCTGCACGGTGCGCATAGCCTACGCCTTCGCAGATCTGCAGCATCAATCGCACCGCTTCCGGTTGCAGCATTGGACTACGCCGTCTAAGCAAAGTCTTGAGATCCGTGCCTTCGACATACTCCATCACGATATAGATGTCCTGTGGATCACGACCGAAGTCGTAGATGGTGACGATATTAGGATGGACCAGGTTGGCGGCGGCGCGGGCTTCTTGGAGGAAACGGACCCGAAACTCGGCATCGTCGGCAAAATTGCGTCGCAGCTGCTTGACCGCCACCTGCCGCTGCAGGTTGAGGTCCCGAGTGAGGTAGACAATCGCCATGCCTCCGGCCCCGATTTGCTGCAAGACTTGGTAGCGCCCGCCGATGAGTTCCTTATGCATACCGAGCGAATTCTAAACTGACGGCCAGAAGGTGGCTAGGCTATAATGTGACACCCTCTTGAGGTTCCCCTTCTCGATATGCGGTCCGCATGGCTCATCTATAACCCAGCGGCAGGGCGCTTTCCGGCCGGATGGCTGCTCAGCCGAGCAGTGGGCGTGCTCCATGAGGCGGGGTGGGAGATCGAGGTTCGGGAGGCCCAACATGGAGGGCATCTGGGCGAACTGGCCCAGCAAGCCGTCGAGGCTGGCTGCCAAGCAGTCTTCGTAGCGGGCGGCGACGGCTCGGTGGGCCGGGTGGCCTCCACGCTATCCGGGACCGATGTTGCGCTGGGAGTGCTCCCCGCGGGAACGGCCAACGTATGGGCCAAGGAAATCGGCATCGAACGACTGGATTGGATCCACCTCTTTGCTCTGGAGAAGGCCGCCGGCCGCTTGGCACGTGGCGAAGTCCACAAGGTCGACATGGGGACAGCAAACGGCCAAGCATTCTTGCTGTGGGCAGGAATAGGACTGGATGCGGAGATCGTGAGCCGCATAGAACCCAGGCAGCGGTGGGAGAAGGTGTTTGGCCCCGTGCACTATGGTCTTCTCGCTCTTTGGCAGTCGATCGGCTGGGAGGGTGTGGAGCTAAGGGTCCAGGCCGGCGATCAGGTATGGGAGGATCGCTATCTGGTTGCGATCGCGAGCAACATCCGCACTTATGCAGGCGGGTTGGTTGAACTCAGCCCCGATGCGAAATTCGATGACGGTAAGCTTGACTTCTGGCTGATTGGAGGTCGCTCTTTGAAGGACGCGGTGACGCGCGTGGTTCAGATCTTGTTGGGAATGCATGTTGATGCGCCGGATGTCGTCCACTTTCAGGCGGAAGAGGCCGTGTTTGAATCCGATTCGGAAATCCACATGCACTTTGACGGAGAGCCGGAAGTGTTGAAATCGCCGCTCCAGTTTCAAACACTGCCGAGCTCGCTAAATGTGCTGATGCCCGAACCTGAGGCGGGTTGATCGGCGGCCGCCGCGGACTACTCTGGGCCGTTGGAGGGGCGATTGTCGGTCTGCTGCTTACTGTCGCGCTTCTTACTCTCGCTCGCCTGCGCGGTACGTCGCGCCCTGCCTCTCTCTCTCCGGTGTTGACCGTCATTCCGCTTCCAACGGCGACCGCTCCTGTGATTTTCACTCCAACTGCTCCATTGCTGCCGACGCTGACTCGTACGCCTCCGCCTGATGCCCCGAAGCAGTTCACGACCGGCCAACTGGTGGAAGTCTTCGGTACGGAGGGGGAAGGCCTGCGCATCCGGGAAAATCCCAACCTGGCGGCAGATATCCTGATGCTGGGCCTGGAGAACGAAGTGTTTGAGGTGGTCGAGGGTCCGAGAGAATCCGACGGCTATACCTGGTGGCGGCTAGCCAACCCATTCGATCCAACCAAGCAGGGCTGGGCCGCCGACCAGTTTTTGCGCTCTCTTGAGAGTGCCCAATGACACTGCGGCCGAAGAAGATATCCGCCTCTCGTTCACAGGGGCTACTGATTATTGACTGGGAGGACGGGCACCACAGCGAGTATCCACTGGCCGGATTGCGGGCAGCCTGTCCTTGCGCGGAGTGTCGAGGCGGGCATGAGGGGATGGGAAAGCGCGGAAGTCCGGAAATGCTGGAGATCCCGCTTGCGCCGGCAGGGTCGACGGAACTGGATCGACTGGAGGCGGTTGGGAACTACGCGCTGCAGCTAGTATGGATGGACGGGCACGGCTATGGAATCTACACCTGGGAATATCTCAGAGAGCTGTGCCCTTGTGGGGAGGAACACTAAGGTCGGCTTGGCGCAGGCAGGAACTAATTTGCTCCGGCGCATAGCCAACTTTGATGCGCCCCACCAATAGCTTGAGCATTTCGAGCTATCGATTCTTGGTCCCGGAGATGAGAAGGGGCGCTAGGAACTTTCGGCCTCTCGCTCGCGCTCCCGCTTGTAGTCAACGAAGCGATAGCCGACACCACGTTCCGTGAGTATGTACTTGGGATCCGACGGATCCGCCTCCAGCTTCTGCCTCAAGTAATTCACGTACAGCCGCAAGTAATGCGTTTCATCGCGGTATTCATATCCCCAAACTTTCGCCAATAGTTGATCGTGGGGCACCACCCAGCCGGCGTTTTGCACCAGGTGATAGAGCAGCTTGAATTCGGTTGGGCGCAACTGAACAAGCTCGCCTTCGACGTAGATTTCTCGCCGGTCGAAATCGATCTTCAGGCGATCATCGACCTCGATGGGTCCTCGAACGGGTGCACTTGGAGATTCAGTGCGGCGAATGACCGCACGCACTCGACTGACCATCTCCCGGGGACTGAAAGGTTTCGTGATGTAGTCGTCAGCGCCGAGCTCAAGGCCACGAACGCGATCCTCCTCCTCGCCCTTGGCGGTCAACATGATCACGGGAACGGTCGATATCTCGCGAATTAGCTGCAACGTCTCGAAGCCGTCCATATCCGGCATCATCACGTCAAGCAGGATGAGCTCCGGCAGTCGATCACGCATTACTTCGAGAGCCTCCGGTCCCGAGGTGGCCTCGATCACCTCATAGCCATCGTGTTCTAGGTTGAGGCGGATGAAGTGAATCATCCTGGGCTCGTCGTCGACTACGAGCACGCGACGAGGCCGGGAATTTTCCATGCTACTCTCTGACGAATCCGATCAACTCTTCTTCTTCGGTGGAGGGGAGGATCTCCATAAAAGTGACACGGTGCATGGGCCAAATAACAGTGACGACGTTCCTGTCTATGTAGGGGAGATCCTTGCCATCCCTCCTTCGCGGATTGTTGACGGTGACCGTCGTATCGGTGGGAGCGGGGATCTCCTCGATTTCTCCCAATACGGGATCCTCGCCGGAAAGATGAAGCAAGACTGTGGTTGCCATGGTTTGTCCTGTCTAGCCGCGAATTCGAGAAATGACTTGAAGCTGCATGTGCCCCAGTTGAACGATGTCCTTATTCCTTAGCTCGTACGGCTGCTGCGGTTCAATCCGTTTTCCGTTGATGAGCGTCCCGTTTACTGAATCCAGGTCGACGACATGCACGCCCGACTGGTCCAAACGTATTTCGGCGTGCAGGCGCGAGATGCCTTGATCCTGAGCACCGTATGTGTCGAGATCTACATCTGGCACGATAGCCTGGCTGCCGGCCGATCGGCCAAGCGTGAAATTGTCTCGACCAGCCAATGAAACCATATCCCCAGTTTTCATTACCCGCAAGCCGACAATGGCGCCCGCGGCCAGACCGGGGCCACGCGGCGGCCCGTCGTTCGTATCCGGGCCCTCGAATTCAACAAACTCACCCCCGGGGCCGATGGGTGCTGTGTGAACCAGCCGCGTGCCGCACTCGCTGCAATACAGCGTACCGACAAAATCAGAATGCTTGCAGGAGGGGCATTCGATCATGATTCTCTCTGGCCGGTCCGAGAGGGGATCATCAACGCGCGAGTTCCATACTTGAGCACCTTCTCACCTTCGCTGGAAAGTCGACGCGAGTGCGCAAGTCGGTCGGCTTCGCTCAATGCCGACTTTGCGAGCTCTCGCTCGCCGTTCGCCAGCAGTTGAGTGGCCAGGTTTTCCAAGCGTCGTGCGGCCTGCGCGGATTGCCCCAGTTCGGCCTCATGACGGGCTTTTTCCTGCATACGGTAGAGAGATATCTGGCTCAGAGCGGCGGTGATCTCCTCCGAGGGAGGGTCCGTATCCGGCTCGTCCGATACCGGAATTCGGACCTCGAGCGGGAGTGGAACACTTGCATCTCGATTACCGAGTATATCCCCATCGATCGTGAAGTGAGCCAGGGTGAGCTCCGATATCTTGCCGATGGGATGAATCACCATTTCGAGCAACACACGCACGATGCCATCTCTGGGCAGATTCCCCAGGGTCATGGGCAGGCTATCCCCCATCGGCATGGGTTCGGGCAACAGGCGAAAGGTCGAGCGCAGGTCGACCTGCTGGGCTACGGAACCCTCTAAACGCAGGCGGCTGGCCACAGTACGGCCTAGCTTCTCATATATATCTTCCATCACACTCACAATGGCCTCAGGAGTATCGAGAAATGCGACGCCGCCCCCGGTTCTGCTTGCCAGGTCGTCCAGGAGGCGATCGCTCCAATCGCTGCCGATCCCGACACCGTGAATAGTGATGCCCTGCTCGGCGGCAGCCTCCGCCATCTGGATGCATTCGTTCTCATCGCCATAGGTCCGACCATCTGTCAGCAGAATCAGATGATTGATCCCCTCGCGCGAGAAGAAGTGATCGATTTCACCAAGTCCCATGCGCAGCCCTTGCGCGATCTCCGTGCCGCCTCCGGCCTGCAATTGACTCAGGCGGGCGCGCGCCACTGCATTATCTCTGGCTTGATCTGGCGAGACGATTAGCTCGGCGCGATCACTGAAGGCGATAATCGAAGTTGAATCGCTCGCGGACAACCCATTCATGATCTTTAGGGTTGCGTTGCGAAGTTGATCCAGCCGCTGGCCGCGCATCGACGTGGATCGGTCGATGACAATAGCCAGGTTGATGGGAGGCCGTACTTCCGGGAGGTCCTGGCTGGGCTCGATATCGATCAGCAGGTAGTGGACCTGCGGCTCATCAAGTTGCAGCAATTTCGTGCGGCTCTGGATCACCTTGGCCCCAAAGCTGGCCTTGGAAATCATTTTCGCCTCGAATTCCTTAAGCTCTTGATCGTATGCCGCCCGCTGATCGGCGTCGCTCAGAAGCTCATAGGCGTGATTGACCTGGAGAAATAATTCCGTCGCTTCGGGACCTTCGTTTTTATCCGGATGCAGCCTGAGGGCAGCCTCGCGATAGGCGCGGCGAATATCCTCTTCAGAGGCATTGCGAGGCACGCCCAGGATGGCATAGTAATCAAGTTCTGCGGTCAATTGGTTCTACCTTACGTTGGCGGGAAGTAGACAAGGACTGCAGTGATGTTGTCTGGCCCTCCGGCGGCATTTGCTGCCCGAATAAGTTCATCACATGCCGCCTGCGGATGGTCCGCCCCCCATGCTATTCGTTGGATCTCCTCGTCCGGAACGACTCCCCAGAGGCCATCGGAACAAAGGAGCAGGAAGCCGTTCTTCGGAATGGGATGAGTCTCGACATCGACTTCGAGGTTTGCTCCCTGTCCGATAGCCTTGTAGAGCACGTTGCGCTGCGGATGGACGGCCGCTTCGGCTTCCGTTAGCTGACCTAGTTCAACCAGCCGGTTGACCAATGAGTGATCCCTTGTGACGACCTTCGCTTCGCGCGGAGTGAGGATGTACGCGCGACTGTCGCCTACGTGACCGATGGTCATCTGCTTTCCGAGAACCAGCGCCGTGGTGAGTGTGGTGCCACCGCCCGGGACCTTATTGACCACAGACTGGTTCGCATCCTGGAGTGCCCGGCGCACCAGATCTTGCAGGGGGAGCCCTTCCGAGGATCCGTTCAAGTCAAACAGGTGCAACAGCGGATCGGCCGCCAACCGATGGGCGACCGAACGCACAGAGAGCGCACTGGCCACTTCACCCGATCGATGGCCTCCCATGCCGTCCGCAACGACAAACAGGCCAAAATCGGGAACCGAATCTTCCCCGGAAGAACTTCCGAGCAAAGAAAATAGCGCGTCCTCGTTATGTGCGCGCTCCACACCCGTCGACTGAGAGGTGCCCACAAGCGTGTGATTGCTCAGCGCCGCCCCGTCTATGGTTGCAGGATCCAGAGGCGCGGTTTCAATGCCGTCCGGACTCGTTTGCTCGAGATCTGTGGAAGCCTTGCCGAAGATGCGTTGCAGGAAAGTCATGAGATTCTGTGACGCAATCTCCGTGCCTACGTCAGGAGAGCGTAGACGCGGTGGTCATTGGAGCCGAAGTAGATCCGATTGTCGCTCACCGTCGGCGTGCCGGTTATAGGCCCACCGGTTTGGAATTGCCATCTCTTGCGCCCCGAGCGCATGTCCAGGCAGTACATGGATCCGTCCACCGAACCGCAGAATATCGAGTCCTCAAAGATGGTAGGGGAGCCAGTTACCTGGTGTTCAGTCTGGAAGTGCCAGATCTCGCGACCGCCCCTAGAATCGATGGCGTAGATCCGGCCATCTGCGCAACCGGTGTAGATGCGGCCCTCCGCGAATACAGGCGAAGATATGGTGGGCCGACCCATGCGGAACTTCCAGATCTGCCAGCCAGCCTCCGCCTCCAGTGCATAGAGCGACCAATCCATGGAGCCGAAAAAGAGCATACCTTCGACCATGATCGGCGAGGAGGTGATGCCTCGCCTTGCCTTGCCAAAGCGCCATTTGAGTTCGCCGCGGAAATCGTAGCAATAGAAGTCGCTGCTCTCACAGCCGAAATAGACCCGCTCGTCGATGATCGTCGGAGTGGAGCGAATAGGGCCCGCCACTTCTTGCTTCCAGGCGGCGGACCCGTTGAACATGTTGACCACGTGCAATCTGGCGTCGTCGGCGCCGATGAAAATGTGACCCTCAAAGACGACAGGTGAGGATCGTATAGGGCCGCCCGTGTAGTAGGTCCATGCAAGCGTACCTCTCTGTGCCGAGAGCGCATACATGCGCGTATCTTCGGAAGAAACATAGACCAGCTCACCGTCAGAGGCTGGTCTGCTTGCGATCCCACCCTCGGTGGCGAATTTCCAGATGAACTCTCCTGTTTTCGCATCCAAGGCATAGAGATTGTTGTCGTAACATCCTATGTAAACTACCCCATCCATCACGAGCGGCGAGCCCCGCACCTCGTCTTCACACTCGAAGGACCAGATCTCCTGAACCTCATTGCTCGGCTGACCCGCGGAAGCGGCTGTACGAGGCGAGACCAGGATCCCGGTCTCCTTCGCCACGGATATCAGAGAGGATCTCATGGCCTCTGCGGTGGGGAACCGGTCCGCAGGATCGTAGGACAACGCGGCGTTGATCGTTGCTTCAAGTTCCGGAGAGACCTTCTCGTTGATACTGCGGATGGGCCGCTCGGAGAACGAGAAGGGCGGCTCGGCGCGCGGATCGCGGCGGGTCAGCAGGTGGTGGAGCGTAGCGCCCAGGGCATACATATCGCCGGGGGGAGAAGCCTCGCCTCGGTACTGCTCAGGAGGGGCGTAGCCGTCAGTGCCGATCATGGTGCCCTTTTGACCCGGCTGGAAAATCCGCGCAATGCCGAAGTCGATCAAACGGATGCTGCTGTGGCCGTCGATCATGATGTTAGAAGGCTTCACATCGCGGAAGATCACTGGCTGCGGCTTGTGAAGATGCAAGTAGTTCAGTACATCGCAGAGTTCAATGGCCCACTTCACGACCTGATTTTCGGGTAGGAAGTCATCCGTTTCTCTGAGCAATGCCTCTAGATCCTTGCCGTCGATGAACTCCATGACCAGGTAAGAGCTGCTTTCATGGGTGAAGTAGTCGAAGATCCTGGGAATCGCGGGATGCGAAAGGGTGGCCAGCAAGTCTGCCTCTCGCTCGAAATTACGGACGATCATTTCGTGCATGGCAGGATCGGTGGCCATATTGATCATCTCTTTAACGGCCACTGTTTTTGTGACGTTGGGGAAATGCAGATCGCGAGCCCGATAAACGGAACTCATGCCACCCGCGCCGTGCAGCGCAAGCACGAGGTACCGCTCTTGCAGGGTGACCCCAGGCTCTAGCTGGCCGAGCTGGGCGGTCTCGGTCGTGATGTCACTGAGCGCTCTGGTAATCCTTTTCATATGAAGAAGCTCCTTCTAGAGGCAGAAAGGAGCAATCCGGCGAGATTATAGCATGCCCACTTTTCGGCGCAATGAAACCGTGCGGCTAGTGGATTCTTACGGCAAAAACGAGGTCAGGATACGCGAACGAGCAGCCGATCGGCCAGCATTCGAAGCGCAGAAGCGGCGGGTTCTATGGGCTTGGCGGAGGCCAGGCTCTCAAATGCAAGGCTTGTTTGCCTGAGGGCGGCCTCGTGCGCGGCGTTTTGAGCTCCTGATCGATCAAGTGCAGCCATGACTTCCTCATTGCTGGCCTTTGAATCGCGCCACAGGAGGCCGAAATCTGGGGAACTTTCGAGCGCATACATGGGGGGATAGGAAGGTTTGCGGGTCTCCACATCTGCGCCCACCGGCTTCCCAATGTTGCCTTCGCTGCCCCACGTACCCAGCACATCATCCAGGATCTGGAAGGCGAGGCCCAGATGATGCCCAAAGGCCTGGTAGGCATTGATCGCGTCGTCAGAGGCTCCCGCACATATGGCTCCAACCGCCGCGCTGGAGGCAACGAGTGCGGCGGTCTTGTTTTGGATCATCTCCAAATACCGCTCGAGCACTCCCGCTTCATCGACATCGAAGCTCAAATCCAGATACTGCCCCTTCGTAAGATCCAGACAGGTCTTGTCTAGCAGGCGTTGGACGCGGAGCACGGTTGAAGCGTCATGGCCGAGTTCAAGCAGGCGAGCACTGGAAAGCCTGGCGAGCGCGAACAAGGCATCGCCGGCATTTACAGCCTGGGGCATTCCCCATAGCTTCCAAAGGGTGGGTCGATGGCGGCGCAGTTCGCTGCCATCTTCAATGTCGTCATGAATCAGCGAGAAATCATGGATCAGCTCAATGCTAGTCGCGGCAGGAATGGCCTTCTCCCAGGCTCCTCCGGCGGCCGCGCTGCTCAGCAGGCACAGCAAGGGTCGTACTCCTTTGCCGGGCCGCCCATCTTCATCCCATCCAAAATGATGGGCAGCCATCTCGTGGAGCTCTGCGGAGGATCCCTCGCGCAAAGATTCCGAGACAAGCTGCAAATCATCGTGCATAGCCTCAAGCATCTGCGAGGTGATTGGAGTTTGGCTGCTCACAAATATCCGCTCAAGGTCGGGAGAGAAATTTCGCGGAGGGGAGGGCGTTGAGATCGCGCGATCCGGTAGCAAACATGCACACACGTAGCTCCTGTAGCGTCTGATCGATGAGATCGCTTACGGCCTGAGAGGATTCGACCGCCGCACGTAGGAACGGCCCTGCCATGCCGCCCAGCTGTGCCCCCAGGGCGATCGACTTTGCGAGATCCAGCCCGCCTCGCAGACCGCCGGAGGCGATTATGGGAACACCCGGGAGCGCGGCGCGAACCTGCCGTACGGCTTCGGCCGTTGGAATTCCCCAATCGACAAACCTGGAGGCGAGCTCGGCCTGCTTTTGCTTAGTAGCACGGTGCATCTCGACCTGCGACCACGAAGTGCCGCCGGCACCCGCCACGTCGATGACCGCGACGCCCGCCTCAACGAGACGAGTGGCGACGGAGGACGAAATTCCCCATCCAACTTCCTTCGCAATCACGGGGACCGTCACGGAGCCGACCACGGCTTCGATCTGGGACAGTAAGTCACGGAAATTCGTATCGCCTTCCGTCTGCACGGCTTCTTGCAGCGGGTTGAGATGCAGCACCAACGCATCGGCTTCGATCATATCGATCGCGCGTTGCGCCTCATCCGCGCCGTAACCATAGTTGAGCTGGACTGCACCCAGATTGGCGAACAACAGGACGTCGGGGGCCAGCGCGCGCACGTTGAACGTATCCGCCAGGCTGGGGTCTTCAATTGCCACGCGCTGCGAGCCCAGCCCCATCGCGATGCCTGAACTCTGAGCTGCCATCGCGAGATTCCGATTGATCTCGTCCGCCTGCTCCGTCCCGCCGGTCATCGAGGAGATGAGCAGAGGAGCCGCCAGTACCTTTCCGAGAAGTTCCTGCGATAGGTCAATCTCAGCCAAGTCCAGTTCGGGTAGGGCATTGTGTTCGAATCTCAAACTCTCGAAGCCTGAAATCAATCCGGAGTCCACCTCCTGCTCCAGGTTAACTCGGATGTGGTCCGCCTTTCGTTCCGCCGTAACTTTGCTCATTTGGGGGTGTTGAATGGGAGGATAATATCAGTGCGCATTAGCCGCGTCAAATTGGGGCTATTCAATTACAATAGCCGGCGCGAGGAGGGACCAAATGGCAGAAGTCGAGACCTATACCGAAATCCAGAAAATCATCGTAGACCTGCTGGGAGTGGAAGAGAGCAAGGTCGCGCTTGACGCGAGGTTCCGAGAGGATCTGGAGGCAGATTCACTCGATCTGGTTGAGCTCATAATGGCTTTTGAGGAAAAATTCGGCGGCGAGATCTCCGACGAGGATGCGCAGAAGATAACGACCGTAGGGCAAGCGGTCGAGTATATCGATTCGAATATGAGGTAGGCTGAACCATTCTGAACAGGCAGCTGGCCGGCAGATCGCCGGCCAGTTTGATTCTCGACTGGATCTTCACAGATCCCGAAGCGAGTGGTGAAGAACACCAGAACCTAGGATTGAGAGCGTTTCCTTTTAACGGAAGCGGATTCCTTGAGCACTCGCTGCAGCCGGCGCTGCTCCTTGCTCTGAGCCTTGAAGAAATCTTCCATAAATTCCGATCGGCGCAGGCGGATCGCAATCGGCGCCACCGCCCGGATATCCTTGGTGGAAGCCTTCTGCCGCCCGTCCGCGACCGCGCGGGCCCGCGCGGCTTCAAACAATGTGATCTCGGCTCGCAGAGAATCAATTCCCATCTGCTTGATGAGATCTAGTCCATACCGCTCGGTGGCCTTCGTGAGCTCCACCTTGGGCATCGCCTCGCGCGCGGCTTGAAGCTCCTCGCGGACCAGGGCTGTAGCACCTGCATATTCGCGCACGACCTGGCGCGGATTGGCTCGGTAGGCGATCGTCCGGCGATAGGCCTCCAGGCGCTGCTGCTTTCCCTTCAATCCGCTCACCAACACTCGCAAGCCAAACCGGTCGAGGATCTGGGGCCGTAGCCTACCTTCCTCCGGATTCATGGATCCGATCAACACGAACCGTGATCGATACGTGGCTGCCAGCGTACCGCGCCGGACGGTATAGGCGCCCTGCGCGGCCGCATCCAAAATAGCATCCACGATCTCGTCATCCAGCAAGTTCACTTCATCGATGTAGAGCAGATTGCGGTCTGCACGGGCCAGAATCCCGCGATTAAGTCTGTGCCGGCGGTGCGCTCCGCTTCGAGAGTTGAGGCCACCGATGACGTCTTCCAATCCCGCATTCAGCGGTAGTTCGATGAGCTGCACCGAGTCCCGGTAGGTGAGGCTCTCGCCCTCGCCATACTTCCGGGCGCAATCTGGACAGACTTCGTCGATGCCTCCCGTTTCGATGTCCTCCGGTAGACAGCCGTATGGGCACAGGCTGCGATTTACTTCCGGCAGCAGGTCAATCAAACCCCGCACTGCCGTGGATTTGCCGGTTCCCCGATTTCCGATCAACAGCACTCCATCGACATTGGGGTTGATCAGGCTCAACACCAAGGCCAGTTTCATTTCCGACTGCCCAACGAGGGCTAGGAAGGGGAACGGAAGCCCTTCGGCAAGTCCTAGGTCTTCGGTAAGCGGCGCATCGAGAAAACGTTGAGCGCCGGCCGCGGAGAGCAGCTCGGTGAGTGTCCGTGCCTGCTGGGTCACTGCACAACTTCCTCAGCTTCGGAGCGCATGCGAGCCAAACGGTCGGCCTGCCGCCGTTCACCGCGGTCTATGCGATGTCGTTCGGCCTCTGTCTCGCCGATCAGCCGCGGTACTCGGGTAGGC
>BTQZ01000031.1:0-27347 GCA_036986135.1 Anaerolineae bacterium | reverse complement strand
ACGAAGTCGTTGATCTCATTGCCGAGTCGACCTACGACATGGTCGTGATCGACTACATCCCTTCAGAGGCGGACAACGCCGACTACCCCATCTCCGAGGTCATCGCCGCCTGGCATAGCGCCGATCTCCCGAAGTTGGTCATCGCCTACATCGATATCGGCGAGGCGCAGGACTACCGGATGTACTGGCAACCGGGTTGGGAAATCGGTAATCCAGAGTGGATCGCCGGCAGCGACCCGGACGGCTGGGAGGGCAATTTCCCGGTCGCCTACTGGTATGACGGCTGGTATGAGATCTGGCTCGGTCCCGGCGGAATGATGGAAGGCATCCTCAATGCCGGATTCGATGGGATCTACCTGGACTGGATTGAGGCCTATTCCGACGGCAGCGTGATCGAGATCGCCGAGCGGGACGGCGTGGATCCCGTGCAGGAGATGATCGGGTGGGTCGCGGCGCTTGGAGACTACGGTCGGGCGCGCAATGAGGACTTCATCGTCATCGGTCAGAACGCGGCCGAATTGGCCGCCTTTGACGAGTATGTGGCGGTCGTCGATGCGATCGCGCAGGAGCAGATCTGGTTCGATGGCGGCGCGGACAACGATCCCCCCGGCGATTGTCCGCTGCCGCGCACGGAGGCTGACATCGATACCGAGGCCTACCGCGCTTCACTCTCTCCAGAATGCCGTCGCCAGTTCGATGAATTCCCCGAGAGCACGCTGCACGTGAGCAGCGAGGGCTACCTCGAGCATCTGCTATTCGCCCAGGGCAAGGGCTTCACGATATTCACGATCGACTACGCGCTCGAACCAGAGAACATCGAATGGATTTACCAGACCGCGCGTGGACTGGGTTTCATCCCCTTCGTATCGAACCGCAACCTGGATCAGTCCGTTGATCCTGATCGGTGATATTGATTCTCAAATAGGTGATTCAAGCGCTAACCCCCCGAATATCCGCTGATCCTGCCCCAATGTTGCTCTGCCGAACGCAGCTTTATTGACAGCAACATTACCTAATGGCAATATAGGTATCCTTATTGTCAGTAAGCGCATATAAAGACCATAACGATGAGCCTTATTGACACTTGGCGCCAAAAGCAGGCTGGCCAATGGACCCTGATCGATTCCGAATCAGCACAGCAGGAAAGGCCGTTCTTGCGCCTGGAGGTTTTTGGGTATTCATCCCGAATCCGCTGCCGCCTGATCTAGCTTGGTCGGATGGCTTGGTTGCGCAGCTCGCACTGGCAGAGCGGAACTTGGCAGCCCTCGCCGAGAAGGGTAGTGGCTTCATCAGCCCTCAGGCGATGGTCCAACCCTTCATCCGTCGTGAGGCTGTACTCTCCTCGCGC
This sequence comes from Anaerolineae bacterium, assembly GCA_036986135.1. Lineage (GTDB taxonomy): Bacteria > Chloroflexota > Anaerolineae > Anaerolineales > E44-bin32 > JADFRG01. The sequence goes on along the minus strand of BTQZ01000031.1, from coordinate 25,999 downwards.
ATTGAAGGAACGCGAACTACCTTGGACGAGCTATATCGCTATGAAGCCCGCCCACCCCACCGCAGTCGTGCTGAGAGCGATGCGCCTGAAGTGAAGAACTACGTTCATGCGCTCCAATATGGGATGGATCGTCTTGACACCCTGCCCTTGAGCCTGCGCCTGATCCGCGAAATTCATGCCAAGCTGTTTGATGGATTGCCGGTAGATCACCTCACTCCGGGCGAATTCAGGCGCAGTCAAAACTGGGCAGGTCCGGCCGGTAGCACGCTCAAGAACGCCCCCTACGTACCACCGCCGGTCGGGGCAATGCATGATGGGCTGGATCAGCTCGAAAGGTATATCTATGCTCCCTCTACGCTTCCAGCACTGATTAGGATCGGGCTGATTCACTACCAGTTCGAGGCGATCCATCCCTTCCTTGATGGCAACGGACGGATCGGCCGCCTAATAGTCTCACTATTGATGCACCTCTGGGATCTGCTCCCTCATCCGTGGATAAACTTGAGTGGCTATTTCGAAGCAAACCGTCAAGCGTACTACGATAGCCTTCTGGAAGTCAGCGAGCGAGGGGAGTGGATAGGCTGGCTGACTCTATTTCTGGAAGCGGTATCCAACCAGGCCGAGGAGGCCGCGTTCCGCCTGACTCGCCTGGAGACGTTGCAAAGGCAATACCTCCAGCGGTTGGGCGCGGAGCGCAAGTCCAGCGGCCTCATGCGGGTTCTGGATTTCCTTTTCGCTCAGCCTATGGTGACCGTGCGGCAAGTCGAGCGCGAGATCGAGGCCAGCGACTTCAAAGTCGCTCAACGATACATTCTCAAGCTGATTGAGCTCGGCATTCTGAGGGAGATTACCGGCGGCTCCCGAAATCGCATCTACCGGGCGGATGAGATCTTTGAGGCAATTCAGGGTGTTTCGGATCTATAGGGATTCCACCTCGGATTAACAACATCTGCTGAACATCCACCAAGACGACCGCGCGCTTCGGAGGACCGCTCACAATCGGTCCGGAGCATTGATGAGCGGTCGGGAAATGGCGATGAATGGTCCGATTCTGTGATGGGCGGTCGGAAATCGGGGATGAATGGTCCGATTCTACGATGAGCGGTCCGACTCGAAGACTTTGCCCGGATTGGGATACCGTAGGGATCCAGGGCGGCCTTGATGTTCATCATGACCTGCAAGCCGGTGCCGCTGTTTTCCCGGCCCAGCTTATCGCACACGGTGGCCGAGTCTCAACCTGGTGGCTAATCCCCGCCTCGTTGATAGGTACCGGACCTATAGTCACCGCCAACTCTCCTCTGGTTCAGCTCTTGGAATCGCCGCGCAGGAATCCATCCATTAGCCTGTTCACCTGATCTGCTTCTTCGTGTTGGACCCAATGTGTCGCACCGTCGATGAAGACCAGGCGGCCGTCATCACACAGGTCAACGCTCGGCTGAGCCATTTGCCGCCCCAGGTACCTGTCCTGGGCTCCCCAGATCAGTAACGTCGGCACCCCAATACGCGGGTTGGCAGGAGCCGCAAGTGGCTTCTGCACGACCGCTCGATACCAGTTGAGCATGGACGTGTAGGCTTTGGGCTGAGACCAGGCCTGCCGGTAGGTGTCCAGGTCACCCTCCGTAAACGTGCCGGGACGGCTGCTGACCCTCAGCGCTTGCGCGGCCGCATTCCAATTTCGTAGTCGGGCGAGTCTTTCCGGCAGCCACGGTAGCTGGAAGAAGAGCACGTACCAGCTCTTGAGCATTTGGGAGAGATTGCGCCGAACATGGGCTTGCATCACCGATAGGTGAGGGACGTTGATAACCACCATGCGCGCTAGCCGCTCGGGGTATTTAGCGGCCACCCACCAGGCGACTGCCGCACCCCAGTCATGCCCAACAACAAAGGCCTTTTCCTGCCCGGCGGCATCTATGAGGCCGATCACATCGGCGGCCAGTTCATCCAGTGTGTATGCTGCGATCCCCTCCGGCTTGTCGCTTAAGTTGTAGCCCCGCTGGTCAGGAGCCCACACGCGATAACCTGCGGCTGACAGATACGGAAGCTGTCGCCGCCAGCCGTACCAGAATTCAGGAAAACCATGCAGCAGAATGACCAATCGACCTGCGCGGGGACCGTCCTGGACGACGTGCAGACTGATTCCGTTTGTTGTGATCTGCTGATGTTCCATCATGGTGGTCGCGTTTCTGGAGTCATAGCTTACCTCGCGTTGCCCTTTGTTAGGACTGGTTTAGCGGGAGCGCACTCGACTCAGCCAGCAGCCAATCGGACGCGCATCGCCACTCCAGAGGCGGAGGCAGGCTCGGCCTGGGCGGAGTCGATTCGAGGGTCACCAGAATCGGTCGCGCTTTTGGATGCTCCTCAGTCGCCGCTGCGAGTGCGCGCACCTCCCGCTCATATGTCTGTGGATCCTGAACATCGATGCATACTTGAAGTAGCAGAGGTGTCTCCCCGGGGGAGGCTGCCAGGAAGTCAACCTCGAAGCCCTCCTTCGTGCGAACGTAGTCAATCTGATGGCCGCGCCTCTCGAGCTCTAAGAAGACAACCGTCTCGAGTGCATGACCCCAGTTGGGTCGGCCCGACCGTTCGTAAACCAGGATGAGCCCGGGGTCAACGGGGTAGGCCTTACGGGGATTCACCATACGCTGTCGCTCGGAGGCCGTGTGCAACGAGACCGTCCGAATCAGGAAAGCATCTTTGAAGTGTGCCAAATAGGCATGCAAGGTGTCCTTTCCAACCGCGATGCCCTGCGACTTGAGCGCATCGTAGAACTTCTGCACGCTGAACAGTCCGGCAGGATTGGCCAACAGGCGCCGCTGCATCCAGCGAAGGGGTGTGGGATTGGAAACGGCGTGCCGCTCGATGACGTCGCGTAAGACAACCACATCCACGTAGCTCCGGAGTAGCACGACCCGGTCTCGTTCGTCAATCCCTTGCGCCTCCGGAAAGCCGCCCTCCAGCAAGTATCGGCGAAGGCAGTGGTCAAGCTCGGAACGAGCGCGCGCTGGCAGCCGGCTCCACATCGTATCTGGTTCCGCCCCGGCATGCCACAGCGCCTCTCGGAAGCTGAAGGGGTGGATTGGGACTTCCAGCGCACGGCCCCGCATGCTGGTGGCAACTTCCCGGCTGAGCAGGCGGGCCGAAGAGCCTGAGATGAACAGGTCCACCTTCTCAGTGTCGATCACACGCCGGGCAAAGGCCTCCCAGCCCGGCACGGTCTGAATCTCATCGAGGAATAAAGTGACCGTCCGATCGCCACGGTGCGTTGGGTACTGGCGGAAATACTCTTCCAACAACCAGGCGAGATCGGAGACTTGCATGCCGGCCAGGCGGTCGTCTTCCAACCCGAGCATGACCAGCGCCTCTCGAGGCGCCCCAGCCGCCAGCCGATCCGCTAAGCACTGCCAGAGGTAAGTCGTCTTGCCGCTCCGCCGAACGCCAATTACCGCCAGCGCCTTACCGGGCACCGAGGGCAGGCGCACCTGGCGGCGGGTGAACGTCGGAACAGGAGCCGTTAGCGCTTCAATCAGTTTCAGGCGGAGCAGGTTATGCATAATTATCCTTCTTGGAAGGATACTTTATACTGTATTTATCCTTTTTGCAAGGATATCTGTGTCTGCCCGTGGCCCGAGGCACTGTGTGCCAGCCGCATGCAGAACGGGGCTCGCATTCCCTGTGCCCTATTGATGGAGGACCTGTTCAGAGAAATGTCGCCGAGGCTTCTCGCGAGCCACTCCTGAGGCGCTCCGTGTCAGCATCTAATCCCTAGTTTTGGGCCAACAATGACAGGGGGCGATGCCGCTTCTTGGGTTCATGACCCTAAGCCACATGCTTGCCACCGAGCGCCGGTCGGCCCAAGCGCAGCGAGCGTAGGCTCCCCCCGTCCCAGCCCGATAGACATTTCGCTGCCACCAGGCAATTGCCGGTCGGCCAAGAGCGAAAAAGCAGCCGCTACCTCACCCAGGCCGACCACATGCTACCGGCTCGTCGCCACTGTTCCGAGTGGCCTCCCGAGCGCTTCCTGCGCTGGGCGGAGAAGATCAGATCCCAGACCCGAGCGCGGATCGAGGCCGTGCTGACCTCCCGCAAGCATCCCAAGCAGGCCTACCGAACTTGCCTGGGCGTCCTGGGTCTGGCCAAGCGTTACAGCCAGGCGCGCCTGCCCGCACTCGTGCGAGCACGCGCGGAAGCCGCCTGCCGACGCGCCCTGCTCGCCGGCATCCGTTCCTACGGGGGCATGATCCCGAAGGACATCGGGACGATGAGAATATCCTGGATGCCGGCCTCGGCCAGGTGCCCTGCGAAGGACCGGCTCAGGCTGCTGCGACTACGCACGTGAACATCCGCGGACCCTCCTTTTCCCACTGCGGGGGAACTCCATTGCGGCGGGTGATGTAATGACAATTTCATTATTACCATTCTTGCAACGACTATTGCATTTTCTGGCAACTTGCGGTATATTCGAGAAAATCCCCATCGCCCAACTCTTGTCGTAATTAACCAATCTTTGTGACTTTATGACACCTGATGCCAGTAACGATCTGTCTGATCCACAAGCCGTTATCACTGCGGCCTTCTCACAACTCAGCCCAAAACAACGCCGCCTGGCTCGGTTCCTACTGGATAACTTCTACGTAATCGCCTTCGAGTCGGCCAACAAAGTGGCAGCCAAAGCCGAGGTCAGCCCGGCGACCGTGGTGCGCTTTTGCCAGGGTCTCGGCTATGACGGCTATCCAGACCTGCAGGCGGCCATTCGCGCCCGCATGCCGACAACGATGACGGCGGTTGAGCGCGGTGAGCGTGATTTGACCGCAGATGAAAGCTCTCCCGGTCAGTTGGTGGCCCGCGTGTTCGGCGCCGAAGCTACTACGCTGCAACGCACTCAGGCCGAGATCGACCCCGACCAGCTGCGGGCAGCCGCGGAGATGCTGGCTGCCGCTCGCAAGGTGCTTGTCCTCGCCGGCGGTGGTGTGTCTACCGGAGCTGCCACCTACTTTGCCCATATGTTACGTGTCATGGGAGTCGAGGCCACCCTGATCATTGCCGGCGGCCTGCCATTGGCCGTGGAGCTGGCCAACCTACGTGAAGATGACCTGCTGGTGACCATCAATGTGTGGCGCTACGTGCGCGAAGTGCTGGAAGCGACCCGCACGGCACGCAAACGCAAGGCTGCCTGCATTGCCATAACCGATAGCCCGGTGTCGCCTCTGGCCGCCAGTTCGGACTACGCCTTCGTCGTCGCAAAGGAGGGCGTGGCGAACACATTGTCTATGTCCGGCATTATGGCTTTGCTGAATGCATTCATTGTTATGTTGTCATTCATTCGCCCTCAAGAAACGCTGGATACCATCCGCCAGGTAGATGCGCTTTACCGCGCCGGGCGCTTGCTGCTCTCGGACTGACGATGTGGCCTGAGCGAATCACGATTTGTGGCGGCGGCAACGCTGCCCAGGTTCTTATTGCGATATTGGGCAGTAAGGGCCGATCGGTGTCTGTATATGCGCCCTTCGCCGACGAGGCGGAGCGGTTGCGGGCCGGCTGCCGGCGTGCGGGCGGCATCACGGCCCGCGCAGGCGAGACTGTCTGGCGTGGCGAACCACAGACTATCAGCGACGATCCGGCAACAGTATTTCCTGACGCCAACCTGGTACTGCTGGCGCTGCCCGCCAGCGCCCACAGGGTGACGCTGACTGCTGCAGCGCCCTACCTGCGATCCGGCGCCTGGGTTGTGGCGCTGCCCGCTCGCGGCGGCTTCGATTGGCAGGCCGCAGCGCTGTTGCCCGAGGGCGTCGTCCTGGCCGGCTTGCAGACGCTGCCCTGGGCCTGTCGCATTGTTCCAGGCAAGTATGGCGAAGCGGTCGAGATCCTGGGAACCAAAAAGATCGTGGATCTGGCCAGTCACCCGGCCACGGCGAGCAGCGAGGTCGCCGCAACGCTCTCACAACTATTACATGTCTCCCTGCAGCCGATTTCGTCTTTTCTAGCGCTTACCTTGGCGAACACGGGCCAGATAATTCACCCGGGAATCATGCATGGCATCTTTCGCAGTTGGGACGGAAAGTTACCTGGCAAGGATCAGGCCCCGCTGTTCTACGCCGGTGTGACGCCCGAGATTGCCGCCCAACTGCAGGCGATGAGCGATGAGGTTCAGGCCGTGCGTACGGCGTTGATTGCCGCCCGGCCCGATCTGGACCTGACGGCCGTACTGCCGCTTGATGCCTGGCTGCGCCGGTCTTATGGATCGGACATCGCCGATCCCACCAGTCTGCAGACCTGCTTCACGACCAATCGAACCTATGCAACTTTGCGTGCGCCAATGGTACTGAATCATGATGGCAAAACACTGGTGCCCTCGTTCGAAGCTCGCTATCTGACCGAGGACGTGCCCTTTGGCTTGCTCGTCACTCGGGGTATTGCTGAACTGTGTGACGTATCCACACCCGCGATAGACCGGGTCATCGAGTGGGCACAGACCGTGTTATCGCGTGAATGGCTCAAGGGCGACAGATTGCGCGGCCGTGAAGTCGCCAGCTCGCGCATCCCCCAACGTTTTCGCATACACGAGCTCTCCGAGCTGGTGTCATAACCCATGTGCGGAGGCTCTCTCTTCCAGAAGCAAAGTAGGGGGTTTTATGACAGACAAAGGTGAGGCACACCCTGCTGACCCGCGTCATGCGGCGGATTGTCAAGAGCCCGAAAAATCACCCCGTCGCAAACGGCGCGTGATGGTCGGCGCCATCGGCAAGTGTGTTCACAACCTGGGCGTCGAGAATTTCTCCGACTGGATGATGGATCGGGGCGAGGGTTACGTCGCCGTCAAGCTGGGCCCCGCGGTACCCATCGACGAAGTTGTCAACAAAGTACGCGAAGCCCGGCCCGAGATCGTCGGCATTTCAATGCGCCTGGGTGACCTACACGTGGACAAACTCATTGGCGAGTTCATGGAACAGATCACCCTGCACGGCGTACACCCGTCCGAGAGCGGCATCCGTTTCGCTTTCAGCGGTCTGCGCCCCGCCGCCAATCTGGTGCGCGCCATGACTGGCCTGCCCCTGGAAGAGGACCGCTTCAGCCGCGAAGATGAGCGTCATTTCGACCTGGACGCCATCCGCGCCGAGTGCGCACTCAAGCCCCACTTCCAGGGCTTCTTCGCTCTGGTGGCCGACGACTTCATCACCATGGAAGAGCTGGAGCAATTCGCCTCCGGTGAGGTCAGGGCGGATGAGACCAAAACCGTGCAATGGTCCCATTACCTAGTTGAGCGCATTCGACAGGTGCGCGAACGGGAAGGTCGGCCGGCGATCCGGGCTCACATCGGCATCGCTGCCGAGACGATCGAACCCACCATCGAAGCGATCGAGAAGCTGGCCGAGGCCGGCGCCCTGGAAATCGTGTCGCTGGCGCCCGACCAGACCTCGCAGGAGTTGCTCGCCAAGTTCATTCGCGGCGAAGAGGACCCTGCCGAGTACCTGGCCGGCCAGGGCGGCGCGCCTATCCGTTCTGTCGCAGACCTGCAGCGTCTCAAAGCCGCGACCCAACGCGGCAACTTCCCGACCACCCGCATCTATACCGGCACAGACGAACTGGTGGAGTTGGCGAAACTCTACGAAGAACATCTCAACATGGCCTTTCCGGCTGTGCCCATCTTCTTTTACAACGAGCTCGACGGGCGCGGACCGATATCTATCCACGACAGTTTCGACGAGCACTACCGTACCATCCGCTGGTGGGCCGAGCGCGGCAAACCACTGGAGATCAACGATCCCCACCAGTGGGGTCTGCGCTACGCTTCCGACGATTTGCAGGTCGCCGACCACGTGCTGGTAGCGGTCATCGCCCTGAAGTTGGGCATCACCCACTATGTGATGCAGCAGATGTTCGAGCTGCCGCCCGATATCAGTGCTCTGGATGACCTGGCCAAGATGAAGGGCGCCTACGATTTGATCGAGCCCTTGACCCGCCATTTCGACTTTCATGTCATCAAACAGACGCGCAGCGGCCTGCCCAGCTTTCCACCCAACCTGAACCAGGCCAAGGGCCACTTGGCCTTCGGTATCTACACCCAGCTATATATGGAGCCGGACATCCTGCACGTGGTGACCCACTCCGAGGCCCACCACGAAGCCAGCGCTGACGACATCATCGAGTCGTGCGAAATTGCCAAGCAAGTATGTTGGGACTTTGCCAAGGGCGGAGTACCCAACATCTGGGCCGATCCCAGGCTGGCGGCGCGAAAGCTCGAACTGCAACAGGGAGCGATGTACAACCTGCTGCATCTGGCGCTGTTGGGCGGCTATGAAGGCGAGCTGACGGTGGAGAACTTCCGGGACTGGGCGCAGCCGCCCCGGGAGGGAGATGGCGTGCGCAACTTCGAAACCATGCTGCTCACCCTGATCGACGAGGCCAACTACCCCAGCGGCGAATGCGGACTGATCAGCCCCGATACGCTGGACCTGGCGCTGCAGATCGGCCTGTTCCAGGCGCCCCACGTCACCGTGATTGACCGGCGCTACGAACTTGCCGGCGCCTGCCGCACCCACGTGGTAGACGGCATGTGCCACTGCTACGAATGGAACGGTATCCCGGTCAGCGGCGAGATCGAGCGAGTGGACCTGGTGCGGCGTCACTTCCCCTGGTTCTTCGACAAGAGCATCAGCCGCACCAGCGACCAGCAAGTCTTCATGCACCAGGACGCCGAGGAAGAGCAGATCAACGAAGCCGCCGTGGCGCGCTACCGCAAGGAGGTGGGCATCACGGGTCGCGTCAGCGAGCGCGTGCTGGTGGCCGACTTCGGCAGCACTTACACCAAGATAGGCATCTTCGATCCGGGTGATGAGAGCTTTAGCCTGCGCTACGTGCCCACTACGGTGGACGACATTCGCATTGGCCTGGCTGACGGGCTAAGCGTGTTGGAAGACTGCCGCCGCTCTGGCATTGACAGCGGCGGGAGCGAAGAGCTGGACTGGGCGCCGTTGCAGCGAGCCATGGGGGAATTCGCCGTGCGCCTGCCTTGTTCCAGCGCGAAGGGCGGCCTGAAGATGGTCACGGTCGCTTTGACCAAGGCCGACAGCGGCTTCGCCGCCGATCTGGCGGCGCTCACCGCCGGCGCCAAGCTCATCAATAGCTACCAGGGCAAGCTGACGCCTGAGCAGGCCCGCGCCATCTTCGAGCAGGAAGAGCCGGAGATTGTCTTGCTTGCCGGCGGCGCCGACGATGGTGGCGACACCGAGACGGCGTTGCACAACGCCCGCCTGCTGGCCGAGGCGACCAGATACGCTGCCTATACTGATTACGGTGTGCCCTTCATCTACGCCGGCAACCAGGATGTGCGCGCGCGGGTCGAGCGTATTTTCGGCGACAACAACGTTGACTTTCGCATCACCCCCAACATCATGCCCGAGGTCAACGAGTTCCACATCGAGGTCGTCAACGAGGCCATTCGCGAGCTGTTCCAGACGGTGATCATCCGCGGTAAGGGTTTCGACGTGGTGGAGGACTACATGGACGCCGCCTTCATCCCCACGCCGCGCGCCTGCTTCCGCGGCATCCAATTGCTGGCTCACGGCTACGGCGACGAGCAGGGCATCGGCAATATCCTTGCCCTGGATATCGGCGGAGCCACCACCGACTTTTATTCGATGGTGCAGGACAACCCGCTGTATCGCTATCCTGGCGACGATCCCAAGCGCAAGGTCAAGCGCACCATTCTGAAAACGCCTAATACGCCACTCGCCTACCGGCGTGTGGAAGGCAAGTATGGCCTGAGCTTCAACGCCGAAAACCTGAAGGAACTGCCCCAGTTCCAGAGCGGCAACCTGCATTCCCGGCTGGCCGACTTTCTCTCCACCCACTTTCCCACTTTCGAGCCGGGGCAAGACCAGATCGGCCAATTTGTGACCTCCCAGAATGGCCGCTTGCGCGTCAACCTGGATCGCTATCTGGCCTGGATTAGCGCCAACCCGCACCACAACGCCGTCGGCCAGGTGGAGAACAGCGTTCGCTCCTACCTGGCGCGCGAGATCATGCGTGTGGCCACGGAAAAGCATGCGGGACACGTGCAAGAGACCGACACCTATTTCTTGCAGCACGGCGTCAACTTCTTCAACCAACCGACAACGATACTGCTGATCGGCGGAACCATCTACCACAAATGCCGCGATCAGGAGCCCGGCTATCTGGACGATCTGCAACTCATCGCCAGCGGCGTCCTGTACGACCCCGACCAATCGCATGTGCTGCGTCCCACAGGCGACGTATTGCTGGACGCCAGCTACCTGGTCAGCGTTCTGGGCGGACTGTACGGCCGTTTGGAGCCGGAGCGCGCCCTGCGCGTGATGAAGCGCGAACTGCGGCCGTTGCCAATCGGCGCGTCGATCGCCGCTTCCATCACGCGGGACGTCTGAGGAAGGAGGAAATGATATGGAGTGATACAGATCACGATACTCTGCATCCCATCTAATCTGTAAGCGAACCTACGAAATTCAGGAGGAGGATCATGAGACACGTCCCTAGATACAGTTCGATCGCCGTCCCGGTTGTGCTGGCTTTGTTGCTGGCCGCCTGCAGCACCCCGACACCGGAGGTGATCAGGGAGGAAGTTACGGTCAAAGAGACCGTGATCGTAGAAGTAGAAGTAGAAGCAGCACAAGAAGAGGTCGAACCGGAACCGGGTCGCACCACGCTGATCGTGGCCCTGGCTGACACGCCAGTGTCGCTCGACCCCGCCGACCATCGCAACCGCACCAGCGAAACGGTGATCCGCAACATGTTCGATGGCTTGATGACCCGTGACACACGTAGCGGCGTGCACCTGGAGCTGGCCGAGGAAATGAACTTGCTGGACGACCGGACGCTGGAAGTCAAGCTCCGGCAGGGGGTATTGTTCCACAATGGCACTGAAATGACGGCGGATGATGTGGTCTTCACCTTCGAACGCATCATCCAGGAAAACGCCATTGAGTACCCCGAGCCCCACACATCACCCCGCAGGGGGCTCATCGCTCCCCTGGAGTCTATCGAGAAGACGGGCGATTATACAGTGGTGATGAACTTCAGTGGCCCCTGGCCGCCGATGATGCAGATGCTCGTCCACCAGCAGATTGTGCCCAAGGCCTATCTGGAAGAGGTGGGCACCGAGGGCTTTGTCGCCAATCCCATTGGCACCGGCCCCTTCAAGTTCGTAGAGGGTCAGCTTGACGACCAGATTGTCCTGGAACGCTTCGACGATTTCTGGGGCGGGGCGCCCGACCTGGAGCCGGTAGGACCAGCCTGTGTGCAACGCGCTATCTTCCGCGTGATCCCCGAGGCCAGCACCCGGGCGGCCGCGCTGCTGGCCGGCGAGGTGGACATCATCCAGACCGTGCCGGCTGAATTGGTAGACACGCTGGCGCAGACCCCAGGCATCCAGGTGCAAACTGCGCCGAGCACCCGGCCCAAGTGGATAGAGATGAATGTCAACCGGGCGCCCTTCGACGACGTGCGCGTTCGCCAGGCGCTTAACTACGCTGTAGACAAGCAGCTCATCATTGACGCAATCTATGGTGGTCGCGGCGTAGCCCTTCCGGGACCATTATCGCCCTACAACAACTTCGTCAACAAGAGTCTGGAGCCCTATCCCTACGATCCGGACAAGGCGCTGGCCCTGCTGGCGGAAGCGGGCTGGGAAGATTCCGATGGCGATGGCACCCTGGATAAGAATGGACAGCCCTTTGCCTTTTCCTTGGATACATACGCATCGTTGCGCCCCCTGGCCGAAGGAGTGGCCGGTCTGTTGCGGGAACTCGGCATAGATGTCGGCGTGCGCGTCTGGGAGTACAGCGTCGTCAAGCCGCTGTTGCAGGCGGGTGAGCGCATGGCCTTTCTGAGCGACTGGGGCGATTCAGCCTTCGATCCCGTAGGACACTTCGAGGCCAAGTGGCACACCCTTGTGGAGGGTGAGCCGTACGGCCGTGGAAACTTCTCGACCTACAGCAACGAACGGGTGGACGAGCTAATCAAGCAAGGCGAAACCACAGCCAACGTTGCCGAGCGACAGCAGATCTACGACGAAGCCCAGGAGATTATCTACGCAGAGGCCCCTGCCGTGTTCCTGATCCTGCCCGAGGAAGCGGAGGCAGCGTCCACTTCTGTTCAGAACTGGGAGCCGGCCTCGGACAGTCGCATCAACCTACATGATGTTTGCCTGACGGCTCCGTAATCTCAAGGAGATTGGAGACCAATCCTTCGGCTCCGGCTCAGGGCCTGCCCTGCCCGCCGAAGGATTGGTCGGTCTGTTGCGGGAACTCCGCATTGATGTCGGCGTGCGCGTCTGGGAGTACAGTGTCGTCAAGCTGGGCGAAACCACAGCCGATCTGGCTGCGCGACAGCAGATCTATGACGAAGCCCAGTAGATTGTTTACGACGAGGCCCCCGCCGTGTTCCTGATCCTGCCCGAGGAAGCGGAGGCAGCGTCCACTTCTGTTCAGAACTGGCAGCCGGCCTCGGACAGTCGCATCAACTTGCACGATGTTTGCCTGACTGCTCCGTAATCCATGAGAGATTAGAGGTTGGCTGATTGGAGAATATCCAATCCCTAATCTCTAATCTCCATCTCCATTCTCTGTTCCACGGGGGAAGCTATTATGAGAGCCGCAAAAATCATAGAACGCATTCTCTATACCCTGCCGATCATGCTTGGCGTTGCTGTCATCGTGTTTGTTTTCATTCGCCTTACCCCCGGCGACCCGGTAGACATTATGATGGGACAGGGCGGGACCATCTCGGCCGGCGAGATCGAGCAACTGCGTAGCGAGTTTCACCTGGACGAACCCGTCTTCACCCAACTGTGGTTGTTTCTTCGTGACGCCGCCGGCGGCGATCTGGGCTACTCCTACCTCAAAAAGAGGCCCGTTACCACCCTCATCGGCGAAGTATTACCGGCCACCATTGAACTGGCGACGGGGGCCTTACTCTTCGCTCTGGTCGTCGCTTTCCCCATCGGCATCATCTCGGCCGTGCGACAAAACTCCCTTTTGGACCGGTTGAGTATGGCCTTTGCCTTTCTGGGCATCTCTATGCCGGGCTTTTGGCTTGGGATTGTGCTAATCATGATTTTTGGCGTGTGGCTGCAATGGCTACCGGTTCAGGGCCGAATTGACTACGATGTTGGTTTGCAGACGATCACGGGTTTTTACATATTGGACAGCATCATCACTCGCAACTGGCCGGCGCTGTTGAGCAGCCTCGAGCACCTGATTCTCCCCGCTGTCACTTTGGGAGCGGCTATATCAGCTATCGTCGCGCGTGTGCTGCGGTCGAGTATGCTGGAGACACTGCGGGCCGATTACGTGAAATTGGCCCGGGCCAAGGGCGCACCCGAAAGGGTGGTCTTGAGCAAACATGCTTTGCGTAACGCCCTCATCCCCACTGTCACGGTAGTTGGTTTGCAGGTGGGCGTCTTGTTGGGCGGCAATATGATTATCGAAACCGTTTTTGCCTGGCCTGGTCTGGGCCGAATGGTGGTCGAGGCCATATACAACCGCGATTTTCCGTTGGTGCAGGGGACGGTCATGGTGTATGCCTTCACCTTCGTCCTCGCCACATTGATTGTGGATGTGTTGTATACATATTTGAATCCAAAGATCACATTGTAAGCGTGAAACGTCACAACTCGTCACGCTTCACGCATCACACGGCATAAAGAGCGCTTGATGAACACATCGTCTTCTCTCGAATTGGCCTCCTGGCGGCATCCCTGGCAAATTAGGTTGAGGTTGTGGCGACGCAACCTGGCCGAATTCTTCGGCGAATTGCTGCAGCACCCCATTGCTTTATTGGGCGGCGTCATCGTCCTGCTTTTCATCCTGGGAGCCATCTTCGCCACGCACATTACCCGTTACGACCCGTACATTGGCAGCTTGCGAGACCGGCTGCAACCGCCAATGTGGCGAGAAGGCGGATCGCCGGAGCATATTCTGGGCACCGACGCCCAGGGCCGCGACCTGGCAACCCGCATTGTTTACGGAGCGCGGGTCTCTTTGGCAGTAGGCATTTTGACCGTAGTCATTTCGGTAGCGGTGGGGGGCGCCACGGGGTCGCTGGCCGGTTACTACCGGGGGAAGCTGGATACGGGTCTCTCCCGCTTTGCCGATTTACTAATGGCCTTCCCTTTTCTCATCTTCGCCATAGCGATGATGGCTTTTATCGGACCGGGCTTTGGCAACCTGATCTTTGCCCTCACCTTCAAAGGCTGGGTGGAGTTTTTCCGTCTGGTACGAGGCGAAACGATGAGTGAAAAGACGAAAGAATATGTGGAAGCCGCCCACGCTCTTGGGCGCGGCAACAGCGCCATCATTGTGTCCGAAATTTTGCCCAACATCCTACAATCCGTCTTAGTATTGGCTACGTTGCGGATGGGATTCTTCATCGTCACCGAGGCCTCGCTTAGCTTCCTGGGCTTGGGTATCCAGCCGCCCACCCCGGCCTGGGGATCCATGGTGGCTGAAGGTCGCGACGTCATGCTGTCGGCCTGGTGGGTTTCTACCTTTCCTGGATTGGCCATTGTCTTTCTGGTTCTTTCGTTGAATCTACTTGGGGAAGGGCTGCGAGACATTCTGGACCCAAGGCTAAAGGTGGAATGATGAACCAAAACGGTAAGCTGCTTCTTGAGTTGAAGAACCTGACAACCGTGTTTCCCACGAAACGGGGGCTGGTTAAAGCCGTCAACAGCGTAAACCTACGGGTGGCTCCGGGCGAAATTCTGGGCATCGTTGGCGAATCAGGCTGTGGCAAAACCACCATTCTCCTTTCCGTTTTGCGCCTCATTGCCCGGCCGGGGAGCATTGACGCCGGCGAAATCATTTTCCAGGGCCAAGACCTGCGCCATTTGCCACCACAGGCCATGCGTGGCATCCGGGGCAAAGCGATCTCCATGATTTTTCAGGATCCTCTGAGCACGCTCAATCCGATTTTCCCGGTTGGAGAACAAATCCGTGAGGCGATGCGCCTGCATGGCCTTGTCAAGGGAAGAGGGCGGCGTACCCTAGAGAAAAGACGGGTGCTGGAAGTGATGGCCGAAGCGGGCATCCCGGCTCCCGTATCCAATTACCGGGCCTATCCGCACCAGCTTTCTGGCGGGATGCAGCAGCGGGCGCTTATCGCCATCGGCCTGGTTTGCGAACCGGCGCTGATCTTGGCCGACGAACCGACTACGGCCCTCGACGTGACTATCCAGGCCCAGATCATGGACCTGATGCGGCGTATAAACCGCGACCATGATGCCGGCATCATTCTAGTGACCCATAACCTGGGGCTGGCGGCCGAATTTTGCCATAACATTGCGGTGATGTACGCTGGTCACATTGTTGAGCGCGGTCCCGTAGACCTGGTGGTTGAAAATCCCAGGCATCCCTATACCCAGGGTTTATTGGCTTGCCTGCCCCGCCTGACCAGCCGGGAAAAGATTGACCCCATCTCTGGCAGTGTGCCTGATCTGGCCGACTTGCCTTCGGGCTGTACTTTTGCGCCTCGTTGCCCCCTTGTCCGTGATGAATGCCGGCACACAGACGTCCGTTTGCGGGCCGTTGCTCCCGGCCATTATGCTCGCTGTATTCAATATGAATCTGGTGAACGCTATACCCTTAAGAAAGAAGCATGACCCAATCCTTATCCTCTCAGAGCCACATCCCCCTGGTGGAGGCGCGCAATATCAAGAAATATTTTCACATTCGCGCCAGCCTGCTGGCCAAAGCCCTGGCCCGCCAAAAGGATCAGGTTGTCAAGGCGGTGGACGATGTTAGCTTGAAAATCTGGCCGGGCGAAACGGTGGGACTGGTGGGGGAAAGTGGCTGCGGCAAAACGACCCTGGGCCGGGTGATGACGCGCTTGTATGAGCCGACAGAGGGACAACTTTTCTTTCGCAATCAGCCGGTTGTGGGGGATCGGGTAGCCGTGCCGGTGACGCCACAGGATAAGGCAATACGGCAGGCAAGCCAGATGCTGTTTGACGAATCGGCTGCGGTGGGACCAACGCCCGGCTCTCCGGAAGAAGGGGAAAAACGGGACTTCAGTTTTTTCCGGCTGACGCAGATGATCTTTCAGAATCCTTATTCTTCCCTTAACCCGCGCAAGACGGTGCGGGACATTATCGGTGTGGCTTTGCGCCAGCGGGGAATCAAAGATACGCAGGAGCGGGAGGTAGAAACGCTGCGCCTGATCAGGCGCGTCGGCCTGAGTGAGCGCAACATCGATGCTTACCCTCATCAGTTTTCCGGCGGCCAGCGGCAGCGTATCGGCATTGCCCGTTCGTTGGCGGTGCAGCCCCAGTTTATTGTGGCTGATGAGCCGGTGTCGGCGCTGGATGTGTCTATCCAGGCTCAGGTGATTAACCTGCTGCAAGAGTTACAAGATGAGTATCGCCTGACTTATCTCTTCATCGCGCACGATTTGAGCGTCGTTTATCACCTAAGTGACCGGGTGGCGGTGATGTATCTGGGCCACATCGTCGAGCAGGCCGAAACGGAAGCCTTGTTTGACAATCCGTTACACCCTTACACTCAGGCGTTGCTGGCGGCCATCCCGGTGGTGGACAAGGCCGCTCGCCGCGAGCGTATCATCCTGGAGGGGACGGTGCCCAGTCCGATTGATCCACCTTCCGGTTGCCCTTTTCATCCACGCTGCCCCGTGAAGATAGGGGCGATTTGTGAGACCGAGCGCCCCGCATTATTTGACGCGGGCAGCCAGCGGGTGGCGTGTTGGCTGTATCGGGATGCCGGTTTTGCGGCTGAGAAGGGCATGCCCATGGCGTCGGCTCAGAAACGTCCAGGCGATTGACTGCGAATTGTGAATGGTGCTCGAACTTGAAGTAGCAGGGACTCACTACGAGATGGGGATGCAACACGCGCGGCAAGTGCGGGCGCAGCGCCCCTTGATTTTCCGCGCAATGGCAGCGCGTCAATCCGAATTGGAGCAGCTCGGGTTCGATTACGCCGCACGCTTGCAGGAGGCTGCCGCGTTCATGGCCTCCAACGGCGACGCTACCTGGCAGATGATGCGCGGCATTACCGATGGCCTGGGGCTGGATTGGGCAGCCATGCAACGATATGCTTTCAGCTCCTATCTGCTCGATAGCCATCACACAACAACCTCGACGCTGGAAGGCTGCACCACGTTCGCCGCCTCTGCGCCGGCCACAAAAGACGGGGCGCCGCTGCTGGCCAAGAACCGCGATTACCGGCGTGATCACATTGCTATGCAAACTATTACGCGTGCCCACCCCGCGCGCGGCTACCGGTATCTGCATCTGGGCAGCGCGGGCAGTCCGGGCGTGTACAGCTCTGGTATGAACGAGCGTGGTCTGGCGGTGGCCGATACCTACGTACCGTCGCTGGATCTCGGCCCGGGCCTGCCACGCTACGCCCTGATGCTCGACTTGCTGGAAGGGTGCGCGGACGTGCCCGCCGCGATCGGCTGCCTGCGCAGCGTGACCCACATGGGTGGCGGCACGCTCATCTTGGCCGATGCCTCCGGACGCCTGGCTATATGCGAGAGCAGCCACCGTGGCTCAGGCTACATGACGCGCGACAGCGGCTGGCTGGTGAGCACCAATCATTTCAGCATGCCCGAACTGCGCGACCGCTGCCTAGAAAAGGAACAACCAGGTAACTCGCAGGCGCGCCGCGCGTACGTAGAGCAGGCGCTTGCGGCCGCTGTCAGGCAGGTGGACGTGGGCTGGATACAGGCGCTCTTGTCCCACCATGACGACGGATTGGCGTGTATTTGTCGGCACGAACGCTCAGATTCCGATTCGGCGACCATTCTCGCCGCCATCTTCTTACCCCGGAGCAGGCAGCTTGTGCTGGGTGACGGAAATCCCTGCCTGGCAAAGTGGATTAGCGTGATGCCGACCGTATCAGGGTGGTCTTCCTCTACGCGGCGCGCTTGATGTTGGCCTCAGCGGCCGTGGCCAACATGGACGACGCGGGCGACACGGCCCCTGAATCCCGCTGCCGGGCCTATCCGCAGGGCGCGGATTCCTCTTCTTTGCAAGCCGATAAGGCCGAGATCATCCTCTGAGGTCCTCCGATGTTGGAACTGCTCCGCACCGCCCTCAACGGTAAATTCAAGCGAATGTGGCACGTCCACGATCTCAAGGATTCGTACGAGGTCGTGATCATCGGGGGCGGGGCGCACGGCCTGGCAACCGCTCATTACCTGGCCCGGGATCACGGGATCACCGACGTTGCGGTGCTCGAGAAGGGCTACTTGGGCAGCGGCGGAAGTGGCCGCAACACGGCCATCGTCCGCTCCAACTATCTAACTCCAGATGGAATTTCATTCTATGACGAGAGCCTCAAGCTCTATGAGCAGTTGGCGCTTGAGCTGGGCTTCAACGTGATGTTCAGCCAGCGCGGCCACCTCACGCTTGCCCACAGTGACGCAGCCGTGCGCACGATGCGCTGGCGGGCCGAGGTCAACCAGATCCAAGGGGTGAACAGCCGGCTGATCTGGCCCGACGAAATCGCTGAGCTGTGTCCAACCCTGGATTTGAGCGAGCATCCGCGTTATCCCATACTGGCGGCGCTCTACCATCCACCGGGCGGCATCGTCCGACACGACGCCGTGGTGTGGGGCTACGCGCGAGGCGCGGACCAGCGCGGCGTTCATCTGCACCAACAGACCGAAGTGACCGATATCGATGTTCAGGCGGGCAGCGTCGTCGGCGTGCAAACCGATCGCGGCTATATCCGCACCGGGACCGTTATTAACGCCGCCGCCGGATGGTGCACCCTGATATCGGACATGGCCGGCGTTCGCCTCCCGGTTACCACCCATCCGCTGCAGGCATGCGTGACCGAAGCGCTGAAACCGTTCCTCAACGTGGTCGTGGTTTCCGGCTCGCTGCACGTCTACGTCAGTCAGTCGGATCGGGGGGAACTCGTCATGGGATCAGCCATCGATCCTTATCAGTCGTACTCCATGGATTCAACGCTGGGTTTCCTGGAATCCATTTCCTCCCACATGCTCCAGCTGTTTCCCGGCCTAGCGAACGTGAGAATACTGCGGCAGTGGGCGGGGATCTGCGATATGACCCCCGATTACAGCCCCATCATGGGTCTCACGCCCGTGGATGGATTCCTGGTCGACGTGGGATGGGGAACCTATGGCTTCAAGGCCACGCCGGTGAGCGGCAAGCGAATGGCGGAGCTGATCGCTACCGGCGAGACGCCGCCGGTGCTGCAGCCTTTCCGTCTCTCCCGCTTCGAGGAGATGGACCTGGTGGGTGAGAAAGGCGCCGCCGCCGTCGGTCATTGAGGAGCCAGGTGAACGAGCTGTCGAACCGAGAATTGCAGCCAGCGAAGATCGCGTTCGAGCCGATAAGAGTGCCGCCCGTTAAAGCATTCGATCAGGGGCCTGAACCATGATGTTGCTCGAGTGTCCAAACTGTGGACCGCGCAATGCCAGCGAGTTTCGCTACGGTGGCGAGGTGCAGGCCCGCCCCACTCCCGAACAGTCCGACCGGACCCGGTGGACAGTCTATCTCTACCTGCGTCGTAATCCGATGGGCGTCCTGCGCGAGTGGTGGTACCACCGGGCCGGCTGCGGGCGTTGGTTCATCGCCGAGCGCCATACCAAGTCCCATGATGTCGGCGCCACCTATTTCTGGAGCGAGGCATGACCGACGCCGCCGCGATCGCAATTGAGCGACTCGCCGAGAGCCGTTCTCAGGTGCTGGATCGATCTCAAGTCATCCAGTTCACATTTGACGGCGTGACCTATCCAGCCTATGCAGGAGATACGATCGCGTCCGCCCTGTACGCCGCCGGCGTGCGCACCTTCAGCCGCTCCTTCAAGTACCACCGCCGGCGGGGCCTGTTGTGCGTCTCCGGCGACTGCCCCAACTGTCTGGTGCAAATCGGATCGGAACCTAACGTTCGAGCGTGCCGCCGTCCGGTCTCGGACGGGATGTCGGTCCGCTCCCAAAACCGTTGGCCGTCGCTTGAGCGCGACGCCATGAGCCTGATCCAGTTGGTGGACCGGTTTCTCCCGGCCGGCTTTTACTACAAGACCTTCATGCGGCCGCGTGCCCTCTGGCCGGCCTTCGAAGCGATGCTGCGTCATGCCGCGGGCCTCGGAGAGGTTCGGCTTGACGGCACGTCGGGCTACTCCGACAAGGTCTACCGGCATGCCGACGTCACAGTCATCGGAGGTGGACCGGCCGGGATCGCCACCGCGCTCGCCGCTGCCGACCAAGGCGCGCGCACCCTCTTGCTCGAAGAGAACGACGAGCTCGGGGGCCACCTGCGCTATCGGCGCGGGCACTTCAACGGGCAGTCTTACGACGACTACCGCCGGGAACTCGTCGCCTCCGCCGAACGCCACCCACAGATTGAAGTGTTGAACGGCACAATTGCGCTCGGCTGCTACGATCACAACTGGATCGGCGCGGCGCGCGACTCGCGGTTGGTCAAGATCCGCACTCGCAGCCTAGTGGTGGCAACCGGGGCGCGAGAGATTCCGCTGGTGTTCAAAAACAACGATCTCCCGGGCGTCATGCAGCCGGGCGCGATCCAGCGCCTCATCCGTCTGTGGGGAGTACGACCGGGCCAGCGCGCCGTGGTGGTCTCGGCCAACCGGCATGGATTGGGCGCAGCGTCGGATCTGATCGAGGCCGGTGTCGAGCTGGCCGCCGTGGTTGATCTACGCCAAGAACCTGACCGTGATCTGGTCGCTGAGCTTGGTGACCGCGGCGTGGAAGTGGCGGCTCAGGCGTGCATCGTGGCCGCGGATGGCAGACGTCACGTGGAGACGGCCTGGCTGACCTCGGATTCCGAGCAGAAACCTCAGGCCGTTGAGTGCGACTTGATCGTGGCCAGCGCGGGCTTCACTCCTGTCAACGATCTGCTCCTTCAGGCGGGCGCCAGGCTGGCATGGAACGGAGCACTCAATGAGTACGTACATGAGCAGCTCCCTGTGGGGATCTTCGCCTCCGGCGAGATCGACGGGAACCACGAACTGGAAATCGTGATTTCGGAAGGGCGGCGCGCGGGAACCGCGGCCGGCGAGTACGCGACCCGAGCTGGCTCGCAAGCGTGTGATTCCGGCGGAGAAGGGAACGGAGCGAATGGGCAGCCGTGGACGGTCGCCCCACTCGGCCATGAGCAAGCCGACAAAGCCTTCGTATGCTTTTGTGAGGACGTCACACGGTCGGAGCTGCGGCAGACGGTCGAGGAAGGGTACGACAGCGTCGAACTCCTGAAGCGCTACAGCACGGTGAGCATGGGTCCGTGCCAGGGCAAGATGTGCAACATCGCCGTCATGCATTCATGCGCGCAGGACACCCGGCGCTCGCTCGTCGAGATAGGCACCACCACCTCCCGACCTCCTGCGCGCTCGGTGGCTATGCGCACGCTAGCTGGCAGACCCATGCATCCGGCGCGATACACGCCCATGCACAATTGGCATGCAGAGCACGGTGCGGTCATGATGGTGGCCGGCCCTTGGATCCGCCCCGAGCACTACGGGGATCCGATAGAAGAGGTGCGGGCCGTCCGCCAGCGCGTAGGACTCATCGATGTCAGCACACTGGGCAAGTTCCACCTGCACGGCCCGGATGTCCCCGAGCTGCTCGAACGCATCTACACCAACCGCTGGCGCAAGCTGGGTATTGGAGGCGTGCGCTACGGAGTGATGGTGAACGAGGAGGGCGTGGTCATAAACGACGGCGTGACCGCCCGCCTGGACTCTGACTTCTATTACATGTCCGCCACCTCAAGCGGTGCCTTGGGGATCTATGAGTGGATTGAATGGTGGCTCCAAAGCGGTTGGCAGCTGAACGTGCACCTACTGGATGCCACCGAATTGCGGGCGGCAATGAACCTGGCCGGGCCACACGCCCGGGAGGTGCTTGCCAAGGTCGCCAGCGATCTCGACTTGAGCAACGAGGCCTTCCCCTACATGCACGTGCGTCAGGCCAGGATTGCCGGCGCACCCGCCATCCTGCTCCGCATCGGATTCACCGGAGAGTTGGGATATGAGATCCACACGCCCAGCGGTTATGGCACCTACGTGTGGCAGGCCCTGATGGAAGCCGGCCGCGAATTCGGAATCGCTCCGTTTGGTGTCGAGGCCCAGCGGGTGCTGCGGCTCGAGAAGGGGCACATCATCGTGGGACAGGACACCGACAGCCTGGCCGACCCGCTCGAGGCCGGTATGGGCTGGGTGGTGAAGCTGGAAAAGCCGGACTTCCTGGGGCGGCCTTCCCTGGCGATGGCCAAGGAGGCTGGGCAGGAGCGCTCGCTCGTCGGATTCGAAGTCCCATCGGGCGTGCTTCCAGAAGAGGCCAATCAGATCGTGCGCGAAGGCGAAGGGCCGATCGGATTGGAGATCCTGGGACGCATCACCAGCGTCCGCCGCAGCCCGACCCTCGGCAGCGTGATCGGCCTGGCATGGTTGCCGTCAGAACTCGCCGATCCGGGAACACGTTTCACGATCCGAACCCGCGGCCAGCTTGTCGAGGGACAGGTGGCGGAACTGCCGTTCTACGATCCGGAGGGAGCGCGCCTGAGATGACTCTTCTAACGCTCGCTGATCTACCCATGCGATCCTCGATCTGGCCGAATCTGAGAGAGCCGGACCGTGCGCTCGACGGCGATATCACCCTGGCCGATCTGACGGGCGTCGGTCTGCAGCACTTGCGCGGCGCCGAAGGCGCGCTGCGCGCGGCCCTTGGCGACTTACCGGGGGAGACCGGCGAGGTGCTTCCAGTCGAGGGCGGCCTCGCTGCGCGCCTGACCGACGACGAATGGATGCTGATCACGCCTGATCGCGCGGACGCTCGGGGCCTGGCGGATACGAGCTCTCTCGTCACGGTCACCGACGTTTCCCACGGATACGGCGTCCTGCTCCTGGCCGGGCCCCGCGCGCCGAAGGTGTTGGCCAAGCTTTGCGCGCTGGACTTCTCCGAATCAGCGTTTCCAGATCTGCATGCGGCACAGACCAGCCTGGCCAATGTGCGCGCGCTCGTGCTTCGCCGCGACCACCACGATCGGCGCGCCTATCTGATCGCGGTGGGTCGCTCGGTGACCGAGTATGTCTGGGAGCTGCTGCTGGACGGCGCGGAGGAATTTGAGCCAGCTTTGGCGGACGGGGCGTCTTTGATTCGCTCTCTCGTCAAGGGGACACGCGAGTGATCGATATACGTTGGACGCGCTTGGGAGCGCGCATGAAACGGATGCGCACCAGCGGAATGGGAGGCTGAAGATGTCGACCTTGCCAGAGAGGATCTCGTACCTGATTGTCGGAGCCGGAATCCACGGCTTGAGCACCGCCTGGCATCTGGCTAAAGAGCTGAGGGCCCGCGGTCGTGGGTCGGGAGAGGACATCATCGTCGTCGATAAGTCGGCTCCTGGAGCTGGCGCCTCAGGGATCGCTTGCGGCGTCGTGCGCAACTTCTACTACCAGCCCGCCATGGGCGAGGTCATGCGGGTCAGCGTGGAAGTGTGGGAGGAGCAGCAAGAAATCCTGCACTATCACCCGGTGGGCTATGTGGCCATTACCGGCCCGGTGCAGTCCGGCGACCTAGAAGTGATTTACGAGCGCCAGCAACAGGGCGGCTACCGATCGGACCTGATCCTTGGGGAGCAGGAAGTCTACGACTACATGCAGGACATGTTTCCCGATTGGAAGGCGCGCGGCCTGACCGCCTGCCTGCATGAGAAGCAGGGGGGCTTCGCCTTCAATTCCCCATCGGTGATGGGGCTCGTGAGCTTGGCCGAGTCTGAGGGCGTCCGCGTGCTGAGCGGCGTGGAAGTCCAGGGCTTCGAGATTCATGGAGGCGCCCTCGATCGAGTGCTCACCGACCGCGGGGCGATCGCGGCCGATCAGGTCGTAGTGGCAGTCGGTCCCTGGATCCAGCAGCTCTGGGGCATGCTGAGTCTACCCCAGCAGATCGATATCCAGACCCCGGACGGCGGCCTGATCGAGGACCGCCCCATGTGGACCTTTTGGCGATTGCAGGAGGGCGAGGTCCGCATCAATCCTGAGGAATATGTCACTGCGCAGGGAGATTACCCGCCGGTGATCCACGTGGATTCAAGCGAGCCGCTGGTTTCCGACCGCGGCGGCGAGGTCATCACCGAGGACCTGTGGGGAATCTATTTCAAGCGTGACAAGCGCGGTGTACAAGGAGGCGCAGTGCCCGATGAGATCGGACCCGAGGCAGAAGTGGATCCGTACCCCTTCAGCCCCGAGTCGCAGCTTTATGTAGTCGGAGACGATTTCTTGGATTACTGGACCTCGGGCCTGGCCCACTGCATGGAACGCTTTGAGGGCTGCCACCTGGCCTACTACCGGGGACCATCGGGCGGGATCGGCGCTTTCTCCGCAGACAGCTTTCCGGTCTTCGACCGCATGCTGGACAACGTTTACGTGATCGCCGACAGCAACCACGGCTACAAGATGATTGGGGTTGGCAAGGAGGTGGCGCGTGAGCTCATGGGCGAGAAGAGCAGCGTGCTCTATCCGTTTCGCTTCGAGCGCTTTAAGCTCGGCGACCTGCATCCCGTCTCCAACAGCCCGTACCCCTGGAGTTGATGATTGAGCTCTGAGGCTATCCCGCTGGCTGCAGGACCGCCCCTTTCTCCTCGAGTACGCCTGTCGGCTGCCTGCTCGGAACCGTCACGACTTCGAGGACGCTCACGGAAGGTTCAACGAGGCCGAAGGCGATCCAGGAATCCTCTGCTGGTGATTCTTGGTCCAGGCACCCTGAGGATTGTATGAATAGACCACGTCCAATGCAGGTGAAAGCCGCCACTCGCCCTCTCTGTCCATCAAGTAGGCGATATTCTTTGTGTGGTCATCCTGATTCCGTACAATCACATTGAGCAGCATTCGGCGATAGAGTTGTTCCATATCCCCCGTCTGAGTGTTGCGCTTCGCTCATTGACCAGCACGGGACTTGAGATCACGGACCCCAAGATCCGCCTCCGCCCTGTTCACATCGGAAGGAGCGGATTGCAGCAGCCTGGCTGAGGAATACTCAGATCCAGAGAGGCTCAGTAAGGATCTGGCGCAAAGCCAGTCTTGACCAAAGCCCACCGTTTTGTACAATAACCTTGTACAAGTAAGGAGTGCTCAAAATGACCGTGGAAATCAGCTATTCGCGAGCCCGCCAGAAGCTCGCCTCGCTTCTGGATGCCGTGACCGAGGATCGGGAGATTGTGATCATACGCCGCCGCAACGCGGAGCCGGCTGCTCTGATCGCGGCGGACGAGCTTGTCGGCCTCACGGAGACCGCACATCTGCTCCGGTCACCCGCTAACGCAACCCGCCTCCTGGAGGCCTTGGCCAGGGCACTTAAGGGCGAGGGACAGACCATGACCGTCGAAGAAGTGCGGAGCGAGATCGGGTTTGCCGGGTAAGTCGCGCGAGGCCGTCTTCCAACCAGAATTCCTCGAGGATCTAAAGTATTGGGTCGTCGCCGATCGAAAGACGGCTCTCCGTGTGATACGCCTTGTTGAGGCCGTCCTGCGCGACCCCTTCACGGGAATTGGAAAGCACGAACCTCTCAAGTACCTGGCGCCAGGCACCGGGTCTCGCCGCATAACTCAGGAGCATAGGCTCGTGTACCTGGTTCGAGACCAGCGAGTTGACTTCCTCCAGGCCCGCTACCATTACTGACGCCTCTAACCTCCACCTACGACTGCTCCCTGCCGTCTTTCCTACCTCAGCGGCGATAGCAAGGGCCTTGAGACAGCTTGGGGCATACGTTCCGGCAACCTTGGTTCGAGAGGCAGCGGTTGAGTCCACGGAAAGCGCTGCATGACTGCCGGAAAAGAGCCACGTGGAAGGAAGGTCACACAGGCAAGAAGAGCTCGACGCCGGAGGGTGCCGCCGACTCAGTCTTCTGACGCCCGCGCCCGCCTGATCAAATCCTGCTTGAGCTGCCAAAGCTCCTCCGACAAGGAGACGTGATGTCCATGCGGGTTTACCAGCCGCAGCACGCCGGGATCGAGTCGTTCGATGT
>BTQZ01000030.1:0-28063 GCA_036986135.1 Anaerolineae bacterium | reverse complement strand
TGCTAACTTCTGCCGACTACGGCTCGGTAGTCGCGGCGCCCACCTTCGGCCTGCCCGAAGAGATTGGGGGAGAGCGCAACTGGGACTATCGCTACACCTGGATCCGGGATGCCTCATTCACGGTTTATGCCCTGATGCGGCTAGGGTGCGTGGACGAGGCCGGAGCATTCATGCATTGGGTGGAAGACCGCGTCTCGGAGCTCAACCCCGATGGCTCGCTGCAGATCATGTACGGGATCGACGGTCGCAAAGTTCTAACCGAACACACCCTGCCCCACCTGGAAGGATACCGAGGCTCATCGCCGGTACGCATCGGGAACGGGGCCTACGACCAGTTTCAAATGGACATCTATGGCGAACTGATGGACTCGGTCTACCTGTACAACAAGTATGGGGAACCGATCCACCATGACCTATGGGAGAACTTGTCCAGATTGACGAATTGGGTGGTGGATAATTGGCAGCGGCCGGATGAGGGGATCTGGGAGGTCCGTGGCGGTCAGCAGGAATTCTCCTACTCGCGCCTGATGGCGTGGGTGGCCATTGATCGGGCTATCCGCCTGGCCGTCAAACGCTCCTTCCCGGCGCCACTAGACGAGTGGCACGCGGCGCGCAATGCAATTTATCGGGACATTTACGCCAATTTCTGGGATCCTGATCGTGCGACTTTCGTTCAGCACAAGGGCACAAAGGCAGTGGACGCCTCGACGCTGCTCATGCCGCTCGTGCGCTTCATCAGTCCCACCGATCCGCGCTGGCTCTCCACTATGCGCGCCATCGAGCAGGATCTGGTTGACGATTCACTCGTCTACCGCTACAAGAACGAGGAAGCCGCAGCCAATGGGCTTGCGGGAATGGAAGGCACCTTTGGCATCGCGTCTTTCTGGTATGTAGAGGCATTGGGTCGCACCGGCGATGTGGACAAGGCGCGGTTCATATTTGAGAAGCTCCTCGGCTACGCCAATCATGTAGAACTCTACGCAGAGGAGCTCGGGCCGCACGGTGAGCATTTGGGAAACTTTCCCCAGGCGTTTACCCACCTGGCACTCATTAGTGCCGCATTTGACCTCGATCGCAGGCTATCGAGTGCAGGCCGAGGTGGCTAGCCGACCTCCCGGAACGCAGCCACCAGTTTACGCAGCTCGGTGTCCCCAAACTTGTGATTGAGGTCTTGCACAGGATAGGGGACTTCGATATTCGCCTCATCCAGCGCCCGAATGATGGCGGTGTTGACCTGGTCGAACATCCGTCGGGTGTCCACGAATGAATCCAGCCACCAGCGCACCCTGAAGATCATCCCCGCGTCACCAAAATGCAGAAACAGCGCCTCCACCGGCCGATCCGGCTCCACTCCCTCTACATGCCGCACGGCCTCGATTATGGTCTCCTTCGCCAGATCCACATTCGTTCCGTAACTGATCGGAAGTTCGATCTGTATGCGATATGTGGTATCGGGATAAGAGTAGTTGACGAGTAGGCTCTTGCTCATCACCGAATTGGGGACAATCACCATTCGGTTATCGCGGGTCCGGACACGTGAGCTGCGCAGGCCGATATCTATCACATCGCCCCATGTGTCGAGAGCTTGGATTTCGATACGATCTCCGATCCGAAACGGTTGATCGATCATGATCACAAAGCCACTGATCGTGTCCGCCAGCGTTTCTTGCGCAGCGAGGGCAATTGCCAGTGAACCAATACCGAGTGTGGCGACGAGCCCACTCACGTTTACTTCAAAGCGACTCAAAAGGGCGATGAGCACCACGATGGTCAAAATGATCAAAATCACGCGCCTGCCGAAGGGAATCAGCTGGTCGTCCAACTTTGACTCTGTGCGCGGCGCAACTTCTGCCGCGTACCATGCCGCGAGGCTTCCAATGAGTTTCCAGGTGATTAAGAATCCGGTCAGCAGGTAGAGCACGAAAAAGATGTTCCGGATCGATGCACTCTGCTCGGCGATGAAGGGGATGTCCAGTCGACGAATGGCGATATCGAGCGCGATCAATACCGCCAGCAGGTTGAGCGGGCCCCGAACCGGTTTGATCAGTGTACGACTAATCGCCTTACCCCGTTCTCCAAGCACTCGCCTGAAAACTCGGTCGAGCAGGTACCCAAGCAGTATGCGCACGATCACCGCGGTTGCGATGACGATCAGTAGCGAGGTCCCGACGTCTATCCATTGTTCACCCGTAAGCCCGAAGACCATCTCTCAATCCTCCTTCTCTTTCTCGAATCCTAACTTTATAAATTGCGGCTGATTATACAGGAGCCACTTTGCGCGAGCATTCAAAGCGCTGCAATCTCCGGCGCATGACGCGATTCGTGATGCTATACATTGCGGCATCGCTCATGGCCGCCTGCGGCGGCGGAGCAGCTCCGCAGGAGAGCACGAACGAGGGTTGCGCCTGCTTTTGGTTGCAGCAATTCACGAGCGAAGCGGTAGTCGGGGAGCCAGCCCAAAAGGCTGGTGCTGGGGGAGCACCTCTGGGTCGGCTGGTCGGTCCTTACGATCGTCTTGCGGCCCTAGTACAGGCCCTGCATGCTTCCAGAATAACCGGTTAGCTCCACGTATCCCTGACCGTTCACCGTGCCGCTCACCCTGACCGCACCCTCCCAGTACTCGAAGCTAAGCCGCATCTCCTGATCCTTGATCCAGGGCTCCACATTTAATTCCAGCCCCGCCTCGGGAACAGCAATTTCCCATCCTGACGGATAGATGGTGCCCGTTGCGCTGCTCTTCCATTTTGTGATCGGTAGGATTTCAAACTCATCCGCGGTCAGCCACCGCGAATCTCCGTTCGGCTCAACTAGTGTCCCGCCCGATACTTTCTCGATCCCGCCATCTTTTGTGCGGATGTGGAAGAGCATGAGCTCTCTGCCATCCTCAAGCTGCAAGCCAAACCAATCCCACCCAACCGCCTCCGGACCCAGGGCATTTGTGCCCCACTCATGATCGAACCAGCTCGACCCGCTCACTTCGATGACGCGATCTCCGACTTCGAGCGTGCCCTGGGTTTGCATGTCGGTGAAGCTGAGATAGTAGGAGGCGTTGCCTTCGGCCTCCCCCTTTAGGCTGTAACCCCGTTCCCCATGCGCCACTATCGGCTTAGTGGCGGCGAGTGTAAGATCGATTCCGATGCCGGCTTCGCTAGCGCTCAATCGAACCTGACTCCCCGTGTCGTTTAGGCTTTCGATGCTCCAATCGCCCAGACGCACGCCAAACGGATCCCCGGTTGCGCCGGCCAAACCTGCAGAGCCCCGCTCGAATCGCTCCAGCGCCACATGCTCCCCTTTGCCGATATCCGTCAAAGCGAAGTGCCCGAAGTAAATTTGATTCGTGGCAAAGTCCGAATCCCGCTGGGTATCGCCCGGCGTCAAGCCTCTGCGGAAGATCGTCAGCTGATAGCCGAAGCGTCCTCCACCTTCCGAAACCAGATTGCCGGTGTAGTACCACCACTCCGTCTGGTAATCGGGATGCGGTCCGTGGTCCTGAGGGAAGCTGAACTCCTGCGGACCCCGAACCCTCTCGAACCCGGGAGGCCCCGTCGCCTCAAGCAGTTCGTAGGTAGCGCTCAGTGGATCGGTCGTGGTCGGGAGCAGAAAGTACCCAACGATTGCCGTCGCCACTACGAGGCTGACGATCGCCGCTCTCATCGCTATTCTCCCCGGAGCGCCGCCGCGATGGGCATCTTGCGTAGCCTGGAAACCGGGTAAACCGCAGCCGCAAGCGAAGCTGCAACGCCAACCAGGATGGCTTGCAGGAAGGGACCAATGGCAGGCGCCAGTTGGATCGTCCAGCCAAAAGAACGCACATTGATGACGTGGATCAGGATCATGGCCAGCAGCAGACCCACCGGCAACGCGAGCAGCGAGGCGGAGAGCCCCATGAGCGCAGTTTCAAGGTAAGTTAGCTTCTCCAGCCCCTCAGGGGCCAGTCCGATGGCTTGAAGCGTTGCATACTCGCGCGTGCGCTCCAATTGCAGTGCAAGAAGCGCGCTGAGTATGCCGACGAAGGCGATCACAACCGCCAGAATTCGAAGAGACTCGGTGATTGCGAAGGTTCGATCAAAGATGCGCAGCGCTTCTTCCCGGATCTCTTGGTTGTCCTGCACTGCCAGGCCCGTGCCGGCAAGTTCGGCTCTGATTGATTCAGCCAGGTCGTCAACACCCTCATCGGCGAGAGCTTGAACACCCAGAGAAGAGAGCGCGGGGTCGTCCCAGTTTTCCAGGTAGATCTCACGGCTCATTAGCACAGTGCCGCGATCCGACGAATAATCATAGAATACACCTACGACCTCGAACGTCCTGGGCCCTGCATCGGTCTCCAGCACCAGCGCGTTTTCCGTGCCGTGCCTAAATACCAACGACTCACTGATGACGACCGCTCCCTCACGCACGCGATCCCACACTTGACTCGCGCTTCCGCTCGCAAATCGATAGATGCCCGCATCCCTTACGCGTCTCGGATCGACAGCCGTGAGGTCGAGCTCACCAAACTCACCCTGAATGCGCACGGTTCGAATCGCCTCCACCGTCGCAACTCCCTCCATCTGCGCCAGCCGACCTTCGAGTGAGGGCGAGAGGTTGGCTTGAGGACGGTTCCCGATGACGGCGGGAGATGATACGTAGATATCTGAGTAGAGCGTGATATTAAGCCAGTTTTCCACCGTCGCCCTAAAGCTGCTGATCATCAACGCGATGCCTATCGTGACCGACAATGCAACCATCAGTGCTGCAATTGCAATGCCCCCGCGGCTGAGTTGACTCGTCACGCCTCTGACTGCCAGCCGCCAATGGACCCGAGTTGACAGCGGTCTAAACAGCCGCATGAAGATCTGGGTGGCGAGAGGCACCATCATTGCCAGACCAAGAACGACGACCAGAATGCCGAAAAAGGTTCGCGCGAGTGATTCGTCCGATAACATGAACAATGCACTGCCTGCGGCGGTCAAGACGAGGCCAATCAGTCCGATGCGAGGTGCCCAAACTCGGGCTCCTTCCTCTATCTCGCTTCGCCTCAGCACTTGTATAGGCGGTACGCGGGAGGCCTCAAGCGCGGGGACGATTGCAGCCATGGCGCCTGCGCCAACTCCAAGCGCAATTGCCTTGACGGCTATGCGCGTCGTGAGTGTTACCTCGCGCACCGTCAGCAGAAAGTAGAAATCATTGATCGTCCGCGTAACAAGCGCGAGCGCGAATTGCGCCAGTAGCAATCCGAGGAGAATTCCCAGCAACGAACCTGCCAACCCCACCAGCGCGGCCTCAAGCACAACCTGAGCGAAGACCTGTTCTCCACTGACGCCTAGAGACCTGAGCGTCCCCAATACCGAACGGCGGCTAAGCACGGAGAACGTCATAGTGTTGTAGACCAGAAAGAATCCCACGACGAGAGCAAGCAAGCTGAGCGCAGTCAGGTTGAGTCGAAATGCGGAGGTCAGCTGGTCGGCTGTTTCCCGTTGCTGACTTGAGGAAATAATGCTTAGGCCAGAGGGGAGCTGCGATCGAAGCTTTTCCACGCTACCCGGGTCTTCGACTATCAGATCGATCCAGCTCAGCCGCCCGGAGGCTCCCAGCAGCTCTTGTGCGGCGGCAATGTCCATGAGAAGGATATCGCTCGAATCGAACGTACTCACGATCCCAAGGATGGTGAGCGTCTCAAGTCGATCGTTCACCTGGACTGCCAGCTCAGTCCCCGGCGCCAGTTGGTTAGCAGCCGCAAGTTCCTCACCGAGGATAACCATTCCGGGCTCGGTAAAGAACTGCTGGAAATCAGGATCAAACGCAAGCTCCGGCCCCAGATGGTCCCGGAAGGGCGCCTCCGCGAAAAGGTCGACGCCGAGTATTCGCATGGGCCGCTTCTCGAAATCCAACACCGACACTAACCCCTCCACTACCGGCGCGGCCTGAGTGATTCCGGATCCTGACCGAATCTCTGCATAGAGTTCTTCGGGTACTCCTGTAGGTCCCCCGATTACTCGGTGTGTGGCTCTGCCCACGACGGTATCGGTGCTCAGCTCGAAGGCCCGCGCTGCGCTCTGGCTGGCAAGGTCGATGGCGGTGACAACCGAGACCCCCAGAGTGAGGCCTGCCAACATCAGGCCGCTGAACAGCGGTCTGCGGATCAGATCACGAATGCCTGCCCTAATAAGGGGTCTCATCGTCCGGTTCAAGCTTCCCGTCTACCAAGGCCCATTTCTGGTCTGCCAATTGCGCGATCCGATGGCTATGTGTAGCCAGAATGAGCGTCAATCCTCGCTCTCGGATCAACTCCTCAAGCATGGACAGCACAACTTCTCCCGTGACCCGGTCTAGATTTCCAGTTGGCTCGTCGGCCAGCACAAGCACGGGCTCCTCCACCAAAGCACGAGCAATCGCCACCCGCTGTTGCTCGCCTCCCGAAAGTCGGTCGGGGAAATCTGCTTCCCGCCCGTTCAGGCCGACCTGATCGATAAGCTGCGCTGCTCTTGCATGGGATTCTGCCTCACTCCGGCCGGAAAGTTCGGAAGGCAAGCTTACGTTTTCGAGGACCGTCAGTGTGGGAATAAGGTTGAAGAACTGAAAGACAAAGCCAAGGTTGTCTCTACGGTAATGAGCCCGCTCGCGCGGGCCCATCTGGCTGATGCTGCGGCCTCCGATCATTACCTGACCACGGGTCGGTTCGTCAATGCCGGCGATCAGGTTCAAGAGAGTTGACTTGCCGCTGCCACTGCGTCCGCGGACTGTCGTGAACTGACCGGATGAGAATTCTACGCTTAGGTCATCCAGTACAACCCGTTGCTGTTCGCCCTCCTCATAGACTTTGGTGAGGCGTTCAATCCGAACAACACTCTGCATTCCTATTGGAGGGGTCCGGCGGCAGCAACCTCCGGAGTAATGTACTGCTCGTACTTCGCGAAGTTGCCGCGAAACCGTGCCGCCAGGCCCTTCGCCTGCTCAGCGTAGGCCTCCTTATCTGACCAGGTCGCTTGTGGATCGAGGACCTCATCCGGCACGCCAGGACAGCTTACGGGCACTTCCATGCCAAAGAAATCATCGGTTCGTGTGGGCACATCTGCAAGCGACCCATCCAGCGCGGCCGTCACCATCGCACGCGTATAGGGCAGATTAATCCGCTCCCCTACCCCGTATGGCCCGCCAGTCCATCCAGTATTAATCAGCCAAACGGAGGCTTTGTGCTTCGCGATTCGCTCGCCGAGTAATTCAGCGTACGTACTGGGATGTAAGGGCAAGAAAGGCTCTCCGAAGCATGCCGAAAATGTGGCCTGAGGCTCGTCGCTCAAGCCTTTTTCAGTGCCGGCCAGCTTTGAGGTATAGCCAGACAGGAAGTAGTACATGGCTTGATCTGCTGTGAGTTTGGAAATGGGAGGCATGACGCCGAACGCGTCTGCGGTCAGGAAGAAAACATTGTCTGGGTGCGCTCCAGTACCGCTGGGTACGCGCTTCTCTATGGCCTCGAGCGGATAGGCAGCCCTGGTGTTTTGAGTTAGCTTGCCGTTATCGAAGTCGACTGTTCGACTCGCATCGTCCATGATGACATTCTCAAGCACCGTACCGAATTTCTCAGTCGCAGCCCAGATGACGGGTTCATGCTCCGGGCTGAGGCGGATCGTCTTTGCGTAACATCCGCCCTCGAAGTTGAATACTCCTTCGTCGCTCCAACCGTGTTCATCGTCCCCAATCATGCTGCGATCTGGATCGGAAGAAAGCGTCGTCTTCCCCGTTCCGCTAAGGCCAAAGAAGATTGCCACGTCGCCATCCTCCCCCTGATTGGCCGAGCAGTGCATGGACAGCACGCGCTGAAGAGGCAGCTCGTAGTTCATCACCGTAAAGATCGATTTTTTAATCTCCCCCGCGTAACGTGAACCGCCGATCAGAATGATCCCGCGTTCGATGTTTAGAATAATGAAGACCTCAGAATTTGTGCCGTGGATCTCCGGATCGGCCTTGAAGTTGGGCGCGTGGAGGATCGTATATTTCGGTATCTGTGAGTTTGCCTCTGACTCCGGTAACCTGAGGAATAGGCTGCGGGCAAATAGGCTGTGCCAAGCGTTTTCGCTTACAACTCGGATGGGTATGCGGTAGCGCTCGGATGCGCCCGCGGCGGCATCTTGGATGAAGAGTTCCCTCTCACTCAGGTAGTCAGCCACTTGAGAATGCAGGAGCTCAAAAGCGGCTGGATCATACTCCAGGTTGACCTTCCCCCAAGCGATGTGTTTCGCGCTTTCGCCTTCCCTTACAACGAACTTATCATTCGGCGCTCTACCAGTGTGTGGGCCGGTCTCAACCACCACCGCGCCGTGCTCAGATAGAAGCCCCTCGCCGCGTTGGGACACGAGCTCAATGAGGGCGGGAGACCGTAGTCCCCAATGGACCGGCTTGGAGATTGTCAGACCGTGATTCTCTAGTCCGTAATTGCTTGGTGATCCGGTGATTTCAGACATGGATTTCGAGCCTTTCCTCCGATGGCCGCAAAGCGCAGCCCGGCAAAGCCTCACGCGCGCGCGAATCGTATCACGCTTTGCCATGAGGCCTTTGTGGAGACCGGCACCTAGCCAGGGCCTATACGAATGGTCGTGCGATCCAAAACGGTGCCGCCGATGTCAATTGCCGTCGATGTTAGTCTGAATGGTCGTGCGATCTAAAACGGTGCCGCCGTTGTCGATTGCCATCAGTTCGATGCGGTCTTGGTAAATCTCCGCCAGCACGAAGTGCATGCGCCGATAAAATTTCCGACTTCCTTCAACCCGATCGGTTTGACGGTACAGCACGGGCGAGCCACCGCCACTCACCACATACGTCACTCCATTGCGTTCGATTCGTTCGTAGTTGTGGTCATGCCCCGACAAGACCAGCGGTACCTGGGCAGCCTCGAACAGCGGACCCCATTTAAGCCGCAGCGCTTTGCCATCATTGCGATGCAAGCCGCTCGTATAGGGGGGCGAGTGGAAAACGGGGATAGAGAACCGGAAGCTTGGATCTTCAAGACGCTCTTCCAGCCATGCAGTTTGCTCCGCCCGTCCGCCTGTGCCATGAAAGGCTTGAGAATCGAGCATAATAAATTGAATCCCAGATCGCTCGAAGGCATACCAGGTGCCGAGCGCGGATTCTGGAACGCTGGGATCGGTGAGCGCGGGAAAGGCGCGCACAAAGAAGGGTCGGCCATTGGATCGCGCGGGTTGATCGAAGTCGTGATTGCCGAGCACCGGAAAGATTGGAACTTCGAGCATTAGCGGTGCAAACATCTTGAAGTACTTTCTTGCGAATGCTTCTGCGGGCCCAGATTCCTCATTTGCTCGGTACACAGCGTCTCCGGTGTGCAGCACGAAATCCAGATCGTATCCTTCCATTAGCTCGATCAGCTCCCGCGTCTGGTCGTCTCCGAAACCCGAATCGCCGATGACGGCAAAGCGCAGGTCGGGCTCTCCCAGCGCGGGTACTTCGAACCGAACCGGTCCCCAGCTCTCGCCGAACAAGAAAGGCACGCGCAGCGACTCCAGGACCTGTCCGAGACCCACCTGCACGCGGTAGCTCGTGCCGGGGGTCAATCCGACCAGAGGGATCTGATGGCTGACCTGGTCTTCCGCCAGCGGGATGGACCACCAGCCCTGAAAATCTGCCCTGATCGGTTGGTAGAGCAGCCATCCGGAGTCAGGTCGATCCAGCTCGAAGTGAACTATCGCTTCGAATGGAGTAAGCCGCTGTACCATGAGCGGGACCAGATAGTCGTTGTCGGCCGCGGTCTCGGAGAAGGCGATGTCTGGAAGCGGTGTATTCGTTGGCTTCGGAGTCCGCGTTGCGGTGAGCTCCGGAGCAGGGCTGGCGGAGGCTCTCAGGGTCGAGGTCGCCTCGATCGTAGGCTGAGGCGGGGCGGTTGGCGCTACTTTGAGGGTAGCTTGATCCGGTACGCAGGCGGCGGCCGCTACGGCGAGGGATGCGAAGAGAACGACTCGTCTCAAGCGCTTGGTTCTTTCGAGGTGTTCCAAAGCTGCTTCAATTCCGTGATTTCCAGGTCTTCCAGCCGCTGATTTGAGCTGGACACGGTTTGAAGCATATTGGAGAACCGAGATCTAAAGCGCCGATTGGCGGCCTGCAGCTCGGCCTCCGGGTCCGCCTTGATCCATCGGGCGAATATTACGATCGAAAAGAGCAAGTCACCAAGTTCCGCACCCCGCATCGGCTGCACATTCTCTTTCTCCAACTCGGCGAGCTCCTCCTTGACCTTTTCCATCACCTCGTCAATTGAGGGCCACGCAAATCCGACTCGGCTCGCGCGGTCCTGCAGCTCCGCGGATTGGGAGAGCGCAGGCAGCGAACGCGGCACTCCTTCGAGCGGTCCCGCGTCTGTCTCCTTGCTCTTGTAGTGCTCCCAGTTGCTCAAGACCTGTTCCACATCAGTCACTTCCACGTCTCCGAAAACGTGGGGGTGGCGCCGGATCAACTTGGCCTGAATGCCGGCTACCACATCCGTCATTCTGAATTCGCCCTGCTCCAGGGCAATCTGCGCGTGCATGAGGATTTGAAGCAGCAAGTCGCCGAGCTCTTCGCGCAGCCCGTCCATATTCGCTTGATCGAGCGCCTCCAGTGTCTCGTACGCCTCCTCGAGCATGTGCTTGCGCAATGACTGATGAGTTTGTTCTTGATCCCATGGACACCCTTCGGGTGCGCGCAGATGGGCGACCGTATCTTGAAGCGACTCAAAGGAAGAGCGCGCTGCCATCGGAGGCAGGTAAAGAGCCAGGGCGCCGGCTTCAGGGTCAAGCTCCTCAAGCGTGAGTTCCTGAGCGGGACCGTCAAGGTCACGCAATAGGTAAACTCGATGGTCATGAGCGTATTGACCACCGAGCACCGCCCAGGCACGCCTGGTCACTTCGCTGGATTCGAGCTCTAGCACTAATGCGCCCAGGTCCGGATTAATGGGAGGAGAGTATGCTGTTGCCAGTTGGCTTGCGCTGATGGTGGTCAGCCCCTGTAGGGGATCGAGCCCGAGAGCGGACAGCAATGCATCCATCCAACGCCTCCATAGATTTGACAAAAACAAAGGCCGAGGCTGCTTCATGGCCTCGGCCCTGGATTACGGCTCAGGTCACTGGCTCAAGACCTGATCTGGAGTCACTCTTAGCGCTTAGTGTACGTGGGAGCCTTTCGTGCCCGCTTGAGACCAGGCTTCTTGCGTTCCTTGATCCGCGCATCGCGAGTGAGCGCTCCGGCCTTTCTCAGCTGAGGACGGAGGTCTTCGTCCATCTTCAGCAAGGCGCGCGCCAGCCCGTGGCTGACTGCGCTGGACTGGCCCGTGATGCCCCCACCGTTGACCAATACTGAGATATCCAGCTTATCCTCAAATCCGGCAACCCGTAAGGGATCTTTGATCTTCTCTAGATCCCCCAGCCTGGGGAAGTACTCTTCGGCGGGTTTGTCATTCACTATAAATGCACCCTCACCGCTCACTATACGCACGCGAGCAGTAGCTCTTTTCCTGCGACCGATACCTTCAAAATACTCTTCTGGCATATTCTCCTACTCGCTTATCTCGATGCGGACCGGCTTTTGCGGACGGTGAGGATGGTCCGGCCCGGAATACACACGCATCTTCTTGAGCAGTCGCCTCCCAAGGCGATTGTGGGGCAGCATGCCCCACACAGCAGAACGAATGACCCTTTCGGGTGAGCGTTTCAGCTGCTCTCGAAGCGGGATAGCCCGCAGGCCGCCAGGGTAGCCCGAATGCCGATAATACATCTTCTGATCCAGGCGCTCGCCGGTGACATGGATTTTGGAGGCATTGACCACGATCACGAAGTCGCCGGTGTCGACTCCCGGCGTCACCGTAGGTTTACCCTTTCCCAGCAAGACCGCGGAAATGCGTGATGCCAATCGACCCAAGGTCTGGCCATCGGCATCCACCAACAGCCATCGGTTCTCAATATCGTCCGGTTTTGGATAATAGGTCTTAAACAAGTCTAGAACACCTCACGCCTCGTAATAAACCGCTTCGAGGCACAGCCCTTTCGCTGGAGCGAGCCTGCCCACCCACCTTTGAGTAGGATCTGAAAGGCTTCGCTCAATATCCTCCGGTTCCTTTTCTCCCCATCCGACCTGCAAGTTTGCCCCCACTATCCGGCGGACCATCCGGTATAGGAAGGCGTCGGCCTCCAAGATCAGGCACAGATCGGAGCCCCCCCGCTGCCAATCCGCTCTGCCGACCGCGCGCACCGTATGGCCTCCGGGAATGGGCGCCTTGCCAAATGCACCAAAATCGCGCTTCCCGATGAACAAATCTGCCACAGTACGCATGCGATCAATATCCGGTGCGGGCCACACGCGCCACGCCGTACGTTCCTTGAGCGGATCCGGCGCTGGATCCAACAGCAAGCGATAAACGTAGCGTCTCCGAAGGGCGCCAAAACGCGGCTGGAACTCCGCCGGGACGATCTCGGTATGGCGGACCGCAACATCCTCTGGAAGGTGTGCGTTGAGCGCCGCCGTTAGCCGATCGGGCTCCCGCGACCAGGGCAAAGAAAAGCTAACGACCTGGCCCCTCGCGTGCACGCCACGATCCGTTCGGCCGGCGGCCCGGATCGAGCTCTCTCTCCAACCAAGTTCAGAGAGCGCCGCCTCGAATACTCCCTGGACGGTACGCACTGTGTCCACCTGCCGCTGGAATCCATGGAACTCGGTTCCGTCGTACGCTACGATCGATTTGTAATGTTCGGATTCGCCCAGCTGCCCTACTCTTCAACCAGCTCGAGCAGAACCATTTCGGCGCCGTCGCCTTTGCGAGGCCCAAGCTTCAAGATTCGCGTATAGCCCCCAGGCCGCTCAACGTATCGAGGGGCGATGTCATCAAATAGCTTCATCACCACTTCTGGATCACGCAGGCGCTTTGCGGCCATGCGGCGTGCATGCACCTGATCGTCCTCGTCCGCGTGCTTTGCCATCGTGATGAGCTTTTCTGAAGCACCGCGGACCGAGGCTGCCTTGGCCTTGGTGGTCCGAATTCGCTCGTATCGAAACAAGTCGGAGATCAAATTGCGCCGCAGCGCTCTGCGATGTCCGGTGGACCGACCCAGCCTTTTCCCACTGATCTGATGTCTCATGCTTCAACCAAGGCAGCTTCCTGCTCCGGCTCGCCTTCGCCTTCCTCGTCCAGATATCCCTTCTCTGCGAGTCTTTCCTTGAGTTCGTCGAGGCTTTTCTCACCGAAATTTCGGATTGAGAGCATGGCATCTGGACCCTTGTCGAGCATATCCAGGACTTCGCCCACGCTCGTGATTCCGGTGCGCTTCAGAGAATTAAATACACGCACCGAGAGATCGAGATTCTCAATCGGGATCTCGTATACCTCGCTCGCCATCTTCGGCTCTTCCTCGCGGGTGGCCGCTTCAAGCAGACTCTCCTCTGTGACGCCCGCCAGATCGCGCAAATGCGCCATCAAGATGGTTGCGCTCTTGCTAAGCGCGTCTTCCGGCTTTATGGTCCCATCGCTCCAAATTTCAATATTGAGACGATCAAAGGTTGTATCCTGGCCGACTCGGGCCTGACCCACCTCAAAATTTACCTTACGCACGGGGCTGAAGATCGCGTCTGTTGGCAGCTCGCCGATTGGCAACCGCCCGCGCTCGTCGGAGGGCGAATATCCCCGGCCCCGTTCCACATTGAGCTCAATCTCGAACTGTGCGCCGTCGTCGTCCACCGTAAACAGGTACAGCTCCGGATTCATGATCTCAACTTCCGCGGGAACGATGATGTCAGAGGCCGTAATGACGCCCTCACCCTGCACCTCAACCCGCAGCCGGGCCGAATCCCCTTCGTGCAGGACCAAGCGCAGCTCCTTGATGTTGAGCATGACCTGCAGAACGTCTTCTCGCACACCAGGAATTTCGGAAAACTCGTGCGATACTTCTGAGATTCGGATGGAGGTCGTCGCTGCTCCCTCAAGCGAGGAAAGCAAAACTCGGCGCAACGCGTTGCCTAGCGTAATTCCATACCCTCCTTCGAGCGGGCTAATGATGAATTTCCCGTAGTTTCGGGCCACCGCTTCTCGCTCGATCTTGGGCATTACCATATTTGTTGTTAGCGTCACTGCCCCCCTCCCTCTTTGTTCTGCCGTCCCCCGGTCAGGAACGGATCTCGCCTGGCGATCAACATGCTCTCAATTGTCATCGGGAGTAGAACTCCACAATTAGCTGCTCATTGAAGTTCGCGTCGATGTCTCCGCGCTCGGGATTCTGAATAACCTTGGCTGTGAGATTTGCGGAATCCCGGTCCAGCCAGGCCGGATTGGTTCGTGTCTCCGCAACCTGCGGAAGCTCCTTGAAGTAGGTTCTCTCCCGAGATCCATCCCGGACCTCGATCACGTCATCAGGCTTGACAAGCATGGATGGAATGTTGGTTCGGCGTCCATTGACTGAGAAATGCCCGTGGGTGACCAGCATCCGTGCCTGAGCTCGGCTCTCGGCGAAGTTTAGCCTGTAGATGACGTTATCCAGTCTGCGCTCAAGCATCGAGAGCAGGGTCTGGCCAGTGAGGCCGCGCTGCTGTTGAGCCGCTCGATAGTAGCGTCGGAATTGCCTCTCAGTCACGTTGTAGACGCGACGAGTTTTTTGCTTCTCCCTCAGCTGCTTCCAATATTCGGAAACCCTGCGTCTGCGCCACATGGCTTGCCGACCATGCTCTCCCGGGGGGTAGGCTCTTCGCTCAAAGGCACACTTCGGAGTGTAGCAACGCTGTCCCTTCAGGAAGAGCTTCTCGCCTTCCCTCCTGCATAATTTGCACACGGGCCCACTATATTTCGCCATTCGCTACCTTGTTCCTTGTCTATTATCGATCAACTCTACACTCTCCGCTTTTTCGGCGGGCGCACACCATTGTGCGGGATCGGCGTCACGTCACTGATAGATCGCACCTTTACGCCCGAGGCCTGTATGGCTCGTATGGCGGCTTCCCGGCCTGGACCAGGTCCCTTCACAAACACATCCAATTCCTGCAAGCCTAGGTCCTTCGCCTTTTTAATGACCACCTCCGCCGCCTTCCTCGCCGCAAAGGGAGTGCTCTTCCTTGAGCCCTTGAACCCGGACGAGCCAGCGCTTCCCCAGACCACGACATTCCCCTGCGGATCCGAGATGGTCACGATCGTATTGTTGAACGTGGCGTGGATGTTCGCGCGGCCATTGGATATGGTGCGCTTGATTTTGCTTCGTTTCGATTCTCTACGTGCCATTCCGGTCCTGTCTCCTCGATCGTGTTGTTGCTCTGCCCTGGGACCCCCAGGGTCTTATCCGAGCGGATTATTTCTTCTTTGCACCCCGTCGTCGGCCGCGCCCCGCAACCGTCTTCTTTGGACCCTTTCTCGTGCGGGCATTCGTGCGTGTGCGTTGGCCGCGCACAGGCAGGCTCCGACGATGCCGAAGCCCTCGATAACTGCCGATGTCCATCAGGCGCTTTACATTCATCTGAACTTCACGCCGAAGGTTCCCCTCCACCGTGACATTCTGAGCGATGTAATCCCGAATCGAGCTGACCTCACCTTCTGTGAGATCGCGCACGGTAGTGTTTGGATCGACCCCGGCCGCCTTGAGTGTGGTGTGCGACATGGATCGACCGATCCCATGAATATAGGTCAGTCCAATCAAGACGCGCTTGTTACGCGGAAGATCTACGCCTTCGATTCGTGCCATGCGTCACCCTTGTCGTTGCTTATGGCGCGGGTTCTCGCAAATCACGTAAACCTTGCCGCGCCGGCGGACAATCTTGCACTTGGGACATCGCTTCGTAACAGATGCAGAAACCTTCACGGTCTTACCTTTTCACTAGCTGGTCGATTGACAAAGTAGCGATTATACCTAATTCCATTTGGGGGTGTGTCCAACGCTGTCAGCACTCGCGGCCCGTTCGACGTCACGGCTACGGTGTGCTCAAAGTGCGCCGTCAAGTGTCCATCTGCGGAAGCTACCGCCCATCCGTCCGGTAGCGTGCGCGTTTCAGGTGAGCCTGCTAACACCATCGGTTCCAGTGCGATCGTCATTCCGGCCCGCAAGAGCATACCCTTACCAGGAGACCCGTGATTGGGCACTTGCGGGTCTTCGTGCATGTGGCGGCCCACTCCGTGCCCTGTGTATTCTCGAACCACATTAAATCCATTGGCCTCAACATGGGACTGGATGGCGGCGGAAATGTCACCGGTTCGATTGCCTTCAATCATTTGTTCAATTCCGATCACAAGGGCATCCAGGGTGACTTCCATGAGGTGTTCCGCCTGCGATGACACCCGGCCGACGGGAATCGTGATGGCCGAATCTCCCACGAACCCATCCACGATCGAACCACAATCGATGCTGACAATGTCTCCTTCTTTCAGTCGCCGCTTTCCGGGGATGGCATGCACCAGCTCATCGTTCACACAGACCGTGGTGGTCGCCGGGTAAGGAAATGCTCCGGGCACACCCAGAAAAGCAGCTTGGGCTTTGTGTTCACGCAGGACTGCCACAGCCGCTTCTTCGATCTCATAAGTAGTGATCCCCGGGCGAACAATCGCTGCTGCTGCACTCAGCGCCAGAGCATTCACTCGGCCAGCTTCGCGCATGGTTTCTAGCTCCCGCTCACTCTTGAGCACGACGCCTGAGGTCAACTTGTCGCCTCCCGTTCAAGCGACGAGAGGATCTCCTCGGTGACTGCCTCGATCGGCTGATCCCCATTCACGCTCACCAGCCCGCCCCGCTCACGGTAATACTCAACCAGCGGGGCGGTCTGTTCTTCGTACACCTTAAGGCGGTGCCTCACCGTTTCCGGTTTGTCGTCATCTCGCTGATACAGTTCAGAACCGTCAATATCGCAGATACCCCACTCTTTTGGGGGCTTGTACTTAATGTGATAGACATGTCCCTGCGCGCGACAGACCCGACGACCAGACATGCGCTCTACCAAGCGCTCTATTGGCACTTCGACGTGCACCGCAGCGCGAATGCTGCCGCCGGCCATGTTTTCCAAGGCTTCCGCCTGCCTGGCGGTGCGCGGAAAGCCATCCAGAATCGCTCCCGCCTCTCCGTCCGCCTGCGCCAATCGCTCCTCTATCATCTCGATGGTGATTTGATCCGGCACGAGCTCGCCCTCTGAGAGATACTTCCGCGCTTCTTGTCCAATCGGCGTCCCTTGCTTTAGATTCTCCCGAAAAAGATCGCCACTCGATACATGGGGGAGCGCAAGCGCTGCGCTAAGCCGCTTTGCTTGAGTACCTTTTCCGGCACCTGGCACTCCTAGCAGCACAATGAAATGCAATCTAATCTACCTCACCAGCAATGCTGAATCGTATCCCCGCAACTTCAGCTCGGCCTCAATATTGCGATACGTGTCGCGAATCACTCCCACCACGATAAGCAGACCTGCGGACGACACCAACAGCAGCCCGGTGTTGCTGCCGCCAATAGGATAAATCAGCCCCACTAGGAAGGGCATGATCGCCACCAGCCCGAGGAAAAGCGCGCCAACCAGCGTGATTCGCCGCATGACTCGCGTGAGATAGCGCTGAGTAGGAGCCCCTTTGGTCACTCCCGGAATCTGGGCGCCCGATCGCTTAAGGTTTTGGCCGTAGTTCTGCTGTTGAAAGAGAATATCGGTATAAAAGAACGTAAAAACCACCACCATGATGAAGTAAAGGATCCAGTAGGTACTGTTGAATCCTCCAAAGTTGGTCTGTAGCCACAGCGCCGCT
Organism: Anaerolineae bacterium; assembly: GCA_036986135.1. Lineage (GTDB taxonomy): Bacteria > Chloroflexota > Anaerolineae > Anaerolineales > E44-bin32 > JADFRG01. The sequence continues at coordinate 10,362 of BTQZ01000030.1, read as the reverse complement.
CGAGATATGAATTCGTTGGCCGAGCCCACGAAGAACTGCGCCAGGATTGCGGGGAAGGTCAGGATCGACTGAGCGAAGATGATGGGGATCATCCCCGCCATATTCACCATCAGCGGCAAGGTCCCCTTCACAGGCATGGACATGCGGCTCCCCACGCGGCGTCCAGGATACATAACCGGCACGTACCGCCGGCCTTCCTGAACATAGACGATGACAAAGATGGTAGAGATCATCAGAAACGCCAGGAAGATGACCAGCGCCACGATCTGTGCCTGTGCTGAAAACATTCGCCCCAGATTGGTCGGAATACTCGAAACAATGCCCGCGAAGATGATCAGCGAGAGCCCCTGGTTCTTGATCCCGAATTCGGAAATGAGCTCGCCCAGCCAAATGGCGAACATCGTGCCGGCCGTCATCGAAATAATCAGCGTCGCAGTAGCCAGGTTCAACCCCAAATCAAAGGTGACGATGCTTTCGCCCGCGAACTGCTGAAACAGGCGGATCTGGCCGATGGCATTTAGCGCCGCCATGGGGATAGCGAGCATGATGGTCCACTTCTCCATCCATTTACGACCCTCGCGTGGATCCTCTTCCATTCTCCGCTGAAGAGGCGGGACGATGGGTACCAGCACTTGAAGAATGATTTGAGCTGTGATGTACGGATAAACTCCCATCGCCAACACGGAGAAGGTAGAGGCCGTGCCACCCGAAAGGAGATCCAGCAAGCCAAACAAGGTCTGTCCGCTGCCCCCGCCCGCGAAGAGCTGCTGAAGCACAAGTCGGTTCACGCCCGGCGCCGGCACCTGCGCCGCCAGCCGGTAAAGGGCGAGCAGCGCGAACGTGATCAGCAAACGGTTGCGGATATCTTCAGAGATCCAGAGATAACGAAGTCGCCTCATCTTGCGCTTCCTTTACCCCTGAAAGTCTCGATCCCCATCTGCCTGTCTGCCTTTAGATTCAATCTACGGATCCAGCAGCTTGACACTGCCGCCGGCCTTCTCGATCGCGGCCCGGGCGCCGGAGGTCACGCGGTGTGCCTGAATCGTGAGCGCTTTCTTAAGCTTGCCGTGTCCTAGCACTACGACCGGATCACCCTCATCCCGAATGAGACCTGCCGCGTGCAGTAGAGCCGGTGTGATTTCGGTACCCTCATCGAACAGATCCAGCCGACCGATATTGACCTCGGACCAATATTTCCGATTGATGTTTGTGAAGCCGCGCTTGAAAGGGAGCCGGCGGAAGAAGGGCAAGTTGCCGCCCTGGCGATACAGATTGCCCCCACTCCCCGTTCGAGCACCCTGGCCTTTGGTACCCCTGCCGGCGGTCTTGCCCTGACCCGCCGCGATCCCGCGACCGACCCGCTTTGAGGTTCGGCGCGCTCGATTCCGTGACTGAAGATCATGGAGCTTCATGATTCGTCCACATTCACCAGGTGAGTTACTTTGGCAATCATCCCCCTGAGTGCCGGCGTGTCAAAATGCTTCACGCTTTGCATAAGCCTCCGAAGACCCAGCGCGCGCACGGTTCGCTTCTGTCGTACCGAATACCCAATGGGGCTCCTCACGAGTGTGACGGTTAGAGTCTTGGCCTTCTTCTTAGCCATCTTGAGTTCTCATCCAAAACGGAGTCAGCTCCGCAACGCTCTTCCCCCTATGGGCGGCCAATTCCTCAATGTCCCTGAGCTGGCGCAATCCTTGGAGTGTGGCTTCCGCAATGTTCAAGGCGTTAGCGCTGCCCAAAGACTTGGTGAGCACATCCCGAACGCCAGCGGCCGACAAGACGGCTCGCACCGCGCCTCCCGCAATGACCCCCGTGCCGGGCGACGCGGGTTTTAGGAGCACGATGGCGCCGCCATGCTTGGATGTCACTTCATGGGGGATCGTAGTGCCTGCCAGCGTGAAGGGGGCCATGTCCCGCTTGGCCCGATCTGCGGCTTTGTGGATGGCATCCGGCACGCCCCTGGCCTTGCCAATCCCTAGCCCGACCCGACCACGATTGTCGCCTACAACAACCACGACTCGAAAGTGGAACTGGCGGCCGCCCTTGACGACCTTCGCCACGCGCGTAATATCGATGACTCGCTCGTCTAGTTCCTCGCGCTGTCCGCGATCGGTGAAGTTACGCCTCACAGTTCCTCCATTAGGTTGACCGCCACGTTACACCAGGGAATTGAAATGGGTCAGAATTCCAGCCCTGCATCGCGTGCCCCTTCGGCCAGTGCCTTGACTCTTCCACGGTAGCGGTAGCCTCCACGGTCGAATACGACCAGCTTCAGGCCGCTCTTCTTGGCCCGCCTTCCCAGAAGTTCCCCGACCAAGCGAGCCTGCTCAACTCGACTGCCGTCTGCCTTCAGTTCCCGGTCGAGTGACGAAGCGGAGACGACCGTATGCCCCCTGCTGTCATCGATCAATTGGGCATAGGTATGGTTTATGCTGCGGAATACGTTCAGGCGAGGGCGATCTGAAGTTCCGCTGATCTTGTATCGTACTCGCCGGTGCCGACGCTTCCTCATATCTGAGCGTGTTCGCTTACCCATGCTTAGATCACCCTGCCAGCTTTGCCGGCCTTACGACGCACGTATTCGCCCTGATATCGGATGCCCTTGCCCTTGTAGGGTTCGGGCGGGCGCACTTTGCGAATATTGGAGGCCACCTGCCCGACCAACTGCTTATCAATGCCTACTACCTTGATGATCCCCGCGCGCGTGTCAACATCGAATTGAATGCCGCTTGGCGGCGGTATCTCCACCGAATGGGAAAACCCCACATTCAGCACAAGGGTGGATCCCTTGAGTTCCGCCCGGTACCCCACTCCGTGTACCTCCAGGGTCTTGTCGAATCCCTCGCTGGTGCCAACAACCATATTATTCAAGAGCGCTCGCGTAAGGCCATGCAGGGCTCTGACTTGCGGCTCATCAGACTCGCGCGTGAGCCGTAGGGTGCCATCCTCTTCTTTAATAGCGATCTCAGGCCGGAATCCTTGCTCCAGCTCTCCCTTCGGTCCTTTCACGCGAACTCGGGCGCCCTCGATCTCGACTTTGACGCCGTCGGGTATCGAAATGGGCATAAGGCCGATACGTGACACGGTCTATACTCCTGATCTCACCAAACTTCGCAGAGCAGCTCTCCGCCCACGCCGAGCTGCTTAGCTCTCGTACCGGTCATGACGCCCTTGGGCGTTGTAAGGATGGCCACTCCCATCCCGGACTGCACCCAAGGAATTTGGCGCTTGCCAACGTAGGCTCGACGACCAGGGCGGCTGACTCGCTTCAGGCCCGTGATAACCGGCTTGCGCGAGCGTCGCTCTCCCACATATTTAAGTTTCAGGCGGAGCGTTTTGCGGTCGTTCTCCTGGGACTCTTCGTACTCCTCGATGTAGCCCTCCGAATGCAGAATCCTCGCAATCTCAATCTTAAGTTTCGAACTGGGCATCGACACGAGTTGCTGCCCGCCCATAATGGCGTTTCGAACGCGTGTCAGCATGTCTGCAATCGGATCTGAGCTGGTCATTGATCGGTCTCCAAATTCGTGCTTACCAAGAGGACTTCACAACGCCTGGGATTTTCCCATCCAGCGCCAGTTCCCGGAAGCAGATGCGACACAATTCGAAGCGACGGTAGTATCCGCGCGGCCTGCCGCAAATCCGGCAGCGGTTTCTAACGCGCACTTTGTACTTCCGCCGCATCTCTCGGTAGGGCATGGCTGTTTTAGACATAGGCCTCGCTCTTTCTAAGCGGCATACCTAACAGCGCCAGTAGGCGACGCGCCTGTTCGTCGTTTGGGGCAGAGGTCACGATCGTGACTTCAAACCCCCGGATCTTGTCAATCTTATCGTAGTCGATTTCCGGAAAGATCAACTGCTCCCGGATGCCCAAGGTGTAGCTGCCCCTCCCATCAAAGCTGTCAGGAGAGAGCCCGCGGAAATCACGCGTGCGCGGCAGGGCCACGTTGACAAGCCGGTCAAAAAAGGACCACATTCGCAGGCCGCGAAGAGTGACCTTGGCCCCTATGGAGCGGCCTTCACGCAGCTTGAAATTGGCAATACTTTTCTTCGCACGAGTGATGACCGGACGCTGGCCGGTGATGATCGACAAATCATCGATCGAGGCATCCAAGGCCTTCGCATTCTCCAGCGCCTCTCCTACGCCCACGTTCACCACGACCTTTTGGATTTTCGGTGCCTGCATTTGATTCACAAAGTTAAAATCCCTCATAAGGATGGGGACAACTTCCTCGAAATACCGCTTCCTCAGGTAATGATCCGCCATCTCAGCCATCCACGTGCGAATCGCACTTCTTGCAATATCGACGAGCCTCGCCATCCTCTCGACGGATGGACAATCGTGATCGTTCGTTGCAACTCGGGCACACGAACATCACATTGGAGATGTTGATAGGCGCCTCGAACTGAATTATGCCCGGTGACATCGTTTGACCGCCGGCCTGGACCTGCCGCTGGTGCTTCTTTCGCACGTTGATTCCTTTAATCACTATCCGACCAGCCTTTGGATACACGCGCAGGACATCTCCGCGAATTCCCTTTTCTCGTCCGACGATCACCTCGACGGTATCTCCTCGCCTAACCTTAGCCATTTTCTTAGATCACTTCCGGAGCCAACGATACGATCTTGGTGAATCCCTTCTCGCGCAGCTCTCGCGCAACCGGGCCAAAGATTCGAGTGCCGCGAGGGTTCTTGCCGTCCGCATCGAGAACCACTGCCGCATTGTCGTCGAAGCGAATGTAGGATCCGTCTTCTCGTCGGTATTCCTTGACGGTACGCACAATCACGGCCCGCACGATCTCGCTCTTGCTAACGGTCCCATGCGGAACAGCCGCCTTGATGCTGCCCACTACCAGGTCGCCGACGCGGCCGTATCTGCGCTTCGAGCCCCCCAGCACGCGAATCACCTGCATGTCGCGCCCTCCGGTGTTATCTGCGATCTTGAGATGGCTCTCCTGCTGAATCATTCTGCCGACTCCACTCTCTTCAGGACTTCCTCTACGACCCAGCGCTTTCGCTTGGAGATGGGTCTGCTTTCGACAATACGAACACGATCCCCGGGCCGTGTGCCAAATTCGTCGTGGACCAGAAACTTCTTGCTCCCGCGCAGTACCTTCTGGTACAGGGGATGTCGGAAGGTTCGGTCGACCTTGACTGTGACCGTGTTCTGCATCTGGGACCGAACGACGCGGCCCGTTAGCCGGCGGCGATTATTGCTCATTCACTGATCTCCTGCGCTCGCTCCATTTCCCTTACAACGGTTGCAATGCGTGCGATGTCCCGGCGCGCCACTTTAAGCTTTGAGGCATCCTGCAGCTGGCCGGTCGCGAACTGAAATCGCATCTTGAAGTACGCTTCCCGCGCATCTTCGAGCTTCTCAGCGGCCTTCTCCAGGCTCATTTCGCGTACTTCACTTGCCCGCATGATCTAGTCCCGCTCCAAATCCTATTCGCCGAACTCTTGTTTCTGAGTGAACTTCGTTTTCACCGGTAGTTTGTGCGAGGCTCTTCGCATCGCTTCGCGCGCGGCTTCCTTATCGAGCCCGGAAATCTCAAACATGATGCGTCCGGGCTTGACGACTGCCACCCAGTGGTCCACGGCGCCCTTACCTTTACCCATGCGGGTCTCCGCCGCGCGCTGGGTCACGGGTTTGTCTGGAAATATGCGAATCCAGACCTTTCCACGGCGCCGCATGTAACGCACCAATGCTCGCCGCGCGGCTTCGATCTGGCGCGCAGTTACCCAAGCCGGTTCCAGCGCCTGCATTCCGTAATCACCGAACTCGATCGAGGTACCCTTGCTGGCAATCCCCTTTCGGCGGCCTCGCATTTGTTTGCGCCACTTGACGCGCTTCGGCATCAACATGCTGAAATCCTTATTCGCTCACATAGACATCCATGGCCTCGCCCTGTCCCTCGGCCTCTGGCAGGATGTCTCCTTTGTAGACCCACACCTTCACTCCGATGCGCCCGGAGGTCGTGCGGGCCTCGACCTTGGCAAAATCAATATTGGCCCTCAACGTTTGAGCCGGAACTCGCCCTTCTCGGGCCCAGTCCGTCCTCGACATCTCATGCCCCCCAAGTCGGCCAGCGCACATCACCTTCACTCCTTGAGCTCCAGCCCGCATCGTGCTATCGACCGCACGTTGCATGGCGCGCCGGTGGGTGATCCTACGCTCGAGCTGGTTTGCCACGTTCTCCGCAACGAGCCGAGCGTCGAGATCAGGCTCTTTGATTTCCGAAATATCCAATTTGATGTTGATACCCGTCAGCCCCTGCAGCTTCGCGCGCAGCTCTTTGACGTTCGCCCCTTTTCTTCCGATCACAATTCCGGGCTTGGAGGTGTGGACTGTGACATTGATGCTGTTTGGAAAGCGTTCGATCTCAACCAGGGAAATCCCGGCCCGCGGCGTGTTGCCGTTCACCAGGTCCCGGATGATTCGATCCTCGTGAAGCTGTGCTGCGTACACCTTGCGATTAGCGAACCATCGCGAATCCCAGCTTCGATTGATGCCGAGCCTGAACCCTACTGGATGGACTTTGCGGCCCATAAATTCCCTACCCTTCCACCGTCTCTAGCGATCCTTCATGTTCCCGCAGAATCACGGTCACGTGCGATTGACGGCGCAGGATCGGCTTGAAGCGAAGCCTGGCTCCAAATCTCCGCCAACGCCGAGTCGGCCCATCGTCCGCGTAGGCTCGATAGATATATAGGTGAGCTCCGTTCAATCCGTAGTTCTGCTCTGCGTTCGCCACCGCCGACCGGAGTAGCATCAGGACCGGGTGAGCGGCAGCCTTGTTCGCGAATTTGAGGATGTGCATCGCCTCCAGCGCATCCTCACCCCGTATCTGATCCAGCACGAGCCGCACTTTCTGCGGGGAAATGCGCAGATAGCGGTGGGTTGCCCGTACGTCGAAACCAGTTGCCATGTATTGCTACCTTGCCCGCGTAGTGCGATCTCGGCCGATGTGCCCGCGGAAGGTGCGCGTGGGCGCAAACTCTCCTAGTTTGTGGCCGACCATGTTTTCGGTAATGTAGATCGGAATATGTCGCCGGCCATCGTGAACCGCGATGGTGTGGCCAACCATCTGCGGGAAAATGGAGCTTGCGCGACTCCAGGTTCGAATAACCTTTTTATCGCCGCTCTGGTTCATCTCCTCCACGCGCTTGAGCAGCTTGGGTTCAATGAACGGACCTTTCTTAAGGGATCGAGACATCTCTTTACCGCCTTCGCTTCGTGCGACGTCGAATGATGTACTTATTGGTGCTCTTATTCCGCCGCGTCTTCTTGCCTAGAGTTGGTTTGCCCCAGGGACTCTTGGGGCCCGGCAGTCCGATGCCTTGTCGCCCCTCCCCACCCCCATGCGGATGATCGCGAGGTGACATAGCAGAACCGCGGACGGTGGGACGAATTCCGAGGTACCGTTTGCGGCCAGCCTTGCCCAATTTGATGTTGCTGTGATCCGGATTGCCAACCTCACCGATCGTTGCGTAGCAGGCCTGGCGCACCCTGCGCACCTCGCCGGATGGGAGGCGCAGCGCGGCGTAGGCACCTTCCTTGTCCAGAAGCTGGGCTCCCGTCCCGGCCGAGCGTGCCAATTGGCCGCCTTTGCCTTCCTTCAATTCAATGTTATGAACAACCGTCCCCAATGGAATCCGCTCCAGCGGAAGACTATTTCCCGGTCGGATCTCTGCCTCCGGACCAGACATCACCCGATCCCCCACCTTAAGTTCCAGGGGGGCGACGATATATCGCTTCTCTCCGTCTGCGTAGTGAAGCAGAGCCAGTCGCGCAGACCGGTTCGGATCGTACTCAATTGCCGCCACCCTGGCCGGTATCCCGTGCTTCTCGCGTTTGAAGTCCACCTTGCGCAACTGTCTGCGGTGTCCGCCGCCTCGGTGCCGCACCGTGACGCGGCCCTGGGCATTACGTCCTCCACTGCGCTTGCGCGGCCTTATCAGCGCGCGCTCTGGGCGGGTCTTGGTGACATCTTCAAACAGGTCGCCCGTCATTCCTCGACGTCCGGGTGAGGTGGGCTTATATTTCCGGACAGCCACTACCGCACCCCCTCAAAGATGTCGATACTCTCGCCAGGCGCGAGGGTGACCATGGCTTTCTTGTAGCCCGGCCTTCGAATCAGCAGGCGCCGGTTTCGCAACGTGCGGCTGCGCTTTGGCGGAATATTCACTACGTTCACACGCAGCACCGCCACATCGAAAAGCACTTCGACCGCCTCTTTGATCTGCGCCTTGGTGGCCGTCTTCGCAACTTCAAAGACGTATTGGCCAAGGCTCGTGCTCTGATAGGCCGATTTTTCGGTGACGATCGGTCGCACGAGAATGTCATACAAGGTCGTCATGCGCTTACTTCCGGATCGAGATACTTCTGCAAGACTTCGATTGAGCCAATCGGCATGATCAGGCGGTCGTATTGCAGCAAATCTCGGACGTTCACATAGCTAGCGTGCAGCACCTTGGCCCTGGGCAGATTGCGAACGGACTTCTCCACATTCTCGCTTTTTCCCGGTAGCAAAAGGAGCGCGCTCTCATCGCCTGCGAGCCTCTGCAGGATCTCAGATAGCTCGCGCGTCTTAGGTTCGCTCATGCTTAACTCGTCTACAACCGTGATTTGCTTCTCCACGGCCTTGACTGAGAGGGCCGATCGCAGCGCTGCCCTGCGCATCTTTCGAGGCATACGCTGGCTATAATCCCTTGGTTGCGGCTTGTGCGCTGCGCCGCCTCCGACCCAGATCGGCGATCGAATGGAGCCATGGCGCGCTCTGCCGGTGCCCTTCTGACGCCAGGGCTTGCGCCCCCCGCCAGCAACCTCGGCGCGGGTCTTGGTCTTGTGGGTGCCCAGGCGTGCATTTGCAAGCTGCCGTATATAAGCTTGATGCATAAGATCCGGCTTGATCTCTGCCTCAAAAATGGACTTTGGCAGCTCAGCCGTATTTACTTTTTCACCCTTAATATTCAGAACTTCAGCCTTCATCCCTGATTTCGCCCTTATGTCGCAGGCCTTGGGCAACCTATATGCCTTTCGCTATGGCTACACGCAGCCCTACTGCTTGCGACCCTCCTTCACCAACACCAGCCCACCTTTCGGGCCCGGTACGCTGCCTCGAACACCCAGCAGGTTGCGCTCCGGATCTACCAGGTCGACACGCAGGTTCTGTGAGCTCACGCGCACCGATCCCATGTGGCCAGGACCTCTAGCGCCCTTGAACACCCGTCCGGGCGTCGAGGTGGCACCGTGCGATCCGGGTGCGCGCTCGCGATCCGACTGTCCATGAGTCTTGGGTCCGCGATGAAAGCCGTGGCGCTTGATGGCGCCTGCGAAACCGCGACCCTTGCTGGTGCCCACCACGTCCACCCGATCGCCCACGTGAAAGACCTGGACCGTAACCCTTTCGCCCTCTTCGAGATCGCCAAGATTGCGAACTCGAAACTCACGCAGGTGTCGCAGGGGCGGCGCGTTGGTGCGCTTCAAATGCCCGAGCTGCCCGCCCGTCAGACGCCGCTGTGAAGTCTCTTCCAGACCGAGCTGAACGGAGTTGTACCCATCCTTCGCGTGGGTCCGAATCTGCGTGATAAAGCATGGACCCGCTTCAATAATCGTCACCGGAATGGCGGCGCCTGTGTCGTCGAAGATCTGGGTCATGCCCACCTTTCGTCCGATCAAGCCCTTGAGATCGGGAATTCGGGGGGGCTCTTCCACATCGTCTGCTGCTTCTTCGCTAACTTCTTCCTGCGCGTCTGCCTCGGATGGCTCGTCTTCCGAATCCGAACTCGATCCCGCTGCCGCGGAAGCCTCCGAATCGCTTTTTGGTTCGGGCTCATCCTGAGCCTGCACCTCTACGGCCTGCTCGGCTGCGCTGTCCTGCGCGGCTTCGGTCTCAGGTTCGGCTTCGGGATTCACTGCTTCTTTGGCCATCGTTAAATCGTTATTTCGATATCCACACCGGCGGGCAAATTGAGTCGCATCAGCGTATCGATCGTCTTGGAATCGGGCTCAAGCACGTCGATGAGGCGCTTATGCGTCCGAATTTCGAAATGCTCGTGCGAATCCTTGTCGATAAACGTCGATCTCCGGACCGTAAATCGCTCGATCTTGGTCGGCAGAGGAACTGGTCCGACAACCTTTGCGCCTGTGCGCTCAGCCGTCTCTACGATTCGCAGGGCCGACTGATCCAGCACTCGGTGATCGTAGGCCTTGAGCCTGATACGAATCTTTTGCTTAGCCATGGGTCGTCAGTCCATCCTTACTCGATGATCTCGGTGATCACTCCGGCGCCCACCGTCAGGCCGCCTTCCCGGATGGCAAACTTGCTGCCCTTCTCCAGCGCCACCGGCAGGATCAG
>BTQZ01000029.1:0-32168 GCA_036986135.1 Anaerolineae bacterium | reverse complement strand
ACCTGCTGGCCTTCCGCAAGACTGCGAAAGCCATCGCCCTGGATAGCTGAGAAATGGACAAAAACGTCATCGCCGTCTTCGCGCTCGATGAAGCCGTATCCCTTGCTATCGTTGAACCACTTGACAGTACCAAGAACTCGGTCCGACATGTTTCATTGCCTCCTTATGGCAACTCGGATTTTTGTAGCTTGCCGCGTTCTCGGTGGTCGTGTTCGGTGTTAGGGTCTTGCCAACCAAACAGGCCTGAGCGATTGAAGCTCAGGCCGTGATCCTACGATCTTGTGATCTTTCGACTTCCAGACAGAACTTGCTCGCAACCTACGGTCAAGGATATTACCACAAACCAATTTTCCCGCAACCAGTACTTTAAGCGCGCTTCACCTCATTGCTATAGGAATGAGGAGCATTGGACCGGATGAATGGTGTTCCATCCGCGTGCGGAGACCGCGGTTATCATAGGCGCGTGCCCACCAATCTGCCCCCCGAGTACTTCACAGCGGAGCGAGAATATAAGGAAGCCTCCGACCCCCAGGAGAAGGTGACTCGCCTGGAAGCGCTCATCAGCACCGTCCCGAAACACAAGGGTACCGACAAGCTGAGGGCGGACCTGCGGCGCAAGCTGTCGAAACTGCGCGCAGCCGCCCAGACCAAGAAGAAGGGGGGAGGCGGAGATCCGGCGTGGCTGATTGAAAAGGCCGGGGCGGGCATGATCGTCCTGGTCGGACCAGCGAACACCGGCAAGTCTGCGCTGCTGGAGGCGCTGACGAATGCAGCTCCCGAGGTCTCGCCAGCCCCGCAGACGACCTGGCAGCCGACGCCAGGAATGCTCGAAGTAGAGAACGTCCAGTTCCAATTCATCGACACGCCCTCCCTCGATCGGGACTTCATAGAGCCGGCGCTGATGGATCTCGTCCGGCGCGCGGATCTGGTGCTGCCAGTGGTTGATCTGACCATGGATCCCAACCAACAGCTAGAAAAGACGCTGGAACAGATGAGACAGCATCGCATCGATCCCACCGTGGAGAGCAATGGTCGAAAGAAGACCGAGTACGCGCCCATCCTGGTGCTGGCGAACAAGTGTGATGATGCGGAAGCCGAGGAGAATCTAGAGATCTTTACGCGGCTGCTTGAGGGCGATTGGCCGGTACTGGCAGTTTCCGCAGTCACCGGCCGGGGGCTGCAAGAGTTGGGATGGGCGATCTTCGATCGCTTAGAGATCATGCGCATTTTCTCGAAAACGCCAGGGAATGAGCCTAATATGCATGCTCCCTTTGTGATGAAGCGCGGCGGAACGGTGGAGGAGTTTGCACGTGAGATCCACCAGGATTTCTACGCACAGTTGAAGTCCGCGCGTGTCTGGGGGGAGGGGGTATTCGAGGGCCAGATGGTGAGTCGAGACCACGTGCTGCATGACGGGGATATCGTCGAGCTGCGCATATAACCCATCTCCTCCATCGAACATCGAAATCCGCTGGGGGAGCTGCCTATTCTCGGGTTTTCTTGCTTGTGATTGGTCGAGAGAAGCAGGTTCGAGGCAGCACAGCAATTACAGGGATCACTCAATACAGGACGTCCGAACAGCGCAGGTTGGAACCGGCACCTTGTTTTCAGGTCCCTCGAAATTTGTAAGCGGTCTGGTTGGCCGGACCTCATCGACATAGATCAGCGCGTCGTATGCCTGGGATAGGTTCACCTGCTGGAAACCGATTTCGGGGTGATTAGAAAGCACGGCGCGGCCAAGTATGTGGCGGTCCAGCATCGAATTCCCACTACCCCTGAGATCAGGTATCAAGAACGTGGCCAAGCCGGTACCAGCCCCCATCCACTCGAAGCTACCTGCCGGAGAGCTATCGATCGGAATCGGCTCGAGTGATCCACTCGGATCCACTCGAGTCATCATGCCACGCCCTACCACCAGGCCGATACTGAACGGCTGCTGGCCCAGCAGCGTGCCGATCAATTCCCCCAAACACGGTTGAGCCGCAAGCGCAAAGGCAAGACCCCTGGGCATCGGATCGGTTGTTTGAAGCAAGTCAAAATCGTTAGCCCAGAGGATCAATTTGGAATTCGAACCGAGCTGCCCGATCAACCAGCGAGTGTTGGCGTCCATGGCGCGGTCCCGCTCATTTAGATAGAGGAAGGCGGACTCGCTGATAGCGATCGAGCCCGAAAAGATTTGGTCGCCGACCACATCCAACGGCGGCCAGGAGTCAGTAGAGGCAATTCCGTAAATATGAATGAGGGAGCCCCGGTCGGGATCTAGGTTACGGTCTCGGACCCACTCAACTAGATCGAGAAAGGCCGGGTTACGCCATCGGGGATCGTCGATCATATCGATCGCAAGCCCTGGATCGCCTTCGCCCTGGTTCACATACCGATCAAGCAGGAGCGCCTGCTCGCGACCGATCTCCAGCACAATCGTATTGAACCCCATGACTTGGATCAAGAATTCGATCAACCGGTGACGCAGCGTGAAATCTTCATCAGTACCGAATCCTTGCCCGCCCAGGTCAACGAGCCTGGAAGATCCGATGACTGGAGACAAAGACTCTAAATCAGCTGTAAAGCCGATCGGTACGCGGGTAAGCAGTGGGACTGCGTGTTCGCTGATCCAGGATATGGTGCGGAAGGAGATGAACTCTGGGATCGAATCCCGGTCAATCTCCCGTTCTGTCCCAATTAGAGCAGCACCGGAAACCGGAGGCTGCCAACTGGGAAAGCCATCGAAATCGAGATCGCGAGTAATACGGGCCTGGCGAGATCCATCCCCGCGCATGATGTAAATATCGAAGTTGGATTGGTGCTCTGATTGGTAAGCTAGCCATTGACCATCCGGCGACCAGGCCGGAGCCTTATCTCGCTCAGGATTATTGGTCAGTTGGCGGACATTCGATCCGTCACGATCCATTACATAAATCTCTTCATTTCCAGATCGATCGGAGACAAAGGCAATCCGACTGCCGTCGGGTGACCAGGCCGGGTTTGCGTCACTATCTTTGTGCCGAGTGAGGTTCACAATCTCAGACCCGTCACTGGCCATTACTAGGATCTCGTTGTTGCCATTGCGAACGCCTTGCCACGCGATCTGCTGACCGTTCGGCGACCAGTCGGGATCGGTGTCCCAGGTAACGGAATCGGTTAGCTGGACCTGTCGCAGGGTCTCGAGATCAACCACATACACGTTCATTACAAACACTTCATCGCCGGTCGAGTCGAGGTGGCTATCGCGGGAAGATGTGAAGGCGATCTTCGTTCCGTCGGGTGACCACGATGGTTCGATGTCGCTGCTGCCAAGAATGGATGTCACCCGCGTGTGCTCGGATTCCTGGCCGCTCATGAACCAGATGTCATGTTCTACGCTGCCGGACCAGCGCACGTAGCCGAGGCGCCGCCCATCGGGAGACCAGGTCGGCTGGTTCAAGCGCGAGCCGGATTCGGTGAGACGGCGGACATCGCCAGTCTCGACCGAGATGGTGAAGATGGTCGAGACTCCGTCGCGCGGGGAGGAGAAAGCGATCAGACCAGTTCCGCCGCCGAGCGGCGAGTGGCTGTCTGGCGTGGGGGAGGGTTGGACAGAAAGCGCCGGAAGGGTTGCGGTCAAGGTCGATGGAGGCGTCGGCGATGCCGGGCCACAGGAACTGATCACAGCAACGGTCAAGGCCAAGCCGAACAGAGATAGAAGTGATTTCACTGAACAGGCATCACTATAGTAACCGGACTTCTCGTCAGGAATTTGGGCCTTGACAGGCCTCGCTTTTCGGCTATAAATATAACCAAATGGTTATATGTAGTGCTGAACAGCTAGACGATATCTTTGGAGCGCTGGCAAACCGGACGCGGCGGGAGATCCTGGACCTCCTTACGCGAAGCGAACGCTCGGTGTTGGAGCTTGCGGGCCGCTTCGACATGTCTCAGCCAGCGGTTACCAAACATCTGAATGTCCTGAAGAAGGCTGGTTTGATCCGGAAGAGAAAAGAAGGTCGATTCCGTTACTGCACGCTGGATGCGGAAAAACTAGGCGACGCCTCGGAGTGGATCGAGCGCACACGTCAATATTGGGAAGAGAGCTTTGCTGCTCTCGACGAATACCTTGAAGAAACGCAGACGAAGGAGGATGAATCATGACAGAAACAATACAAGAAGGTCTGGGAGCGGTGGAGATGAAGCGCAGCTTCAGTGCACCGGTCGAAGTGGTGTACCGAGCCTTCACGGAGACAGACGCCCTCGCAAAATGGGGAATGGGTCACTCCTATGACAACTTGGCACTCGACATCGATGTGAGGCCGGGGGGTGTCTACTTCAACCGAGTACTCCATAAGGAGTCCGGCGTTGAATGGACCTTCGTTGGCGTCTATCAAGAGGTCGAGCGGAACCAGAGGCTCAGCTATACGTTCGACTGGAAGGCTGACTGGCGAGAACCCCCCACGCCGAGCCTGGTGGAGCTGACGTTTCACGATCGAGGGGACACCATGGAGCTCGAGGTGACCCATTCGCAGATGCCCGAGCCGGGGGTGGCCTCCACCGAAGAGCATTGGGCGGAGTTCCTCGATACGCTGGAGCAGATGCTCGTCAGCAAGGAATTGAGCTGAAGAGGAATTCCGGAGAACCGACGATTTACGACCCTGTGGTTGTGAGAGCCAAGGTCCATGTACGGGATTTCGAATCTGCAACGACCCAAAAGCCGCGGCTTACGCGGCGCTGGAACTATCCAACGCGGACCGCGATGTCGCTAAGCTTGGCATTCGCCGCCGGCTGGCTCTTTGCCGCAATATTCTAGGCGACCTTAGGTACATTGTGTCTCGAGGTGGGCTGGCCTAAACTCTCGCGGTAGGCCATGCCCAAATATCGAGAGCATCCACCCAAGCATCATATTTGGCTATTAATGGGTGGATTTGCGATCCTGGCGGCATGTAGCGCGCCGGCCGTTGGCAGCCCTTCCGCAACGCCAACCCCTGAGCTGCCGACCGCTAGCTCCACCTCCACGCGCACCGATCCTCCCACCGCGACCGTCACTCCCACTTCAACATTTACGCCGACGGCCACGTATACGCCTACCATCACGCTGACGCCCTCGATCACGCCGACGCCGACCATAACGCCCACCCCAACTTTCGATTTTCCGGACGTGAATGTGAACGTCGGTTCGGCGCATTGCCGATACGGTCCGGACGTGGCCTATCTACATGCGGGTGACCTGTACGAAGGGGACCATGGATTACTGTGGAACCGCAGCTACAACGCCACTTGGCTCTGGGTGCGCTTCGACAAGCTGAATTACGCCTGCTGGGTGTCGGCCACGGTGGTCGATTTGGACGATGATCCTTATAGGGTCGTTGCTTACATCTCTCCTCTACCCCAATCGACGCTGTACGGACCGGTAAAGAAGGTCAGTGCGGTTCGAAATGGAAATCAAGTCGTGGTGAGCTGGGATGCGGTTTGGATGACGGTGGACGACGATCGCGGCTACTTCCTGGAAGCGCGTGTGTGCACCCAGGCGGGGCTCCTCGATGTGTATGGACAGACCTATGGCACCACGTACACTTTTAGCGATCTAACGAGCTGTGACAGCCCCTCGAGTGGGAAGCTCTATGTGGTCGAGAAGCACGGCTACACAGATCCGGTGGCCATCCCGTGGCCATAGGCGAGTCGTTGGAGTATAGCTGCCTGCGGACAGTAGCGGAGAGACTGGTTCGCCGCCAGCGCGTCGAGCTGCGCCGGGGTCTCGGCCGCCTTGGATTGGAGCTGGTCGTTGGGCCGCAGCCCCAGCTGCGCCTCGAGGGCATTGATGCGGTGTGTGAGCACATTGCGGGCCGGCGAAGGGCAGTCGCCGCCCTTGGAAATCTGATCCCGTCCGCAGGACCGACTCACGGCTGACGCAAGACGAGGTTGTCAAACAGCACCCGGCTGCCGCCTGCTTCGTAGGTCGCGCCTAGCAAAGCCACGTCTCCGCTTCGAAAAGTCGAGTCTCTGACCTCTGCCAAGGTCACTCCGTTGACCACGAGCTCCAAAGCATCCCCCACGCAGCTCACTCGGATGTGATTCTCCGCGCCCGGCCCGGTGTTGATCGCGGTGGAGAACATCCAATCGGACAGCTGCACAAATTCCCCACCAACAAGCGCATAGATTACAAACAGCCCATCGTTGCCGATTTCGAAGGCGTATTGATTATCCTCATCCTGGTACCGGCAGAACAACCCCCAGCTATTGCCTGGCGTCGGAGTGTCGATTCGTGTATCGACTTCAACCACGATGTCGACATAATCGCCACCAACAAGCGACCAGGTCCAATAGTCGGGCAGGAAAACATCGATGAAGTACTCGCCTTCGAGGTAGCCGACCGCACTCTCGGGATCCGAGCTGACAAGCCATCCACCGCCCGGGTCCGCGAAGTCATCAAATAGAAGTACATCCGGAAGCGAAGCATAATCCGGCGTCTCTACTCGCAGGTTATCAAATAGGACGCGTGCTCCTCCACCGTCATAAGTGCTGACCGTCAAGCCAATGTCTCCTGCAGTCAGCCTACTGTCGGTAACGCTTGCAACCTGCTGACCATGCAGGGAAAGGCTCAGTGTGTCACCCACACAGGAGGCAGAGAGCCGGTTTTGAGCGCCGTCGCCGGTAGCAATCGATGGCAGCGGTGACCATTCCAGCAAAGGTACAAACTCCCCCCCAAGGAAGGCGTAGATCGTGAAATATTGGTCGTCGCTAATCTCGAATCCGTAGTAGTTGTCGACATCCAAATATCGACAAACCACGCCCCAGCTGTTATCGCCCGCGCTGGTGGCCTGCTCAGTACGGACATCGATTACAGCATCGCTGAGGTTGAGCCCCGGGATCGACAGCGCGATCTGATCGGAATCTCTCAGCTCGAAGTAGAAGGCTTCGTCCCGGTAGCCATACGCAGAGGATGCCGATTCGTTGATCTCCCACCCACTACATTCGTCGCTAAAGTCATCGAAGAAGATACCCAACCCAGGTCCCGAGTCGCTAGCTGGCGATAGTGCCGCACCGCCTGCCAGGCTCAACTTGTAGGTCGCCTCGACTTTTGTGCGCGGCGCCATGGCGGCAATCACCACGGTTGCCACACCCTGATCGGAGCCGAGACTGAAGCGGGTGCTGGCCGAGCCGTCTTCTGCTACCTGAAGTTTTCGTACCTCGCCGGGAAGAGCGACATAGACGGCCCAAGCCTGGTCAACGACCTGTCGCGTGCGCACAAAACCCTCACCTACCCATCCGCCATCGCCGGTGTCAACATCGTAAAGGTAGTCCAGTTCGGGAATAGCGATGTCGTCTATCGCCCAACCATGCCCGCTGTGTGGGGAGGTGGTTATATACTCGAACCTCAGCCGCACTTTAGAGCCCACGTACGGGCTCAAGTCTATGCGCTCGGATACCCATTCTGGTCGGGCACGATCGCCGCTCACTCCAGTGTAGTTCGGCCCATAATCAAAAGCTGGATCGTAGCGGGTCTGGATCCCGTTAAGGAAATTCCAGGTCTGACCGTCGTCCGTCGAAATCGAGACATAGCCGAGGTCCGCGTAGGGCTCGATATCGTGCCAGGTTTGGAAGAGCAGCGTGGCGCGTTCCAGGCCGGTGAGATCGAAAGACCGAGTGAGAGTCGAGTGCACGTTGTCTCCCCGGTTTGACCACCAGAAATGAGTGCCGCTAGCGGCATTGGCCGGAATCGCACCCACGCGAGGGGAGCCTCGGAAGCCTAGTTCCACTTCGCCCGCGCCCTCCAACCGCAGATAATCCGCAGAGTATTGAGGGAGGCGACCTTCGATGTTGCTTGGCAAAGCGGTAACTTGCCGGACGGGGCAGGCGGGGCGCAGCGTTTCCTGCGTATAGCCATAAGGCGGAAAGGGTTCTCCGAGTAGGTTGGCGACCGTCCAGTCTCCGAAAACCTCATCGGCATCGAGCCCTCTCTGAGCCAGCGACTGGCGCACTGCGGCCATCCCATCCTCCGGATGTCTGGCAAGGTCACGAATCAGATCGTCGCCGAATCGCTCCCATAGATACAAGACAAAAAGGTAGGAGCCTCCGTAGTTTGGCAGGTTCTGGGCTGGATTGGAGGGCCAGGCATTGAGCTGCTGATCCGTGTTGCCAAGGAAGCTCGGGTGGGTCGTATTGGTGTCGTATCCGACGATGCGCTCAGCAAGCTGGGCCAACCCCTCGTCCAGCCAGGTGCTTTCGCTCGGGTCGTTGCGCCACTGAATCATGTGTTCGAATTCGTGCGCCAGTGTCGCCATGTAGTTATCTGAGCCGAGCTCGAAGTCAGCAAGGCTCACGTAGAACATCTCACGCTGGTTGGAGAACGGCTCGACCGCAGAAAGATACTCGTCGGCGGAACTGTATTCGCCGACCGCATCGGCAAGAAGGGAGAGATGCAGAATGGAAAGTCTCGGATCGTTGTCGACTCCCGGCGACCATTCCTGTCCGAAAAAATCGCGCAGGATGGGCACAATCTCACGCGCGAACTTATCGCCGGCGGCCGCAAGGGCGCTGGGGTCGACTGCCACTCCGTCCTCCACCCACATCGAGACGAGTTCATTCTGATAAAGAAGCTCAGCCGTGATTTCTGCAAAACCCGTATCGGATTCTTTATCGCGTACGAAGAATCGGTCGACGGATCCGACCATCTGTCCGGGTGCCTGCGCCAGGCTGCGATCTGCGGGACCCTCGATCAGCCCATGCTCGAGCAGCCATTCGACCGGATCATAAGACGGAACCGGGACTTCCAACCCAGCGCTTGCTTCCATCGATGACTGCTCAACCGTCGGGTCGACGGCCACTTCGGCTGCAGGTGATGTGGGAACCAAGATGGGGGCGGTCGGTTCCGCAGTTGAGCTGCATGCAGAGACCGATAGCGCAATTCCCAGGAATGCGAGGGTTCGGACGCGTGTGATGGCAGTTTGGCTCATGCTCCGTTTAGCGCAATTTGCAGTCCAAGGAATGGTATTGCTAGGCCCCCGAGCCTACTCATCAACGCAGGTCTACGGAGACCCGGAATGAGAAGTATGACACAAGTAGTTGACGGGTGCTCTAATGCGTGCTATATTAGAACAGGCGTTCTATTCCAAACACCCGTTTCTACAGGAGGCCCTCATGCCCCACGGAAGCATGCAACAGCCCGGAAAACCGATCACAGACGCAGCCTATCTAGAGGAAATGACCAAAGCAGTGTTCCGCTCAGGATTTAGCTGGCAGGTGGTGGAAGACAAGTGGCCGAATTTCGAGGCCGCATTTGATGGATTCGATGTCGGTAAAGTGGCCGCCTATGACGAGCGTGATGTCGACCGGCTGCTGGCCGATAAGGGGATCGTGCGCAATGGACGCAAAATCGAGGCAACGATCCATAACGCGCTTGCGATGAGTGCGCTGACTCAGGAGTTTGGGTCCTTCCAGAAATACCTTCGTTCGATGGACGAGCAGGATTATGAAGCCAGAGCCAAAGATATGAAGGAGCGCTTCAGCTACCTGGGCAAGACGGGGACCTACACCTTTCTGTGGGGAGTAGGGGAAGAAGTCCCGGAATGGGAAGACCGCTAGCCCGACCTATATGCCGCCCCTAGGCCCGCATTCGCGGAGCTCACGACCGGCAAGCCGGCCCTCCCCGTAGCTAGACCAGAAGCGCGCTAGGCGATCCAGCCCGAATCGATAACGGCGGCCAGGAGCAGGGCTGGTTGGCCCAGCCCACCTGCAAGCTGCTCAGGGGCGAGCTAGGCAATCCAGCTTGCACCCAGGATTGCGGCCATGAGCAGGCTAGCCACCGTGAGGGGCAGTGTCATCCACGGCGCCCGATAGCCAGCCTCTTCCGCATCTCGCTGCTGCTCGACCTGGCGCTGTATGTCCGCCATGTGCGCATCTGTGAGCATTTCCATTACGATCGGATTCATCATTCTGGGTCTCCGTTCTCTGCGTTGCTTTGTACTGGCCCCAGCTTAGCTAGAGGGTGTTGATCCACCAGTTTTGGAGCGTTTATCTAGCGTGTCATTGCTGCGTGCTAGAATCCGGTCAGAATTCCAAAGGGAGAGAAAGAAATACGATGCTGAGCATGATCATTCGATATCCAATTTGGGTCGTGCGGACCCTGTTCCGGCGCCTACGCAAACCCCCTGAGTACGTCACCTTCATGCTGTCCGGGGAATATTCTGAATACCCGCAACCGCCGGGAAATCTAGTCATGCGCCGCATCCGGCCTCCGAAAATCAGCCTGCTGGAGTTGGGTGAGCAGTTCCGTTTGGTGGCGGGTGACCCGCGCGTCAAGGGAGTCGTGCTGCATTTGCGTCCGCTCGATATGGCGCCGGCAGCGATCGAATCGCTGCGGGATCTGGTTAAGGAGCTGCATGAGTCGGGCAAGCGTGTCGTGGCCTGGGCCACCTTCTACGTCCCCTCCAACTACCTGGTAGCCTGCGCCGCAGACGAAATCCTCATGCAGCCCTCCGGTGAGATCAGCGCACTGGGGATGGGCCGCACCTATCCGTACCTTGCCAAAGGGCTGAAAGAGGTCGGAATAGAGGGCGACTTCCTGCCGATCACGCCCTATAAGTCGGCTGGGGATATGTTCACGCGCAAAAACATGTCCAAAGAGGTACGCCAGATGGCCAATTGGCTGATGGATTCCGCCTATGAGGAACGACTGCGTGCCATCAGCGAAGGTCGAGACATCGATACAGAAGCCGCGCGCGCGCTCGTCGACCAAACGCCGATGCCCGACAACAGGGCTCTCGAGCTCAACGTGGTCGATGGTTTGCTTGGTGAGGAAGATCTGCCAAAGCATCTAGGGACAGAGGCCAAGCCGGCGCGCCTAGGGACCTGGGAGGCAGCCCAAAAAGCACTGCTGCTTCCGCGTCCGGTGCGGGGCGGTAGATTCATAGCTTTGATCCCAATAGAAGGCACGATCATGGATGGAAACAGCGGCCGCCCTCCGGTAAAGCCGCCGATTGACATACCGATCCTGACCGATCCTAGGGCGGGAGATCTCACCGTCGTCCAGGCGGCACGGAAGGCTCTGCGAGACAAGCGGGCGGCCGGCGTGGTGGTATATGTGAACTCCGGAGGGGGCTCGGCCACATCCTCCGAGGCCATGCGAGCCGCGCTGCATAAGATCGACGAAGCCAAACCCCTGGTAGTGAGCATGGGGCCCGTGGCGGCTTCCGGCGGGTACTGGGTTTCGACTCCAGGCCGGCATATTTTCGCTCAGCCGAGCACCGTCACCGGGTCGATCGGGGTCATTCTGGGCAAGATCGTTACGCGCGGCCTGCTCGACCGGTTGTTTATCGGCCGTGAAAAGATCCAGCGCGGAGAACACACCGATATTTACGACTCGGAATCCCGCTTCACTAAGGCAGAGCGAGAGATGCTGTGGGGAAGCATCACACGCATCTACGATCTGTTTGTGGATCGCGTAGGGGCGAGCCGCGGAATGAACCGGGAGCAAGTGGATGAGATAGGCGGGGGCCGGGTCTGGACCGGCCGCCAGGCACTTGACAATGGGCTGGTCGACGAAATCGGCGGCCTAGAGGCGGCCATCGCCAAGGCCAGGGAATTGGCAGGACTGTCGCCCAGAGCCCCTGCCAGGCTGGTAACCGTGGGAAAGGCTCAATTGGTTCCCGCTTCCCAGCCTGCGGCGATGCTGGAGTACGCGATGGAAGGAGCACGGCTGCTGCAGGGGGCTCGACCATTGTGCATTTCCCCACTGACCCTAGACAGGACGTAACCGGAGCTCCCGCCGATCTACTCTTGCGCATAGCCATTGTGTTGAAGCTTAGGCCAAGCCAATTCAGGCTCTCGCCCGCCGAGCGGCGAAGAGGGAGTTCGAGCGTGCTTGCTGAGAGAGTTGCCAATCGATAGCGAATGGATTCGCCCGCCGGCCGTGGCGGGAACCTGGTACCCGGACCAGCCTAAGGAATTGGCGCGGCTCATCGACGGCTACCTGAAACAGGTGCGCCCGGTGGATGGTATGCCGGCGGCGCTCATCGTTCCGCATGCCGGATACCGCTATTCGGGGCCGGTAGCTGCGCACGGCTTCAAACAGCTGGAAGCGGCCAATATCGATACGGCGGTGCTGATTGCCTCTGATCATCAGCCGCCGATTTCGCGCCCGATATCGGTATGGGCCAAGGGCGGGTACGAGACGCCATTTGGAGTGCTGCCCGTCAACGAGGAATTGGCCGGCCGCCTGATCGATCACGATGAAAGGATTCGCTTCGACCCCGAGACCCATGCTCACGAGCATTCAATTGAGATCGAACTGCCCTTTCTCAAGCAGGTGTGCCCTGACTGTCGAATTATCCCGGTGATGATAGGCAGGCCGGACGATGGTACCGCGCGGGTGTTGGCTGAGGCATTGCTGGAAGTTCTTCCTCCAGAAGGCGTGGTCATCATTGCCAGTTCTGATCTCTCACACTATCCACCTTACGAATATGCGCGGGAGGTCGATGAAGCCACACTGTCAGCCATCGAGCTGGGCGAACCGGCGGAGCTGAGGCGCGTGATCCAGGGGAATATGGCAAAAGGCATTCCCAACCTCGCCACCTGCGCATGTGGCGAAGTACCGATTCGGGTGGCCATGCAGGTTGCGTCCGGGCAGGGCGCCGATCGTGTAAGCCTGCTCAGCTATTCCAATTCCGGCGATGTCGAGAATGGCGATCGTGCGCGCGTGGTGGGCTATGGCGCCGTGATGTTCTGGCACTACGAGACGCCGGCGCTGACCATGGATCAGCAGAGTATGCTGCTCAATCTGGCGCGCGAGGCGGTTGCCGCCCAACTTCACACCGGCGAGGCGCCCCAGGATCCACTGACGGGGCCGGAATTCGAGAGGCTCAGTGCAGTGTTCGTCACACTTCGCCTGGGCGCGAAGCTGCGTGGGTGCATTGGTCAGGTGCGAGCCGACACGCCACTCTATCAGGCAGTTCGAGAGAAGGCGATTGCGGCTGCCACCGGCGATCCACGGTTCCCCTCACTGCAGGAGCATGAGCTGAGCGAACTCACCTACGAGATTTCGATCCTATCCCCACTGGATCGCATTACATCCGAGCGCCAGGTCGAGGTGGGCACGCACGGTGTCGCACTTCGGCGCGGCAATCGGCGGGCGGTGCTGCTACCCAAGGTGGCGGCCGATCGTGATTGGGAAAGCCGGATGCTGTTGGAGAACCTGTACGTCAAGGCCGGGCTGCCGGCCGATGGGTGGAAGGATCCGGCTGGGCTGTATCGCTTCACGACAATTGAGATAAAGGAGGGCTAGCAGATAATGGGGAGCGTGGAGCTGATCCTGTTTGCGATCATGGGGTTGCTGCTGTTGGGCGTGATCGGCCTGAGCTTTTACGCGCTGACGCGCATGAATGAGATCTCCCAGCGGCTCAATGAGAACGCACGCGTGGAGCAAGGAACCACCGAGTCGTTTGCTGAGATCCAGCGCACGCTGGGCCAACTCACAGAGGCCGGCCGCCGCATGGAGGAAGTGAGCAAGGAGGTGTCGGGACTCAGCGATCTGTTGAAGGCGCCCAAGGTGCGTGGGGGTATCGGAGAGCTGCTGCTTGGGGATCTGCTCTCTCAAATGCTGGCCCCCGAGCAGTACAAAGTGAACCACACGTTTCGATCGGGTATGCGGGTGGACGCAGTGATCCGCCTTCAGGCCGGCATGGTACCCGTGGATTCAAAATTTCCGCTCGAAAGCTTCCAGCGCATGCTGGCTTCCGATGAGGAGGCCGAGCGAATTCGGCACAAGAAGGAATTCGCAAGAGCGGTCAAGAAACACATAAGCGACATCGCCAGCAAATACATCTTGCCCGATGAAGGGACCTTCGACTTCGCGCTGATGTATATCCCGGCTGAGAACGTTTACTATGAGACCATCATCAAAGATGAGCAGTTGGGGGAGGATGCCAGTATCCTGAGTCACGCAATGCAGAAGCATGTGATCCCCGTATCACCGAACAGCTTTTATGCGTATTTGCAGGCGATTGCGCTGGGCTTCCGCGGCCTGCAAATAGAGAAACAGGCCAAGGAGATCATGGGATTCCTCGATCGCTTGATGGGGGATATTGCGCGCTTTCGTACGGACTACGACACCATGGGCGGCCACCTGGAAAATGCGCGCAAGAAATACGACGAGGCGGAGCGACGCCTCGGGCGGTTCGAGGAGAAGCTGGGCAGCGCACGCGAAGCCAGCACCTCGCTCTCGGGACAAGAGCAGGCTCGGCTCGAGACCGACCTAGACTGACTCGTTAATCGATTCGCGCGGAGCCGGGCCAGGACCGGGCTCGGCTCGAGGCCGGCCTAGACTGGATCCCGGGCCGATTTTCTCTCCGGAGACGGACCCACGGCCGACTGGCGAGCGGGCTCAGGCAGTCGCAGGCCGGCCAGCAAGGCTCCCAGGATGAATATGAGGCCGGTGGCCAGGAATGTGGCGCGCAGCCCGAAGGCGAGGGCAACTGCCGCGCCGACCAACGGTGAGACAGCCCGGGCGCCGGCACGCACCGAGTTATCAAGGCCAAATACGACCCCCTCAGATCCCTCATGTGAGTAGCGAGCGAGCAAGGAACTGATGGAGGGGATCACCCCACCCATCGCCACGCCCACGAGCGCCATCAGAATGAGAAGCTGCCAGGCCTCCGTGGCCAGGCTCTGAGGCAGATAGAGCAATCCGGCCATGAACATCGAAACCACCAGGATACGTTTGTGGCCGATTCGGTCTCCGATTCGGCCGAGGTAGATCGCGGCGACGGTGAGGGTCGCTGAGCTCACGGCCACTACCAGGCCGGTAAAGGTGTTGAGACGCGATTGATCCACCAGCAGTTGTCCGATGAATAAGGGAGTGATGGGCAGCACCATCATCCGGCCCAGCTGGGAGATGAAGCGCATTGTGTAGCTCAGCGAAACGCCCGTTCCGATGATGATAGACCGCCACTCCTTCAGGAAGACCAGCGGCGACCGGGTGAGGGATAGCAGGGGTTCGAACTCTTCGCGTACCCCGAACATGACCGTGAAGCCCGCAATCACGAGCAATCCGGAAGTGATGAAGAACGCCGAGCTGTAGCCAAAGGTGTCCGCCGCCAGGCCGCCGATGAGCGGACCGATCGCCAGGCCCGCGCCCAGCGATACCTGAAGCAGACCCATGGCATACCCCGTCCGCTGTCGCGGCACTGCGGCTGCGACCAGCGCGTTCGAGGCGGCCAGAGTGCCGGTGATCAGCCCCTGAATCGAACGCAGGATCACCAGCTGCTCAGCCGAGGTCACGAAAGCCATCAACAGGATGACCAACGCGCCCCCGAAAGTAGCCCGCTCCACCATCAGCTTGCGCCCATAGCGATCGGCCAGCGAACCCCAAATGGGCGAGGCAAGCATCATCGTGAACGCCTGGGCCGAGAAAACCAGCGCCGCCAACAGCTCCACCGATAGGGAGGTGGTGGCGCCTAATTCATCGACATAGAGCGGGAGGAACGGGAAGATGCTGGAAAACCCGACCGCTGTGACCAGCTGGACGAAGAATATGATGTATAGGGTACGTTGCCAGCCCGGTCGGGCTCGATCCGCGATCTGCATGATTAGATAGCGGATAGATTGTAACTGCGGAATTCTCCCGGGAAGGTGGAGTCTTTGCCCGCGCAGCGTTCCGCAGTGCGGCCGCACGATCGATTTCCGCGCTTGATAGAGATTAGTTTGTGTGCTAAACTCACACTATGTTTAGCGAATTTGCTAATTTCTAGCCGAATGAAGTACCAACACTAAATTATGGCTAAATGAAGTACCATACATTAATAAGATAATGGTGAAGCATAGCAACTACACTGCAGTCATCGGCGATGTGGTGGGTTCACGAAAAGCAGGCGACCGCAGCGGCCTCCAGGATCGACTGGGCGGCGGCCTGAGGGACGTTAATACTGCCTTTGACGTAACCATCGCGGCGGAATTTGTACTCACCGTCGGGGATGAGTTTCAGGGCCTGTTGAGCTCCGCCAGCGCCCTGGACCTCATTTTGGCCACACTGCGGACGCATGCCTTTCCGGCCGAGCTGCGGTTCGGAGTGGGCGTGGGGCCGCTCGAGACCGCGCTGCGGAGCCAGGCCATCGGGATGGACGGCCGCTGCTTTCACAACGCACGGCAGGCGATCGAGAGAGCCGCAGAGCGCCGCACTCCGGTGGAGGTGCAGGCTGAAGGGCCAAAAGCTCCGTTTGAGATCTACTCTCTTCTCTACGGGGTCATTCGGAGCCGCTGGACGACGCGGCAGCGTGAGGTCGTGGATCTTTCTGCGTCAGGCCTGGAGGGCCGCGAAGTGGCGGAGTATTTGTCGATCACACCCAGCGCCGTTAGCCAGCATCTAAGAGCGGCGGGGGCCAAGGAACTAAGGGCGGCAACGGTCGAGTGGCGCTCTCAGATCGAGCTCGCGACGCTGAGGGAGGCCTAGATTGGCTCTGGCGCTGCTGGCCGTGCTCCCTATTCTCCTCACAGAGTACGGTTTGATGTCCCGTTCTGGAATCGTCGAAGGGTTCACCGCCAAATGGCGCCTGACACGCACGTTGGTGAGATTCGCCTTTTGGTTCCTGGTGCTGCTCGCGACCGGATTGCGGCCGCTGGGCTTTTTGGTGATGGGGCTTGGATTCGTGCTGAGCGAGCTTGGCGCGGTTGTCCTAAGGCGGCGAATGCGCATAGACATTGCAAAAGGCAGGCCGCACGGGCTTCCGCACACGCATCTGATCCCATTCGTAATCGGCATCCTGTTTTTCGCGAGTTCGTTCCTCATCCGCCAACCGAATCGAGTGCAATTCGCAGGGGGGCCAATCCAATTTGGATCTCTGGCGCCGCTCGTCGTTTTCAGCGTTATCGCACTCTGGGGATGGGCCACGATGGTAACGGTCAGCGTCGTAGATCTCGTCCGACCCGGTCAAGTGCGAGAGGACTCCGATCGAGTCGGAGCGGGAGAGGTTATCGGAGTGCTGGAGCGTCTGGTCACGTTCGTGCTGATCGCGAGCGGGGCCTTCACCGCAGTGGGATTCGTGATGGCGGCCAAGGCCGCCGCGCGCTTCCCACTTTTCAAGGAGAAGGCGTTCGCGGAATACTTTCTCATTGGCACGCTGACCTCGGTTGGACTGGCCTTGCTTCTCGGGCTGCTCGTGCTCGCGGACCTATGAATTCGTAGTAATCGTACTGTTGACACCCTCGCTGCTCCCCCGTAGGATGGTGCAAGTTCGCGCTCAGTGGAAACCCTGACATGCGAGTCTTCATCGCAATTGCCCTGATCCTTGCGCTCCTGGTCACTGTTTTTGCGGTTCAGAATAACCAGCCCATCACCATCAGCTTCCTGTTCTGGAGCATTGATGGATCCCTGGCGCTCGTACTCATGATCACACTTGTGCTGGGGATCGTGATCGGAGTTCTGCTTATGGCGCCGGGCTCTGTTCGCAGCCGGATTCGAGTCGGGGATCTGCAACGGTCCGTTCATTTGTTGGAACAGGAGAAAGCAAGCGAGGCCGCCGCCATCCCCCCAGAATCTGCCCAACCTGAAGCGGAAGCAGGCGATCCCGTCGAAGATAAGTAATCACTAAGAGAGCTCTATGCAACCTAATCGGCGAGGCCGAGGAGGGACCCACTCGCCGGAAGTCAGCTGGAGCCGGTAGTCTCTGCTTCAACGATACTGGCAAAGAGATTATGGCTCCCCCCAGCGTCGCATTTCAGGCGTTGGCCCGTAATTCACATCTCAAGACCAACCTGACGGTGACGCCGGTTGGGGCCTGACATTGGAATAGATTGATCGGTGAGGTTAAGACATGTCGATATTTTCGCCTAGAACATACCAGTCGGCGTATCGTCCGTACCGAACTGATGAGGATTCTGCTGCCCTGAAGGTCTTCACCTCTTTCGAGAAGGCAGCTAAGGGATTGCTCTTCGGGTGCCAAATGTGTGGCACCTGCATTCTCAGGGAGACCGCATTTGTTTGCCCGATGACCTGCCCTAAAGGCCTGCGCAATGGCCTTTGTGGAGGAGCCACCCCTGATGCCTGCGAAGTGGATCCCTCCCGACCTTGCACCTGGTACGTCATCTATGAGCGCGCCGAGCGCATGGGACGCGAAGCTACGCTGCTTGAGATCAATGCTCCCATGGATGGGGATCGAGTTGGGCGTGAGACCTGGCTGGATGCCCTAAAGACTTGGCGCGAGCGTGGTCAGGGTCCTTCCGCGGCCGATTTTTTCATCAACCGCGAGAAGTTTTCAAGCGAATGGGATCAGCTCTTCTATGATCTACGCCAACCGGATTGGTGGCAGGGAGATTCGGCATTCCATGCTCCTCAGTATGAAGAACCGATCTCGAATCTCGAGGCGAGTTTGGGGAGCGGGACATTTACGACTGTGACTGAAATCGCCCCGCCATTGGGAGCCTCCACCGCCATCATCGAGAAAAAAATTGGCTGGATTAAGGGGTATGTCTCGGCTGCGAATTTCACCGACAATGCCTCAGCCTCCGCGCGGATGAGCAGTGTCGCCTGCAGCCGGATCTGCATGGAGCTTGGCATCGAACCCATCGTGCAGATGCAAGCCCGCGATCGGACCCGTGTGGCTATCGAGTCGGATGCCATGGGAATGGCCGGCCTGGGTCTGAAAAATCTACTGGTCGTGTCCGGGGACCACCATCGCTTCGGGCCGTCCCCTCGCTCCACGCCGACGCAATTCGACATGGACTCAGTTCAGGTGCTCTGGATGCTGCGCCGCATGAGAGACGAGGGGGTGTATCTAGACGGGCGTCCGATCAAGTACCGTCCGGAGTGGTTCCTCGGCGCTGCAGCCTCGCCCTACGGCGCGATCCCGAAGTACGAGGCACTTCGCTTCGAGAAGAAGATCAATGCCGGCGCTCAGTTCATCCAGACCCAACCTGTTTTTGACTACGATCGCTTCCTGGATTGGCTGGAGGCGCTGGACAAACGCAACCTGCTCGGTAAGGCCTATATCCTGGCCGGGCTGGTTCCGCTCAAGAGTGCAGGAGCTGCGCATTTCATGGATGAAAATCTGCCCGGTGTGGTCATCCCACCGGACATCATCAAGCGGATGGATGATGCAGGTGACAAAGAAGGGCAGCAGGAGGTTGGCGCGGAGATCGCCCTTGAGCTCATCGAGAAGTTGAAAGAAACATCGGGGATCAGTGGCCTGCATATCATGGCAATCCACTGGGAGCAGATTGTCCCGCGCCTGGTGGAGGAATCAGGACTTCCGCGCCCAACGGTCGAGTTTGGGGAAAAATGAGGGGGTAATAAGTGCGGGCCAGCGCCCCACAGGCAAGAATTAGTCCAGGTGGCGCTACGCTGCCTCCCGTTGCAGCGCCTCCGCCATGGCACGGATGTGGGCCGGCGTGCTCCCGCAGCATCCACCTATGATCTGTGCGCCTTCCTCAACGGCCTGCAGAGCGTAACTCGCCATGTGTTCCGGAGTAGCATCATAGGTCGGAGCTCCATCCACCAGATGCGGCACGCCAGCGTTAGATTTAGCCGTCAGGACTAGGTCAGACTGGGAACGACGCATCTTGCGCAGCACATTGTGGATTTCCGCAGGGCCGTTCCCACAGTTGCCACCTATGGAAATCACCCCCAACTCCGTGAGCGCTTCGACAGCGGCTTCCGGAGGAACCCCCATCATGGTGTGCCCAGATGTATCGAAAGTCATCGTCGCGACGACCGGCAGATCGGGTGCAGCGCTTCTGCATCCCTCAACCGCAGCACGGACTTCATCGAGGTCATACATCGTCTCGATCCAAAATGCGTCGACTCCCCCTTTGGCCAAGGCGCGTGCCTGTTGCTCGAAGGCCGCCTTGGCCGCTTCGTAAGTGAGCTCGCCAAGAGGTTCCATCATGGCCCCGGTGGGACCCATCGATCCGCCGACAGCGACTGGAACTGGGGCGGCATCCGCCTGGGCGCGTGCGAGCTGTGCTGCGGTCAAGTTGATCTGCTCGACCTGGTCGTCGAGGCCGTGCCGCTGCAGCAGTATCCGGTTGGCTCCAAACGAGTTCGTCAGGATGATCCGGGCGCCGGCATCTATGTAATCCCGATGAACTCGGCGCACACGGTCGGGATAGTCCAGATTCCACTGTTCCGGAGAGCCGCCTTGCCCGAGGCCGAGAGCGAATAACATAGTTCCCATGGCACCATCGGCCAGGACTGGTTGCCCGGAGCTAAGCAGATCTTTAAGACTGGTTCGCATACTCTATATGCCGCCTCGCTATTGCGCTCCAAAGATACTTTGCCGGTGTATTCGAATCAAGCGAATGATGTGGCCGAACAGTATTGTATACGCCTTCCCGTCCCACAAAGCCCGATTATTGACGCTCTTCGCATCCATCTCCCCATCTAGGGGTCATGGAACTCTTTCGTATGTGTCCGCTGGGCGTGCTCCACACGCCCGTTTTGCGAGCGAAGTTCAGGCCAAAAGATTGGCTAGTAAGTCCGTTTTGATGGAGGTCGGATTATTAAAGCTGGTCAAACAGCGAATCTAATACCTCGTCGGGGACGTCAAACACGCTGTCACGGGGGGGCAAGCCCTCGCGCTTCATCCATTCGGGAATGCGATCATCCTCTGGCCCGAAGCCCGCCGCCTTGTTAAAGGCACGTTCGTGTTTCAATGTCTCCCTTCCGAGGGTTTGCAGCGGATCCTCCCCCAGATCCCATCCGTAGAGAGCCGTGATCAGGTCGCCAATTGCACCTGCCGCAGTGGCGAATCCGAAGGTTCCAAAGAGGCATACTCCAAGAGAGTCATAGCCAGCCATATTGATTTGCGAATTGAGGGAGAGCTCTGCCTGAGGCACGGGATCCAAATGGTCTACCTTCGCTCGAATGGTCAGACCTGCGGTGTGATCAGCGCCTTGAGGAGAGGTGGCATACGTTACGCCGGTACCCTTGATCGTCCTGGGGTCGTAGGCGGACATTGCCTGCCCTTTGGTGGCTGGAATGCGCTCAACCCCGAGTTTACGCGCCGCGGCTACGGCTCCATGCCCCAGAGCAATGCCGAGTTCCGTCCCCTCCCGTATCTCTTGGACGAGCTCCAAGGCTCGCCCTGAATCGCCATACTCCATCAAGCCAGCCTCCGCCGCAACGCCCAGGGCAACCCCAATCTCGATCGTATCCAGCCCCAGGTCATTGAGTTCCCGATTCAGGGCTGCGATGGAATCCAGATCATCGAGTCCCAGATTGGAGCCAACTAGGCCGATGGTCTCATACTCGAGCGGAGAGACGACCTTATTGCCTTCTTGATCGGCGAAGATGTTGGAGCATTGGATGGTGCAGCCGGCCATGCAGGCGTGAGTCGTCTTGCCCTCTCCTCCGCGTTCGACAAGCAAATCTCTCATCGCTTCCCCGCTAATGGCCTCGGCATTTTCAAACGACCCAGATGAGAAACCTCTGGTTGGCATGCCCCCGATATGGTTGCATAAGTTCACCATGCCCGCGGTTCCGAATTCGGCATAGGCTTTGGTCTGGGGATGGTCCATCAATTCCTTCGTGTAGTTTGCCTTCGCTTGCCTAAACAGCTCTTGATTATCGATGGGAGGCGGCGCCCCATGGGAACTGTCAATGACGATAGCTTTCAATCGCTTCGATCCCATAACGGCGCCCAGCCCACCTCGAGCAGCAATGCGGGAGGGCTCCCTATCTTTGTCTAGATTCTGAATGCCGGCCGACCGGAGCCCCATTTCTCCACCCTTGCCGATGAGGGCTAATCCGACATTTGATCCATAGCGCTCCAACAGCTTTTTCGCCGTTTCGTAAACTCCGAGCCCAATGAGATCGTCGGCCGCTTCAAACCGACCGCCTTCTGCGCTCAGCAGGAGCACAAACCAACCCTCCTGATGCCGCTGACCCTCTATGACCAGAGCCTTCATGCCCAAGTGTGTCAACATCAGGCCGGTCGAGCCGCCCGCATTGCTCTCTTTCACTCCGCCGGTAAGCGGGCTCTTTGCTCCAATGGATATGCGGTCGCAAGACGAGATCTTGTGCCCTACGAGCAATCCCGGGGCGAAGATCAATTTGTTAGACGGACCCAATGGTTCACAATCGGCTGCGACTTCATCGAGCAGGATGCGGGCGATAAGCCCGCGACCGCCGAGCCTTTCCCATGCCTTGGGAACGAACTCGGAACCAACCTCCTGAGATCGGACATCGGCTCGCCAAACCTTCATGGTGCTCACCTCTTCTCGGGCATGTTATCTTAAGCGAAGGCCGATGGCCCAATTCCGGCACATTCAAGGGGCGTAGATCTCTGAAACCTAATTACGTTACGAATCCACCTTTCTTGTCAATTCTCATACGGTATCAGAATTGGGGACTAACGACACCTTTTGATGTGAATCACTTTCTTAATCTTCTGCTATAGAATGATTTCGGCTTCAAGATCCTCAAGACACGTTCAATATGCCACATATAGAGAAGGATAGGAGACGGTAATGTCAGATGAGCTGTTCCAAGAACTATACCAATCCGTGATTGACGGTGAGAAGGAATCTGCTGTTGCCTTGGCAGAGCAGGCCCTCGACCAAGGTGTCGATCCGCTGTCGTGCATCAACGAAGGGCTGACGAAAGGCATTCAGATAGTCGGTGAATTGTCCAATGATGGGCAGTACTACCTCCCCCAGCTAATCATGGGCGCCGAAGCTATGAAAGGGGCCAAGGAAGCTACGGGGTGGGTGTGCGGTGCCCCTCAGTCTAATCGGGGAATTGCAGAGAGGAGCGCAGATTGAAATCAATGCCGGACCCGGAGATGGAAAGGCGGTATCTAAAGATAGACAGCAACTTATCTTGTCTAGAGAAATCCTGATAGGAATTTGCGATCCACATGATTGCCGGGACGGGTTATAACCATACGCATCCTATTGCGTGAGATGATGGCTATGACTACTGCACTGAAGCATGAGATGGAATTGGGTCTAGCTATTCGTTACTACGTCGCAACTGCAAACCCTGCAGAGCCATCCAGGGCAAGAATCTAACCGAGAAATGCCCAGCAGATAAGGAATCCGCGTGAAAACCCTTTTACAAAGCTCAACCAACGAAATTACGATTACTTACGACGGTCCGTTCAGCATCATCGGCGAAAGAATCAATCCCACCGGAAACAAGAGACTTTCCAAAGCACTGACTGAAGGGGATCTAGATTACGTCCGTGAGCTGGCTCGCGATCAGGTCGAGGCCGGCGCGGATGTGCTTGACGTGAATGTTGGCGTACCCGGATTGGACGAGCCGACGCTACTGCCCCGGATTGTTGAAGTCGTGGCCTCAGAAGTCGAAGCACCTATTTGCATCGATACACCCAATGTTGAAGCCTTGGCGGCCGCGCTATCCAAGATAGAAGGAAAAGCGCTCGTCAATTCGGTCAACGGTGAGAAGTCCTCGCTCGAGAATGTGCTGCCGCTGGTGAAGGATCACGGCGCGGCGGTCATTGGATTGACGATGGACGAGGAGGGGATCCCATCAACCAGCGAAGGCAGGGTCAAAGTCGCCGGAGCGATTCTCGAACAGGCGGCAAAGCTGGGCATCGGTGAAGAGGATGTGGTGATCGATCCTCTCGTGTTGACCGTCGGCGCTGATCACCAAGCTGCGGCGACCACGATCGAAGCGATCGAGAGCATACATAGAGAGTTCGGGGTCAACATCAACGTTGGCGCCAGCAATGTTTCGTTTGGCCTGCCGGAGCGCCACATTATCAATCAGGCATTCTTGGCCTTGACCATGGGAGCGGGAGCCACATGCGCCATAACCAATGCAGGGAAGATGGCCCGAACAGTCCGTGCGACTGATCTTCTTATGGGAAGGGATGCGTTTGGAGCTCGCTACATCCAATACTTCCGATCTCACCAGAAGGACTGACCGCGATCGTATGCCAACCATTGTTGATGATTGGGAGCTGGCACTTGATATCGACCAGGTATTGCGCGGCCAAGGAGCTAAACCTGACATTATCCGCAAACGCTCTCCTAATCTCGTCGAAGTGGCCGAGCGCGCCATCGCCGAGGGTTCCTCGCTTATAAAACCGAGGTTGATCTACCGGCGCATGGCATTGGAATCGGTGATGCACGAGCGTCTGCTGCTGCGGGGCGGAGGTAAGCTGCAGAGTAGCCTTTTGGCACAGCATCTATCGCCTGCCGAGGAGATTGTTTTCGTAGTATGCACGATCGGTGCAGATATAGACTCGTGGACCTCTGAAGCGTTCAAGACTGACCCGCTCTTTGCTGTCTCGCTCGACGGGTTGGGAAACGCGGCCGTGGAGGATTTGGCAAAACAGGCCTGCAGGCATTTTGAGAAAGCCGCGCGCGAAAAGCGGATGGAGGTCAGCATCCCCTTGAGCCCGGGCATGCAGGGTTGGCCAGTGGACGATGGGCAGGATCAGATATTCGGCCTCCTTCCTGCGCAGAAGATTGGGGTGAAACTCAACCGGTCCCGGATGATGTCGCCCAGCAAGTCTCTCTCGATGGCCATCGGCATCGGAAAGCACCTGGCGGGCGGAGGCCGACAATGCGATTTCTGCATGCTGAACAAGACATGTCGCTATAAGGATCTTTATGTCTGATGTCCCCAAGACCGTGCAGGTGATCTTCGAGCCTATCGGCCGTAGGGTTCAGGTGGAGCAGGGAACCGATCTTCTCAGCGCGGCTCAGTCAGCTGGCGTAGGAATCATCTCGGTCTGCGGGGGTGTAGGTTCGTGCGATAGCTGCCGCGTTCGACAAGTAAGCGGAGAACTCAGCGATCATTCGCTGATCGAGCAAGATGTATTTGACGAGGACGAGCTCGGGTCAGGTCTTCGGCTTGCTTGCCAAACGGAAGTGCTGGAAGACGCGACCGTTTATGTTCCTGCAGAATCGCTCACGAGCGTTCAAAGACTCCAGATTGAGGGCGAAGAGGCCGATTTCGAGGCCGACCCGGCTGTGATCTCACTCGAGCTTGAGATTGAACCGCCGACGTCGACTGATTTCCGCTCTGACATTAGTCGAATCGAGCAGGCGCTGAGTGATCGTGGATTGCCTAATTCACGTTTCGATCTCCGCACTTTACGGCAATTGCCGCTGCTCGTACGGAAGCAGGATTGGAAAGGGTCGATTGTCTGGCGGGATGGCGAGATTGTGACGCTTCTCCCATCCGGGAAACGTCTGTTGGGGTTGGCCGTCGATATCGGCACCACCAAATTGGCATCTTATCTGGTGGATCTTGAAAGCGGCAAGACGCTGGCTAAGCTTGGAGCGATGAACCCACAAATCAGTTTTGGTGAAGATGTCATCAGCCGCATTGCTTATATCAGGGATCATGGAGATGGCCAAGTTTCCTTACAGGAGCATGTCTCGATTGCGATCAACACCATGGTCGCCGAGATGTGTTCGTCGGCCGGTGTAGAAAGGGACCAGATCGTCGATGCGGTCGTGGTGGGCAATACAGCCATGCACCACATCTTTGCAGGATTGCCAGTCGAGCAATTGGGGATGGCTCCGTATGTTCCAGCACTTAGTCACACCATTTACGTGTACGCCTCCGATCTTGGGCTAGGGCTGGCCCCCATGGCCAAGGTTCTTTTCCCTCCCATTCTTGCCGGCTATGTTGGGGCGGATCATTTAGCGATGTTGCTCGCTACAGATGTGGAACGCTCAGACAAGAGGATCCTTGCGGTTGATATCGGGACAAACACGGAGATCTCATTGAGCCAACGTGACGAGATCCTCAGCTGCTCCTGCGCTTCCGGCCCAGCGTTTGAAGGAGCCCATATTCAAGATGGAATGCGGGCCTCAGCGGGCGCCAT
Organism: Anaerolineae bacterium; assembly: GCA_036986135.1. GTDB lineage: Bacteria > Chloroflexota > Anaerolineae > Anaerolineales > E44-bin32 > JADFRG01. The sequence continues at coordinate 6,411 of BTQZ01000029.1, read as the reverse complement.
CGAACGTGTTCAGATCATCGATGATCAGGTGCGGACATACACGATCGAAGATCAGCCAGCGGTAGGGATCTGTGGATCGGGGATTCTTGATGCGGTGGCCGGGATGCTCGAAGCCGGAGCTATTGAAGGGAATGGCAGGCTGCACAAGGCGCATCAGTTCGTCCAAGGATCGGGAAGAAACGCGCATCTTCTACTGGTACCGGCAGCGGATAGTGGCCACGGAAAAGACATCCGGGTTACCGGATCGGATGTGCACGAAATCCAGCTCGCCAAAGGAGCTATCCGCGCAGGCACGGATGTCCTACTGAACGAGGCCGGGCTTCAATCCCAGGATTTGGACGAAATCATTGTCGCCGGAGCGTTTGGAACGTACCTTAAATTGGAAAGCGCGATCAGGATCGGCATGTTTCCAGACTTGCCCGAGGCCCGCTTCAGGCAAGTGGGCAACGCGGCTGGAGCGGGTGCGAAACAACTGCTTGTATCGAAGGAGAAGCGACAGGAGACGGAGCGGATTCTCCAAAAGATGCGGTATATCGAATTGACGACTTATGGTGGCTTCTTGGATAAGTTTGTCAGTTCAATGCACTTCCCGGCTTGATCCAGCGATCCAGTTAGGTCGTCGAGCGAAGAACTCACCCCCAAGAAGATCCTGGCAAAACCTACTCCGGCTTTAGCAGGTTTCCCCGGCCAAGCTCTTCAGTTGTCTGCGTTCACGCTACTTCTTACCCTGTCCCCTCGAAGACGCGCCTACCAGTGCTACCCGGTTCCCAAAGACTGTCTTGCCTTGCTCCATATCGTAATGCGCCTTTCCAATATCCTCGAATGAATAAACCTCTCCAAGGCACGGATCGATTCTTCTATCAACGACGAGTTGATTGTATCTACTTGCCTGCTCATCATTACTTCCATGCGATCCCTGGAGCCGCTTCTGCCGGACCCAATGATATCGGAGATCGACCATGGCAGAATACCCGGTTGTCCCAGCGCAGATGACGACCATTCCTCCCGCCTCACACACGAAGATGCTGGTGGGAATTGTGGCTTCTCCAGGATGCTCGAAAACAATGTTAGGGTTTCGTCGTTCGTCCAAGACTTCCCAAATCGCCTTGCCAAAGGCCCTGCATCCGCGCGTCCAATCTTTCTGCCCTTCAGCATCGGTCCAATGCGGCGGTACGCCCCAGTGGGAGAAGTCCTTGCGATTGATATAGCCCGCAGCCCCGATGCTCCTGCAAAACTCGCCGCGCTCTTCGTCTGACACTACGGCAACCGCACGAGCGCCATGCACGATGGCTAGCTGAATCGCCTGGCAACCCAGCCCGCCCGAGCCACCCCACACCAGCACGACATCCCCCTCTTTCAGCACGTTGCCCGCCCAGCCAAATAGCATGCGGTAGGCGGTGGTCCCGACCAGGGTCGGAGCAGCTGCTTCCTCCCAGGTCAGGTGGGGCGCCTTGGGTAGGACCTGGTGCGACTGCGCCACACAAAACTGTCCAAAAGATCCAAAGTTGGTGTTGTATCCCCAAATAGCTGCCGAGGGCGCCAACATCGGATCTTTTCCGGCCTTGATCCATGGATCCTCGGGATCCCAGTAGCCGTGGTGGACGACGACCTCATCCCCGACGAACACCTCGCCAACCTCAGCGCCAACCGCCCATACGATCCCGGAAACATCACTGCCACCGATGTGAAAGTCAAACGGCTCCCCCATCTTCTGTCGGATCCGGATAACGTCGATCGGGATGCCTCGTGCTGCCCAAACATTGTTGAAGTTTATGCCGGCTGCCATAGCGGCAATCAGCACCTCGTTCGGTTTTAGTTCGGGGACATCGACTTCCTCAATCTGAAAAGCGGTTCTTGGGTCGCCGAATCTGCCCTGCCGTATGACCTGAGCGAACATTTTCTGGGGGATTTCCCCGAGAGCGGGCAAGCTGCCGACGCTTGTTGCGATAGCCATGTGAGATTTCTCCTTATGATATTGCGCGGACAAGAAAAGCAGAGCTGTTAGAGCCACCCAGATGTGGAGCCCGATTGCTGTCCGCGCAGTCGGAAGTAGGAATCGGACTGTTCGGGTTCCGATGGATGCTGAGCAGCACCCACTTAACTATTCTTTCGAGCGTTCACCCTTTCTATCCAGGCTTTTCGCCTTATTGGAATCTCGACCTTCCTGGATTAAGCATTCGCTTTGGGTGAATTGACTTCGTATAATCCGCGTGGGGAAAGTGCTTGGTCGCGGACCGCGTAGCGCGCGATCAAATCCCCCAACTGACAATCCGACACGATTTGGCCTAGTGGTACGTGCCCAGTTCTTCGGCCAACTCCATGAACCAGTCGATCTTCTCAGCCGGAGCTGCGCCTGGAACTTCGCAACCTGGGGCAAGGATGTATCCGCTGTCCGCGGGAGCAAGCTCGATGCAGCTCTGGATGGCTTGCCTCATTTCGTCTTTGCTCTCTGCCATAAATGTGTCGGTGTCGACGTTGCCGATGAGAACAGCCTTGCCCCTGCTCGCCTCTACAGCCCTTTCCATACCTGTTCCGGAGTCGATGCTGATATTGGAGGCGCCGGTGCTGACTATGTCCTCTACGATCGGATCGGCGTTTCCGCAGATGTGAAGACCGACGCCCACTTTCTTCTCCTGGAAATGGGCAACGATTTCCTTGTGATACGGGAGCACGAAGCTCTTGTACATGTCAGGCGAAATCAGGCTGCAAGAAGCGGGAGCCTCAGAATAGCCGATCCCCACCCCAATTTCAGCCAATTCCTCCGTAAGGTCTATGCTTGCTTGCGTGCAGAAGGCCATCAGCTGATGGACGTAATCGGGATCATTCATTGAGTCTAAGATGAGCTCTGTCGCCCCTCTTAGCCCCATAGCGATCGTCCACGGACCGGCAATAACCGCCGATACGATGACATCGGAAAGGATGTCCTTGGTTTCAGCACATGCCATGAGATAGTCGGGCAGTCGCCCATCTTTCTTGGGATCAGCGAGCTTTAGGCTGCTCAGCTTCCCTTTATCCTCCTTGAGTACTTCGGTCTTGGATATACACATGCTGTGCTCTGGAAACCGCAATTCATTGCCGAGCGCTTCGACATCCATCAGCAGGTCACGCATCATGATGAGAATGTCAGGCTTGTAGCGCTCATAGGCGGCGACTTGAGCCTTCACAAACACCTTGGGATCCCGCAGGAAGTCGCTCATCGATGCCCCGATGAGCTGCGCGTTACATATGCCAGTGAATATGTACGCTGGAACTCGGTCGATCTCGGGCTCTTGATCTGAAAAGGTCTTCTTGAAGGCCGCGGATATTCTTTGCCTACCGCTCATGGCTCCCATTTTTCATTCACCTCTCTGTTGAGAGCTTCCCAATCATTCAGCCCCATTGAGAGCCGCCGGGCTCAATCAACAGCTGTCTATGTGCAGCGCGAGCTCCCCCGCTTCCTCCCAGATCTTCATTTGTTCCTGGTAGGTTGGTGGGAGCGTCGGCTCAAAATCAAAGAAGCTTGTGATCGGATAGCGGATCCCGGCTTTGTGCGTCTTTTCCAGGCCGTCAATCAGATCGTCCACCTTGGAGGGGTGCAGTACGAACGCCATCTCATCATCCTGGGTCATGCCAAAAATCCTGTCCCCGTTTCCAGGAACGAGATACCGGCTTTCTTCGTTCTGAATCGCAGTGATGATCGTCGCACAGCCGAGACGCCCCATTGAGGCAGACTGCACGGCGCCGCCCACGTTGTAGAGGAGGCCCTGAATGAGTCTCATGATCTGGGCAGGATTGCCGTAGAGCATGTAGAGGTCCGGATCAAATGCAGTCCTGTGGAGAGGCGCCACCAGAATGTGGCTGTAGGTCTCATGATCAAACCGATCGACGAGATCCTCTTCCCTCTTTCCGACCTCTCTCGAAACGGTGAACATCCCTTGGGCCATGTTTCCCTCATCAAAGAAGCTGGTGTCCTTGAAGAATCCGAAGGGGGCTGCGCCAAGAGCGCATTGCATGTCCTCCTTGCCCATTGCGATTGACCATCCGTACTTCCTCGCCATACCAATACCCTGGCAGATGGCAATGCGCTTTTTCATCTGCTGAAAGGGTCTACGGGTTTTTTCGGGTATTTGATCCTCCGATTTGAGCATCTTGATCGCCAGGGGAAATGTCAATGGGCGAATGTATTTGCTCAATGCCTGATCTAGCTCCTTCACATCTGCCATGATCTGCACCTCGTCTCTTCAGCTTCGCTTGTCAGGTTCTCCTGACGCTGCGAATCAATAGCGCGGATCCAGCCAATGACGCTACTGCGCTCGCATTCTTTCCAGCTCCTTTAGAAAGAGAGTTGTCGCTGGATTGTCGGGTTCTTCACAAATCAGCCAAAACTTAGCAGGATCGTCAAGCCGGAATCACATCAGGTGGATGATACAACCCTTCCTGGTGACCTGCTGGAATGAACGAACGGCGGACCAGGCTCTCAATGAGAGCTTCCGTTCCGGTGGCGCCTGGAACGAGTCTTATTGGAACGTCCCGGAGTACGACGCCATGCTCGATGCCGCTTCGTCCGAGCCGGACTTCGATGCTGGGCGTCAACACTACTTGGATGCTCAAACGATGCTGCATGAAGAAGGCGGCACGATCATTCCGTACTTCGCCAATATTTTCCGCGTCGAGAAAGCTTGTGTGGAAAATATCCCAGTTATTGGCCAATACTGGTTTGATTGGGAAGGCATCACCAAGCCTGCAAGCTGTGATTGATTGCTAATCGGTGAGCCACAGAGCAGGAGGCATCAATGCCTCCTGCTCTAGCCTTTAAGAGTGGCCTTCGCGCGACAGACCGCTCCACGACCTTCAATGCCCTTGCGAGTGCGCAGAGTAAAATTGGACGACCCCGCGATCAAATTATGCAGCTATTCAACAGCCTGACGAACTCAGTTGAGCAGTTTAATCCTCAGGGCGAAGAAATTCGGCTCTACGTTTGTGGGATTACCCCGTATGACACAACGCACCTGGGGCACGCATTTACCTACTGCACGGTGGACATCCTCATTCGAACCCTCGAATACATGGGAAGGACCACACGCTACATCCAGAATGTCACAGATATCGACGATGACATGCTGCGTAAGGCGACCAAGAGCGGCGAAGACTGGAAGCGGCTCGGCGACCGCTGGACGGCACAATTCATTGAGGACATGATCGCGTTGAATGTCCGTGCTCCAGATGAGCTGCCGCGTGCCTCATCCGCCATTCCGGAAATCGTGCAAGAGGTGCAGAGACTGATCGAGGCGGGTCATGCGTACGTTAGAGGTGGATCGGTCTATTATGATCTGAAATCCTGGCCCGAGTACGGTAGGCTTTCCAAACTCTCAAGGGAGGAGATGCTGCCAATCGCGAACGAACGCGGTAATTCGCCGGACGATCCCAATAAGCGTCAGCCGCTTGACTTTGTGCTCTGGCAAGCGCAGCAGGCCGGCGAGCCGGCCTGGGAGAGCCCCTGGGGGCCGGGAAGACCCGGCTGGCATATCGAGTGCTCCACTTTAGCCGGACGGCTTGGGGCGACACTCGACGTCCATGCCGGCGGCGGAGATCTCATCTTCCCACACCACGAAAGCGAGATCGCACAGTCGGAGGCACTGCACGGCGTTCCACTGTCTCGCGTTTGGATGCACATCGCGATGGTCGAGCATGAGGGCGAGAAAATGAGTAAGTCCCTCGGAAACCTGGTGCTCATCCGCGAATTGCTCGAGAGCTGGTCTCCCAACGCCATCCGCTTATATCTGGCCCATCACCATTATCGGGAGCCCTGGAATCATTCAGAGCAAGAGCTGGAGATGGCTGCCGAGTGGACCGATACGCTGAGACGCTCGGTGCAGGAAAAGAATGGATCCGGGCCGGAGCTCGAGCCCGCAGAGGCGGAGGCCGAGTTTGTGACGGCGATGGAGGCCGATCTCAATGCCACTGAAGCCGTCCGGGTCATTCTTCGGCTTGCGCAGGAGATCCAAGCCGCAGATGAAGAGGGGCGTGCCGTCGGAACCGCCCAGCACTCGCTTAAGTCGCTAGCTGGAGTCCTTGGACTACGGCTGACGCCGGGGCCGCCGCTCCCCGAACTTGTGAAGGGCTGGCGCCGCCATTTATGAAATTTCCCCCATCGTCATGGAGTTCGTGGAATCCGGTACTCTGTCCGAGCTGCTGGGAATTCCTATGGCCCCGGAACAGATGAGTGGGCTGATCGGTCAGATCGCGGGAGCGCTGCAGTATGCGCACGAACAAGGAGTCGTGCACCGGGATATCAAGCCCGACAACATTCTGCTGCCGAAGCCGGACTGGCCTGGCCAAGATCGTGGGGGGCAGCCAGCTGACTCAGAGCGGTACGGTCGCGGGGACGCCTGCCATATGTCCCCGGAGCAGGGCCGCGGGGAGAAGGTCGAG
>BTQZ01000028.1:0-33692 GCA_036986135.1 Anaerolineae bacterium | reverse complement strand
CCGTCACAATGCTGGTGCCTTCCTTGTCCACGACCGCCACAACATCCGCCCCTGCGTTCACTGCAAGCGGCAGTACGCGGGCGCGCAGGTCCTCTGCGTTGCCGGCGGTGACCGCATCCGCTACGCCCTCCGTGTTGGCGATCAGTCGCTCGAGTTCGAGCAGATCCATTTCTGATCGTACGACGGCGTCTGTTGCCTGCTGTCCTGCATCGATCAGTTGGCGCAAAAAGCGATCGGTCTCCTCCTGGCTCAACAGATCGTTGACGAGCAGGGCCGCGCCCAGGCCCAGGATCATGGCCAGGAGCATGAAGGGTAGGGTGATCTTCCAGAGCAGACTAAAGCGGACGCGCGGTGGTTGGTCAGCCATTTCTCGAATTAGAAAGCTGAACGAGCTGTGCTGGAATCCGGGGTGGAATGAATTGTATCAGCGACCGGTAGGACAAGGGTGGCTGTGCGATGGTCCCCCCTGACCTAGCTGTCCACCAATTCCCCAAAGACTACGATTCGTTCTGTGTCGATCAAATAAGGATAGCAGGAAATCAAGGTAACGGTCGCCCGTGGAGTTGGATCCATCACGCTGACCTCGGTAGGTTCCACGATGCGAGTACCGGTCACCTTATAGACGAAATCCTGCACTCCTGTGGATAAGATGATCTCGTCGCCGGGTTTCAGCCGGTCCAGATATCGAAAGAGCTCACCAAATATGTCGTTGTGCGCCGAGAGTACGACATTCCCGACTTCGCCTGGGTTGGCCGTGCCGATATGCTGACCCACGCCTTTCTTGAGCTGCTCCCAGCCATCGCCCTGCACTACCGGGGCAGGAGAATCCCAGAGGGCAGGGATCTGTATTCGTTGGGCATGGCCTGGGCTTGGCTTGGGAATTTCAGGCGCGGGCATGGATTGGACGAGCGGTCGCAGATTAGCGGGAATTTCTGCATCATTTGGCCGTGCGCCCCCCGGCGAAGTAGGCGGAGTATGTCCGGATGGAAGCACCACCGCGGTAATGAGAGGGGTGGGAGAGGGCAACAATCGAGCCTCCGCCACATCCTGATTGAGAGATTGCAGGGCGCCGACGCCGCTGAAGAGCACAAATAGCAGACCCAGGACCGCCGCGACCTCAACAGCGAGCAGCAGCTTGCTGGCTCCTTCGCGAAGCGGTCTAGACTTAATGGCGTCGGAGTCAGCGGTCGTCTCGCTTTCCGCACGAAAACTGTCAATACCGACCTGTGGATCGACTTCCCGGCGCACCCGCAGAGCTCGGCCCGACTTGCGGAAACGACGGAGCCGGGCTCCGCGCGCCTCAAGTTTCTTCCGCGCCAGAATCTCTTCCAGCTCTTCTATCGAGAGGTCGTCCAGATTGAGTGAATCTTTCGGCATCCTTGCCCTTTTTCCTGCAGGTTCAGTGCCAGCCTACGATTTCCAGGGAGATCGGGACCTTCAGACAACGAATTGGCTGATCCGCCGTCTCCGAGTGAGCGCGCGATTATACCGAGGGCGCTATCTTAGCGCCAAATCGGATAGGAACGCTCCTGCTGCCGAAGCCAGGTGGGCTCGATAGGTATAATTCGGCACCGTGAGCGAACGACCGGCAATTGAACATGCCTATCAATCGGCCTACGAATCCGCGCTTATCGTTCGGCACGAGACGCCAGGCGTGATTGAGTTACGTGGTGCGGATCGGGTCGATTTGTTGCATCGCCTCTCAACCAACGATCTTGAAGGCATGCCGGTCGATCGAGTGCTGAGAACGGTGTTCACCGATCCAGTAGGCCGCACGATCGATGTTGTGACCGTGCTCACACTCTCCGATCGGCTCCTGCTTGTGACCTCCAGCGGCAGATCCCGGAGCGTGCAAGACTGGCTGCAGCGCCATATATTTTTTCAAGACGATGTTACTGTGCACGTTTCCGAAGGGCAATGGTCCTTATATGGCGCTTACGGCCCCAAAGCGGCCAATACTGTGCCTTCGGCAATCCCAGACGCAGGCGCTCTCACCGCGGGCGATCATGGAGTTATCTGGCCGATCGATCGGCCCGTAGCCGGCTTCCAGCGGTTGGTGCGCCCGGATCGGACGGTCGAGGACTGGATAGCAGGCGCGCACGCCGCCGAGGCGTTTGAGATTCTGCGCATTGAGGCCGGCCTGGCGAAGATGGGCGCGGAGATCCATGAGGACTCAATTCCTCTCGAAGTGGGACTCTGGGACGCAGTGAGCTTCGACAAGGGCTGCTACGTGGGTCAGGAGATCATCGCCCGTATGGAGAGCCGCGGCAAGCTGGCCAAGCAGCTAGTAGGAGTTAGACTCGAATCGCTGGCCGAGCCGGGGAGCACTTTGAGACAGGCGAACCATACCGTTGGCACGCTCACAAGCGTCGTCCACTCCCCTAGGTTAGGTTGGATTGGCCTGGCGAGTGGGCGACCCTCTGCGCTCGCCGCAGAGGACGGGCGGGTGGAAATCGGCGAGAAGGGTGAAACCGCGTTCATGGTCGAGCTTCCATTCGCCGCTATTGAGGCCCCGGCTCCTGCCTAGCCAGTATTTCTTCGATCCGCGTTTGGCGCACCCGCTTCCGCTCTGCCGGTATGTGCTCGATCCAAGTTTGGTGAACCCGCTCCCGTGTGGCCCGCATTGCTTCTATCCGCGTTTCGAGCACCTGCTCCCACGCAGCCTGGAATTGCTGAATCCCAACCTTAACTCCCATTGATGACTCGCCTCTTGTTCGTTTGTCTGGGAAACATCATCCGCAGCCCACTGGCGGAAAACCTCTTTCGGTTCCAGGCGGAACAGGCCGGAGTGGACGGAAAATACTCTGTCGATTCAGCCGGAACTGCCGCGTGGCATGTGGGGGAATCACCCGATCCACGCATGCAGAAGACCGCCGAGTCGCACGGCGTGAACAACAATGGAACCGCCAGGAAGGTCCGGGAAAGCGACTTCGATGAGTTCGACTGGATACTGGCCATGGATGACGGCAACCGACGCGACCTGCTGTACATGGCTGGCTCGCCGGAGAAGCAGGCCAAGGTACGACTGTTGAGGGAATTCGATCCGGAGCAGGGTGACCCAGACGTTCCCGATCCTTACTATGGTGGCGCGGAAGGATTCGAAACCACCTATCGAATCGTCGAGCGCTCCGTGCGTGGCTTGCTGGAGGCGCTCGAAGCCGGCGAATTTTGAGCGCCCCGCCCCCCGTTGAATCCTGGCTGGAATCAGGTGGCTACGGTGCGGTTGAGGAGCTGCATCCGGTTGCTGGAGGATGTATCAATAACGGTTCACGCCTCACAACCAGCTCCGGCCACTCCTTTTTCCTGAAACAGAATGCCTCCGCGCACGAGACCATGTTTCATCGAGAGATGGATGGTTTGAGGGCGCTGTCGGTTCCCGACGGGCCGCGAGTTCCGCTCCCCTACCTGGCGGGCGCCGAATTCCTCTTGCTGGAGGACCTCGATCCGGCCGCGCCGAGTGGCGACTACTGGGAGAGATTCGGACGACAGCTGGCCGCACTGCATAACCATATCGGGCAGAACTTTGGCTTTGAAAACGACAACTTTATCGGCAGCACACCACAGCCCAACTCATGGACGGCCGATGGACATGAGTTCTTTGCTGAGCACCGTCTGGGTTTCCAAGCCGAGTTGGCGCTTCAGCAGAGTCTGATCAATCGCAAGGACTTTCGGGCCGTGCTTGCTCTAGCCGCAGAGCTACCGAAGCTGGTGCCGGAGCAGCCCGCTTCCCTCATCCACGGCGATCTATGGTCTGGCAACGCGGTCGCGGGACCCAAGGGGGAGCCCGCCATTATCGATCCCGCCGCACACTACGGCTGGGCCGAGGCCGAACTGGGAATGACTAATCTTTTTGGCGGCTTTCCTGAGGTTTTCTACAAGTCGTATGAGGAGGTCCGTCCGCTGGAGGCCGGCTGGCGCGCGCGTCTACCGCTCTACAATCTCTATCATCTCCTCAATCACGTAAACCTATTTGGGGCGGGCTACCTGGGACAAGTGCGAAGTATCCTTCAGCGCTTCGGCTAGGCGTGAAAGCCCGCATATCGGCAATAAAGTCCTCCACCAGCTGGTCGGGGTCATTCCAGCCAAAGGCCTTCGGCAGGGTTCTGCCGCCCTCCGAGAGCACACTTGGAGCGTGAATGATGAGAGCGACTTTGCGGAGGATTGGGGTTGCGCTCAACTCCAAATCCGGGGGCGATATTGCAGCGCCTCTGCAACATGCCTTGGCCCGATGTCCGGCGCGCCGGCCAGGTCGGAGATCGTGCGAGCCAGCTTCAGTACGCGATGGAAGGCCCGCGCGGTGAGCTGAAGCTGGGTCATCGCCTGGCGGACCAGCGGGCCGAGCGCGATGGGGAGATCGTAGGCAGGGCCTTCCTTCCGCAGGTCGGCCGGCGCCAGGTTGACGGTGACGCGCTGCCGGGGAGAGCTCAGCCCGCCGTTCTTGACCGCCGCCTGAACCCGTTCGCGGCTTTCTTGAAACGCAGCGTCTGGCAGCCCCAAGAATCCGAAAGAGGGCAGACCCCGGGAGGTGTCCACTTCGACCTCAACCATGGAGCTCTCCAGGCCAATAACGGCCGCGGTGTGGACCTTAGCAAGCATGCGCTCAGTCTAGAGGAACGGGCAGCAGAGGTCAACATTCTGCGTTGGACTCGACGACATGCTCTCACCCAGTGCAGCAGTTCAAGAACGATTCCGCATGACCCTGGCCATCCTGTGGCTCCTAGCGGCCTCGCGGCTAGGTGCGGAGCGCTCAATCTAGATACCCGATAGCCCTTATGACCCATCTGCTCTGGCTGACGGGAGCCATTGCGGCGCCTTGCCCGCTCCCGCATGTACTAGCGCGCCGGCGACGAGGACCAGGCATACGTCAACCGGCAAAGAATGTCTTCCTTTCCGCGATCTCCGACGATGGGCTCGACTGGAGTCCAGAGAAAGGTGTGCGCGCGGCTCATGTACAACGGCAGTACGATCGCGGACCAGAATGGCATCCGGATCGCCCGCCGGATTCGTCCGTCTGCTTAGTTCGTACTAAAGAGGGATTGACGAAACAACAGGGCGTGCACACGATAGACGCACTCCGCTGGCGGATTAGTTCGGGTACGTGGAGCATCCAGATGCGATTCATGATTCATAGCCTGCCAGTGCTTGTGCTGGCTGCGACCACGGCCGCATGTGCCCAGCCCTTACAACCCACCCCAGCGGTCATTTCTCCGCCACAACCCGCACAGCCAACCCCCTCCGCCGAAGAACCGGAACCTACCGCCGAGCCCTGCATCCCCTCCGGGGATCATGCCAGCATCCAGAACGCGCTCACCGGTCCGGGTTCGAAAGCCGTTTTGTGCGCCAACGCGGTGTTCGAGCTAGGCGACACCGTGTTCTTTACAGACGATAACCAGCAGATCTACACCCAGGGCCTTCCCACCGATGATTCGAGAGCCCTTCTACGGGTCGTCGGCAAAGACCTGGCCACGGCCGTCTCCGCCGAAGGCAACGACTATGTATCGCTTCGAAACGTGATCATCGATGGCAACCGCCCCCAGCTTGGTATTGCAGAGGGCGCGTTGATCAACTTCGGCCGTGGCGTTGAAGACCGCGATGCAGAAGGCCACCTGGTCGAGTGGGTAAGGGCCTACGAGCCGCGAGGTTGGACAATCATATACCTCGGCGGTCCGTGTATAGGGGCCGTGGCAAGGAACAACGAGCTCGGCCCGGCGGGGCGGGCAGAATTCATCATGGCCGACGGCATCTCGTTGGATTGCGCGAACAGCGTGGTGGAGAACAACACCATCATCGACGCCACCGATGGAGGGATCGTCATCTTCCAGTCACCCGGCGCCCTTGTCGCCAACAACACCATCCGGGCCGAAAACCGGATCATGTTCTACGGCATCTCCATGGAGGATTACTTGCCCCTCGAGGGCGATTTCACCGGCGTTCGCGTCACCGGCAACGTCATCGATGCGGCGGGCGCCATGATCCGGCGTGGCATCGGCATGGGGCCCTTTGTGGGCTGCGCAAATCCGGAGGAAGACACCGTAAGGAGCCGGGGAGCGGTCGTCACGGGTAACACTCTGATGGGAGACCACATGGCATATGGATTTGTGGTCAGCGGGGTGGAGGACTGGACCGTGACCGGCAACGTGGATCTCTCCACGCACCTTACTCCTGAAAGGGAAGTGTACTGTTTTGACAAGGTTGTCGACCCTCCTGCCGGGTTTCAGTACGATGTCCTGACCTCGAGCGGCGTATTCCAGGAAGAGTTTGAAGCGGCCGTCCTGGGAGGTTCTACGGATATGTTTCCGTTGCACCCGGCGGCTTCCGAAACATGTATGAAAGACCTTATCGGAGCTGAAGTGTTCGAGGACATCAAAGCAGGCAACCAAGGAGAGCTGTGGTCGGCCCTGGAAGCTGCCCCAAACGGAGAACGCATCGGCCAGTGTATCAGCATCTACCAACCGCCCGATATCTCAGACCTGTCCGGCGATGTTGCGGTCGAGCTTCTCCCCTGCGCGCCATTCTGCGCTGAAGTAAGGGTGATCAACCTCTCCGAGGACAGCGTGGATTTGGAGCGGACGGAGTTCCTGCTGGATGACTTTCACGTTCCGTGTGCCGGTCTCGCGGCATCCCTCGGTCCATGGGAGGAGGCTCACTGCACTATTACGGATTTCGTGACAGCTGGTTTCCACGGACTTAAGTGGTTTGGATTCCCGCCAGGCGGGGACATGTGGCTCTTCGATTATCCCTTTGAGGAGCAATAGCGTCTCTACGCAATGGTGCAAGCTCGGTGTGCGGGGCGGCATCGTCGCAATCGAGCGATCGCCGCCGCTATTGAGCCAATGGGGTGAGACTCCCCTAATTCCACCTGGTCGAGGCCCGCATATGCACGTGACCCTCTTGGCAGGCGATGTGCGGGGACGTCCGCCATGTCCGCCGAACTCGGATCATCTATATCGATCGATGGCAAACTTGGGAGTAAAGCTATGAACCTCAGGCAGATCTTGCTGGCGGTGTGGATCCTCCTGGCTGTGCTCTTGGTCGGCTGCGCAGGGGCCGCGACCGCCACTCCCTCGACCGATGCAACGCCCGTGGGGGAAACCATCGGAGCCCCGGCGACTGCCGGCGAAGGCGTGACCCTGACGCTGCCGCCGCAGCTGCCGGGGTCGCAGCGCGAATGTGTGGAAGAACAGATCGGTGAGAAAGCGTGGAGCGAGGTTTCAAGCGGCCAGCGAAACCCCACATCGGAAGAAGCCAGCGCCATCCTGGAGTGCATTTCTCAACCTGCGGTGCCTGGCGCAGCGTCAGGCGGGACCCCTGGTGTGAGCGAGCAGCCATTGCTGGTTGCGGATGCCCCGCTGCCTGAGCCGCCGCCAGACGAAGAGATCACGGTGGAGGTCGGGCCGGTGACAATCACCACCTACGACCCGGTGACCATCACCGGACTGGAGTACAGCACAAACCTGTATCTCGTGGCTCGCAACCACGGCGGTCAGGCCGTGACGCTCCGCCTGACATCCTGGGGGGAGATGCACCAGCAACTGCCAGAATGGATCTACCACTTCTATGCATTTCAAGATGAGGCGGTGGAACTGGAACCTGGCGCCGAGAAGACGCTCGAATACATGATCACCAACGAGGGCGAGGGCGAGGCGGAGCTGGCCTTCCGCTTCCGAGTGGAGCAGACGGGCGATGAAGCGGCGATCGATCTCACGCTGCGCAGCTCTCGGGGGCCCATGGAGGGGCTCTTTCCCACAGCCGCTATCCAGGGGCGCGTGACGACCGCAGGCGGCCTGCCCGTGCCGGACGCCGAAGTGAGAGTGTACCTGTACAACGGGCGCCAATCTTGGGGGGGACAAACAGATTCGGAGGGCTCCTATTTCATCGCCTTCCCATCCATCGAGGACCTGCAGGCGATCCTGGGCCGCCGGCCGCTGCCCTATCACTCGCTGGACTATTTCTTGCTGGTCGAAGTTGACGGCTACGAGCTCGCCTATCGTGATGAGATTGCGGCGGATCGAGGCGAGACCGTCACGCTCGAGGTGAGCCTGGAACCGACGGTGGATGCGGTCTCATATCGGCAGACGGGCGAACTGGCCACGGACGGGGCTTACGGCTACTGGTGGGTGCTGCCCAACCGGGACTTCAGCCGCTTGGCCGCGGTGCAGGCCAAGCACCCACCCCTGCTCGGGCTGCCGGGCCATATCTTGATGACCGATCTCGAGGGCCAGGAGCTCTGGCGCATATCCACAGACGATGAATGCTGGGGGTTCGATGTCGCCCCAGACGGCCGCGTAGCGGCTAGTTGCCACGATGGGAATGTCTACCTCGCTGACGCCGAGGGCAGGCTGCTCTGGAGATCAGAATTCACGGGCAGGGACTGGGTCAGGGATGTCCGGTTCAGCCAGGACGGAGCGTATCTCTTCGCCGGCCCCTATCGGGGCGAAGACGCAGCCCTGCTGGACACCACCACCGGTGAACCGGTGTGGACCTATCGCGGGGCGCGGGAATGGCTGCGCAAAAGTCGCTTCAGCCCGGATGGCGAACGGATCATCGCCGGGTTCGGCAGCGGATTGCTGACCATGCTCACCCGGGAAGGCGTTGCTCTATGGACCCGGCACATCGGTCAATTCCCGATGCTGCTGGCGATCGACGCCGAGTACAACGTCTACGCCGCGGGCAAGAATCGGGAGCTGTTCAGCTTCGACGGCGAGGGAAACCTCCGCTGGCGGCGGCGCCTCCCCAACCACGTGGTCACCGCCGGGGCCATGTCTGCGGACGGTACGCTGATCGTGCTGGGCACGGTGGGCGATTGGCTGTATGCCTTCAGCCGGTCAGGCGACATCCTCTGGCAGCGAAGCGGCCTCATGGGGCACAACAGCCTCGACATGACCGCAGACGGTGAATGGATCGTGGATGGCAGCGGCGGCCTCTACAACCGATACGGGACGTTGCTGTGGCGGCCTCCGGACGGCGAGTTGATCCACAGCACGGTGGCCATCTCCGATGACGCGGCGTTGCTTGCCACGGGAGACGAGGGCGGCGTGATCCGGATCTACGAGCGCCTGCCGTGAAGGAGGGACGTTTCGCCATGCAAAGAATAGCCCTGCTGCTGACACTTGCTATTCTGTTGGCGGGTTGCCGCGCGCCAAGACGGCAGCGGCCAGCGCCCACATTGCCGACCGAGGCGCCAGCAGAAAGCCCTGCCCTAACTGTGCCCCAGGATACTCCGAGCCCCACGGCGCTGCCCGTGGCCACGCCGACGCAAGAGCCCCGTCCGGAGCACACCCCCGTCCGGGTCACTCCGGGATCCTATGAGGTCGTCTATCGCACCGGCGAGTATGAACTGAAGGGGTACCTGTGCCTCCCCAAGGGAGAACCGCCCTTCCCTGCCGTCATCTACAACCATGGCGGACTGGGGGACCAGATCGGCGGCGCTCCGGCCGAGACCTGTGAGGCGCTGGCCGAGGCGGGCTTCGTGGGCTTCTCCCCACTGCGGAGACCCACGATGTCCATGGAAGGGCATCTGGATGACGTATTGGCGGGTGTGGACTATGTAAAGGACCTGGGCTATGTAGATCTGGATCGTCTCGCGATCATGGGCTTCTCTCGAGGTGGATTGCTGACATTTATGGCTGGGACCGTGGCGCCCGACGATTTCAAGGCCATCGTGATCATGGCCCCTGCGGTGAAAATCCTCGAGGGTTATCTTGCCGAAGCGGGAAAGATCTCCGCGCCCGTGCTGCTTCTCGTGTCGGAGAACGATAACGTCCAGCAGAATCACATCCGCTCGTCGCAAGAACTGAATCAGGCTCTGCTTTCGGCGGAAAAGCAGGTGGAGTTCCTCATCCTGCCGCCCTATCAAGACGATGGTCATATGATTTTCTTCGAAGTAGGGGAATACTGGAAGTACGTGTCGCAGTTCCTGCAAGAGCACCTCTAAAGGAAAAGTGAGATCGCAGAGCTCGGTATCTGCGGCCCACTTGAAAACCTCGGCGGCGCCTCGCATGCAGCGCGATGATCGCCGAGTCGCTCATGCTCCCAGTCAAGCTTGGGAAGCAACATCTCTTTGGTCACAGGAGTGAGGGATATGCCAGAAAATACCTGGTCAGCCAGGAATCGTAACTCGGGCGCCTGCGGATCAGCCTGGGGGCCTGATCGAGTGGGGAGGCAACGGCACAGGCACCCTGGTGGAATGGGTCAAGGCTTACGAACCGCGGGGATGGTCTGTCCTGGTCGTTGCCCATGGCGATGCTCTAGTATGTTCGGGCTCGATCGTGAGAAACAACGAGCTTGGACCTGGCGGGCGGGCAGAATACGCCATGGCAGACGGGATATCCTTGGGCTGCCGGGATAGCATCGTGGAGAACAACACCATCGTCGATGTCACGGACGGCGGGATCGTCATCTTCCAGGCGCCCGGGTCGCTCGTCGCCAACAACACCATCCGGGCCGAAAACAGGATCATGTTCTACGGTATTGCCATGGGGGACTACGGTCCCTATGACGGCGATTTCACAGGCACGCGCGTGATGGGCAACGTCATCGATGCGGCGGGCTTTCGGCCTCAGACCCGAGAGCCCGGGCCGCGGCATATCACCGCTGGCGCTCCGTGTTCAGCCCCACAGCCGGGGGCGATATTGCAGCGCCTCTGCAACATGCCTTGGCCCGATGTCCGGCGCGCCGGCCAGGTCGGAGATCGTGCGAGCCAGCTTCAGTACGCGATGGAAGGCCCGCGCGGTGAGCTGAAGCTGGGTCATCGCCTGGCGGACCAGCGCCCCGCTCGGATCGTCGAGTGCACAGTACCTGCGCACTTCCCCCGGCCCCATGTCGGCGTTTGAATTAAGGTCGGTACCTTCGAAACGCTGCCGCTGGCGAGTTCGAGCGTGCTCCACCCGTTCTCGGACTGCTTCCGCGGGTTCGCCCGCGCGATCATCTGTCAGCTTCTCGTACTCCACTCTTGGGACCTCGATGTGTATATCGACCCGATCGAGAAGCGGGCCGGATATCCGTTTCTGATAACGAGTCACCATCGCAGGACTGCACGTGCATTCCTTTATCGGATCTCCAAAGTACCCACACGGGCAGGGGTTCATCGCCCCCACAAGCATAAAATTGGCGGGGAACGAATACGAGCCACGCGCGCGGCTTATGGTGACCTGTCGGTCCTCCATGGGTTGACGCAGCACTTCCAGCACCCGCATGCCGAACTCCGGCAGCTCGTCCAGAAACAAGACCCCCCGATGAGCAAGCGAGATCTCACCCGGCCGAGGCCAATGTCCGCCTCCTACCAGACCCGCATTGGAGATCGTGTGGTGTGGAGAGCGAAAGGGCCGCGTGCGAACCAGCGGCGTATCGGAGGGCAGCAGGTCGGCGACGGAATAGATGCGTGAGACGTCCAACGCTTCATCGGTCGACATCGCAGGCAAGATCCCCGGCATTGCGCGCGCCAGGAGCGTCTTGCCCGATCCGGGCGGACCGACCATAAGCACGTTATGGCCGCCTGCGGCCGCCACCTCGAGCGCGCGCTTGGCGTGCTCCTGGCCCTTGATCTCCTGCAGTCCGCTATCGATGGGCACACGCGGGGCTTCTATTTTGCTTCTGGGGAAAGGATCGATCGGCGCCACGCCCGAGAGGTGGTTCACAAGCTGTGTTAGGGATTCGACGGGGATCGCTTCGACCTCCGGAATCAGGCTTGCCTCTGCCGCGTCCATGGCCGGCACATACATACGAGAGAAATCCTTCTTGCGCGCCAGCGCCGCCATGGGCAGCATCCCGCGCACGTGTCGCAGCGATCCGTCTAACGAAAGCTCGCCGACCGCCATGCAGCCGTCCAGCCAGTCCTGTTGGATCTGCTCCGAGGCGGCCAGCGTCCCGAGTGCGATGGGGAGATCGTAGGCGGGCCCTTCTTTGCGCAGGTCGGCCGGCGCCAGGTTGACGGTGACGCGCTGGCGCGGGAAAGTGAGCCCTGCGTTCTTGACCGCCGCCTGCACCCGCTCACGGCTTTCCTGAACCGCTTTATCGGGGAGTCCAACAATGGCAAAGGAAGGCAGTCCGCGCGAGGTATCGACTTCGACTTCGACCACCTCGCCCTCAAGCCCCACCACCGCCGCGGTGTGCACTTTGGCGAGCATGGGTCCAGTCTAAGTTATGCGGCCTAGAGGGTCAACGCAGAAGTAAACCCTACGAACCAACTTAAATGGTGATTTGCTTCTATTGGCTAAACGATGGTGCTTCCTCAGGTGCCGGCTTTGCGAACTGG
This sequence comes from Anaerolineae bacterium, assembly GCA_036986135.1. Taxonomy (GTDB): domain Bacteria; phylum Chloroflexota; class Anaerolineae; order Anaerolineales; family E44-bin32; genus JADFRG01. The sequence continues at coordinate 21,439 of BTQZ01000028.1, read as the reverse complement.
AAATATCCAAAGCCGAGCGCAAGAAGTAGGTATATGGCAACCGTCGACCAACCCAGCGCACCAACCACATCATTAAGCTGACCGACGAGAGCGACAGCGAAGCCGACCGCGTTGCCTGTGAAGAGAGCCAAAACGATCGCCCTCCGGGCTGCTGAGTCGTTGGCATTTCTGGCCGACAATGTCAAAACAGCAAACCCGATAAAGGCGGCGCCCAGCAACTGTCCCTCATATTTCAATGCCGCGCTCGCGTCAACACCATATAGTGAGATTACTTGGCCAGGAACAAGTACAAACGCAACACCAAATACTGCCGCAACTACTGCATTGATGATCATCAATGTCTTGAGCTTCATATCTCTCCTCCGTTTGATGTAGCCTAACTAGATCGGCAGGCGGGCCAACCCGTGATTCTGCGGAAACAGTTCCGCATGATCTTCAATTTCGCGAGTTGTTCGGAACTTGTCACCTCCTTAACCGCGGTAGTCAGCGTTGGTATTTCCTTCCAGAACAACAATAGCCCGACCTCGTTTAGTCGGGCTTACATGCTTCGATGAGGGTACGTGGCTTCCCCCGACGCCGCGGCCTACCCTCACGATCAGCCTGCTAATGAATTGACTATTCCATAATACATGAATTGATTGGCGGTTTCAATCCTCAGCTAAAATGCTGCAGGATGATTGACCCGACCATCAACGCAAAAGCTCCGGCCCGGCGCCGAAGCCGGGTCCGGCTCCGCTCGCAGAGTGCTTCAGCGAGCTATTATGATCTATCGAGCAGCTATTTCCTTTTCTCCCTCTTCCTTTTCCTTTTCTCCTTCTTTGTTAGCTTGGGCTTCTTTTGACCCTCTCGTTTTGCTTTGTCTTTCTTTCCTTTATCGCCCATATCGACCCCTTTTGAATTAGAAATGGCAAAATCAGCTTGTCTGTTCTTATCTGTGATTCATTATGCCGAATATCGACTGACCAAAGCCAACTCCCGGCTCAGGCGGTGGCCCAATACGATCCAAGCTGGCCATTCCGTAATTCTGACAAACAGTCCCAGAAGAATAATCCATATCACCTTCGCTCCCGGGAACAAGATCAAGTAGCCACCTTCGAATGCCCGCAATTGCGCCACTCGCTCCAATCATCGGAATCGAGGAGGTGGGGTCAACAAGGATTTGAGCGATCGAGGCGATAAACCCACTAGTCGTGCGCTGCTGGGCTGGTCATTTGCAGCAGCGTGAGCTCCCTCTACCTGGCTTTTCTCCTGCGCTTTCTTACGACGATGATTGTGCCGGAAGTGGCGAGTACAAGCAAGATAGTAATGGCAGGCAGGATGACCCAATCAGTAAAGTCTGACTTGGGGAAAACTAGGGAATACGAGGGCTCACCGGCAAACCAGCGCCAAACGTAGTCGCCCTCGGCGGAGAAGGTCCAGGTGCCCATCTCCGACGTATGAGAAATCGAACGAGATACATCAATACCCGGCGCAAAAGCGGTTGGCGATACAGCGGACTCCACAAACGCATCCCAATACCATCCCGTGGGGGGGCCTTCGAGGATATCCCCGCAGGTCCATTCGTAGGTTGGAGGCCCCGTCTTCGTCCGCTTCTCATCGCTCACACCGCCAACAGAGGGCAGGTCGTAGTCAAGAGTCAGCATCAGCCCGAGAACCGGGGCTCGGGTTTCGTCTGGATCATTAATGGGCTGCAGGGCACGCCAACGCGTCTTGCCAGTCACCGGCCTGTTGACAAACGTATCCCCCTGATACGATATGGATGAACTCCTCGCCGAAATACACTGTTACCACGTTGCCAGATTCCAGGGGTGGTGCCTGACCCGCCCCTGTTGGCGGGCCGGGTTCTCCCTCTTCCTCCAGGGGAAAGGGCTGGGGCGCACGTGTTGCAGACGCGGGCTGGGGCTGGGCCTCGGGTCTTTCAGACACGGGTAGGAGGCGCTCATCCGAGATGAAGTCTCCAGAAATCCAGCGAAATCCAGGAGCGCTTGTCCGTCCACATACCGGCGCTTGCAGGCTGAGCGGCCCGACCGCACGAGAAGTCGGGCGAGCTGCAATAGATGGCTGGATTGAGGCCCCACCGCAACAGTGGGGTTATGTAGCAATACATAGATTACAGGCTGGCAATGTGTGAGTCAACGACTCCCACTAATACCTAGAGTGTCAATCGGCAGCCTGAATGCACCCGGTTGTCGTCCACGACATGAATACGTTATGGCCGCCACCTCGAGCGTGCGCTTGGCATGCTCCTGGCCCTTGATCTCCTGCTTGCGAGCTAATGCTGCCATGGGCAGCATCCCGCGCACATGGCGCGGTGAGCCCTCCAGCCCCACCACCGCCGCGGCGTGCACTTTGGCGAGCATGGGTCCAGTCTATGTTATGGCGAACGCGAGGTCAACAAGGAGCAATGAAATCGAGGAGCAGTGTTGCGACCGGTCCAGCCAGAAGCCCCGCATTGACCTGTCGGATCCTGCGGGGCCTCATTCGCGGTTGGCGGTCGACGTCGCTTATTGGGGCGGCGCTTCGACTCCCAACTGGCTCAGTATTCCCTTCACGCCGCCACCCTCCACCTTGGCGGCTCGCACGGATGTAATCTTCTCGCCTTCGACGGTGACACTTACCTCTTCGGGTGGCAATTGGAACGACTTACCCGTGGCGGGCACATTGGGCAAATCCATGGCGGAGAGATCGAGATCGGATTTGTGAGTCCCGCTGAGCTGTAACGTGCCTTGGGCCGTATTGCCCGCCTGTTGCACATCGCTCAGGTTGAACGAAAAGTCTGGGAAAGCGGCATTCATGCGGTCGTGCAGGCCCAGCCACGCTGCGGCGTCGATAGGGTCAGGTACTGGTCCGGCGAAGGTAAAGTCGTCGGAAAGGTACTCGGCTGCTGCTCCCGTCTCGCGCGACTCGATCAACCCAAACAGTTTTTTTGTAGCTTCTGCTGCGTCCATTTTTACTCCCTTTCATCTATTCACTTGCCGCGTCGGCCTCGTTATCTGTCGGGTAATTGGCCCTCCCTCACAGCGGCCAATATCCTTTACTCGAGGATTCCCGGTCAACGAGCGCCTTCCAATATTTCTTGGCGCAATTCATGTCCGCCTGCGTCTTGGTGTCACCTCCTTTGGAAAGTAGGATCGCGAATTGGATTATCACCGGCGCACGTGTAGATCGGAGCCCATGGCTTCAAGGCCCGCACCGGAGGTTCCATGCCTCGTCTAGAACCCATGAGCGTCAAGCCGGATTAACCGATGCTACCCTACGCTCCGTATACACACAGGAAGCTGGATGACAATTGGTCTTGAGAAATCGGTGCACTTTGGCGCTCATGGGTCCGGTCATGTTGTGGCGAACGCGGGGTCCATATATCGCGACCCATTCGTGCTTGGAGAATCCTAGGTGGAAGACCCTACGCTTCGCATTGCCCCAGACGGACACTGCACCGCTCATGACGAAAATGCCCCACTCGTCGTCAAAAAGGGACCATTCATGATCGGCCTTGGGCCTGCGACGAGCATGCCAATTAAGAAGCCTGGAGGGATCTATCGAGCAGCCAGGAGAACCGATTCCGCCTCATCGAAGTCAGAGGGCGTGTTGATGTGCAGCCAGGTCCCTTCGACGGATACAACATTGGCTAGCCCGGCACGCAGCAGTTCGTCATTAAGGGAGTTGATCTCTGTTTCGCCTTCACGTGCGGGCTGGTCTCCACCAAATCGCTCCCAGATCCACGGCCCGTAAAGGAATAGGCCTCCGATGATCTCAACCTCAGATTCGGCGGCCCATGGCGCGGCATCGGTGAGCGCCACAGGCCGGCCGCCGCTCTCTCGCACCACCTTCGCACTGGTGCCGGGATTGCGCGTTCGCCGGGAGAAGAATGTGGCCCCCCGCTCATCCAGGGCCGCGGCACCAAGATCGATCAAGCCTCTGGGGGGAATGTTGTCGCCGTGCAGGAAGGCGACGGTGGAGCCCGAAGCCTCGGATGCCATGGCCGACAGTCCGCTTCGAAGCGCATCCAGCGTTCCCAGCGGGGCGGGTTGGACCACTCCTACAATGTCGGTATCCGGAAGCTCCAGCGCCGCCAGTTCCTGAGCTGCGGGCAGGGACTCGGAAGTCGCAACCACCGCTGCTCGCTCAGGCGGAGTATCCTCGAACGTGGCTAGCGCCCAGCCAACGATCGGTCGTCCTGCAATCAGGGTCAGAGGCTTCGAGATCTCTTGCGACACCTCACGAAGTCTCAGACCCTCACCAGCGGCGGCGACTATCAGCGTGTAGTTCAAGTTGGCTCCTTGGTTGGTCCGTAGGCTATGGCGTGAAGTTGTCTGCAGATTCGCCGGTAACCAGCTCCAGATTGGCCAGCAATCGCTGTGTGTGCTCTGTAGCTGCCGTCAGGCGCCGCATTGGATCCGTTGTGCCCGACTCCAGCGCATCGATAATCCCTTGCAGGCGAGGCAGCAAGATCTTATCGATGTATTCGAGCGCCTCGTCCGTGCTCTTGAACTCCCTCTGATGCGCGTATTCGAGCATATCGGAGAAGTCGTCGAGGTTGTCCTTCACGTGCTCGATCATGCTATCGAGTTCCGCAACCGATTTCAGGTGCTCGAGTATCCGCTCGACGGAGTCCAGCATTTGATCAAATGTAATCATCTTGCCTCGGGCAAAGTCCCCCTAGTCCGTAAAATCGATCATACTCGAGATTGCCCACTCTCTCAATTAGGTCGCTGACGAGAACCCTCGTAAGAAAGTCCGGCGCCGGGCAGTCTGACGGATTAGGACTCCCCCCTCCTCTTCTCCCCCAGGAGCCTCATAATTGATATCGAGGCTTTTGGCCATTGCCGAGACCCGCTGCGATATAATATGTGGGCCTGGAGGAAACTTGATACTTGCGTTCCTAGGCATTAGCCTAGCAGTTCTTTTCTTCGTTCTGTATCGCTCGGGAATACTAGAGGATCTTCCCCGTATATTGGGCGGAACTCCCGGCGATGAATCTTATCCACCCGATCCGGAGGAGGAACGCCGGCTGGAGGTCTACAAGGACTTTTTCGAGGACGATTCCGACCACGAGTAACTCCCCAAGACACGCCGCACATCCAGCGGGCCTCAGAGGCCCGTTTCTTATTTCACGAGCTCCTCAGACTGCGACGAGCGAGAACCATGCCACAAACTGCACGATCGCCATCGTAAGCATTGCCACCGCGGCGGGAAACGGTGTGCGCACCCTTGTGTATAGCAGCCCGCAGATAGCTGCGCTTCATTTTTGAAAATCCGGGCGACTGGCGCCCCTGTTTATATCCGGTGAGGAGTTCGGAAGCTAGCTGGTGCCGAAGCTCTTGCTCAATACCTTCAAGATCTCGGGCACCCAGCGGGTCAGGGAAGCGAAGGTCGCCTGGGCAGGCACCTCCGGCCCGAGCCCGATCGCCAGCACCCGGTCTCGGCTCAAAACCACACTGAGCATCTGCCGATTCGATCCGGCAATGTTGGTGAATCTGGTTTGGCCTCCGTCGATCTCGTCGAGAACGCGCTCGGCCATGATGAGGGAAGCCGCCGTCATTGCCGAGATTTGATCCTGCCCAACGACTGGCGACTCTGGGATACAAGAGACGATCAATCCGTCGTCGTCGACCAGGGCTACCCAGTCGGGATCGGGCAGCTCATCGGCCATTTGGCCGAGTATTTCTAATAGCTCTGACTGCCTGGTTGCCATTTCGATTGAAGCTTACAACAGTGGAGGGACTCGATGTCCTTAGAGTATCCTTTCAGGCTTCGCAAAGCAAGACCAGAATTTGGCTCACCCCATCGATTGAGCTAGAATCCCCGCTCGATGAATCGTAGGGCGCGTTTCCGCCGGAGGGGATCGCGTCTAGGATTAGCCGTTTTCCTAGCCGCGCTCGCCTACCTCGTATTGTTGATCAGCGTTGCCAGCAGCGTCGGAGAAGCATTCAGGCTGACTAGCGGCAGCTCTCTTATCGCGCTCATTGCGTTTCTCCCCACTCTAGCCCTGATCTCCCAATTTGTCTTGCCGGTTCGCGACCGAAACGGCCGCAGGTCGGTCTTCGGACGGTTGCTAAATTATCTGCTTGGAGAGCGTGGCACCGTCACGTTCGTTCGCGAAGGCAGGCCGCAAGCGGAAGAAGATGAAAGGGCGCTGCGAGGTGCGGGGGTAATCTGGGTGGATCATCTAAGCGCCGCGCTCCTCCGTACAGATACCGCGATGACCCGCATCGTCGGGCCGGGAGGGCTCGCCTTCACTGAGCCAGGCGAATGGCTCGCGGAGGGGTTTGATCTTCGGCGTCAAAGGCGGTCGCTCGCTGGCTCAACTCCGCCAACGGGATCGCCTGCCACGGCGGATGAGGTGAGCGCAATGGCGCTCACTCTGGATGGGATCCCGGTTTCGGCTTCACTCTCGATCTCGTTCGTCTTAGAACGTCGGACTTCGGTGGAAAGCAGCGACGTGGCGGATGCGCCTCCCATCGTCCCATCCATTGGAGCATTACAAGCCGCCGCCTATGGGAAGATGGTCTCGGGCGAGCAGGATTGGTCGTGGAGCGAGATCCCGCTTCGATCGGTGGTCGAACTCTGGCGAGACGAAGTCAAGGATCGAAATCTAGACGAATTCCTGACAGACCATTCAAGCGTCCTGGCCGGAATAGAGGCTGCCATTCTCGCCCGCCTGACTCAAGAATCAAGCGCATCGGACTTGAGGCTCATCAAGGAACGGGGGATCCGGGTTCTGGATGTCTCAATCTCGGGGCTGCAGATTCCGGGCGAGATTCAGGCCGAGCAGCTGCAGGCATGGTTCGATGCGTGGGCCGGTCCGGTCCGAAAACAACTTGACGAGGCGATTGAGATGGAGCGCGAGGCCGGCATACGAGGCGAAGCCATGGCCAGCATCATGCTCATCGAGCGATTGACGCGCAAGATGACCCAGCAGTTCAATCTGGATCACTCACTCTCGCAGCGAGATGCCATCCTCCTGATCCTTGAGGACGCCGCCCGGCTTTGTGCGGAGGTGCCGCGACTGTCATCGCTCTCCGTACAGGTGCGCGATGTGCTTGAGCAGGTCAAGGCGCGGGATTCGGAGTGCTTGGAGCCCGAGGGCAAGCGGTGAGCCAGATGGCTGGTGTTCATGTGGGTGATGGTCCACGGTTCTCGCCCCTGAATGTCATCTTGGATCGCGGCCGGGGCGGTAGTCGGCTGCGGCTAATCACTTTGTTGGCAGCATTCGGCCTCTACTGGTTTGCCGTAGCACTGATCGGGAATTTTCCCCCACTGTTCCCCGAGCAAACCTTGGCCGACCTGCCTGTCTTGGTTTCAGTGATTCTGGATGTCTTCACCTCCTTCTTGAGCCCGCAGGTTCTCATCTTCGTGCTTCCCGTCCTTCTTGCCATCTTGCTGTCATTTCACCTTGGGGCTCGCTATCTGGCCGATCTATTCGAGCTTGAATCGACGAGCATTGCCTACCGCTACCTATTGGGCACAGTGCTGGGACTCCGCTATCCGCTCCTGACGATCGATGCTGGCGATGTGGCAGACCTGGATCAACAAAATCCATTGCTGCGTATTGGCGGACCAGGCTACCTGAAGCTGCATCTAGGATTCGCAGCAGTGTTCGAAACCATGGAGGGTCAACCTCGGATCTACGGTCCCAGCGCAGGTCATTCGCGGTACTTTGTCCAAGGCTTTGAGCGCTTGCGGGATGTGATTGACCTCAGGGATCAACTCAGAGAGCTTGACGAGATTCGCGCCGTCACGAAGGACGGAATCATCGTTCATGCTCGAGATGTCCAGATCGTCTTCCGCGCATTTAGTTCGTACCGCCGGAATGACGACGGCACTTATCAAGCAGATCCCAGAAGTATGCTGACCCTCGCCTACGGTGGAATAGCAGATGAGGCGGGTTTGCCGCGCTGGACCGAAACACTGCCAACCATAGCTGTGCATGAGCTTAAGAGCTACGTCGCGGCCCGCACGCTCGAAGAGTTCTTGGCACTACCAGGCGACAATGCTCAGAACTTCCATATTCCGCGCCGCGAGCTCACCGCCAGCTTCCACACTCAAGAAAGAAAACAGCGGCTCCGGGACCTGGGACTGGAACTGGTCTGGGTGGGGGTGGGCACATGGGAAGTGCGGGACGATCAGATCCCGTCTTCAGATTTGGAGATCGCCGCAGGCCAGACGTTGACTGGAGTGGCTAGGGATGAATCCCGGGCGCGCCGACTTCGCTCCTCGGAGCACCTCGGCCGCCAACGTCAGCTTCAAGAGTTCGCCCTTCAACGAGAAGTGATCCTCGAACTGATCGCCGCATGGAATCACTCAGACCGTTATCGATGCCACGAGCTGCTGGATCGGCTGCGGCGCAGGCTGAAAGATCTCCAGGGTCGCATCGAGGCTGCCCAAAGGCTGGATCCGGGCGGTTTCGACCTGCCGGACCGGCTGCAGGAGACTCTGTCACAATTGGAGATACTGACGGAGCGTTCCCCTTCTCTTTGATCTCTCGAAGCCACATTCAGGGAACACCTCGCAGACGAGGCGAAGAACGGCTCCGCGCACGGAAATGATGGCATCATCCAAGTGACTGATCCCTATTGGCTGCAGATCCACCCGGAAGTCCGGAGCGCGATGGCGGAAGGTCGTCCCATCGTGGCACTCGAATCGGCGGTGATCACGCACGGCCTACCGCGCCCCATCAATCTGGAGCTTGCACGCCGCATGGAGGCTGAGGTCCGAAAAGCAGCCGCGGTTCCAGCAATCGCTGCGGTGCTGGACGGCGTCGCGAAGCTTGGATTGGCGCCCGAAGAGCTGGAACGACTCTCGCTTGACGTGCAAGCAGTCAAGATCAGCCGCCGTGACTTCGGCTGGGCGAGGGCGGCCGGACGCTCGGGAGGCACTACCGTAGCGGGGGCGATGATCATGGCCAGGGCTGCAGGCGTCCCGATCTTTGCGACAGGAGGGATCGGAGGCGTTCACCGGGGAGGCGGAATGGATGTGTCTGCGGATCTGCCCGAGTTGGCTCAGACTCCGGTTGCGGTTGTGTGTTCCGGCGCCAAGGCGATCTTGGATCTGCCCCGCACGATCGAATGGCTGGAAACAGCCGGAGTTCCGGTGATCGGGTACCAGACCGAGGAATTCCCCGGCTTTTACAGTAGGAATAGCGGTCTTCCCGTCAGCGCGCGCGCCGATTCGCCTGCCGATGTGGCCCGTATTTTGCGGACCCACTGGGAGCTGCCATCCGCTGGTGGCCTGCTGATTGGGGTTCCTTGCCCTGAGTCGGACGCCATACCGCCTGAAGAACTGCAGGAAGCTCTACGGCAAGCAGAAACGGAGGCGCGCAACGTGAGCGGCGCCGCGCTGACCCCGTTCTTGCTGTCACGGATGTCTGAGTTTACCGGCGGCAGATCCTTGGGGGCGAACCTCGCGCTCCTGCGCAACAATGCTCAGGTTGCAGCCAAAATCGCCGTCGCCATGGCCTAGTGTTTGATGCGCCGAGCCCCTCTCGCGGACGCCGCACACCGTCCTGCTCCGGCCGAGATTAGGCGGCTCTGCCCCGTAAAATGCCGTAATGACGGTATGTTAGAATGGCCTACCTTTTGAGCGCCGGCGATGGTCGAAGTAACAATCGATAGCATTCGAGTCAGTCTCATGTCGCAGCACCGAATCGTGATTTTGAAGGACGTCGATTCGGATCGATTCCTCCCGATTTGGATTGGCCCATATGAAGCAGAAGCCATTACCGTGAGCCTGCAGCAACTGGAGGTCTCGCGTCCGCTGACGCACGATCTACTGCGCAATGTCCTGCAGACCCTTGGCGCCGAAATACAGCAGATTGACATTACCGAACTCAAGGACGACGTCTTTTTCGCGCGAATCATCATGACGGTGAACGGGCAAGAGATGGCGATCGACTCCCGTCCCTCCGATGCGCTGGCGCTTTCCGTTCGGGCCCACGTCCCAGTATTTGTTTCTGAAGACGTCATGCAGGAAGCCGCCTCCGTCCCGGAGGATGAGCTAGAATCGGAGGACCTTGGGGAAGGTGGAGAAGAGCGGCTGGAGGTTTTCAAAGACTTTGTCGAGTCGCTCGATTTGGACGACCTGGAAACTCCAGGGGGAAATTCAGAGGAATAGGCCACACCGCACTGACCTCCTTCCGGCCGCGCGAATGCGCATTCCCAACCTAGGCAGCGCTCCAAACGGCGAGTATTCCCGCCAGTTTTCAGGTTAGCGAGATGACAAACCAATCGACGAATTCAAACCAGGGCCAATCCGTTCCTCACAATCGAGAGGCGGAGGAGGCCGTGTTGGGCTCCGTACTCGTCAATACGGAGGTCTACTACGACCTGGCCCACTTCCTCTCCCCAGAAGATTTTTTCCTGCATCGCAACCAGTGGATCTGGGAGGCGTTCACCCGCCTGCAGGAACACCGTCAGCCGATCGATCTTCTGACAGTTGGTGAAGAGCTTGATAGCCAGGGTCGATTGGTGGAGGTCGGTGGCCATGCCTACCTGACGGGGCTCATCAACAACGTACCCTCATCAATCCACGCAGAAGCCTACGGTCACATGGTGGAGGAAGCAGCTACACGTCGACGACTCCTGGACGCTGCCAACCGGATCGCGCGCCTGGCCTATCAATCCGACAGCCTGCTGGAAGACGTGGTCAATGAGTCCGAGAAGGCAGTCTTCGGCGTCAGCGAGCGCCGTCTTCCACACCAGCTTCAGCCCATTCGCCAGGTGCTCAGCGAGTATTACGATCGAATTGATTACCTGGCGCGCCACAAGGACGAGACCATCGGCGTGCCGACGGGCTTCATTGATCTGGACCGGCTGCTGGGCGGAATGCAGCCAAGTGACCTGCTCATCATCGCTGGGCGACCGGGTCAGGGTAAATCAGGCTTCTGCATCTCTGCCGCCAAGAACGCCAGCCAGCTGCACAAACAGCACGTCGCGCTCTTTTCACTTGAGATGTCTAACGAGCAGCTGGTTCAGCGATTGGTCGCGCAGGAGACCGGGATCAATTCCCAGCGATTACGGCTTGGCGAGATCCAGGACGAGGAATGGCCGCTTTTCACTCAGGCCGTAAGCGCCCTGGGAGAGACGCATATCTATCTCGACGACACCCCTTCGATCACTCCGCTGCAGTTGCGCACTAAATGCCGCAGGCTGCACATGGAGGTTGGACTGGATCTCATCATCATCGACTATCTGCAGCTGATGACCGGCGACACACGCATGGACAATCGAGTGCAAGAGGTTTCCTATATCTCTCGAAACCTCAAGGCACTGGCACGTGAGCTCAACGTCCCGGTGCTGGCCGCGGCGCAGCTGTCACGCGCAATCGAGCAACGCGCCGACAAGCACCCGCTGCTCTCGGACCTTCGCGAATCCGGCAGTCTGGAGCAGGACGCGGATATTGTGATGTTCATCTATCGGCCCGACCAGTATGAGACCGACACGCTCAAACAGAATATCGCTGAGATCGTGGTCGCTAAGCACCGCAACGGTCCGGTTGGATCTATCGAGTTGGTCTTCCGCGAATCTCTGGCGAAGTTCGAAAATGCAGCCGCCCCGCGATTGCGGGAGTCTGAACCCGCCCCCGAAATATGAGCACCTTCAATGGTTTTCCGGCGGGCACAACCCGCCTGACGGCCATCCCAAACCCCTTCTTCAGCGAATTGCTGCCCAGCATCGACCATCTGGCAGAACTCAAGATCACGCTCTATTCCTTCTGGTACCTTTCGCGTGCCGAGGGCGATTTCCCGTATCTTCGCCGGGACGAATTGGCGCAAGACAGCCTGCTTATGAAAGGGCTGTCGGGCGGCGCGGAGGCACTGGACGATGCGCTGGAGCGCTGCGTTGCCCGAGGCACCTTGCTCAACGCAATGCTGGAGATGGGGGGTGATTCGCAAAGCTTTTACTTCATGAACGGCCCAAATGGGCGCGCGGCGGTCGCCGCTATTGAAGCTGGAGAGTGGAGGCCGAGCGGGGATTCTGATGCACCGCTTGAGCTGCGGCTGGAACGGCCAAACATATTCAATCTTTACGAGAAGAATATCGGACCGCTAACTCCGATGATCGCCGATCGACTGCGGGATGCAGAGCAGACCTATCCCGAGGATTGGATCATCGACGCCATTCGAATCGCGGTGGAGAACAACGTTCGGAAATGGCGCTACGTAGAAGCCATCTTGGAAGATTGGATGGAGACTGGGAAACGTGAGCGAGAAGATCGAGGAGACACCGAAAGAGCCCGTCGACGGTACCAGCAGGGCAAGTTCGCAGACTTCTGGGACGCCTAACGGATCTGCGGATCTGCTAGGTGATCCGGGTTGCCCCAGCTGCGGAGGCGTAGGATACCTGCGCCTCCAGGCACCGGTCGGGCACCCAGACTTTGGCCGGCTGGAAATCTGCGATTGCCGTGAATCGGAAATCCGTTCGCGTCTGCAGGAGCGGCTCTTCCGTCTCAGTCGGCTCGATGAGCTGAAGCGCCTCACGTTTGACACTTTCAATCCGGACGGACGGGTGGGAACCACAGAGCAGGAGCGGGAATCCCTGCATGCGGCATTCCGGCGGGCGAGGACCTACTCGCAGAACTTCGAGGGGTGGCTCCTGCTGCAGGGAGGATTTGGAGTTGGCAAGACCCATCTAGCGGCCGCAATTGCCAATGAGGCGGCGGCACACGGGGTGCCCACCTTATTCCTTACCGTTCCCGATCTGCTCGACGAGCTTCGCGCAACCTTCAACGATAGGAATACGACCTTTCAGGAGCGGTTTGATGAGATTCGCGCCGCGCCGCTTATCGTGCTGGATGATTTCGGCACCCAAAATGCGACCGAGTGGGCGCGCGAGAAGCTGTTTCAGATCCTCAATCACCGCTATACGAATCACCTGTCGGCCGTGATCACCACTAATTTGGCCCTGGAGGAGATCGAGGCCCGGCTGCGCTCCCGTATCCTGGATCCGTCATTGGTCGATCGGGTTTACATCCATGCGCCGGACTACCGCACGCCGATGAAACAATCCGGTCGGGAGGAGCTGTCCTCGCTGGACCTACATCACGATCAGACCTTCGGTACCTTCAGCCTGCGCAAGGGTGAAAAGCTGCCAGCTGAGCAGGTTCGTTCGCTAGAAGACGCACACAGAGCCGCGCAGTTTTTTGCTGAGAATCCTAAAGGTTGGCTCATGCTGGGTGGAAGTTACGGGGTTGGCAAAACCCACCTGGCGGCTGCGATTGCTAACCACCGGTCTTCTCAGGGCTTTCCCGTGATATTCGTAGTCGTACCGGATCTCCTTGACCATCTGCGAGCCACATTCAACCCGAGCTCGACCGTATCCTACGATCGGCGATTTGAAGAAATCCGTAACGCGCCGCTCCTTGTGCTGGACGACCTGGGGGCGCAAGCGGCTACGCCCTGGGTGCGGGAGAAGCTAGACCAACTGTTTAATCACAGATACAACGCCAAGCTTCCCACTGTGATCACCTCTGCCGAAACCCCTGATAAGATCGACCCGCGCCTTCGCGCCTGGACCGATGATCGTAGGTTGAGCGTGCGAAAGCTCATCACCGCACCCTCGTACCGCGGCGGATCCTAGCCTCCGCAGCCTGCATGTTAGAATCCCTGCTCAAAATATGCCCCCATCGTCTAGGGGACTAGGACGTGGCCCTTTCAAGGCCAAAACCGGGGTTCGAATCCCCGTGGGGGCACCTCTCGTAAGTTTCCTGTAAGCTCCTCAGCCGGCAGTTCCCTCTAGAATGGATGCAAACCGCCTTTCCATGCGGAAGGTCGATGTGTCCAACAGCAACAATAAGGTACTGATCGCGGACGATCACGAGAGTACCCTCGAGCACTTGGCGGAAGCGCTGGGTGATTGGGGTTATCAGGTCATCACCGTCGAAGATGGCCAGGAAGCCTGGAATATTCTCCAGCGTGACGATGCTCCCCGCCTGGCAATCCTCGACCGGCGCATGCCGGGAATGGACGGGCTGGAGATCGTACGCAAAGTCCGCCAGCAATCCCAAGAGCCCTACATCTACATCTTATTGCTCACCATGTACGATCAAGAAAAGCACCTGGTCGCCGGGCTGAACGCCGGGGCCGATGACTACATCGTCAAGCCCTTCCGCTCCCATGAGCTGCAGGCTCGCCTGGAAGCAGGCAGGCGAATCCTGGAAATCCAGGAGCAGCTCATCCAAACGCGGGACCAATTGCATTCTCAAGCCACTACTGACTCAGCCACCGGCCTCTGGAACCGATCTGCAATCCTGGAAATCCTGAATCGGGAGCTGAACCGAGGCCAACGAAAGGGCGAGCCTATCGGGCTAGCCATGATCGATCTGGATGACTTCAAGCAGATCAACGACTCGTACGGACATCCAGCCGGCGACAAAGTGCTGCTGGAATGTGGGCAGCGCATGCGAAATTGCGTCCGAACCTACGACGCCACTGGCCGCTACGGAGGCGACGAATTCCTCTCCGTGCATCCCGGCTGCGACCTGGAACAAGCGGTAATGCTGGGCGAGCGACTACGCAGGGTCATCGCGAAGGAGACGGTAATGATCGGCGAAGCGCCTGTGTGGGTGACCGCCAGCGCAGGCATCGTCTCGAGCGAGATCTTTCCCGAGGCCGGCGCGGACGAGCTGATCGCGCTTGCGGATGAGGCGCTCTACGTTGCTAAGCGCGCCGGCCGAAATCGGCTCGAAATCGCTGACAAATTCGCCGAAGCGTAGAGCGCAGAACGGTGTCTCCGTTTGAGCGGCCCCCTTCGGGGGTTTTTTCGTTGAGAGGTTAGAATCAGGGCGCCTTATTAGGAAAGGTCTGGCGATGATCCTGGTAACAGGTGGCGGAGGATATGTCGGCAGCCACGTTGTTCGGCGGCTGGCCGAAGGTGGAGAAAAGGTCCGCGCGCTGGTAAGAGATGTACGTCGAGTTGAGCGAGAGGGACGTCTCGAGGGGCTCCCAGGTGAGATCGTTGCAGGGGATGTCACAATCCCGGACAGCCTTGCACGCGCCTTTGATGGTGTTGGATCCGTAATCCACACGGTTGCCATTGCCATTGAGAAGGGGGGGCATACCTATGAGCAAGTCAACTATCAGGGGACGGTGAATGTCGTGGACGCTTCACAAGCGGCCGGTGTGCGTCGCTTCATCAATCTTTCGCAGTTGGGGGCTGATTCGGCGCTTCCCTACCGCTTCCTGGCCTCGAAAGGGCGTGCACAGGAGTACGTGGCAGATTCCAGCATGGAATGGACCGCCTTCCGCCCATCCGTGATCTGGGGGCCAGAGGACGAGCTTGCGAATATCTTTGCCAGGCTGATCCCTTTTTCGCCGCTCATTTATCCCATCGTCGGGGACGAAAACTCGAGGTTTCAGCCGATCTGGGTCGAAGACATCGTGACGTGCATGTTGAAGGCTCTGCCAGACCCGACCACTCATGGCCGTGAGTATGAGTTGGGCGGACCGGAGATCCTTACGCTTGAAGAGATCGAACGCCGCACGCTTGCCGCGGTGGGTGCCAGCCGCGCCATGGTGCGGTTTCCGATGCCGCTACTGCGGGCAATTGTGACGCTGATGGAAGCCCTGCTGCCTGCTCCACCGGTCACCCGCAGCTTGCTCGAACTACTGGCCGTTAGCAATGTGACTCAAGAAAACGCACTTTCACAGTTCGTTGCCAACCCCCGACGGTTCACGCCTGAAAACACTGCGAATTACATGGCTCAGTTCAGAGCCCGGTCAACCCTCGCACAGTTCCTTGGAAGGTCCTGACCCACTCTCATCACCCACCCCCCCCCGCAGGCCTGCTCCGTATCGTTAGGTGACTGATAGATTCAGGGGCCCGCTGCTAAGGTGGGTGAAAGTTGCTGCCCATACAATGTTGCCAGATAGAAAGGATCAAGGATGTTGACTTTAAGTGCTGAGACAGATGAAACTACCGGATCGATCCTGGTGGTCGACGATGAACGCGGCTATTGCGACGTGGTGACGGTGATCCTGGAAAGCCAGGGCTATCGGGTGCACAAGGCCCACCACGCGAACGATGCCTTTGGCCTGCTCGATGAAACCACTCCAGATTTGATTCTGACCGACATGATGATGCCGGAGATTGACGGCGTCGGCTTGATCAAGCGGCTTAGGGCAACCCCCGCCTGGGCGGACATCCCGGTGATCGTCGTCAGTGCATACTCGGAGCCCGAGATTCAGGAAAACGCCTTTGAAGCGGGCGCAGCCGACTTCATAGCGAAGCCCTTCTCGGCCAGCGAACTACGCTCGACGGTGGGCGCTTACTTTACAGAGAATTGACCCAATGAGTTCTGATGCGCAAGCGATGATCACGACAGCGATTACTCGCTAACAACCATTCGATCTCGCCCGGCTCTCCCCACACTCGTGGGGAGTTTTCCTTTTAAGGGACAGACTTGTGCGATGACGCTTCTCGCCAGAGCACAGGGTTCCGGAGCTTGACGCTCCCTGGCGCCCCGCATACAATGCGGCGGGAGAGAGCTAATGAAGACTCGTCGCACCATCCTTTGGATAGTGTCCCTCGGATTCGGTCTGCTCTCCACCGCGGGGACCATTCTTATTTTCGGCTCAGACCTGAATCGCTTCTGGACCAACTTTCTCTTCAAAGGGGATCTTCCTTTGCTGCTCTTCATCGGGTACCTCAGCCTGGCCTTCATTTGGCTGGACCTGATTCTTAAAACCCAATATCTAAAGAACTGAGCAGCCTCACGATAACAGCCTAGCGACGGATCAGATGATCCGTCGCCTTTCTTGTTGCTTCGCAATCGGGTGAATTGATAGTTTTTGCCAGCCCCAGTATGTAGGCTGTGATGCTGGGCAGGCAGAGCCTGGCCAGCATGGGCAGGTGGTAGCCTCCCGCAGTGGTGAAACTGAGATGAATTCTGGCGAACAACAACCCGGCTCGCGGATCCCTAACTTCTACAATATGGGATTGGATGAGCGTCGATCCCGCCTGGTCAAGGCCACGGGACACACGCTCGACGGGCTGGTAGGTTCTAAAGGTCTGGATCCCTCGCTTGCAGACTCGATGATCGAGAACGTGGTGGGAATCTATGGCCTACCACTGGGCATCGCCACCAATTTTGTCATCAACGGGAGCGAGGTTCTAGTACCAATGGCCATTGAAGAGCCCTCGGTCGTGGCAGGAGCCTCGTTCATGGCGAAACTGGTCCGCGAATCTGGGGGCTTCGTAGCGGAGGCGGATCCATCCTATATGATCGGCCAGATCCAGGTGCTGGATCTCGAAGATCTTCAGGCGGCCAAGACGGCGCTTCTCGAGGCGGAAGCACAATTACTCAAAGCCGCAGACGAGGCCGGGCCGATGATGGTCGCCGTTGGAGGCGGAGCGCGCGCCATCGAAGTGAAGATCTTCCCTGAGAGTCCGGCCGGGCCGATGCTGGCCTTCCATTTGATCTATGACACCGTGGACGCTATGGGGGCGAATTCTGTGAACACCGTGTTGGAAGGCATCGCGCCATTGATCGAGGCTCTGACCGGGGGCCGGGCGCATCTCCGCATCCTATCCAATCTGGCGGACCGGCGGCTCGCCAGGGCGACCTGCAGCCTAACTCCGGACACGTTGGCCTTTGCCGAATTCAAGGGCAAAGACGTGCGAGAGGGTGTGGTCGAGGCCTGGGCCTTTGCCGCCGTCGATCCGTACCGCGCTGCAACGCACAACAAGGGGATCATGAACGGCGTGGACGCGGTCGTCATCGCCACGGGAAACGACTGGCGCGCGGTGGAAGCCGGGGCGCATGCCTATGCGGCTCGAGAGGGAAAGTACGGACCGCTGAGTCGCTGGTGGGTGGATGAGTCCGGTGCGCTGCAGGGTGAGCTTGAATTGCCCCTCGCCCTGGGAACCATCGGCGGTGCGACCGGCGTCCACCCTGGAGCACGCGACGCGCTGGCTTTGATGCGAGTCGAGAAAGCCCAGGCCCTGGCGGAGATCGTCGTTTCAGTAGGCTTGGCCCAGAACCTGGCGGCGCTCCGCGCTCTGGCGACGGAAGGCATTCAGCGCGGCCATATGGGGCTTCATGCCCGTCAGCTGGCAATCGCGGCGGGCGCGCGTGGCGCCGAGATTGACGCAGTGGCTGGAGCCATGATAGAGGAAGACAACATCCTTCTGGAGCGTGCAGAGCAGCTGCTCAAGCAGCTCTCAGACGGGTGACCTATACTTTGAAAGAGAGATCCATGGCAGAAAACAAGATCCTTAAGCCGATTCGTGAGACAGGCTTCGCGGGATATGGCGCCTACATCCCCCAGTACCGGCTGCCTGCCAAAGAAGTGGCCAGGATCTGGACCGACGGGAAGGGGGGCCTTCCCATCAATGAGAAAGCCGTTGCGGGCCTGGATGAAGACGTGATCACGATGTCAATCGAGGCTGCCCGCAACGCCCTGGCACGCGCCGATTTGGACCCTAGCTCGATCCGAGCGGTGTGGGTGGGCTCCGAGTCGCACCCCTACGCCGTAAAACCAACATCGACGGTTGTAGCAGAAGCTATTGGCGCCACCCCACACACCCAGGCCGCGGATTGGGAGTTTGCCTGCAAGGCGGGGACGGAGGCCATCCAGGCCGCTATCGGATTTGTCGGATCCGGGATGGCCAACTATGCGCTGGCCATTGGCATGGACACCGCACAGGGGCGGCCCGGTGATGCGCTGGAATATACGGCCGGCGCCGGGGGCGCGGCTTTCATCATTGGCCCGGCGGAGGATGCGGTGTGCGTGATCCAGGGATCCTACTCCTACGCGACCGACACCCCTGACTTCTGGCGTCGCGCGAACGAGACCTATCCGGAACATGGAGAACGTTTCACGGGGGAGCCGGCCTACTTCAGCCACATCCGGACCGCAGCCGAATTTCTCATGGAGGCGATGGAGACCACGGCTTCTGACTATCGCTTCGCGGTTTTCCATCAACCCAACACCAAGTTCCCAGTGCGTGTTGCAAAATCTTTGGGATTTGAACGGGAGCAAATTGAAGCAGGATTGCTGGTGCCGGATATTGGGAATACCTACGCCGGTTCAGCCATGGTTGGTCTGACGTCTATCCTGGATGTCGCCGAGCCGGGCGACCGCATCCTGATGGTCTCCTATGGGTCCGGAGCAGGTTCCGATGCCTTCGGCCTTCTGGCTACTGATGCTTTGCCCGAGCGACGCAAGGCCGCACCCGAGACCCTCAGCTACGTGAAGCGGCGTACGGAGATCGATTACGCCACCTACGCACGGTACAGAGGCAAGCTGGTCCTGAAATGATTGTTGTAGCGGGAGTGGGCATAATGCCAGTGGGCGAGCATTGGGATCTGTCCCTTCGCCACCTAGGATTGGAAGCCATGAGTGCCGCAAGCGCGGATTCAGGCGGGCTGCGGCCACAGGCGCTCTACGTGGCCAACATGCTCGCGCCCGTGCTCTCAGGCCAATCTCACCTTGGGGCTCTCCTGGCGGACTTTGCCGGGCTACGCGGTATTGAGGCCTCGACCATCGAAGCCTCCGGCGCATCGGGAGGCGTGGCGGTTCGCCAGGCCTACCTTGCGCTGGCATCCGGTGCGATCGACGTAGCGCTTGTTCTGGGGGTAGAGAAGGTAACCGACAAGACCAGCGGTCAGGTTCAGGCCGCCCTCGCCACCGCTACTGATTCGGAGTATGAAGCGGTGCAGGGCGTTACGCCGAGCACGCAGGCTGCCCTCCTTATGCAGCGCTACCTGTACGAGCATGGGGCACCGAAGGATTCTATGGCGGGCTTCAGCCTGACCGCCCACCAGAACGCGGTAACCAACCCAAACGCGATGTTCCGTAAGGCGATCCGGCGCGAGCAATATGCCAAGGCGCCTATCGTCAGCGAGCCGCTCAACACCTTTGACGTTGCTCCACTGGCGGATGGTGCGGCTGCTCTGGTCCTGGCGCGCGCCGCAGCTTTGCCTGAGGGCCACGACCGACCCTGGGTTGAGATCACAGGCTCTGCGGTAGCCACCTGCGCTTTGGCCGTTCACGATCGGTCGGATCCGCTGCACCTGATAGCGGCCAGCCAATCTGCGGAGGCGGCGTTGATGCAAGCGGATTTGTCTCTGGGAGATATCGGGCTATTTGAATTGCACGACTCCTTCTCGATTTTCGCCGCGCTTTCGCTCGAGGCAGCTGGTTTTGCCGCGCGCGGAGCGGGTTGGAAGCTCGCCCAGAACGGCGACATCTCGCTGGCCGGTAGGATTCCGATCGCGACCTTTGGTGGCTCGAAGGCACGTGGGGATCCAGGGGCAGCCACGGGGATCTATCAGCTGGCAGAGGCCACTCTACAGCTGGAGGGCAGAGCGAACGAGAATCAAGTGACCGACGCATCCATAGCCATGACGCAGTGTCTGGGAGGATCCGGCGCCACCGCCTCTACGCACATCCTGCGGCGAGCGGAATAGAGTTTGGATCTCGCAGCTGCATCCACGACCCAGTGCCCAAGCGGTTCGGCGCCGCCGCATGCACTCATATCCTCCTGTGATTGGATTGGCATTCGGCTATGCGCAGTAAGCGATGGGAAGCTCAAGCGCCCGGGGTCTTGCAGTATTATCGAAACCACAGTCAGTGGGAAGATAGGATTTGCAGCACTCTTGATAGTTTCTGAGAGCGCTAAGTGAATAGATTCGCTGGCATGGAGACATCCCAGCATTGGAGACTCAAGCAACAGCGCTACGCGCTCGTCGGCGAGGTCTGTCCGCACTGTACATCCAAGATCTTTCCACCCCGCGACCTCTGTCCCGACTGCGGCGAGGACGCCCGAGACCTGTACAAGTTCAGCGGTCGAGGCGAAGTCTACTCCCATACGACCGTCTATCAGGCCCCATCCGGACATACCGAGAATGCTCCTTATCCGGTGGCGATTGTGCGACTGGAGGAGGGTCCGCTTGTAACGGCGCAGCTCACCGACATTGGTGACGAACCGGTTGAAATTGGCACTCAGGTGGAGATGGTCACTCGCAAACTGGGCGCGGACGGTGAGCGCGGCATGCTCGTCTACGGCTATAAATTCCGGCCCACTCTAGCGGAACGGTGACAATCCGCCTCAACGATAGGGGCCAGCCCACCTGGGTTGGCCCTTTTTGATTCCCGTCCAACTGCGAACCTCTCCGCTTGCACGGCACAAAGCCTTGTGCTACGATCCCGCGCTGTTCCCACGAGACCGGCCCGAGGAACCCTCTTAGGAGGAACACATGAATACTACGCGTATGCGTAACATCTCCATGTTGGCTTTGCTCGCACTTGTCGCAGCCTGCACTCGCTCGGCCTCCACGCCACCGCCTGGGGAAGGCGAGGGCGAGGCACCAGCCGACAGCCAGCAGGCCACCATGGAAGCCGTTCGCTCGGCACTGCTAACCCAGACCGCTGAAGCGGGCGGCGGGGGCGAAGCTGTCCCCACCCAGGCCCCACCTGATGCGACGGCTTTGCCCGAAG
>BTQZ01000027.1:0-34765 GCA_036986135.1 Anaerolineae bacterium | reverse complement strand
GATACGGGTATGGGGATCCCGGAAGATCAAGTCAACAAGATCTTTGACCAGTTCTATCAGGTAGAAAACCACATGACGCGCCGCCACGAGGGGATGGGTCTGGGCCTTTCCATCGTCCAGGCCATCGCGGAGGCACACGACGGGCGCGTCTGGGCCGAGAGCCCGGGGCCTGACAAGGGAGCAACCTTTACTATCGCGCTCCCTTTGAGCTGAATTATTCGTCTTCGTGCATATGGAGCGTGTCGCCCGTGCGGGTACGCTCTTTCACTTTAATGGCGACCTCGTCACCGGCTGAACCCAGCTCAACGACCTCGTGTTCAACCTGCATTGAGTCGATCTCTTGCTCAAAGTCGGTGTGAGCCCCCTCGAAGTGCACCCTGTCGCCGATTTTGAGATCGGATTCGAGCTCCACAACGGCGACGTTGATCTTACCGTAATAGTGCACCACCTTGCCGATGCGCTTCCCTTCAGCCATCTCTCCTCCTGCTTCCTTCGCCCGTGCTTCTGAGCTCCTCCCGCAGATCGATTCTACACCCCGAGCTACGCTGAACGACGGTCTTCTCCAATATCTAGCCGTGTCACGGCGAAGGCGGCCACAACGAAGGCGACCAGGGTCAGTGAGTAGAGCGTCAGATAACCCGCCTCCTGACTCCCTGTAAGCCGGTTGATGGGGTCGATGAGCGCGCCCCCGGCCAGACGCGCAAGGAAACTACCACCGGCGGTAGCGATGTTGGCGATTCCGAGATAGCGGGCAGCCATTGCTCGAGGGACCAGGTCTGTCGCCAGCGCCCAACTGGCGCTCAGGAATACTCCGGTAGCCAGCCCGAGCGCGGCTCCGCCGAGAATCAGCACCGGTCGCGTGCGCGCCCCCAGGAGCAGCAGATTCCCGGCCACGGCCACCAGACAAGCGGCCAGGATCATCGGTCGCCGGCCCAGCTTGTCGGACAGCCGGCCGGCGGGTATCGTGATGATTAGGAGCGAGACCCCCAGGGCGACCGAGAGGTCCCCAAACAGGCGGGAGGCCTCCGAAAAGGTCATCCCGACCACGTCCTCCATGTAGAAGATCACAAAGCTATTGAGCGCGATGACCGCAGCCCAAAAGAGGGCGCGGTTCACGAACCACCAGCCAAAGCCTCTTGGCCAGTTACTTCTCTGGAGAGATGCCGAAATGCCTGGGCGAGCACCTTGCGACCTCCCAGACGCCTGCTTGCCTGGAGATTCGCTTGTGGGGAACTCTTGACCCTCCCCATCGGGGTCCTCAGGCGAGCGCCTTCCCCTCCAGTAACGGGCGGTCAGTGAAGTGAGGACCAGAGTCACTGTCAGAACTGCCGAGGCGCTTAAGACGGCCGCCTGCGGAGTACCTTGGGCCACCATATACCCCGCGATTCTGCGTCCAAGGATGAAGCCAAGGATTTCGAACAGGCTTTTTAGCCCGGAGGCCGCCCCGCGCAGAGTGATCGGCAGCTGGTCTGGGAGCAGGGCCTGCCAAGGAGCCTGCGCGGTGTTCGCACCGAACTGATAAACCAGGACGCCCAGCAGCAGGATCCCAATGGTGGGGGCGAGAGCGACGACAAATAAGAAAGCGATCGCCAGCAGGGTGCCGACGATCATGTACGGCACACGCCGGCCGAGTGGGGCGCGTGTCCGATCGGAGAGGGCTCCGATGATCGGCTGCGTGAGGGTGGCGACCAGCAGCCCGGAAGCGGTAATCAGGCCGAGCGCAGTATTCCTGCTCGCGGGCGCGAGCTCAGCCACCTTGAAACTGAGCAGCGCCGGATCGAGGGTGTTAGTTGCCATCCCCAGACCCAGCGCGAGCAGAGTCAAGCCAGCCAGCCGAAGCCAGGTGGATCGCGATCGATTCAATGTGGATTCATGCGGGGCGGACCAGCGATGGTTTCAGAGGATCTCTTCCGTGCTTGCCCGCGCCTCTGCACGCCCCCCAGGCGCAGTTCCCTGGTAAGCCAGGGCAATAATCGCCAAGAACCGAGAGGCCGTCCTTCGCGCTCGGGATGTCGGTACAGCCCTTTGGCTCAGAGGGTAAAGCTTTCCCCGGGTTGCAGAACGTGAGGCTCGGTCTGCGTCTCCGACCGGACCCTCTCCGCCCATGCGTCAGCATCCTGTTCAATCAACTCCCAGGTGCTGTGGTGGACCGGGATGACGTGCCTCGCCTGCAGCAGCTTCACTGCGCGCAGCGCGTCGTCAGGGCCCATTGTGAAGTTGTCCCCAATGGGAATCACCGCCAGGTCCAGCCCCTCCTCACCAATCAGGGCCATATCGCCGAATAGACCCGTGTCACCCGCAAGGTAAACTTTTTGGTCGCCGGGGGTAGTGACCAGGAAGCCACTCGGGTTTCCCCCATCGGATCCGTCGGGCAAGGCCGAACCATGAAGCGCGAGCGTGAGCTTCACGTAGCCGAAGGGGAACTCGTGCCCGCCGCCCAGGTGCTGGCCGTGGGCCTCGACACCCTGATTCTGAAACCAGGTAGCGATTTCAAAGTTGCTTATTAGCGTGGCTCCGGTGCGCTTGGCGATCGGCACGGCGTCCGCCACATGATCACCATGGCCATGCGTGATCAGGATGTAGTCTGCTTCAATCTCCTCAGGCTTCGCAGAGGCGGCGGGGTTGTCCGTGAAGAAAGGGTCCACGATGACTTTGATGCCGTCCACTTCGAGGCCCGAGGTGCCGTGACCGTACCAGGTGTAGGTAAGGGACATGTCAATCTCCTCCTGTAAGAACCGCTAAGAACCGCCTCCTGAGTATAGACCCACTCCAGATGAGAATCTGGTCCCGAGTACTCGGCTGCCGCGCGCCGCATACGCTCAGGCATCAGCCTGTGGGTCTGGGATCGAGCTGCTGGTAATAGGCACAGAGGTCGGTCAGGTTGCACTGTGCGCACAGCGGCCGTGGGGCCTTACAAACCTGGCGGCCGTGCTGAATGAGGTTTAGATGGGCCGCATAGTATGTATCTGGGGCAAAGAGTTCGGCCAGGATTTCATGGGATTTCTCCCGGCCAGCCTTTTCCGGTCGTAGACCAATGCGGCCGCTGACGCGGTGGATATGCGTGTCTACTGGGAAGGCCGGCATATCCAGCGAAAACTGCATCACTATGGCCGCCGTTTTGGGTCCGACCCCTTTCATCTGGACCAGCCAGTCATGGACCTCGTCCGGAGGCATCCCCCGCAAGAAATCGAGTTCGATTTGGCCCCTCTCCTCGGTGATCGTCCTGAGCGCGGCCTGGATGCGGGGCCCCTTCTGACTGGAAATGCCGGCGATGCGGATGGCATCGATCACTTCTTCTGCAGGGGCGTCGCGAACTTCGTCCCAGGTGGGAAATCGTTCCTGTAAGTTGTCGAAGGCCCGATCGCGATTGATGTCGTTGGTGTTCTGGGAGAGGATGGTGGAGACCAGCTCATCCACCGGTGGCAGCGGGCTGCGCCAGGTAGGCTCGCCGTAGGCCTTTAGCAGGCGGCGATGAACCTGGCGGGCCAGCTTCTTCTTGGAGGGCTCAACGGTTACCGTCGCCAATTTGTGAACGGAGGCTGGGGTCGGGGCGGCAACTGCAGCGGCTGAGTTCGGCACCGGCCGAAGGGTGCCCTACATGTGCTCAATGATGGCGTCGCCGAACTCAGAAGTCTTGACCTTGGTGGCGCCCTCCATGAGGCGATGCAGATCGTAGGTGACGGTCTTGGCCGCGATGGCGCCGGAGATGCCGCGGACAATAAGGTCTGCAGCCTCGGTCCAGCCCATGTAGCGCAGCATCATCTCCCCGCTTAGTATCAGGGAACTGGGATTAACTACGTCCTTGTCGGTGTATTTGGGCGCGGTGCCGTGGGTAGCTTCGAATATGGCGTGCCCGGTCAGGTAGTTGATGTTGCCGCCCGGTGCGATGCCGATGCCGCCCACCTGAGCCGCCAGCGCGTCGGAGAGGTAATCCCCGTTGAGATTCATGGTGGCGATCACGTCGAATTCACGGGCGCGGGTGATGGTCTGCTGGAAGGCGATGTCGGCGATGACGTCCTTAACCAGCAGCGCTCCGCCTTCCAGAGCGGCGGACTGCTCGGCATTGGCGGCCTCTTCCCCCTGCTCCGCCTTGGTTCGCTCCCACTGCGCCCAGGTGTAGACCTTATCGCCGAATTCGCGCTCGGCGAGCTCGTAGCCCCACTTTCGAAAGGCGCCTTCCGTGAACTTCATGATGTTGCCCTTGTGCACCAGGGTCACCGACTTGCGACCGTTCTCCAATGAGTACTCAATGGCGGACTTTACCAGGCGTTCGGTGCCCTCTCGGGACACGGGCTTGAGGCTCAGCCCCGAGCTCTCCGGGAAGCGGATCTTGGCGTAGGCCTCCGGCTCGTTCTCTTCCAACCAGGCTAGGAAAAGCTTGCTGCCCTCGGTGCCGGCCTCGAATTCAACGCCGGCATAGATGTCCTCCGTGTTTTCGCGAAAGATCACCATGTCCACAGCTTCCGGGTTCTTTACCGGCGAGGGCACCCCGTCGAAGTAGCGAACCGGGCGCAGGCAAACGTACAGGTCGAGCATCTTCCGAAGAGCGACATTGAGCGAGCGGATCCCTCCGCCAATGGGAGTCGTGAGCGGTCCCTTGATGCCGATCAGGAATTCCCGAAACGCTTCGACCGTTTCCTCGGGAAGCCACTCCCCGGTGAGGTCGAATGCCTTCTGGCCGGCGTAGACCTCCATCCAGGCGATGTCCCGCTCGCCTCCGTAGGCCTTCTCGACCGCTGCATCGAACACGCGCACCGAGGCGCGCCAGATATCGGGTCCGGTGCCGTCGCCTTCAATGAAGGGCAGGATGGGGCGCGATGGGACGGTGAGGCGGCCGTTCTCCATCGCAATCCGTTCCCCATCGGGGGGGACAGCTGAGTGCTGATATGACATGCGTTGCTCCTGGGAGGCCCTTCGTTCCTAGGGCCGTTCGATCAGTGCGTTTTCACGCGGAACTGCCGGGCCGCGATTATAGCATTCGGTCTCATTTGTATCCCTGCGGCTGAGCCCGGTGCCACTCCCACGCGCTGGCGATGATGGCCTCCAATTCAGGATACTCCGGAGCCCAGCCGAGCTCGCTGTGGATTTTGTCCGAGCCGGCGACCAGGCGCGGCGGATCACCCGGGCGGCGGTCGGTCTCGACGGCGGGGAGGACATGGCCCGTGACCTGACGGGCGGTATCGACCACCTCCCGCACCGAGTAGCCGGATCCGTTACCTAGGTTGTAGATCATCTGGCTTTCGGGCTCAAGCGCTTCGAGGGCAAGCATGTGCGCGGAGACCAAGTCCGCGATGTGGATGTAGTCGCGGATGCAGGTTCCGTCCGGCGTGGGGTAGTCAGTGCCGAAGATCTGGACCTCGGAGCGCTGATCGAGCGCCACCTGAAGAACGAGCGGGATCAGATGGCTTTCGGGGTTATGGGCTTCGCCGCGATTCGGCAGGGCGCCGGCCGCATTGAAATAGCGCAGCGCGGCGTAGCCAATCCCATGCACACGTCGGTACCAATCCAAGAGGCCTTCGACCATCAGTTTGGTCTGCCCGTACGGGTTGCCGGGTTTGAGCGGCGCATCCTCATTGAGAAGCTCATCGCTTGAAGCGTACACGGCCGCCGAAGAGGAGAAGACCAGCCGCCTGACGTCGGCCTGAACGCAGGCCTCCAACAGCCACAGCGAGTTGTGGACGTTGTTCTCGAAGTACTTCCCAGGCTCCTGCATGCTTTCGCCGGCTTCAGCAAATGCCGCAAAGTGCATGACCGCTTCGTAAGGCTCGCTCTTCAAGGCCTTAAACACGGCATGGTGGTCGCCGAGATCGGCTTCGATGAAGTTCGCTCCCTCCGGGACGGCCGCCCGATGGCCGGTCACCAGCGAATCGAAGATGGTTACCCGATGGCCGGCTTCCAGCAGCGTCGCGGCCGCCGCAGATCCGATGTACCCCGCGCCTCCTGTTAAGAAAATCCTCATGAGCTAACCCAGCAGGGTGTCATTTGTAGAACCCCATCCTCGAAGCGAGAGGAAAAGAAGTGGTGCGTTGAATTATCTTCACAAGCTGCTCGAGACACCTTGGTCTGACGTTCGGCGTGAAAGAAATGCGTATCATGTATGCGGCGACAAGTTTCATCGATCTTCGACCTCCAGATTCGCCATGGAAGCCACAAGGTGCTTGATGCCCACCTGCTCGAAGTTGACGGTGACCTCCTCATCGTCGTACTCCAACTGAGTCTCAAGCACGATACCTTCGCCGAACTGGGGGTGGATCACCCGCATGCCGGCCAGGTAGCGCGCCTCGGTCGGCACCTGTTCGCGACCCTGCCAACTGGTTTCCCTAGCGTACGTGGCCTGTGCCGGCGTGCGCATCCCGATCAGGTCACCCTCGATGAGATCGGCCGGCAGATCGTCCAAGAAGCGGGATGGATCTGTCAAAGAGGATACGCCCCGCGCGCGACGGCGGAAGGTGCGCAGCAGAATCACCCTATCCTGAGCGCGGGTTAGCCCGACGTAGAAGAGACGTCTCTCCTCCGCCATGGCCTCCGGGTCATCCTGAGAGCGATAGTGCGGCAGCTCGCCTTCGTCAAGCCCGATGATAAACACGATCGGGAACTCCAGGCCTTTTGCTGCATGCAGGGTCAGCAAAGTGGGCGCGTTCATGTTCTCGGTCAGCGTGTCCTGGTCGGAAACCAGGGCCACTTGTTGTAGGAATTCAACCAGGCCAAGCTCGCTGAACTCCTGAGCAACACCGCGCAGCTCCATCACATTGGCCCAGCGATCCTCGTCGCTGCCTAGATACGCACGATACCCTACCTCCTCGAGTATCCGGTCGATCAGAGAATCCAGCAAGACCTGCTCCTTGATCTCAAGCCAGCCGCTGAGCAGCGCGCCGAACTGGGCGAGCGGAGCATGGGCTCTTGTGGGAATGCCTGCAACTTCTACCCCTCGACCGAGCATGAGTAGAATTTCGACCGGGGTTGCCGCGGCCTGGTCGGCGGCGGCCCGGAGTGCGGCGAGCGTCTTGTCTCCGATACCTCGAGGGGGAGTGCGGATGGCGCGCTCCAAGCTCACCTGATCCGCGGGGTTATGGATCAAGCGCAGGTAGGCGATGAGGTCCTTGACCTCCTTGCGCCCATAGAAGCGCTGGGCGCCGACGAGCCGGTAAGGCAGGCCGGCCCTCAAGAAGGCCTCCTCAATGGCACGCGATTGGGCATTCGTGCGGTACATAATCGCACAGTCTCCTGGCTCGGCCTCTCCGGTAAAGGTAAGCATGGAGATAGTCTCCACGACGAATTGACCCTCTTCGTCCTGATCATAGGCCTCGTGGACCAGGATCGGGTCTCCGGCCCCGCGTTCGGTGAACAGCTGTTTGCGCTGTCGGTCGGGTTGACGATCGATCACGGCCATGGCCGCGTCGAGGATGGTCTGGGTGGAGCGGTAGTTTTGTTCCAGAAGCAAGGTATTTAGATCTGGGAAATCCTCTCGCAGGCGCTGCACATTGCGGTAATCCGCCCCGCGCCATCGATAGATCGACTGATCGGGGTCTGCCACGACAAAAAGATCGGGCTTGGCCCCAGCCAGCATGCGCAGCAGAGTATATTGCGCGGTGTTTGTGTCCTGGAATTCATCGACCAGCAAATGGGGATAGCGGCGCCGATAGGTCTGTAATGTCGGCTCATGCTCACGGAAGAGTCGAATCGGCAGCAGCAGCAAATCGTCGAAGTCGAGGGCGTTGTTGGCGAGCAGGAGCTCCTGATAGCGCTCGTAAACCCGCCGTGTGATCTCGGTGAAATACGTATCGCTTGTGAAGGCCTGCGGTTCTATCATTTCATTTTTGGCGCGCGAGATGGAGGCGAGAACGCGCATCGGGCGAACCTGCTTCGGGTCCTGATTGAGTTCCTTGAGCGACTGGCGCACCAGCGACAGCTGATCCACATCATCGAAGATGACGA
Organism: Anaerolineae bacterium; assembly: GCA_036986135.1. Taxonomy (GTDB): domain Bacteria; phylum Chloroflexota; class Anaerolineae; order Anaerolineales; family E44-bin32; genus JADFRG01. Next base: position 26,830 of record BTQZ01000027.1, on the reverse strand, counting down.
AGTCCCGCGTGACGGGCAGCCGATCCGCCTCGATACGCAGAATTCGGGCGAATGTCGAATGGAAAGTGCCCAGGCGGGGAACGCCCGACGTGCGCGAGGCTCCTAGGAGAGATAGGGCTCGGCCTTCCATCTCTCGGGCAGCCTTGTTCGTGAAGGTCAGCGCCAGGATCTCCGCCGCAGGCACTTCCAGTTCCTGAATGAGGTATGCCAGACGGTAGGTGAGGACCCGGGTCTTGCCGGATCCCGGCCCAGCCAGCACCAGGACCGGACCGGGAGCGGCGGTCACGGCCTCGCGCTGCTGTGGGTTGAGATCGCTGAGCAGATCCACCTAAAGCTTCCGCCTCAGGTCCAGCAGCCCGGACGAGGTCCAGCGTTGCGAGAGCGGCTGCTTGGGCAGGGCCATCACCCGACTGTCCGCGAAGTATGGAAAATCGAAGTGGATTTCATCGCCCGCCGATTTACGCGGGATGGGCATCAAACGCGCGGTCAAGGGTTTGTCGTGCCGCAGGGCGAGCGCTCCAAGATCGACCAAGAGCGCGGTCACGGATTTGTGATTCACATCACCGGGGAGCGGAATGGTATCGAGGCCCGTCCCGCACACCGTGGACAAGAGCAGCAGGTCCTTCAGATCCAGGCGGCCGCTAGCAGCCCGTTTCGCCAGCACCGAATCCTCAAGCACAGGAAGGAACAAGCCGCAGAAGCCGGTACGCTGAAAATGCGCTCGATCAAGGCAGTCCGCCAGGAAGGCGGCGCCGGCCACGGTCCCATGCAGGCCGGCCTCCGCCCCGCTGAGAATCTCGATCGCAGTACCAAGCGATCGCTCCGGCTCAGGGAAAGGCGCCAGCGAGAAATCGATTCCCAAGAATCGGATCGAGTGTTCCGAGGCGATCGGTTCTGCGGTCAATGTGAGCGCACCCGCATGCGTCTCGATGGAGGACACCAGATGCTGTCTCACCTTTGTAAGCGATCCGGCCTCCTGCACGCTCGCGACGGCCAGGTCTGCCGATTCGGTCGCCAAGGCAATCGCCGCGCGCCCACCTCGGTGGTAGGCAGCCGGAAAGAAAGGCCCTCCCGGTGGCACGTTGGCAAGCGCCGCGAAGCGCAGATTCGAGAATCCGTCGGATGAGATAGTGGAGGCGCTGAGAATAGCCTGTGCGCATGCCTCAGCCGCGCGGACGGAGAGCCCGATTTCTGGATCGGCGAAAAGGCCCGAGCAGAAGACGATATCGGCCGCGCCCAAGATGTCGGGAATCACATCGAATCCTTCCGGCTCTTCCGGTAGTGCCGGCCCGATATTGGCATAGTCAACTCCGTGCACAAAGCACTGGGCCTCTAGATCACTCGCAAATGCAGGCCGCTCACTCGGCGGGACAGGAGCCGTTATCTCGGAAGGCGGCGGGGTAGCAAGCCTAAGCGTCTGAACCTCATACCCTGCCTGACCAAATGCATCCCGCATCTCGTGCATGCAGGAGGCCACAGTCTGGATGCTATCCGGATTCAGCGGCCAGCCAGGATCTAGGAAGCCCGTGATAGCGCGAATTTTCATTCGCCGCCCCGGGCGCGTATCGATTGTGTAACCGGATGGGATTTGGCTAGAAGGTCAGCTGGAGATTTCAGGAGCTCGGTTTGGCTGCCTTGACCACGGAGGTGAAGGCCCTAGGGTCGCGCACGGCCATGTCGGCCAGGTACTTGCGGTTGATCCGAATGTCGGCCTCTCGCATGGCGTGAATTAGACGGCTGTAGGTCGTCCCATTCAGACGTGCGGCGGCGTTGATGCGGGCAATCCACAGGCGGCGCAGATTGCGTTTCTTGTTGCGTCGATCACGATAGGAATACCACAGGCTCTTGGTGCGCGCTTCTTTTGCGCGCCGGAACAGATTGCGCCTGGTGCCGTAGTAGCCGCGCACCTGTTTGATGAGTCTCTTGTGTCGCTTGCGGGTTACGGTCCCGCCTTTCACTCGTGTCAAATTGAATGCTCCTCTATCGCGAAGCGCCGCCGCTTCGCGCGTTCGGATTGGCTTTGTATTTGCTGAGATACGGCGCGAGCCGGCGTACGCGCTTGCGAATGCCGGTTCCTTCAACGGAAATCATCTTAGCGAACAAGCGCTTGGTGCGCTTGGGGGTGCGCCGTCGAAGATGGCTCTTACCGCCCTTGGTCCGGACCAGCTTTCCAGAGCCGGTTAAGCGGAAGCGCTTGGCGGTGGCCTTGTGCGTCTTGAGTTTGTACTTCCCCTTTTTGCCCTTCTTTGTCTTGCGGGCCATCCCTACTGCCTTTCATGAAAACCGCCAGGCTCTAAACTGCCCGGCGGCGGTTTGCCTGGGCTTTGGTTTACTTCTTTATTGGAGTGAGCACCATGAACATGGTCCGTCCCTCCATGCGGGGGGCCTGTTCGATCACTCCTACGTCTGCCAACTCCTCGGCGATCTGCTTCAAATCTTCCAGCGCGATCTCCGGGTAAGTAATTTCACGCCCTCGAAACCGAATGCGGGCCAGTACCTTCTTGCCCTCGATCAGCCAGCGTCGGGCATTCTTAACCTTGAAGGACCGATGATGTTCGGAGGTCTTTGGCCGTAGCCGGATCTCCTTGACCTCCACCTTAGTCTGTGCCTTGCGCGCCTCTCGATCCTTCTTAGATTGCTCGTAGAGGAACTTCCCAAAATCGAGAACGCGGACCACCGGCGGCTCTGCCTTCGGCGCAACCTCCACAAGATCCAAATCGGCAGATTCCGCTGCGGAGCGCGCCTCGTCGATAGTCACGACGCCCTTATTCTCACCGTCCGCGTCGATCAAGCGGACTTGTGGCACCCTGATGTACTGGTTAATCCGGTAGTCAGATGCGCTGATGTTGAGCACCTCCCAAAGGCCATCAAAGCCGCTCAACGCGCGCGCGAGCGGCTCGCGAGCATAATACCACGCGACCGGAATGAAGGTCAATCGACCTCTTTGGGATGAGAATCACGAGCAAGAGCTGGATGTCTCCATTCCTCATTCCGCTCCGATCGGCGTCTTGTAATCCACCGCGAGCGAAATACGCTCCGGAGGACGTACATCTGAGAACAAGTCTTCACTACCAGCACCGCTCGCAGCACCCTCCACCCGCACGAGCGGTCGGTTCGATGTTTCAGCAAGGAGTGGAAAACGAATGTCCGTACCTGGCGGAGGGAGAGCGCCAGGCGGACCCCAGTACCCAGCCTTCCCCAGCAGCCACGTCTCCAGCGTGGAACGATCAACCCCAACCGCGGCCAGCAAGCTCTCAACCGCCCGGGTGAGCAGCTCGACATAGGCCCCCACATCGTAGGCCTGATCGCCTGGGTCACCCTCCCAGGCACGGACCTTCTCTGGACCGGGCACGTACACAAAGCGCAGCATCTCACCCGGGCTGAGCTCGACCCCGGCCTCGATCAGCTGCCGCGCCACGCGGGCTGCGGGGGTGCGCACGCGGTACTCTTCGGGCCGGCGAGACAAACGGTGAGTAACCACCAGGTCTCTCGTCGAAATCTCGCCTGCACGCAGCGCCCTCAGCCTCTCTTGTGCGTAAGCCACAACTCGCGGGACGGCAGCACGGTACCCGTCGATCCCCCGGGCCTGAGACAGCAGGGCCAACATCTCGAGCTGGGCATCCTTAATGAAGGGCGGCGTGTCGTGGCGACGGGCCTCCACGCCGCGTATCTTGACGGAGCCGTCCTCATAGGCCCCAAAATAGCGGTTGGCGACCGCGACTCTCGGCTCAGTCCGGGAGGGCAGGAAGGCCAGCCAGCTGTAGATACCCTCCAGGCCCACTCGAAGACCCGTCTGGGATTGAATACGGTTCAGTAGTCGGTCGTAGTCCGCCTGATCGGCCCCCTCTCTCTGGATCCAAAGCCCATCCACATAGAGGTGCAGCACTCGGTAACCGGCCTCTTCGACAAGCTCCTTGGCCTGCAGCAGGACCTCCCGCCCGTAGGCATTGACTGCCTCATGGGCCTCAATCCTTCCGAAGCGGGCGTTCTTGTAGCCCAAGTAGCCAAAACAAGTCACCAGCAGCCACTTATGAGCGGAGTATCGCCGCTCGAAACGCCGCCGCTTGGGATCGCCGGGTGGCAGCTCGCGGATCATCTCTTTGTAGCGGTTGCGCTTCTCCAGCAAGGGGGCGAGTGTCTCGGGAACCAGACCCACGCGGTGCCGGCAGATCGAGGTTCCAAGCTCGGGTACCGTCTCACCCTCGCAGCACCGGGCCCCCACCGTCTCGGGGGAGACGTTGAAATGCACCATGATGCTGGGATACATGGCGGTGAAGTCCAGTTCAGCCACACCCTCATACAGCCCTGCAATCGGGGTATAGACCAGTCCGCCCTTGTCGGCCGCAAACAGATCCAGGCCAGTTTTGAGAGATTCGGGCTGCCGCTTTTGCCAGGGCACCAGGACACCGCGGCGCTGTGCGGTGGCCACTTGCATGGCACTGATCCCGGTTCCGGTGGAGACACGCGCCACGGTCTGCACCGGGAGTCCGCTGACCCGCGCGATTTCCAGGATGCCATCCAGTCCGTAGTAGTTGGTGAGGAACGCGTTCTGCCGGTCCAGGTGCCAGCGACCGAACAGGGTGTGCTGTTCGTTCCGAAACAAGACTCTGCCGTACGAGAAATAGGAATGGGCTCCCTTGCGCCGAACCGCTTCCTTTGGATCCCGGTTGAGCGGCACACGGATCCCGTAGTGACGTGACAGGCGCAGCAGGCGAGGCAGGATGTAGTTGTCTCCGTATGCGCTGATCAGGACGTCAGGGTCGAATCGCTCGAGAAGGTGGCGCATACCAAGAACCAGCTGACGACCCTTCTGTCGCGGAAAGCGGTAGCGTTGCCGTTCGACCTCGACCAGCAAATCCCTACGCTTGCCCTGATCTGACTCAGCCGCGAAGGAGCGGGTTGGATCCTGTAAATCGCCATCCAATCGGAGGGTCATGACGCGCAACGGCGGGAGCTCGTACTCCGTATCCCAAGGAGTGTCGAGCGCTTCGATGCGCTGGATGCGACCCTGCGCGACGTCGACTGTGCAGTAGGCGAGCGGGAAGATCTCGCGCTCGAGAACGTACCGCTGGGGCAGGGGAATGTCGGCGTCGTAATAGGTTAGGTCGGGAAAGGCCCGGCTCGCCTGCTGAAAGATGCGCGGAAGATGGCCCGGGGCCCGTACGCGCACCTCAAGCACTTCAACGGGTCGATCAAGGAATAGGTCGATGCGCTCCGTGATTCTCAGCGCGACCGGCGCGTGCCTTCCAATTAGGGCCGCACTCAGCGAACGCAATCGATCTCGCGATCCCTGGGCATAGAAGCGCGGGCTGAATGTGTCATGCAACTCGTGCGAATGCCCCTGGCGGTCGATCAACCACACCGCCATGCCGTTCCCTGAGGGATATACGTCGAAGAGCCAGCCGAACAAACTGCTACTCCCGCGTCCGAGACTGGCTCCGCAAGATCTCCAGTTCGCCCTGCAGCCGCAGGACGTGCTTGTGTTCCTCCACCAGCATGGCCAGCAGCATGATCTCAAACGGAAGGAGATGTGAGGCGTAGGCGGAAGCCGCCAGGTGATGCCGAGCGGAGGCCAGAAGATCGTCGAGGGCGCGCTGGTCCTCTCGGCGCAGAGCGCGCCGAAATCGCGCGAGGGAGGCCTGCTCTTGCAGGAAGGCCTGAGTGATGGAAGGAAGGGTGCGTCCCATGCGGCGATCTCCGTTCCTAGAGCAGCCGTGGCTGCGCGACGGTCTCTCCGGATGGGGGACGCAGCATCCAGGTCGTGTCCGCCGCGATCTGCAACTGTTCCAGGAGCTTCCAGCGCTCCTCGACCATCGTCTGTGGCTCCCGAGCTCCGACAACGACCGGACCAACCGCAGCCAGCCGCTTCAGATGCGAGATAACCTGGGTGAGCAGTCGCTCCACATCTCGCAGCGGCACACTCTCGTCATAGAAGGTGTTCAGCAGGTCAAGGATCAGCACCGGCGATAGGCTAGCGTGCGCTTCCTCAATTAGCTGTGCCAGCTGGTAACAAGTGAAAGCACGCGATAGGCGCAGGCGGCCCAAGACCGCCTCGGGCTGGGGAGTCAGGCGGCGAGCCATCCGGGCCACTAAGTATCCGTCGAAGCGGTTCCCGCCGTCGAATACGCGGGGAGTCTGGCCGCGGGCGGCCAGCCAGGTGAACATCGCGAGCAGCGTCTGAGTCGGAGTGTGTGCGCCCCATATCAGCGATAAGCGTGGCTGCTGAGCGGCGGCCAATACCGCTGGCGGGACAAGAGGCTGGGGGGTCAGAAGCATGAGATCTCCAGTTGAGGGGCTAAGGAGTGCGGGCCATCTGCGGTTGAACTTCCCTCCCTCTACTCCGGCCGAGACCGCTTGCGGGACACCGAGGGAGCGGTGAGCAGAACGTGCGTTCTACTTTACGCGTTGGGAGTGAGAATCACCATCCCATGACCGGGGGAATTAGGAGGGGGATATGGCCTCCCCCGCGCGGGGGAAGCTGGCAACGAGGGCGGCTGGCCATCCATCGGATCCTCGCCGCAGTGAAACGCTCTAGGTTCGATCGAAGAATTCCAGGATTTGCCCCGCGACCTCTTCGCCCGAGTCTTCTTGCAGGAAGTGGCCGGCGCCCTCGATCGTGACGCGCGGCTGTTCACGCGCGGCGGGGATGAGCTGGCGGAAGAAAATATGCCCCCCGCGCGTCACGGGATCCGAGTCGGAAAACATCACCAGGACCGGCTTTTTCCATGTGGATAAGACCTCGCGCGCGGCGTGCATCTCAGCCGCGCCCGGGTCCTCGGGCTTCAGTGGAACCAGCGAGGGCCAGACCATGGCGCCCGCCTTATAAGTGACATCCGGGAATGGCGCCTCGTAGGCGGCCAGTTCATCCGGCGAGATTTGGTCCGCTTTGCCCAGTCCGCCTCTTATGATGCGTTTGATCGGCATGTCGCTCAATCCTTGCGAAAACTCCAGCCAGCGATGAAAAGAGTCCGGCATGCGACTGGTCCCATCGGGCAGCCCGGTGTTCATGATCACCAAACGCGCCATGCGCTCCGGCATCTCACTGGCCACGGTAAGACCGATCAGGCCGCCCCAGTCCTGCACCACCATATTGAGGTCTCGAAGGTCGAGCGCATCAATGAATTCGGTCAAGGTGTCGCGATGCAGTGCGAAAGAATAATCCTCCTTCTTGGATGGCTTATCGGAGCGCCCAAAGCCGGGGAAATCCATCGCCACCACGCGATAACGCGGCGTAAGCACCGGAATCATTTTTCGGTAAAGGTAGGACCATGAGGGCTCGCCATGCAAACACAGCACGACCTCGCCCTCCCCTTCGTCCACGTAGTGAATCCGATTTCGCCCGATTTCCAGGTAATGTGGGGCATACGGAAAGCCAGGTAGATTCTCAAACCGTTCCTCAGGAGTCCTTAGTGATGTCATTATTAGTTCCCTAGGGTACCAGCGTCTTGCCCCGAAAGCGATGCTCCCTTATCTTGCTCCAGAAGCTCTAACAAGCGGGGATGCTGCGCGTAGTAGCCCCAATAGCGCGGCGGCAGAAGAGCCGCGATGCGGCACATGATTTCATCCGCGTTCTTCCTGAGTGACTCCGTCCGATTGCTTCCATCAAGAGCTGGAAGCCAGAAGGGCTTCCCTATTCGGAGCGTGAGTTCGGGGCGCCGCAGCCGCAGAAACAGCGTTCGGAAAGCCTGATCCGTCCCAATGAAGACTGCGGGCACGACCTGCACATTGGCCTCGGCCGCAAGGTAGGCGGCGCCGGTCTTAGCACGCCGCAGCTCGCCATCCCTACTGCGGGTGCCTTCCGGGGCCAGCGCAAAGGGCCTGCCGGAATTTAACCAGTCAATGGCCTCCTGCAGCGCCGTTCGGTCCACCTCGCCGCGCCGAATGAAGATGCCGCCGCCGATGTATACGATCGGGGCCAGAAGCGGATGGCTGCTCCACTTTGCGGCTACCCATCCCTTGATGTCGGGGTCCCCAAGGAATGTGAACCCCAGCGGGATGTCCACCATGCTCATGTGGTTGGTCACAAAGAGAAAGGCACCCGACTCGGGGAGATTCGCTCGCCCTTCGACCTTTGGCTTCGAGAGCAAGTTGATGAGTACGGAGAATGCCCAGCGCATCAGACGGTAAACCATTTCAGCTTCGATTGTAGACGCACAATCGGGGTGTTACAATCCGCGCCCGGTGCCGGCCCGGAAGGTGCGGAGCAAAATCGCCGGCAAAACAGGGATCGTACGAAGATTGGGACGGAACCGTACCGCGACCCGCTGGAGGGTGTTCCAAAGGATGCGCGGGTGGTAGGGACTAGGAGGAGAACTGCATGAGTTCAACGCTGGAGCGGACCGCAGCCGGGCCAAGCTCGACGACGAGCAAACCCATGCATGCTTGGCTCAGACTGCTGAGAGTGGGCTACGTCGCGGACGAGACCAGCGCCACGATGGATGTGTTCGCTGAACGGTTATTGGAGCAGTTTGCTGCTCTGGGACACGAGGCGCTTACCGTACCAGAAGGCCATATCGATGTTTTGTTTGCTACGGCTCGCTACGGCGAGCCGGTTCCATGGAGGCAAGCGCTCTTCTTCACTGGTCGTCGGCGTTTTGGTCTCGAGAACGACCCGGAGCTGTTCACGCTCGTGGATATGACCTTGGAAGAATACAAAAGTGCACTTGAGCACTTTGAAAACGTGCTGGACCGCGAGCCGCCGGATCCGGCGGATTTCGAATTCCCGGGGCTGGCTCCGGATTCTTACCGCGTGCTGCTCGAACAGGGTCGCCGGGGAGGTCCGATCATGGCGCTCGAGCGTCTGGTGCAGGCCCACGCCAAGAGCATCCGGGTCATCCTGATGGTGGGCGATGGGAAGCCGCTCTGGGCTCACAGCTTTGATTTAGTGGGGGCACACCCCAAGATCGAGCTGGCCGACGAGGCGGGCTATCGGGACCTGGTGATGCGCCTGGTGACCGTGATGAGCACCGAAGATGTCACGCACCACCAAGTTGTTGGCGAGCCGCTTCCCAATGCGGATTGGGCCGACTCGGAAGGCCGAAAGGGCATGCTTGAGGCCGGCCCCGCACTAGGCCGCCGAAATTTCTTCACCGAGATGGTGCGGATTTCCGATCTGGTTCAGGTACCAGCGGTCTCCCAGGGCGTGGCCAATCAATACAGCGAGGGATGCTTTGCAACCTGGGATACGGAACTTGGTGCGCTGATCACCACGGTTACAGGAAGTGCCCGGCCGGTCGAAAAGGACGACTTAAAGGACCAGGATCTTGCGGTGATTGTGGGCGTTCGCGACGACGGGCTCGGAGCGCTGGTGAGGCACGTGGAGCATAAGCAGAACGATCCGCCTTCATCGGAGGCAGTGGAGTTGATGGATATGGACAGTCTGCTCCCGCGTGTGGAACTCGATGGAACACAGGTGCCCGTAGTTCGTTCGAAGCTACACGGCCACAGGGGAATCGGCAGCTACGATCCGGATCTGGTGGAGTATGCGCCGCTTGAACCGCCTTATTATCATTACCCCGTATCCTGCGCGACCAAGGCCCAGGCGGAGGGGGTCAAGGGTGCTTTTTCTCGAGCCGAATCGCTGCTGAACCCGGACGACCCGCGTCAGCTTGCCTTCACGGTGCTTCCGGGACACGGAGTGATTATTGCTGAGAAGTGGGTACCCGGAAACATGCCTTTCCAACTGATGTGGGAGGCAATGGATTCAGGGGCGCTGCAGGTGGACACTCGCGTGCCGCAGGGAGTGTATGGGTATGCGGCCAATAGTGAAGGGGCGATGGTTCTGGACGAGAGCTAGGACCGTCGACAATCCGCAACTCATGAGCCGGTCGCTCACAGGCGGCCGGCTTTTGTTTTCTCAGCAAACTTGGAGCTAACTCAACAACCCTCCAGCTGCCGCCGCGCCGAATCCCAGCAGGCCAACAACGAGCCCTGCAACGACGGTTAAGGCAATGATCACCACCCAGGCGATCACCACCGTGATAATCACCTGCAGCCACTTCAAATCTAGGGCCTCTTTGACGGCGACAAACCAAGCCGCCAGGCCCGCCAGTGTGGCGGCCAGTTGTGCGAGCGCCACGATACTGGCCAGCGCCACACTGATCGCACCCAGGACTCCCAGCAATCCTACGGCCTGCCAGACATAGGCGAGTCCGAGGGTTCGAACGAGCTCACCGAAGGTCACTTCGGCCTTGAAGACCGCCCGTCCGATCCAGTTCACGACTGCAACGGCGACCGCAAAGCCCACGAGCGCAAAGATGATGCCGATGAGCGTGCGCACGAGCCAGCCGACGAGATCATCAAAGCCCCCGGCGGCACTTGCGCCGAGCTGACCCAGTACGCTGACTACGGCGACTAGGATCCAGGCGGTGCCTGTAAAGGTCGTGTCGTGCTCGACCTCCGCGTAGATACCCTTTCTGAACGTAAAAGCTCCGATGATGCGGTCCATGTTTCCTATCCTCCTGTGGCCAGCTTCGGCGAATTAGTGCGCTGACCCACACTGATAACACCCAGGGTTGCAAGGCGTTCCGGCCGACTAGAGCCGCCCGGGCATCTCATCCAGCGGTTGTGTGCCAGCCACCCTCATCCTCATCGCTCTGGCTCGGTCCCCTCTTCCCAAGAGTCCAGTGTGTGGACAAGCAATCGCAGCTCAGACTTACTGTGTAAGCTGAGCTTGGCCAGCGTGCTGCGGATGTGCGACTTCACCGTCTCGCCAGAGATACCCAGCTCATAGGCGATTTCATGATTGGTCTTTCCCAGGGCCGTCAGGCGGGTCACATCTCTCTCCCTGGGAGTGAGGATCCCGACGGCGGCCTCGGCCCGGACTCGATCCGGCTCCTGGTCCAGTCCCCGCGTCAGTATCTTGGCCGCCAACATCTCCGGAGCCCACCTGCGGGCGAACGCAGCCAGCCGCAGCCGGGAGGAGAGTTCTGGGCCGAGCCGAAACGACAGACTTGGCTGATACTCGACCGCGGACTCGCCGACTACCCGGACGCTTTGGCGTGGATTGAGGCGGTAGCCTTGTTCTTCCTGGGAACCTTCCGGTCTATCAGAATACACGAAGCGATCCGGCCGGCCTCCATTCTTGGGAGGGCGTTCTGGGTGGGTGGAGGGGCGACCGCTCTGGTTCTTCGAAGGCAAGGTAGTGCGATTATATAGAACATACGTTCTACTGTCAATGACTAGAGCAGATACGCGAGGACCATCAGCAGCACGAAGGCTGTACTAACGAGGAGCTGGCGCAGGCCGATCTTGCGGGGCGGCGTGCCGATCGCCGGACGGAGGATGCCCTCCAATGCATCCACGAGTGTGACCCCAAATGCTACAGGTACCAGCGAAGGCACCCACCCGGCGAAAGCCAGACCCAGGCTCGCCAGCTGATTGAAGCCGTTGTACATCAACGAGCGTCTTCCCATCTGAAGACGTGCGCCCTTTTCGGGGGCACGCTCGAGATGACGCTGCTCGAGGCGGACATGAACATGCACGATCGAGGCGGCCGACTGAAACCAGGTGAGTCCCCAGAGTATCCACGGCACTCGATCGGACCCTCCACCGGAAACCCAGTAAGCGGCCGGCGCCGTGAGGGCCAGCGCGCCCGCGGCCAAGATCTCAACTCCAGGTTGCCGGCGTTCCCGGCGGCGGCTCACCAACCAAAGATGCCATGAGAAAATCAGCACACCCGGGATGGCCAGAAGCGGCAGCCGGCCATGGCCTGCACCTACCAGCAGCGCCACGCCCACCAGAGCGAACCCGGTATAGGTGGCGGACCAGATCAGCGCCGGGCGCAGCTCGTCCCGGGTGCGCCTGCCGCTCAAGGCTTTCACCGCAAGTGTTGCCGGTTGGCGCAGCAGGAATGCGAAGAGGGCGGTCAATGCCAGCAGCCCAAGCAGCGGCCCCGGCTCACCGCCAGCCGCGGCGCCGATCAGCAGCGGACCGATCCACCAGATCCATGCGCCGTGTTCGGCCGGCAGCGCGTAGAGTTTTCGCCAGATCCTGGGTGAGCTCATGCGAATTGCGACCCAATCAGCGGCCGGGTGCCTATGTGCCTGGCTCGAGACGGTAGATCACGCCGTTGTGGTCTGCCAAATAGACCGCCCCATCCGTGCCCGTTCCAAACGAGCTGATGTTGAAGGGGGTGCTGAACAGCTTCGAATTCCGCCATTGACCGCCGGCATCGCGCAGCAGGCCCCATACGCCCCCGGAGCAGTAATCGCCGTAAAGATACACGCCCTGCCATGCGGGCAGCTCGGGGTCGCGCACAACCACGCCGCCGGTCACCGAGCACCCGGCCGTTGGGTTTGGGTACTCCGCGATGGGATCGACCAGCCCCTCGGTGGCCTGGCTGGCAAAGGGATGCATTCCCTCCCGTAGGTTCCAGCCGAAGTTTGCACCGCTCTGGGAGCCCGCCGCAAGGAAGTCGATTTCCTCCCACGCATTCTGACCCACGTCTCCAATATAGAGGTCCCCAGTCAAGGAGTCGAAACTGAAGCGCCACGGATTGCGGAGTCCGTACGCCCAAATCTCCGGCCGGCCGCCGCCCGCGGCGAACGGGTTATCACCGGGAATGGCATAGAGCTCCGCCTCGCCGACCTTGATGCGAAGCAAATTGCCAAGCAAAGTATCGGGGTTCTGGCCATTACCGTGAGGGTCGTTCGCCGACCCCCCGTCCCCGGTGGCGATGTATAGGAAACCATCCGGTCCGAAGTGCAGATCGCCTCCATTATGATTGGCAAACGGCTGGTCGATGCGCAGCACCATGGCCTCGGTGGCCGGATTGGTCTGCGCTTCCCCCAGTGTGGCCGTGAAGCGAGAGATCACCGTATCACCACCCGCATCGGTGTAGTCGACGTAAAAATGCCCGGTGCGCGCAAACTCAGGATCGAACGCCAGCCCCAGCAATCCCTGTTCAGATGCGGAGCTATTGACCCGGTCGCGTATATCTAGAAAGGGCTCCTGTAAAACAACTCCGTCCTGCAGCACCCGGATGACTCCTCGCTGTTCCACGACAAAGAATCGACTGTCCCCCGCGTGCCCGACTGCCACCGGTTTCTGGAAGCCATCCGCTACGACCGACCACTGATAGTCAGAGGGATCGGGCAGCTCCGACACGAATTCAGGGGTCGCGGTAGGAGGCGGTTCGGATGGCCCCGGGCTCGACTCTGGCGTCGTGAGATCCGTTTGCGTCGGAATCGCAGCAGGCGCAGCGGTCTCGCTCGGCGTGGAACCAGCAGGAGGCAGGTTGCATGCTGCGAGCGACAACATCAGGGGCACAAGCAGGCGACGGAAATGCATGGGTAAAATTCTATGGATGAAGCACAACTTATACCAGCAAGAAGCGCAATTGGCACTTGCAGCGGTGCGAGAAAGATCTCTGCCGGCGCGGCGGATCCGCAGAGACTTCGGAAGGCACTTCATTCACACGGTTTTCGTATCTATGGCGGCCGCAATGCTGATGGCCGCATGCGGCAGTCCGCCGCCCGTCCCCCCATCTTCGCCGGGGGTGGAGCGATCCCCCCTTCCACTCCCTGGTGAAAGCGAAGGAATGCTTCCAGAAGTCAATCCGCTGCAACTGGGCGGCGCCATCGTAGTGGCCGGAAGCTCGACCGTCTTTCCCCTGACGGAGCGCATGGCGGAGCGCTTCATCGACGAGGGGTACGCCGGCCAGCTCACGATCGACAGCATCGGGAGCGGGGCAGGTTTCGAAAGGCTCTGCGTGGCGGGCGAGATAGACATCTCCAATGCCAGCCGACCGATCAAGGAGAGTGAAGTCGAGTCCTGTCGGGCGATCGGCCGCGATCCGATTGCGTTTCGAGTGGGTACCGACGCGCTGGCCGTTTCGGTGAGTCAAGAGAACGATTTTGTGGACAGCCTGACGCTCGAGCAGTTGGCTCTGGTTTTCTCGACCGCCGACACCTGGTCTGAGGTCGATCCGAGCTGGCCGGATGAACAGATCCTGCGTTTCAGCCCCGGGACAGATAGCGGTACGTTCGATTACTTTGTGGAACAGGTTTTTGAAGAAGATGAGGAGCCGATCTTGACCAGTAATAAACTGCAACTCAGCGAGGACGACAATGTGTTGGTACAAGGCATATTAGGTAGCCCATACGCAATCGGATACTTCGGATATGCCTACTACCATGAAAACGCCGACGCATTGAGGGTAGTCTCTATCGAGGGTGTGGAGCCGACCGATGCCTCGGTGGAAGACAACAGCTATCCGCTGGCGCGGCCGCTTTTCATCTACTCGGACGCGGGCGTGCTGCAGGCTAAGCCTCAGGTGGCGGACTTCATCAACTTCTATCTGACCTATGTGAACGAAGAAGTGCAGGACGTGGGTTACTTCCCTGTCGGCGCGGAAGCGCTGGACGAAGCCAAACTCGACTGGCTGGATGCACTGGGTATGAGCCGCTGACCGGGATACAACCCGGGCGCGAAGGTCGCATCGCCAGGCGCCGAGCCTGCGCCGTGGATCGGTCGCGCTCCCGGATATCCAACCGCTACCCAAGGATAAGCATTTGACCACCGAAGCGCTCGATGGAGCCCCCTCCCTCGCAAAGCGACCGAGGATTCGAGAAGCAGGCATCCAGGGCTTCCTCTTTCTCTGCGGCGCGCTGTCAGTTCTGACCACAGTCGGAATCCTTATTGTTTTGGGAACGGAGTCCGTATCGTTCTTCACCACTCAGCAGTGGGAGAACTCCAACAAGCCCCTAGCTCAGGAATTGGAAGCCGTCGGCGCCAGCATTCTGGTTGGTGAGGGTGGAGCCACTCTGCGAGTGGGCGACATCATCCGCGTTGGAGACGAGGTGATGGAAGTCGTAACGGTCGATGGGCAAACGCTCACCGTCGTCCGCGGCGTGCAGGGGACGGAGCCCTCGGCCCATGAGACGGATCTCGAGATCTTTCGCTCCAACCGGGTGACGCTGGGCGAGTTCCTGACCGGAACCGAGTGGAACCCACAGATCGGCCGATTTGGGATTCTGCCGCTGGTCACGGCCACCCTCATGACTTCGATGGTGGCCATGATGGTCGCGCTACCGCTTGGCCTCAGCATCGCGATCTATCTCAGCGAATATGCCTCGAGCCGAGCGCGATCGATCCTGAAGCCGATCCTGGAGGTCTTGGCCGGCATCCCAACGGTGGTGTACGGATACTTCGCGCTGACCTTCATGACCCCGCTCCTGCGATCGGTATTCGGAAACGATACGGTCGAGATCTACAATACGGGATCGGCGGGGATCGTGATCGGGATCCTGATTCTCCCGCTGGTCGGCTCGATGAGCGAGGATGCTCTGGGTGCGGTGCCGCGTACGCTTCGTGAGGCCTCCTATGCCCTCGGCGCTACTCGCCTGGAAACGGCCGTGCGTGTGGTTGTGCCGGCCGCCATCTCCGGCCTCGCGGCCGCGTTCATTTTGGCTGCTTCTCGAGCCATCGGCGAGACCATGATCGTTGCCATAGCCGCCGGAGCCGGACCCGCACTTACGGCCAACCCATTCCAGGCGGCCGAGACCATGACCGGTCATATCGTGCGCATCAGCGGTGGAGACCTGAGTTATGACTCCATCGACTACAACAGCCTGTTCGCCATCGGGCTGGTGCTGTTTTTCATGACCTTGTTTCTAAACATCATCAGCCAGCGGGTGGTCAGAAAGTTTCGAGAGGTCTACGAGTGAACGACATCGATCCGTTTGAGGGCAACACTCGCAGACGGCGACGCCAGGGAATTGCCTGGCGGTTCGTGTTCCAGGCCTCCACCATCGTCGGGATCATCCTGCTCGCGGCGCTCCTGTACAACGTCATCAACGAGAGCTTCGGACTGGCGGCACTCGAGCTCGAAATCGATCCGGCGAGCCTGGCCGTGGATGGAGTAGCGTTGGAGGAACTTTCACAGGAGCAATTGGAGAAGATCTTTCAAGCCAATGTCTCCACGGGGCTGTATCGGCGCTATGCCACTGAAAAACCGTTCACCGAACGGACCCGGGAGGAGGTCTACGACCTGGTGCAGGAGCGGGTGGTAGAACCGCAGGTAGTCAAAACATGGACGCTCTTTGAGACCCTCTTTGAGCGAGATGCGATCGACGCCGAGCTGGCCGAAAAGTACCCGGGTGCGCATCTCCAGTTCTTCAGCTGGCTCAATCCGGAATTTGTACAGCGACCGCAATCGTCTGAGCCGCTCCGAGCGGGTGTGCGCACGGCGATTCTCGGTTCGCTGTGGGTGATCGCTATCACCGTGATCTTCGCCTTTCCCATTGCGACCGGTGCCGCCATCTATTTAGAGGAGTACGCACCCGACACTCGTTTGACCCGCCTCATCCAGACCAATATCAACAGCCTGGCCGGGGTGCCTTCCATCATTTACGGAATCTTAGGTCTGGCGATTTTCGTGCGCTTCCTGCAGCCCATAACCAGCGGGGCGGCCTTTGGTCTGGTGGACGATCCGACGACTGCGAATGGCCGAACGATCATCGCCGCCGGGTTGACGCTAGGGCTGTTGATCATGCCCATCATCATCATCAACGCGCAGGAGGCGATCAAAGCCGTGCCCAACAGCCTTCGCAATGCGAGCTACGGTCTGGGAGCCACCCAGTGGGAGACGATCTGGTCGCATGTCCTGCCAAATTCAATTGCCGGGATCCTCACAGGAACGATCCTGGCCGTGTCACGCGCCGTGGGAGAAACGGCCCCGCTGGTGGTGATCGGAGCCTCCACCTTTATCACGTTCGATCCCGAGGGCCCCTTTTCGAAGTTCACGACCCTGCCGATCCAGATCTTCCAATGGACCTCACGACCGCAGGCCGAGTTCCGGAACATCGCGGCCGCGGCCATCATCGCCCTGTTACTGCTGCTCTTAACACTGAACGCGGCCGCGGTCCTTCTGAGGAATCGCTATAGCCACCGATACTGAGGCCCCTGCGGCAAACATGGAAGAGCATCTTGTAGATTCGAGCGACCGGGTAGTAAGCTTGGCGGAGACTCCTGACATGGTTGCGCGAGATCGGTCTAAAACACCCTCAGGGACAAACGGTGCGCCGCAAGAGCGTACGCTGGAGACGCGCGACCTGCGCGTCTACTATGGAGACTTTCTCGCCATCCGAGACGTCGACCTGGATGTCTTGAGCCGTAAGATCACGGCCATCATCGGACCTTCAGGATGTGGGAAAACCACTCTGCTGCGTTCTCTGAATCGGATGAATGAGCTGGTCCCCATCGCCCGCACTGAAGGACAGGTGATCTTCCTGGGCCAAGATATTTACGCAGAACACGTTGACCCAGTTGAGGTCCGGCGCAGGATCGGGATGGTCTTTCAGAAGCCCAATCCGTTTCCAAAGAGCATCTACGAAAACATCGCCTGGGGGGCACGCATCCATGGCTACAAAGGAGATCTGGATGGGCTGGTAGAAGAGTCCCTCAAGCGAGCTGCATTGTGGGAAGAAGTGAGGGATAAGCTCGATCAGAGCGGATACTCCCTCTCAGGCGGACAGCAGCAGCGGCTGTGCATCGCGCGTGCCATAGCAGTGCGCCCGGAGGTCATCCTGATGGATGAGCCGTGCTCCGCTCTGGATCCCTTAGCCACTTTCCGCATCGAGGAATTAATGAGAGAGCTAGCGTCGATTTACACGATTGTGATCGTCACGCACAACATGCAACAAGCGGCGCGCGTGTCGGACTTCACCGCCATGATGATGCTGGGGGAAGGCAAAGCGGGCGAAATGATTGAGTACGATGAAACAAACACGATCTTCACCCGACCCGGTGACCCGCGCACCGAGGACTATGTAACCGGCCGATTCGGGTGAGCAGGCAAACTCGGACCGTCCACTCATGAGAATAGCGATCTTCTCTGACGTTCACGCCAACCTCCAGGCGCTCGAAGCGGCTGGGGAGCCGAACGTGCTGCTGGTTCACGGCAGCTCAAGCCAGTCGGGCCTCGGACCTGCCGGACCACTATGCCTATCCGCTCTTGGTGGGGCGCGAGGTTGAGCCCATACCGTGACTGAGTTTCACATCCAGGCTCGCGCAGAGCTCGATCGAGAACTGGCCGCAATACGGAAACGCATGTTGCTGCTGGGCGATCGAGTTGCCGGAGCGATCGAAGATGCCCTTCGGGCACTCCGCAATACGGACAAGGAACTGGCCGAGACCGTCATTGTCGGCGATGCCGAGATCAACGAAATGCGATTCGAGATCGAAAAGGCTTGTGAATCGGTCATCGCCACACAACAGCCGGCCGCTAGTGATTTGCGTGCGGTGGTTGCGGCCATGAATATCGTTGTGGATTTGGAGCGCATGGGGGATCACGCGGCTGGAATCGCGAAGACCGTGCAGCTGATGGACGATGATCGCTTCGAAAGAATCCCCGAGATTCTGGAGCGCATGGCGGCGCGAACGCAGGACATGCTGCGACAGGCCGTGGAGGTCTATGCGCGGGCGGACTACGATCGAGCCTACAACGTGGCGCTCATGGACGACAAGATCGACGACAGCTACCAATCGCTCACGCAAGAACTACTGCAAGACATGCTGGAGGATGAGAAGTCGACAACCAGAGGCCTGTACCTGCTCTTTGCGGGACACAACCTGGAGCGCATCGGAGATCGAGCCACCAACATTGCGGAGCGGGTAATCTTCATGGCCAGCGGCAAGATGAGGGAGCTCAATCCTGAGCCGGGGGATACCAGGGTCTCCTAAGAGATCCGCCAACGAACGCGAAACATGGCCTCTGACGCTGCTCAGAGGTCGTTTGACTTAAGCGCTCTCATGCCTGCATCAGGCGAAATCTGTGGGATTATTAGGCCTCTATTGAGAGGCGGCCGTAGGTCGAGGCGCCTCCAATTCATAATACATTGGAGAATACGTTCCGACGCGATCCTTTGGGATTCCTTGGAGGATTTGGATGACGATCATGACCCGCCCGGCTCCAACACAGCTCAAACAGCTTGCCGACTATCAAGGGGTAGCCCCTGCAGGGGTGCTGGATGAGATCTACGAGAAAGCCGGACTTCTCAAGGGCGCCAGCATGGTGCATGTGAACGCCACCGCGATCGGCGGCGGCGTGGCAGAGATTCTCGACAATTTCGTGTTGTTGATGAATGACGCCGGAGTGCGCACCGACTGGCGCGTGCTGCATGGCACACTCGATTTCTTCGAGATAACAAAGAAGTTTCATAACACGCTCCAGGGCAATCGGGAACTCAGCTTCAGCGAAGATGAGCTGGAGCTCTATCGAATCGTGAACCACAGATTCGCCAGCTGGGCGGATCTTGATCATGATTTCGTGATCATCCATGATCCGCAGCCGGCGGCGCTGGTGGAGTACTACGATCACAGTCGTCCTTGGGTGTTTCGGTTGCACATCGACATCACGGATTCCAACCCTCAGGCTTTCGACTTTATATCGCTCTTTATAGAGCAGTACGAGCGGATGATCGTTTCCGCTGAGGCTTACAAGCGCCCGGATCTGGGAGTTCCCCAGCAAATCATTTCGCCCTCCATCGATCCACTATCTCCGAAGAATATCGATTTGTCGCACGAGCAGCGCATGGAGATCCTGCGTAAGTACAAAGTGCCGACCGACAAGCGATTCATCACGCAGGTGTCGCGATTTGATCCCTGGAAGGATCCGGAGGGTGTGCTCTCGGTCTGGGAGCGTGTGAGGCAGCAGGCCGATGTCCGCTTAATTTTTGCCTACGCGATGGCCCCCGACGACCCTGAAGGGGCGCGCATCTACCAAAGCATGGCGGAGGTCGCAGCCGATCACTTGGAGAGCGGAGACGTGCTCTTTGTTCAGGGCGACGATCCACTGCTCGTCAACGCCATTCAGAGCACGGCCGATGTCGTGATTCAAAAGTCGACGCGCGAAGGTTTTGGGCTGGTCATCACCGAGGCGATGTGGAAGGGTTCACCAGTGGTCGCTTCGAACGTGGGCGGAATTCCGACCCAGATCGTCGATGGCGAATCGGGATTTCTGGTCGATCCCTACGACCTGGACGCGGTGGCCGAGACCGTCCTGCGGCTGCTGAATGATGAAGCTCTGGCGGCCGAGATCGGGGCCAATGCCCGGGAGCGGGTACGCGAACGCTTCTTGATCACCCGCCATATGTTGGACTATCTGGATCTGATGCTCAGCCTCTAGATATGGGCCGAGGATACCGCAAGAGCCGCTCGCCGAGGCGGCTCTTTGATGTGTGCCGGGCATGTTCAACGCTAACAACGGAAGTGGGCCTGGCGCCAGCCGATCCTCGGGCTGATGCGAGTTGGCGCATTTCTATTAGGTTGACAGGAGTCGGCGATGAAGATCAATGCTAGGATCCAATGGCGAAACGCTATTACTTGGGTTGATAGAGTATCGCGGGTTTTCGGAACAGGCCGGACTGCGAGAAGAAGCATCGGCGAAGCCATCTTATTCTCTGCAACTCTTCTCTTGCTCGCGGCGTGTTCAACTACTTCAGAGCCGACGCAGCCCGAGGGCGCCACTATCCCAGCGATCACCGCTACGCCGGAAATCGCTGAGCTGCCATTGGAAGAGGAGATGGTAGCAACGGGCCTGGTAACTGAAAACGCTGTCCGCGCCTTGGATGCGGGACGCTGGCTTTATCTTCAGACCGATGGGGGCCAAATAAGGGTTGTCTATGCTTATGGGGAGTTTCCCTCCTGCTTGAATACGGAGGCACGCCGGGTGGGCAAAGAGCTGAAGGAAGGGGACGAGATAGAAGTCTTCGGTCTCGTTACCAAAAAGGGAGTGATCTCGGTTTGTGATTCCCCTGACTACTATCTCCTGAAACGCTGACGAAAAGGCCAAACCCGAACGACCTCTACGGACAGTCACGAGGAAATTGCCGGGTCCCCAGTGTTCTTTTTATGGTGATTTGATGACAACACTTGAGCTTCAATGGACCGGAACTGTCGTTGCGGACAGTAATGTTTTGTGCCAGCTTTTTGTCGTCGATATCTCATCCGGCTCAAACAAGGACAGGAATGGCGAGCACGCACTGCTCGTTAGTCGGACTATGAAGTCAGCGGAAGTTACGTTCTGGGTCATTTGAGGAAGGGTGCACGTCAGAATTCTGAAGCGACATGGTGTGAAGAAGGTCAATGCGAATTTGAGGACCACTATTGGGAAGGCGGCTATCCTGAGCGTCGCTTTCCTAATCCTGGGTGCCTGTACTTTCATCCGGACACAAACTCAACCATCGAGTACCTCAACCCCACTACCGAGTACTCTCCCGGTGGATGAAGAGGTGGTGATTCGTGGGTTCGTGACTGAGAACAGACTAGGTTGCAGGGCGGATGCCTCCTGTTCTCTCTTTATTCTTGTCAACGGACGAAAGATCAAAGTTGCTTATGAGTGGGGAGGGGAAGTGGAACCTTGCAAGAATACGGCCAGCGATCAGGGATTTGAAATTCAAGAGGGCGATGAGGTCGAAGTTTTCGGGAGAGTCACCCCCACGGGTCGCGTTTCTACTTGCGATTCTGAAGACTACTACATTCGAAATCTTCGTTGAGACCGGCCGGCCTATGACTTGCTTTACGTGTCACAAAGCGAGAAAGCCTAATCAAACAAGAATTCCCACTTCCGCTTGCCTCTGGCCAGAATCTCGCTTACCAGTGACTCTGCCGGGTCTTTAGCATTTCGAACTCTCTTTTCATTGTTGCATTTAGGTCATTGGGGCAAACTGACCCGATGCCAATGTGGATTCCATGACCCAATGCTCTGAGGACATGCGATTTGTATTTAGCCACAAAAGGAAAAGCCAACTAGATGCGGGATTCCAGATAGAGGGCTCGCTTTCCTAGTGGGTTAACCGCTACCTACGGGGGAAAAGGAGCAAAAAGTGAAGAGCTTTTCTTAATTTCTCGCTGGCAGCGTGTACCAGACATGACTTGATAATCGAGCTGATTGAGCGGAGCGATGCCAACTAGTACGTTCGCGGTGACGGTCTCCTTTATCGCTGTCCCCCTGAGGCCATTGATAAAAGAGTTGTGGTTGATGCGGGGAGGTCGGAGTCCTATCTAGGAATTCTCAACCATTATCCGTGCGATTAGCCACCCGATGAGTGCGCCGCTTGCCACCAGCAATACCCATACCAATAACTCGGCAGCGTCTAGAAAGATGATGGTTTCTCTTGGCCGCTCAAGGCCGAGGATCTCGTACCACAAGTAGGCGGCGAACATAGCCCCGTACACGGAAACTAGGCGGCCCACAACCGCTCCAATGAGCCCTCCTGCGGTGATGACCGCCGTTGGTACACTGGCCCGATACCCGATTACAGCCCCAAGGATTGCTCCCGCAATTGCCAGAGCGACTGGTGATACAAGCCATTCGATTTTGTGGGAAAAGGGATGGGGCATAACTAGAGGAAGGACCCAGTACCCAGCAGCCGCGCCTAGAAGCAAGAAAACGGCGCTCCTTATTATCAACCCCGAGTTGCCAAAGATGGTTGGATTCGAAGTCATGGATGCAATCGCTCAGAACAAAACATCGATCAAATCCTCACCATTGCGTCCGCCAGAACTAGTAAGGAGACTTTGTCATATCAAGGACCAGTTGCCGACTGTCGGATGTAATAATCTGCCGAATCACAGGTTGAAAGGCTACCCACTGCATAATACCTAGCAAAGACTTCGACCTCATCCCCGTTATTTATTTCTTCGGCATGCTGGGCGGCTTCTTCGTTTGCGCAGGTCTCGCCTTCGGGGCTATTTAAGTAATAGACGTTGATCGGCCAACCGCCATAATGTAGAACAAAATGACAGTTCTCTTGACCGCTCCCACATCCCATGCCTGTGTGGCTTACTCGGCCCTTGACTACAGTCTCGCCGTCTTCATTTAGGATCACGGATTGACTGATTTGAGTGCCGTATTCGTCGTACTGCGGGAATCTGTCCGGTAGCTGCAAGAGGAACCAACAAGCACCCGCGACGACAAGGGCAAGTAGAATGAGAGCGGCCCCCAGCAACGAAGATCTAGACATGTTGATCTTAACGAAACTCAGGTTTGACTAGGACCTACTGGTCGAGCTTAAGGCGTTTTTCAGTAACAGTGTCTAGCTCAATTACGCTATCGACTTAATCGGGCCTGAACACAACTATGATCTTGAGATGGCGTTCGATGAGAAGACCACTGTCCAGTTTCCTGGTAGCTTCCTTGCTCCTATTGACGGCCTGTGTTGCTGGTCCCGCCGAAGTCCCCCCAGCGCCGCCGCCTCGCACATCAACCTCAGAACCCACTCTGGCTGCGCCGGCGCCTACTAAGACGCTCGCACCAACGCGGGTGCCGACACGCCAGCCAGAGCCGACGCCGACCCTTGGACCTATCCCGTCTTCCTATGAACTGCCCGCCTGGCTGTCCGACCCCCAGGCAAACGTCCTCATGAACTTAACCAGCGTCTCTCGTGATGAGCGCAGAATATCATTCTTCGAAGCCGCGACAGGCTCCCGCTTCGACTTGCCACTTGCAGACGCCCAAGGTTACTTCTACTTTTGGATGCCGGACGGGCAACATTTCGGGCTCCTGTCGAAAGACAACGAATCTCTGTACCTAATCAGCGTAGCCAGCGGAGACGTCACGCGCTTCGAAGCCGGTGACGATGTAACGCGCTTCCTGTACTTTGTCGGCTTTGACGTGTCGCCCTCACCCCCGATGCCAGTGTTTCCCTCTGGGTCAGCGCCGGAGGACGAGACGTTTCTTCTCGTCAGCAACATGGACAGATTGTCAGCGGACGGACGCTACATTGTTCTGAGTGACATAAACCAGCACTTCACCTCTCTCGAGGATCTGGTGACCGGTCAGGCTACCCAGGTGACGGATCCGGACGACGATCTTTTCGATATCGAGCTTGCATGGTCCCCGATTTCCCAGAAGCTCGCCGTGCTACAGAGCACACATGCTACTGGGTTGGGCGTTGAACTCGGCGACCGCATGCTGAATCTCTACGATCCGGCCACGGGCGCACGTCTTGCGTCGTACACCGGGAATTTCTCCTGGGCGCAGTGGTCGCCTGACGGTACGCGGATTCTCTACACCCGGGTCCCGGGTGCATACTTCTCGCGGGCCGGTGATCTCTGCATTCTTGAGCTGGCCAGCGGATTGAGCGAATGTCTGGACCGGCTCGACGAGCAGCATGGCGGAGCGCGTATTGGCTTCTTCCAATGGTCGCCCGACGGTATGCAGGTGAGCTACCTTTACTGGGGTATTGAAGGCACGGGCGGGCTGTGTGTCATTGACCTGGTAACTGAAGGTATTACCTGCCCAACGGACAATGTGGCAGAGCTTGTCGGAACAGCGGTCATTCGCTACAAGTGGTCGCCCAATGGACGCTACTTTGTCCTTACCTACGACAACGATGGGTGCCCAGATTGCGACTACAGTGGCGACAGGAGAAGTGCCTTCGTGGCTGTTGACGGCATCAACTCTTATCTATTGGATGAAGAGAGTCTTTTCTTCGCCTTATGGCAACCCGTGCCACATGACAGTGCGGGATCGCACCGGTCTTGAGGAGAAGCAGCAGTGAAACGACTGAACCGACAGACATTTATTGGCGTGATTAAGTTCCTCTTTATTATTGGGACGACGAAAAAAGAGCAGGGCGGTGAGGCCCTGCTCCCAAGATTAGCCTTCTCTCCTGCTGTGGCTACGATTTGCCAGCACCCCTGTCGATCATCAGGATAGCATCGGTGCCTGTGATGGCTGGACCATCAAGGGTCTGACCGGATAGCCTCGCTCCTGTGGAACCACAGGTAAGACCAGTATCACCTAAGCGGAAATGGAATACCAGGTCGGTGTCCCCATCGCCATCTATATCCTCCTCGTGGCGGCGAGGCTCCCCGCTTTTCTTATCCACATGCATCTCGCTGACCCCCTCAAAGGACACCGTGGTATGGTCCACCATTGTGGCATCAAAATCCTCGGTGGTCAGGATGGCTACAGAGACAAACTGCTTGTCGTTGTTGCAGTTGATGCTGTTGGGGTCGCTGCCAGGCTTGATGTCGATGTCAACTATTCTTGTCGGCACATTTAGACCAATCGAGTGCGGCGTGGCAGACAGCCCTGCACTGTCGACGGCAGTGAAGACGACTACCTGACTGCCGATCTGCTCGACTGTGGGGGTCCAGGAGAAGGTTGTAGCAGTTGGATTGGATGGCGCCGGTATTGGGAAGCTCGCTCCTGCGGGAAGACCGATTACACCCAGGGGCACCACATCACTTACGTCGGCATCTGATGCCTGGATGGGAAACGTCACTGTTTGACCGACTTCTACTGTAAAGATGCTCCCGCTTGGTGGTGAGGGCGGCACATCGAAGTCTGGAAAAGCGGACAGCTGCAATACACAGTCAGCGGCCACAGCCGTTCCCAAGGCGTGCACGAGAATTTGTCGAGTTCCGGATTCGGCGTCCAATGGGATCGCAAAGTCAATATTGGCATTCCCTGCGCTGTCGGTGGAACCGGTCGCCACCTGCTCGGTGCCCAGAAGAACCTCGACGGCGCTGCTCTCCGGAAGAGTGTCGGCTGTGACCGTCACGGCTGAACCACGAAGCGCAGCAGATGGACTCACCTGACAGGCGGGGAAAGTCGGTGGGGTTAGCGTGATAGACCCTTCAACGCTATCGACGGTTGCCGTGTTTGGGTTTTCGGTAACGGCAATAAGGCGAACATCCTCTGCGATCGGCCCCCGTACGGCATTGGAAAGGATCAGTTGGAGGATCTGGCCAGTGGGAATGAGTTCAGGCTCCGACCCATCCTGGGTTGCGCTGCCATCGATAATATCGAACGTCCCGATTGTTGCCCGGATGCTCGGGTCCATGATCTGGACAAACTGCCCGTTCTGAAACTTCAAAACGGTTGGGATTCCCTGGGCGACGCCCATACTCACGTCCACCTGAACGATACCGACCAACTCTACTCCTTGCGTGGTGGTCGGAACACCGATTTCGCCGGGTGACCCGCCGGTGGCCGGATTATTGTCGAGATCGACCGCGAAGAAATAGTTCAACCCCGAGATGTTTTCGGGAAATAGGCCGAAGGTAGAAGCAACCAGGTGGGTCGTCGCTTCTTCTTGGTCGACCGCAAGCCCCACCGTATCGATGTCGACGAACATCTCCTCGGGGGGCGTATCGTCCAGGACATCCGGCAACGTGTTTCCCAGCGGGGGCAGCGTCGGATTGGTGACGACATCGGGAATCAGCAATGCCTGGGACCGGATGATTCCAACCTGGTCAGGCGGCGGATCACCCTTCGTCGCGTCTCTCAGCATGATTTCAGCCGCGTTTACATTGTCCATCAGATTGTTGCCCGGAAGTATGTGCACGAGTGACAGAGCATGGCCCAATTCGTGCCCCAGCCATTTTTCGTTGGGATCAGGAGCGATACCTGTAGCCGGTTGGGGTACGAAATACGTGCGGTCTATCACCGAGGCGACGCCTTCGAGCAGTTGTTGTCCTAGATCATTCGGGTCAGGCCTTCCAGCAAACCCCAGTATGCTGATTTCCGGTGTGCGATTCCCGTCCACGAAGCGGTTGATATTGAGGGCAATCAAGCCGGTTACAGCAGGATCCTTATCCCGCCACTCGAGCCGACACCTATTCCAAGCGCGCCGGATCGCGTCGGATGAGATCGTAATGGGGTTAGTGATGTTACCGACGTTTGTCTCGTCTGGCTCAGGATCCGGGCCCTCGATAACGGGGAAGCCGCCCTCCCGAGCGCCGACGATGAACCTGATTCTGGCTTGGTCCACATAGATTCTTTCATTCATCAGGAGATGGCGATTCAGAAGGACTCGGTCGGTTGTCCCAAGGCCGAGGAGCCCAGGATCTTCCATCGATGGACTTCCCTGAAGCC
>BTQZ01000026.1:0-35309 GCA_036986135.1 Anaerolineae bacterium | reverse complement strand
GTCTGAACCGTTCGAGCTTGTACTTCTTAGCTCGATCAATTGCAGGACAATCTCATAAGTATCGTGCTGGAGGTTGTCAGGATCGGTTCCAGACATGTGCGCTGGTACTCCTCAAGAAGGAATGCGGCGCTGGTTGCATGAAGCCCTGTCGGGTCGTGCTGCAGCAGGAAGTTCATTCCCTCCAGGTCGACGAGCACATGGGTGACACCTGCCTCTCGAAGTTTCGCTGTAACCCCCTCGATGGTTGGATTAGCCCTTACGAGCTGCGCCCACTGGGACTGCTCGGCATCCGGCAGGCAGCGGTCGTCGCAATAGTAGCTCTGGCCGTCCCAGGCCATGTAGACGCGGTCTGTTGGATTAAGGGATGAGCGAATGTAGCGCATGGCTGGGAAGTCATATACTGACCGCTCGAGGAAGGAATCCTTGGATTCGCGCCCAAGCACCACTGGGATCGGCCGCGAGTCAGCGAGGTAGATGACCTGGTAAGCCAGCGTGACACCCACTAGCCCTGCGACGATGCCGGGCACGATGATTCTGGACCAATTCCTCGCCGGCCCAGTACGAGCCAGCCAAGAGTCGAGAACGCTGGCTGCCATGAGGCTCAGGACAGGGTAGAGGGGGAGAAGGAAGCGGGTCTGTTGGGTGCCGGCCGCCCACAGCAAAAACCGCAAGAGTGCCATCCAGCCTAGAGGACGAAGCGGGTGATCGCGTCTAAGAAACGGAAACCCGAGAGCGAGCAAGAAGAGCAGGTTCGGTATGTCGATCCTGCTCATGAAGGTCCCGAAGGCTGCCCGCTGGGTGTAGAGACGAAGCGGTAGGAGCAAAGTGTCGACCAGGGAGTGCCCAACGCCGAATGACCGCATGTAGGCCATCAGCATGGCTACACGTTCCGCAGGCCAATCCGGACCTCCGATAAGGAACGGGTAAACAGGGTTACCGGCCCACAGCATGTTCTTCAGGTACCAGGGTGCAGCGACTATAAGCGCTGCACCACCAAACATGACACCGTTCCGGAGCCGGGTGGAGGAAGTTCCAGAAGAGCGCTCAACAAGGAAGGCTAGAAGAAGAATGGGGAATAGAGTCAAGCCAGTGTACTTGGACCCCATAGCGAATCCCGCTAAGGCGCCGCTTACGACGATCCACTTCCGGCCCGGCGATCTGCGCCATTCCAGGAATGCGGCCACGGCAAGGAACTCGAACAACGCCCAGGCCATATCGGTATAGGCGAGGCTTCCCCAGACCGGGAAGATGGGGACCCCAAGGAGTATCCCGCCTGCGAGCCAACCGGCGCGATCGCCCAGATGCCGCCGAGCGACAGCGAAAGTTGAGAGAAGCAGGATTGCGGCTAAAGACAGGTGGATGACTTTGCTAAAAACTGCGCTCTCGGCCGCCAGCCCGACTAGGTAAAGCATTTCGGTCAGGAGCGGACCATTAGCCTGCCACAAATCTGGGAGGAGCATGAGTTTGCCAGAGCGCAGGAACAAGGCAGGGGCCTGCAGGTGGTACATCAAGCCGTCGTAGTCCCATACCGGAACCAACGCTTGAACAAGGCTCATCCCGAAGATGGCGATCGCGGCCGCAAGACCGGCCTTGAGTGCCGGATGGAGCGAGCGAAAAGGGTCCCACGGGTCACCCCACTCCCTGCCCTGCGATACCGTTTCGCGCCAGGCGACCCATCCGGCGATTGCGAGCCATAGGAACACGGTGGGTGGAGAGAGCATGCCCGCCAGACCGAGGGCAAGGACGCCATAGGCGAGCACGCCCAGTCCAAGGGCGAGGGAGAAGATCAGGGCAAGAAGAGGGTCGGCGGTCACGATGTGGATTCGGCGGAGAAGAAACCGCCCGAGGCCTCGTCCGCAATAGAGAATCAAGCCGGCGAGGCCGAGAGCAAAGAATGCATCCACGATTGCGCGAGTCCCGACGGCATCGATAGACCGCTCTGGTACCAGAAGGCGTGTAAGGAGAAGCGCGAAGGCGAAGGCCGGTGCGACGGCCGGTACAGAAGCGATGGATACTCGTCTCACCTGCCGTTCGCCGGACACTGGATCTCCCAGGCGCGTACTCCGCTGGAACTCCGCCATTCGCCTTTCCGAATGCATTGCTCGGGAACCACCGGTGCCTGGTCGCGCTCCGGCTCCTTCACCGCCTGCGTCAACGCATGGGTCGCGGTATACGGCTGGCGCAGAATCCACCAGCAGGAAGATCCACAGGCTGGGATGAGCGGCGGCAGTTCGGCGTTCACGTCGGCAAGACCATAGTAGCCAAGCGGCAAGGTGATCTCAGGCTCCGAGACGGAGTACGAAGATTCTGTGGCGCTTCGGGACTGCAAGAAGGCGGTCAGCCCGCGCCAGTCTTCCTTCTCAAACTTCAATGCCTGGTGGACAGAGAACCCGGCGCTCAAAGCGATTAGCGCGCAGACGGTGACCGCCACCCAGCGGGACCAGGATCGTGAGAGTTGCTTGGCAGCCGCCGAGGCACCCAGAGCAACAATACCTGCAACGAGCGGCATCAGGACGATGAAGTACCGGTCCATGTAGACCGGCCGCCGCTGCGAGATCACCCACACCGCAACAACCGGTATCAGCAGCCCGGCAAGTGCAAGCCTGACCCCCTGCGAGCGATCTCCAAAGGAGACGGCGAGGCCGAGCGCCACAATCAACACCAGTCCGAATGCCAAAGAAGCGATATCGAAGACGCCGGCATAGCCCGATGCGAGATTCCACAAAGTCAAGGGCAAATCCAAAAGGTGCGGCGTCCGGATCCACCCGATCCCAAGGGATGGAGAGCCTTGTGAAAAGTAGAAAGCCAGCCAAATCGCCAGGGGGATCATCGCGGCGAGAGTGAGAAGAGTCCACCGCCGAAAGAAGGCGGGAGAACGACGTATGTCGATAAGAGCAAGAAGTATCAAAGCAGCGGCGAGCACGAAGAAGAAGTAGTGGGTGATCAATCCGAGAGCGAGAAACACGATCGCTAGGGCAGAGGCGCGGTAGGACATCGAACGATGGAGCGCGACGAAGGCGCCGACGGCTCCTGCCCCAAGGGCTGCCGCCAACGCGTATGGGCGTGCGTCGCGCGAGGCCCACACGATGAGCGGATGTGTGGCCCAAAGGACTCCAGCGGCAGCGCCACCCGCTTCTCCACCCAGGCGATATCCGAGGAAGATGGCAGCTACAATCCCGATAACTTGCGCCAGGGCCGAGGGAGACCGCAGGGCCGCCTCGCTCAGTGTCCCTCCGGGGGTCAGGGCCTTTACGAATAGGTAGTAGAACGGGGGGTTCACCGCGTCAATTTGGACGGCATTGATTGCGCGACGCCAATCCAACCGCACGAAGAACCAGGTGTAGGCCTCGTCGAGCCATAAGCTTTGCCGGCCCAAATTTGTGAAGGATAGGGCGGCTCCAACGATTACGATCACCAAGCATGTCAAGAGAAAGATACGGGATAGTGGCCGCGACTCGGTGGTGTTCAATTGCTTCTCGCGATAGGGATTCTACAGTTGGCATCGATCGAACGAAACCACTCTTCGGTCACGGGATGGCCAAGAACCCCAACAGGAACGAACCGTGCTCGACTTCCTGCTCTCCCCGAAACAGAGCTCATAGACGGATCGGCCGCCAACGAGGAGACTCGCAACGCGACGGTGCCTTTCGTGCCAAGGGTTGGTAATATACGAGCATCGCTGCTGACGCAGCCACGCGCGGAGATTTGAGATGACCCAAACACGGAAATCGGAAAAGGGTAGATTAATGAAGGTGCCCCCGCCGCTAGTCTTTTTTGGCGCACTGGTGATCGGAGTGGTCCTGAACCTCCTGTGGCCGCTTGCGATCTTCGCAGAGGCCAAGATCGGCGACGTTCTCGGCCTGCTAGCGGCCCTAGGCAGCGGAGCCTTTGCCATCTGGGCGTTTAGAACCATGCTGCGCGCCGGCGAACAACCCGATCCGCGCGAACCCACCCAGGCGATCGTCACGGATGGACCCTTTGCCCGAACGCGGAACCCGCTCTATTTGTCATTTGCGATTTTCGATCTGGGTGTTGCACTTCTGCTGAACAATCTGTGGATCATCCTCGCGCTTGTCCCGCTCATGGTTTACATTGATATTAGGATCGTCCGCCGCGAAGAGCGCTACTTGGAGCAGCAAATTGGAGACGAATACCTGGAATACAAGCGAAGTGTTCGGCGATGGCTGTGAGTGCTAGCTGGGACTGAGAAGATCGATCTTGGCAAAAGAATCCAAACTGATCGTAGTTTCAAACCGACTGCCGGTTGAAGTCGAACGGACCAAGAGCGGGTTCAACTATCATCCCGCCGCGGGGGGCCTGGCGACGAGCTTGCAGTCCGTAAGGAAGCAGCGGGAAATGCTCTGGCTGGGATGGCCAGGTGTCCAGGTCTGGGACGAGAAGGATCGCCAGAGCATTGAGAGACACTTGGTCAAGGAATATGGCAGCGTGCCGCTCTTCCTACCACCCTCCGATTTCGACCTCTACTATGAGGGATTTTCGAACGGCACCATCTGGCCACTGTTTCACTATTTCCCCCAAAATGCCCACTACGAATCCCGAGAGTGGAGCGCTTACAAGGAGATCAACGCCCGGTTTCGTGACAAGATCCTCGAGTTCGCAAATCCGGGAGACCTGCTGTGGATACACGATTACCACCTGATGATGTTGCCGGAGCTTGTGCGTGAGGCGCTGCCCGAAGCGAAGATCGGCTTCTTCCTGCACATCCCGTTTCCCTCATCGGAGCTATTCCGCATGCTGCCCTGGCGCGAGGAAATCTTGCAGGGTTTGCTCGGCGCCGATCTGATCGGTTTTCACAGTCATGGCTATGCGCGCCATTTCCTGAGCAGCCTGCTGCGACTCCTGGGGCTGGAGCAAGAATTTGGCCGAGTGATTGTCGGCGATCGAGCGGTAAGCGTTGACACCTTCCCGATCGGGGTCGACGTGAACGGATTTGAGTCTGCCATGCAAACTGAAGCAGTCCGTGAAGAGCTGGCGGATTTACAGGAGGAAACGCAGGACCGCAAGATCGTACTGACAGTGGATCGCCTGGACTTCACGAAGGGCATCGTGGAACGATTGGAATCCTTCGACCACTTTCTGAGTGGTAACCCAGATTGGCACCGCCGTGTGACGCTGATCTCGCTTGCGGTTCCTTCGAGAACCGGGGTTCCGGAATATCAGGCGCTCAAGAAAGAGGTCGACGAAGCGGTCGGCCGCATCAATGGCCGCTACGGCAAGCCGGGATGGGTACCCATCTGGTACATGTATCGTTTTCTGCCGTTCGACCGACTCGTCGCGTTGTACGCCGCGGCAGATGTGGCGCTGGTCACGCCGCTTCGCGATGGCATGAACCTGGTCGCCAAAGAATATCTCGCAGCGCATCCGGATGGCACCGGAGTGCTGATCCTTAGTGAGACGGCCGGTGCGGCCGAGGAGTTGGGCGAAGCCCTGATCGTGAACCCGCACGATACGGAGGAAATCAGCAAAGCTCTGCTGCATGCTCTGACGATGTCAGAGAGCGAGCAGGTGGCCAGGAATTCGCCCATGCTTGCACGCCTGCGCCGGTACGATGTGGTGCGTTGGGCGGAGGATTTCTTGGGTGAACTGGATCCCGAAATCGCACCCGCCAAGCAGCAGGTCCAGGTGCGACTCGACACGGCCGGCATCGAGCTTCTGCTCCAAGCCTACCGGTCGACCAGGCAGCGGCTCCTGCTGCTGGACTACGATGGAACGATGGTTCCCTTCGCCGCTCGGCCCGAGCAGGCCGCCCCGGACGAGGAGTTGCTGATACTGCTCAAGCGCCTGGTGGAGGATAAGAAGAACACCGTGGTGGTTATCAGTGGCAGGGACCGCGAAACGCTTCAGGATTGGTTGGGGGGAACCGGGGCAAACCTTGTGGCGGAACATGGAGCCCAGATCCGGCGCGCGGCTGACACGAAGTGGAGTGTGCAAACCACCGAGGCCGCCGACGGTTGGAAGGGCGAACTTCGGCCCCTGCTTGAGCTCTACGTCGACCGTACTCCGGGCTCGATGCTGGAAGAGAAGACCGCCTCGATGGCCTGGCATTACCGACGCGCCGAGCCGGAACTAGGCGAGCTGCGCGCGAAGCAGCTCATGGAAAACCTGGAAGGAGTGGTAGCAAACACTCCCCTGGTGATCATGCAGGGCAGCAAGGTGGTTGAGGTGAAAGAGAGCGGAATTGGCAAGGGCCGTGCGGCCCGCATTTGGCTCGATGGCGACTCAATTTACGACTTCATCCTCGCAACCGGAGATGACGTTACAGACGAGGAGATGTTTGAAGTGATGCCGGATGGAGCCTGGTCAATCCGGATCGGAGTGGATCGCCGCTCGGCGGCCAAGTACTCCCTGAGAGGACCCTCGGCGTTCCGACGCCTGCTACGCGCCCTCGCCGATCGCTAGACCCCGAATCTCGCATCCAACGAAATACAGTTCTCGCAACCACGCCGCCTGCGCGGGAAAACGAGTGGCTCGGGTAAGAAGCGTCAGGGATTGCCCGGTGCAGGGAAGGCCAAAGTAGAAGCGCGACACCAAGCGAGGCGCCGGCTCTTCGAAGAGCAGGTTGGGCATTCTTGGCGTGGGCCAGAGACCGTATCGCATGTTATCCGACCCATCGGGCAGTCGTCCGTACGAGAGGTTGGCAGCGCGGATCCTGAGATAGCTGATCTGATCGATCGTTCGTCCGTCAGGCGCCAACAGGCGGACGGTGTCACCGCTATCGTTCAAGGCAATCTTGCTCTTCGTGCGGAAGAATACTGCGTAGCCCCTGGGGGAGAGGGTCACGCCCGGCAAATCGTACGGCTTGGAGCCGCCGCTGGCCACATCATCGAGCCACCAGCCCTTTAAGAAGACCGGAAGTGGGCCGGCGTTGTAGAGCTCGATAAATTCATCTCCCGTTGTGACCCCGCCGGTGCCCTCCCAATCGTGCCGTGGCCGGATCAGCACCTCGTTGATCACCACCCTGCTGGGGATACCGGTGGGGGTCGGGGTGGGGAAGAACAGGGAGTTCGTCCGCCGCGGTGTCCCGCGGATTGGATCCCCTGAGGCATCCAGGCCATTTCCGTTATAGCCGGTGTAACTTCCCCAATTCCCAGGTGAGTCACCGCCGCCGCGGCGTTCCATGCTGGCCTTCGGCGAGGAGCGACCGGCTGGCCAACCGCCCCCCGAGGAATTCGCCGAGTCCACCAGCTCGCCCGCAGGTCCGAGGAGCTGCAGCACCTCCCCGGCATCCCTCAGCGAGCCGGTGTAGATTCCGTCCGCGGCAATGTCCGAGACCGTTGAGTCGTCCGTCCGCTCAAGCAGATAGAAGCTGTATGCGGGGAGCGTGCCTGACAGCGAGATCGAGATGTCGGCCCCATCCGTCAGAACCCAGCCTGTCAGCGGGATATTGAGGGCTCCTGGGTTGTGAAGCTCGATCCATTCGTCGCTGGGGGAGGCCGTTGTGCCGGACCACGCGATCTCGTTGATCAGTACTGCCTGGGGTGGAATGTCAGTGGGTTCGATGAACGCAGTAGGGGTCGCCGTCGCAATGAGGATGGAGTTCAGCCGGCGGGGAGTACCCGCAATGGGGTTGCCCGTAACGTCGTGGCCGACACCCCCGATTCCGGTGAAAGTACCCCAGTTGCCCGCGATATCGGTCCCCCCTCGACGCTCCATGCTCCTGCTCGAGCCCGCGTCACCGGCCGGCCATCCGCCACCGTCTGCATTTGCCGTATCCACCACAGCTCCCGATGGGTCCAGCAATTCCACACGCTCGCCGCCGTTAGCCAGTGAGCCCGTGTAGATTTGATCCGCGGAGATGTCCACGATGGTTGTGTCGTCCGTACGTTCCAACAGGAAGTAGCTGAACGGCGGGATCGTCCCGCCGAGTACTACGTTGATATCGCCGCCGTCGGTGAGACGCCATCCGTCAAGGTCGATGGCGGAGGCGGTCTGGTTCTGAAGCTCAATCCACTCGTCGGATGACGAGGCCACCGTACCTGCCCATGCCAGCTCATTGATAAGAACGGACCGAGGAGGATAGGCAGTGGGGGGAGGGAGGGGTGAGGCGCCCGCGGTAGGGGTCAAGCTGGGCGGAGTGGTTGAGACTGACGGTGTCACTGAAGGGGTCAATTCAGCGGTGAGGGACGAGGATACGGTAGGGGACGACGACGGCGAACTCGAGGGACTTGCGCTTACAGACGGAGGTGTCAGGGTCGCAGTAGCTGAGGCCGTCGGGACCGGAGTCGTCGCAGAGGTCGTTGGGGTGGTGGTCACTGATGATGTTGGAGATGGGCTACTCGCCGGGATTGAAGTCTCCGTCGGAGTGGAAACAAGGCTCTCTGTAGGAGTTGGAGTCTCCGCTGCTGTGGGGGTGAGGCTCTCCACAAGGGCCGTCTCCGATGGATTCGCGGCGGCAGATGACAGGGTCGGGATAGCCGGCGAGATTGCAGGCGTTTCTTGAGGACCCTCGGCCGAGGAAGCGAGAGGCAAGACGAGGAAAATTAAAAGCCCAGCAAGCGACAGGGCGCCGGCTGGACTCCACAGGGGGACCTTCACGCCCTCCTCTTGACCCCTTCAAAGCGAGACTAGTACTAGAGTACCATACTCTGCCGGGCTCTACTCCAGAGCCTGGCGGATAGATTCGAATATATGGGGAGTGAGTTAGAATGAGGCCTCACGAGCGCAGTCGGGGGCGCGTAAAAGGAGAGGATCAATGGATCTCGGATTGGCGTTTTCGTTTCCGTTTAAGGACGAAAAGTGGATAGAGAAAATCGTGATTGCGGCGCTGATCAGCATCATTCCCATCATCGGCTGGTTTGCACTGCTAGGGTGGTCGATCGAGATCGGTCGGAGGGTGATCAACGGGGAGGAGCAAGTGCTGGCCGATTGGAGCGATTTTGGCGGCTTGCTGACTTTGGGTTTCAAGGCCTGGGTGGCAGCCCTGGTCTTCTCAATTCCCCTGCTATTAGTGTGGATCCCAGTTGGCATCTTCTGGGCTATTGCCGGTTCTGCCGATGGGGACGCAGCCGCGGTCATAATCAGCCTCGTAACGTTTTGTATCGTCGGCTTCACGTTCATCTATGGCATCGCGTTGATGTTCGCTCTTCCCGCATCTTACGGCCGGCTGGCGTCGACCGACGGCCTCGGAGATGCGCTGAATTTCGGAGAACTTTGGAAGTTAGTGAGCAATGCACCCGGCGCCTATTTGATCGTGCTGCTCGGATATATCGTGGCCGGCTTCATCGCTTCGCTGGGCAGTATCCTCTGCCTGGTGGGAGTGTTCCTGACCACGGCCTACGCGCTGGCTGTGGAAGGCCACCTATTGGGGCAAGCTTATTTGGAAGGCACCGCCGAAGCCTAGAGGGCAGGCTGCGTAATTTCATCGGCCCGACTTCCTGAGAAGTCGGGCCGATGTGTCTGGAGGAGAAGAGAAGCATCATCTCGCTCTTGAGCTCGATTGCCGGCATCCGGCTGGCCACCCAGCGCCCCGGAGAGATCGGTCCACTCACGCCGAGCCTGGAAGCGATGAGCGCTCAACAGAGCAGCGGCAAACCAGTCTCTCCCGCTGGCAGCGATGTGGCCCGCCTCATCCAGGCCTTTAACGTGCGGGTGGTTTACCTGCCTACGCGCGGGAGCGGAGCGACTCCTTGGCGGCGCATGATCGTGCTCGATACAAGCTACCGCGATGCGGGGCAGACTAGGTCGCCCGCGCGGGTAGCGCTCATCGCCCATGAAATGGTACATGTCCTGCAGCGAGAGCTCGGCGACCCAGAATTCTGGCCCAGCGGCGGGTTCCGGCCTTCCCTCTCCAGGAGGTGGATTGGAGATTCGACGAACTATATGGAGGTTCTGGCGTACGTCGTCGGAGCCAGTGTGGAGATCGACCTGCTTCGGGAGCACGAGCGTACGAAGATTCGGCAACTGTCGAATTGGCTGGCGACGGTGACAGGAAAGGACGCTCTGAATGCCACTCGAGCGGTGGTGAAACGGTACAAGGACAACTCAATCTACCGGCAGAACTATCGGGCGGAGGCCCGCACGCCCGGTCGAAGAATTCCCTCACAGCGTTGGGCTCACTGGCTGGAGGTAATCGGCTTTGAGGGTCAAACCATAGAACACATACGGAAGCTTGCCGCGATGGGACAGCCCAAAGTGATTGCCGAAGACGAGCTCGAGGTCGGAGACTAGTTTGGATTCGAGGCAGAGCGACGCGGCTCGAGAGCAGAGTCGACCCGTCGGATACCTGCAGCTCATCCGCGCCAACGTCGACTTCCGTTATCTCTGGTCGGGCCAGATCATCAGCCTGTTTGGGGACTGGTTTAGCCTCATTGGCTCCGCGGCGCTAATCGCGCAGCTGACACAATCAGGTCTCGCGGTCGGCGGACTGTTCGTCATTCGGATGCTGGCGCAGTTCGTCGGTACTCAAGTGGGCGGTGTGGCCGCCGACCGCTACAGCCGGAAGCGGCTGCTGATCCTTACCGATATCACTCGCGCCATTGTGGCTTTTGGATTCCTGCTTGTGCGCGGTCCGGAGCAGGTCTGGCTCCTTTACGCGTTGACTGCGCTACTCATGGCCATCAGTGGAATCTTCTTCCCCACCCGGACCGCGATCCTGGCGGACATTGTTTCTAGACGCGAGCTCGGTGCCGCCAACGCGCTGAGCTCAACCACATGGTCCGTGATGCTGGCCGTGGGTTCGGCGCTAGGGGGTTTTGCAGCGGGCCAGTGGGGCATCTATCAGGCGTTCGCCGTGGACGGCCTGACCTTTGTTATTTCCGCCGTGCTGATCAGCGGGGTTCGCTATCAGAAACTGGCCATCGGACAGGAAACCGATATGCGTGCGATAGTAGGCGAGTATTTGGATGGCTTTCGATATCTGAAGCGCGAAGTGGACATCCTGTTCATCACACTCCACAAGGCCGCGCTGGGGCTCTTGATCGCGGGGGGAGCCATCAACGTCGTGATGGTTCGGATCTCAGACACGATCTTTGTGATTGGCGAGGGCGGAGCCACAAGCCTGGGGATCCTGTTCGCCGTCGTCGGCCTCGGCACCGGTGTCGGCCCCATTCTATCCCGGCGGATCACTGGAGACCGTGAGCGCGCTCTGCGACGGATCTTGCCCCCAATGTATCTACTCGCCGCGCTGGGGCTGGTCATCTCCGCGCAGCTCACGAGCTTCGAGACGGTGTTGCTGGGCATGTTCCTTCGCACGTTCGCGGTGGGCGCGATATGGGTCTTTACCACTCAACTGCTATACCAGCTTGTGCCCGAGAATTACCAAGGGCGCGTGTTCGCAGTGGAGATCGCAGTTTTCACGCTGGGCAGTGCGATCGGCGCAGCGATCGGGGGATGGCTGCTGGACGTCACACCGGTCGGCCTGGGCGGGTTGATGTGGTGGATGGCCGCGGCCAGTCTGATTCCGGCCCTGCTCTGGTCGGCCTGGATGCGAAGCACTTCACGCAACCAAGCCGTACCTGTGCCCACCCAGGAAGGGGAAGAATGGAGGCCGTTGGAGTGACATTTTCACTCCCGCTGAAATGTGATCCGCTCTAATATGACCATGTGGTCAAAGGGAAGGCTGGTCA
Source organism: Anaerolineae bacterium (assembly GCA_036986135.1). Classification (GTDB taxonomy): domain Bacteria; phylum Chloroflexota; class Anaerolineae; order Anaerolineales; family E44-bin32; genus JADFRG01. The sequence goes on along the minus strand of BTQZ01000026.1, from coordinate 23,724 downwards.
AGGGGCTGCAAAGGGCCCCTATGGTAGAATCGCCCTCCTCGCGGGGGAGGCGGATCGCTGAATGACGACGTTGAGCCAAACCGTCCAAGGAGCCCTGCGGTATAGGGGAGGCGAGCACCAACTCTCCTATTATGGGCACCGGCTCAGCGGCCTCGGTACGCTTCTCTTCCTCATAGTACACATTCTCGATACTTCAATCGTCTATTTCATCCCCAGCTTATACCAAGAGGGCATCGACCTGTACCGCACCACCGGCATGATGCTGGGCGAGATAGTGCTGGTTGTGGCGGTCATCATCCACGGCGCGAACGGTATCCGGATCGCGTTGTCTGATTTCTTCCCGAAATGGTGGCAGGAGCGGCGGCAGCGTACGGCATTTTGGCTGGTGGCGACGATCACGCTTCTGCTGGCCACTCCGGCGGTGTTCTTCATGGGGCGCTCCATCTATCTAAACAACTTCTGTCGCTGTCCTCCCGAGGACACGATAAGCGTGACCCTGCCTGGCTGGGCACTTATCGCGATTACATTGACCTTGGTGGTTGCTCTGGCCGTGCTGATCAGGCTGGGTGCTTTTAGCGCCCTATTCAGCCGCCGTCAGCGCAATTTCGAGACCTGGATGTGGCTCTTCATGCGTTGGTCGGCGATCCTGCTTATACCGCTGGTTTGGATTCACGTTCTGCTGGTCGATGTCCTGTTCGGTGTCCATCAAATCGATTTGAACTATGTAGCGCTGCGTTGGGCAAGCGTGGGATGGCGCGCGTTTGACCTGGCGCTGCTGGCCTTTGCGTTTGCTCATGGCATGAATGGTCTGCGTGGGGTCATGCGGGACTATGTTCATTCGCCGGCTTGGCGGAACCGGCTGAATTGGGGCATCCTTGGATTGTGGGTCGTTTGGACGGCCATCGGCGCAGTCGCCCTTTTTGGCGGTGTGCGTGCTGCTTGATCCTCACAATAGGCCCACAAATTGGTCCCAATCCTCCCGAATATGGATCAGATACTCAAAATGCACATAACACACGTTTTTGGGAGGCATTCTTAAGTGGCGACTGAACATCAACACGAAGTTCTTATTGTGGGTGGAGGTGGGGCGGGGTTGATGGCCGCCCTTTATGCCTCCAAAGGAGCGGATACGGCGGTGCTCACCAAGCTGCATCCGGTCCGCTCGCACACCGGAGCAGCTCAGGGCGGAGTCGGAGCCGCGCTCGGCAGCGAGGAGCAGGACCGCCCAGAGTGGCATACCTACGACACGATTAAGGGAAGCGATTTCCTGGGCGATCAGGACGCCATCCAGTTCATGTGCGAGGAGGCGGTGGCCACCGTGTTCGAACTGGAGCACATGGGCCTTCCGTTCAGCCGCACGCCGGAGGGCAAGATCGCACAGCGCTACTTCGGTGGCCACACCAACAATGACTCGGGCAAACCGGTGCGTCGAGCCGCCTACGCCGCTGATCGTACAGGCCACATGATTCTGCAGACCCTCTACCAACAATGCGTGAAGCATGATGTGGTATTCATGGACGAATTTCAGGTCATGGATGTGCTAGTAGGAGACGAAGGCGTTGCTGGCGTCGTGGCGGTAGAGCTAGCTACGGGTGAGCTACATGTTTTCCACTCCAAGGCCGTGATCTTTACAACCGGAGGATGGGGGCGCGTGTGGGAAATCACATCCAATGCCCATTCCTATACCGGCGACGGCGTGGCTATGACGCTTCGAAGAGGGCTTCCCGCGGAAGACATGGAATTCTTCCAGTTCCATCCCACCGGGATTTACAGGATGGGAATCTTGATCACGGAGGGCGTGCGCGGCGAGGGTGGGGTTCTCCTCAACAATGATGGCGAGCGATTCATGGAACGCTACGCGCCGACGATCAAGGATCTCGCCTCGCGCGATGTAGTTAGCCGGGCCATGTATCTGGAGATGCGCGATGGGCGCGGCATCAATGGCGGGCGCTACTTGTATCTGGATGTGCGGCCGGACACCGTCAACAAATATGCAGAGATCGATGGGCGCACTCGGCCGGATGGCTCTCCTTATATCGTGACCGGCGAGGAGATCTTGGCCAAACTTCCGGACATCATTGACTTTGCGCGCACCTACATGGCGGTGGATCCGATCATAGAACCTATGCCGGTGCAGCCCACTGCACACTATGCCATGGGAGGCATTCCGACCACCCTTCGCGGAGAGGTCATAAGAGACGAACAGAATACGATTATCCCCGGCTTCTATGCCGCGGGCGAAGTGGCTTGCGTGTCAGTGCATGGCGCCAATCGCCTGGGAACAAACTCGCTATTAGACATTATTGTGTTCGGGAGAGAGTGCGGAACGCGGGCGGCCGAGTACACGAAAGGTGCGGATTTCCTTCCCTTGCCCTCCGATGCCGAAGCTATGGTTCGCAAGCAACTGGAGGACCTTCGAGGAGGTGAGGGCTCCGAAAAAGCCGCCACCCTCCGCAAGGAGATGCAAGAAGTCATGTTTGATCATGTGAGCGTCTTCCGAACGAAGGAAGGCATGTCTCAGTCGGTTGAAAAGATCCAGGAGCTCAAGGAGCGTTATCTTAAGATTAGAGTCGATGACCCGGGCAACGTCTTCAACACTGACCAATTAGAGGCCTGGGAGCTTGGCTGCCTGCTCGACGTGGCCGAAGTGACAGCGGTCTCCGCCTTGCAGCGTACAGAGAGCCGCGGAGCGCATGCACGGGAAGATTATCCGAAGCGAGATGACCAGAATTGGCTCAAACACACCATGGCCTACCAGGACGAGAGCGGGGTAACGCTGCGCTACAAACCCGCTACGATAACTAAGTGGAAGCCGATAGAGCGCGTCTACTAGGCAGCAGAGCGAATCCTGCATACAGCGGTGTCCAAGCGTAGCAAGACGAAAGCAGGAGAATCTTCATGGAGGTAGAGCTCCGGATTCGCCGCTACAATCCAGAAATAGACGAAAAAGCTCACTACGAGAGCTACTCGGTAGAGGCGGAACCCAACGATCAGGTGCTCGATCTGCTGAATCAGGTCAAGTGGTACCAGGATGGAAGCCTGGCATACCGCCGCTCGTGTGCACACGGGGTTTGCGGTTCCGATGCAGTGCGGATCAATGGCGTGAACCGGCTGGCCTGCAAGGTCTTGGTCAGGGATGTTGGACGCAAAATCACGATCGAACCGATCCTGGGCTTGCCGGTCGAGAAAGACCTTGTCGTTGACATGGAGCCGTTCTGGGAGCACTACCGCTCCGTCATGCCGTATTTTGTCAGTGAGGAGCAGGAGCCCGAGGGGGAACGGCTTCAGAGCGCGGAGCAGCGCCAACGCTTCGACGATACGACAAAATGCATTTTATGCGCAGCCTGCACCACTTCGTGCCCCTCTTTTTGGGCGGACGACGAATATGTGGGCCCGGCCGCCATCGTCCAGGCGCACCGCTTCATTTTTGACAGCCGGGACACGGCGGCGGATGAGCGTCTGAAGATCTTGGCCGAGAAGGATGGTGTCTGGCGCTGTCGGACGATTTTCAACTGCACGATCGCCTGCCCCCGTGAAATCAAGGTTACACAGGCGATTGGCGAAGTAAAGACCGCCATCGCGACCGGAGATAATAAATAGATCGATGCCGAAAACGAATGAAGTGCCTGCGCTAAAGCCTTCATTGGACCTGGCGGAAGAGGCTCCTTCGAGGAAGGAGCCAGGTGATCGGGCCAAGGGCGTGGCTTTGCCAAAGGTCTCCACCGATCCAGCAATGGATCTCTCATCGGTCTTTGACCGGAAGCCGCGCATCCTCGTGGCGGACGACGACTGGCTAAACCGAGATTTGCTCCAGGCTTATCTGACATCTTCCGGATGCCAGGTCTTTACCGCCTCAAATGGCGAAGAAGCGCTAACACAGGCGTTGAGCTTCTCGCCGGACCTGGCGCTGATCGATGTGCAAATGCCGAAGATGGACGGGCTGGAGCTCTGCCGTCGGCTCAAGGCCACCGCCGCTACCCGCTTCGTTCCGGTGGTGATCATTACCGCCTTAGACAGTGAAGACGAGAAACTCAACGCCTTCGAAGTTGGAGCGGACGACTTCATCACCAAGCCGTACAGCTCGATCGTGCTCCTGGCCAGAGTGCGTTCACTACTGCGTATCAAGCGCCTCCACGACGAGGTCGAATCCAGAAACGAGTTACTGCGAGAAGTGCTCGACCGGTATGTGGCTGAAGATGTGGCAGATGTCATCCTCACCGATCCGGAGCGGTACTTTAAGCTTTATGGCGAAACCCGGCCCGTCACGGTGTTATTCGCCGATATCCGCAACTTTGTGAGATACACCGAGCAGCACACGGGTCCCGAGGTCATTCGCACCCTCAATCATGTATTTGAGGGACTGAGCAGAGTGATATTTGCCCACAAAGGGACTTTCGACAAGTATCTCGGTGACGGGCTGATGGCTTTTTATGGCGCGCCGGTTGCGGGCGACGACGACGCGCAGCGGGCAATAGCAACCGCGGTCGAGATGCAACAATTGTTTGAGCAAATTCGAGAAGACCCCGACATCGATCTAAAAGGACTGGGTCTGGGGGTCGGGCTGCATTCGGGTGAGGCCATCGTAGGGAATATCGGGTCCTCGCAGGTGATGGATTACACGGTGGTGGGCGACGTCGTGAACGTGGCCAAGCGGCTGCATGATAGGGCCAAACGAGGCCAGATCCTGTTTAGCTCAGAAACCTACAAGGAGTTGAAGGGGGTTAAGGCCAAGAAACTGAGGTCAGTGAGGCTTCCTGGGCGGCAGAAGCAGGTCACTCCTTACGTAATCTCCGTCAAAGATCTCTAGGTCATTTCGTCTAACGCACCAAGACCTGCGGGCGGGGGCAACCCTGCCCTATTTGTTTAAGATAAAGCCGCCAAAACGCGCATGACGATATAATGCGGCTTATCCTGCGTTAGCGCGTGGGGTCGGGCCCCAGTAGCTCAATTGGATAGAGCAAGGCTCTCCTAAAGCCTAGGTTGTGCGTTCGAGTCGCGCCTGGGGCATGAACGCGGAATTCCGGCGGGGGTTACAATGCCCCGCCGGCTCTATTTGGGTCCATGGTTGCGCGTTCGGGCCGTTGGGAATCGCGAAAAGGCAAGGGGACGATTCCCCCGCAGCTGTCCCTCATGCAAGCGTTGCGCCACTACCCTGAATCGAACGCCTGCGCCTATTTGATCTTGTGCACTCGCTTGACCCTGGCGATCACATCGTCCACAGCTGCCTCGACGCGGAAACGGATGGGGTCGCTGAGATCCGGGCCCTGCTGATCGCGCAGCATCTTCCCACCGTACTTATCGCGGTACTTCTTGGGCAGGCTCTTCGGCAATTCCTGACCGGACATTACGCCGAAGGCCAATGCCCACGAGCGTGGGACCAACTCGACCGCATAGCCGCCCCCGCCCAGGGCAAGCCAGCGCGGAGCGAGTCGGTCGAGCGACTCATAGAGCGCCTGGTGAGCATCCATGGTCAGCGCCAGGCTGGCCAGTGGGTCGGTGTAATGCGTGTCGACTCCCAACTGCGACACCACGATATCGGGCTCAAAACGCTTTACAAGCGGCGGGACGATTTCTCTGAATACGCGCAAATAGGCTTCATCGAAGGTCAGTGGTGGCAGCGGCACATTGACGCAATAGCCCGCGCCGTCTCCCTTTCCGATCTCATTTGTGAAGCCTGTTCCAGGGAAAAGCGTGCGCCCATCCTGGTGCAGCGAGATGGTCAGCACCCGATCCGTCTCGTAGAAGGCGTTCTGCACGCCGTCCCCGTGGTGAACATCAATGTCAACATAGGCTACGCGCAGGCCTTGGTCGAGCAGCCACTGGATGGCGACTGCACAGTCGTTGAACACGCAGAAGCCCGAAGCAAAATCTGGGCCACCGTGGTGCAGCCCGCCGCCGTAGCTGAAGGCCACATCACACTGGTTACTGTGCAGGAGCTGCGCGGCCTGGAGCGAGCTCCCCACCTTGAGGCCTTCGGAGTCGTACATCCCTAAGAAAATAGGGTTATCGCCAGGTCCGTATCCGTATTTCCCGGCCGGTAAGTTACCCTCACCGCGGCTCAGCTGGCGGGTGATCTCGATGTACTCCGGGGTATGGAACAGTGCCAGCTCATCTTCGGTGGCCATGCGCGGCTCGACGACCTCGACGTTGTCGGCTCGCAATACGCGGGCCATATCTAGCAGCTCGAAAGTTCGTTTGAGCCGCTCCGGTTTCATCGGGTGCTGCGGTCCATGACCGTGCTGCCAGAGTCCCGGAGAGCTGAGGAAGACCGCTTGCCGCATAGGTAGTCATTGTAGCAGGGGGCTAATGGCATGGTGGGTGGGGCGGTCAAGAGCCGAGGAGCGAGGGAGCAAAAGAGCGCGGTAGCAAGGGAGCGCGGGAGCATGCGAAGACTGGACAAGAACCCCCGCCGAGGGCTTGCCGTAATCCGAGTTTAGTTCTAGGGCCGCGCGAACACGACCGTGAAATAGCCGCCGTATTGGCTGCTCGCTTCGTAGATGTATCCGATGCCGATGTCGGTGTAGTTGGTGTGCATTAGGTTGGCCCGGTGTGGAGCGCTGTTCATCCACCAATCAAAGGCAGATTGCGGCGAGGCGCTGCCGCCGGCGAAGATGTTTTCGCCCACCCACGACCAAGAGTAGCCCTGCGCGCTCACACGATCCCTTACGCTCGAGCCATCCGAGCCGGTATGCGAGAAGAAGTCGTTGCAGGCCATATCCGCGCCGTGGCCGCGGGCGGCGGCCTGGAGCTGCCCCTGAGAGTTATAGGGAGTCAGTCCCTGGCTCTGTCGCTCTGTATTGATCAAGGTCACTAGAGTGCTCTCATATTCACTGTTTCCGGAGGGACTGCAGCTTGGATCTGGCGTCGAGCTTGGGGGCGGAGAAGGGGTCCAGGTCGATGTCGACGGCGGCGCGCTGGTTGCCGTAGGAGGCGGGAGGGTAGGTGGGGGAGCGGTAGGCGGGGGGAGGGTCGCAGTTGATGTTCGGGAGGCAGTCGGTGTTCGGGTGGGGGTTGGCGTTGTCGAATGTGTAGGAGAAGGTGTGGGAGTGAGGGACGGTGTGGCGCTGGCGGTGCCGGTTTCCGTCGGCGTCGCAGTCCGCGTAGGCGTTGCGCTCTCAGTAGCGGTCTCGGACGGCGAGGCGGTGGGGGTGACCGTGCTCGGCAGGGGAGAGGAGAGTTGCGCAAGGGGAGCGGCCGTCACGGTATCGGGGGGCCGGAACGTGGGAAGCGGGGTCACAGATGGCGGAGGGATCGGGCTCGGAGGGGTGGGCAGCATCGCGGCCGCGATCCGCGCCAACACTTCGGAGCTCACAGGCGGCAAACGCGCGGCGGTCGTCGAGGCATAGGCCGCGGCAGCGAAGGTGAGGCCGCAGATCACGGGAACCATGATCAGACCCACCAATATCGTGGACCGCAATGGATGTCTCCGCCGGACCCGCCGAGCTCGGCTAGGCCGTGTGATTTCGTCCTTACTCATCGGGATAGCGCCCGCTCAAATTATCAGCTCCACCCACGGCTGCCAACCATAGCCGCCTTGTACCAAAGGGGACGTCAAAAGAACTGAACGTCGTCGTTTTCTCCACTAAGATACACGAGTGGTGAGACAAAACCCGGTTAGAGTGGATCGTAAATCAACTCCTTTTACCTCGCGATAAGCTACCGATAGAGTAGGATGCATTGAATCTGCCGACAGGAAACTGTCACGTTTCTCTTTACGGATCTAGAGGGGAGCACGGAGCTCTGGGAAGGAGATGAGGCTTCGGCGCGCAAGGCACCGTGTCATGGATGAGGCGGGTCGCTAGATAGAGCTGATTGCGACACCAATAGAGACAGCTATGACCACCGCAACGATGAGGTCGGTGATCAGAGCACGCCGCCAGTATGAATCCCTGTAATAAGGGAACTGAACCGCAGCAGCGACACCAAATCCGAAGGTCCCCACCGCAACAAGGACGGTCAGGAAAGTGGCCCGCGCCATCATGCGCGGCCAGAGAGTCGATTGCACTTCCTGGTTGTAGCCGGATTCCGCGTGGCTGACAGTCTTCTCCGTCACGAACCAGACATGCGTGACAAGGATATAGCCGCTGATGGTTATCAGGAGCGCGCTATTAAAGGCTGCTCCGGCCTCGGGCACGATGACCTCGATCCAGGCGGCCACCACGATGATGGACAGGATGTGGATGGCTTGGTCAATGAAATAGGAACTCGTTACCCATTCCGGACGGGATTCCGTCAATCGATACTTGACCACATCAACGACAAAATGGACGGTGGCAAGCGCCAGGACTTGAGGCCAAATCTCGCTTCGGAATGCTCCCACCAGCAGCAGCATGCTGAGCAGGTGGATGTTGGCATGCAGCACCAGCCCCCACAACTGGGATTTGGAGCGCACCAACCACATGGGCTGGAGCGGAAAATCACCCAGCAAGTGCGCGAGAAAAAGGTTCCAAAACAATAGGTCAGGTACCTCCAAGCAGGCGTTGATGGTCGATCTTAATGCAGGAGTTCATGACCACCTGCAGGCCCGCCGCACGCGCCTCGGCCGCGGCCTCTTCGTTGACGATCCCAAGCTGCATCCAAATTGCTTTAGCCCCGATTTCGATTGCCTCATCCACGACCGGCGGCACGTCTTTGCTTCGTCGGAATATTACGACCATATCGACCGGCTCGGGGATAGAGAGAAGGTCAGGATAGGCCTTCTCACCAAAGGCCTCGTCAAGATAGGGGTTGACCGGGACGATGCGGTATCCTGCGGCATGCATGTAGGCCGGCACGTAGTATCCTGGCCGAGTTTCTCGCCGCGATAGCCCAACTACTGCAATGACCTTGACCTGCTTCAAGATTGTCTTCTTATCCGGTGCTTCGGTATGTAAAGCCATTACCTTAATCCTTAGATTGCCTCAAAGTAAAGCGGCAGCCGGACCTCAAAACGAGTGTTCCCGGGCTCTGAACTGAGATTGATCTCCCCTCGATGTCGCTCTTCGATAATCTTGCGGCTGCTGCCCAGGCCCAAACCGGTGCCTTTATCACGCGACTTTCCGGATCTCGGCCAGCAGATGCTGGACCCAGAAATCACGGGACAAATAGCCCATGACCTTGGGCAGCTGCTCCTCAGCGAATTGACTGCTTAGGAGCGCAAGGTCGGATGTGCGCAGGGACTCAAACATCAAACAGTCTTGAGATACTGGTGAATGAAGCTGACGGCTATGGTGCCCTCACTGACGGCGGAGGCGACCCGCAGTATTTCGCCTTGCCGTACGTCGCCCGCGTCAAAGATTCCAGGAACACTGGTCTCCAACAAGGAAGGGCCACGTCTTAGTGCACCACACCTTGCGTCCGCCATTGCCTTTGAGCAGATCCTGCCCAGTCAAAATGAAACCGGCACGATTGCGGTCGAGCGTATTCTCAATTGTAGCCTGAGCGTGTGATGCTCTTTACGTCTTGCGCTCAAGGAGCGCTGATCTTACTGCTCAATTTGCTGATTGACTAATGCCGCGCGATCCCCCGTATGCAGGAAGCGGAAAGAGGAGGCCGTACACGAGATCGGCCCCTGGCTTCATCGTGGTCGGGTACGGATTGAAGTATCCTGATTCCTTCGATCATACTCACTTGGGTTGGATGGGAAAAACTAGGCGGGAAATGGCCGCCGGGGGTTCTGAGCTTCAGGCATCGCCCGAGGGGTGATCATGAGGTGGTCAACCCGAATCGGTCGAAAGGTGTTCAAGGCCGCGCTTTGGAGCGCGGTGGAAACCTTCTGTCTTATGCGTAGGTTTTCGCTTATTAGAAAGTAAAGCGGGCAGAGATCACTCGGCCCGCTTTTGTGTTCTTAGGCTAGAAACATCTTGTCTGCTCGAGCCTCGCTAGCCAGCCTCATCCTTGTCATTAGAGCTGCTGGGCCAGATGGCCCAAACCAGGCCATTCGATCCCAGCCAGACCACCGACGAGATACACAGCACGGCGATGTTCTCTCCAGTCTCAAAATCGTTCCATCCAAAGCCGACCCAGGCCACGATGAAGATCAGCCAGATCATGGACGAAATAATCGAAAACGCGATACGCCACTTCAGTCCCGAACTATTTTCATCGTTCATCTCGATTCTCCTGTCACACGCCTCTCACAGATCATACGCTCATATATCATAGCGGAATCGTCGAACGCCAAAGACAAAGAAGACCGCCGCCGCGGCCAGCAAGATCAGGATCGACGGGTAGACGGTCCCCAAGTCTCCGTTTTCGAAGATGAGCGAGGTGTAGCCGTCCATCGCCCAGGCCACGGGCGAGATGTGTCCTACCGCGCGCATTAATTCCGGCACGATTTCCAAGGACCACCAGGCCCCGCCCAACGCGGCCAACGAGATTCCCAGGAGGTTAGTCAGCCCGGCCGCTTGGGTTTCGTCCTTGACGAAGGAGCCCAACGCAAACGAGAGCGCGGTTACACATAATGCAAACGCCAGCATGATCAAGACCAGGGCCAGCGGGTCGCGACCAAAGCTCTGGCCCACAACGACGCCGATGGCGAAGATGATCAGGTACTGCATCATCCCCAGGGAGAAACGGCCGAGGATCTTCCCGCCTAACAGCTGCGTGCGGGTCACGGGCATGGATGCCAGGCGCTGCATGGTCCACTGTCGCATGTCCTCAATCATAAGCGCCATGCCGCCAAGCACCGCGAACATCACAAACATGCTTCCGATCCCTGGGATGGACTGCCCAAAGCCTCCTACCGACCCGGATGAACTGGATTGTGTCAGCTCAAAGCGCACTGCGATCGGGTCCGTGGCCCAAATCTCGGCTGCTCGATCGCGCAGGCTCTGCGCCAAAGATGCGTCGTCTATCGCGCTGGCCTCGATTCTGGAGGCGAGCTGGGCTCCGATGCGAGAAGCCGCAAGCGCTCCATTGGACTGAGTGAGAGCCGTCTCAACCGCCTGCCGAATGAACTGGGGAGCGGTGAGATCCTCCACCGACACGAACCGAACCGCAACCGCCTCCAAATTCGATACCTTGGCACTGAAATCGCTCGGAATCTCGATCAGGGCCAGCGTATCCGCTTCTTCCAGGCGAACCATCGAGAGCGCGGCATCGAGAGTATCAGCCTCATTCAAATGGCACGGATCCTCGGTGGTGTTGTCCATGGGGCACAGCAGCAGGTTGGGATTCGCCTGCCTAAGGCTCTGAATAAGCAGTGCTGCGGCTGGCCCTTGGTCATGATCGATGACGTCCACAGGAACCAGTTCCGGCCCACCGTCGCTAGGAATGGCAACCCCGAGGATGATCGTCATTCCTACCGGTATGCCTACCAGCCAAATCAAATTGGAGCGATTACTGAAGAAGATCCGCAGGTCGTTGACGGCTATATCAATTGTCGTACGCATGTTTTCAAGCTTAAAAATCGAACCGTTTGTTGAATAAGATCACGCCGATGACATACATGATCAGGCCGAGCACAGCGAGGACCAGCAAATTCAATCCTATATCGGAGTCGCCCAAAGAAAGGCTCTGGAAGGCCTCTCTCCCCCAGTAGACGAGCGAGAACACCGCGATCGCAGTCGGCAGGAAGAAGCCAAAGGCGCCGCCAAGGACGCCCTGTACCATGTTGGCGACCGGCCCAACGACCTGGCCCTGTTCGGCGGTCCGCACGATTCCGGCAAGCAGCATGCCAAATCCGGCCACGCCAAGTGCCACGGCAAAGACCAGAACCCCGAGGCTCAGGAAATCCTCGCCCCAAATTAAGGTCAGTTCACGCTGGATTAGACTGGCGACTAGTGTGAGGGCAACGAGCAGCACAAGCAGCTGGAAGATTACCGTCACAAAAACCCCAAGCAGCTTGCCGGCCAGAATGTAGGAGCGAGGCGTGGGCGAAATCACGAGTCGTTGCAGGGTCCACTCGCGCCGCTCCTCATGCATGCTCAGCACGCCGAACTGTGCGGTAAACATGGCGAAGAACATGGCCTGCGCAGACCCAACCGCCACCAAGATGATCGTGGTCGTGTCATTCGAGCCCCCACCTTGAACGGATTCCGATTGGAGCCGAACCAGGTCGGTTCCGGGGTCAAAGGCACAGGCGAAGGCGGAGGAGAAATCGTCAGGCGAGAATGCGCTGAGGGCCGCCGCACCATAGCGTTCCTGTAATTCGTCGAAGGCGGCCGCCATCGTGATGTTCCCCGCCGCGATTCGCTGGGTTATACCCCCCGCAATGCTGTGGATCACGCCCGATGAAATGGGGCTTCCGCTGTTGGCATAGACCGTGATTCCGGATTCCTCGATAAATGGGTGAAATCTCGGAATATAGGCGATACGTTGCGTGAAGTCTGGAGGAATGATGATGGCCGCTACGTAGGTGCCATTTTCGACCGCTAACTTCGCAACCAGCTCGGTGTAGTTTTCCTCGCTGGTATCGTGGATCGGGAGATCCAGTTCGCCGCTCTCAATGAGAGCGTTCGCGGCGGCCACATCGAACACCACTGAATCCGTCAGATCATGAAGCACATTGGAATCGCGCTGACTAGAGCTTTGGCTTTCAAGGAGATCACAGGCTGGCAACGTTCCTTCACCCTGCGCTGGTACAAGCCCTTGGTTTTCGGCAGGGACAAGCCCCTGCTCTTCACCAGGGACAAGCAGCGATATGAAGATGTCGCCATAGTTGACGCCGAAATCGTTCCCCTGGTCGCGATTGACTATAGCGAGCGGTATGTCCTGCACGGGAATGTCGTCCGCGCCCGATCCGCCAAAGGCCAATCCCACGATCGTGGCCACCGCAAGCGGGGAGAGAATCATGATGATCAGCAGGTTGCGATTGGTGAAGGTGAGGTAGATTTCCTTCCAGGCGATGGTCAGGATCTTGCGCATTTGGAATGCTCAGTCTCGCAATGCCCGACCGGTCAGGTGGAGGAATACCGCTTCGAGGTCTGGCTCTCGTATCTCCACCGACTGCACCTCGACGCCGGCCGCTTCTGTTAGCTGGATGACATCCGGCAGCGCCTTGCGTCCGCGCTTGGCCGAGATCTTGAGCAGGCCGACGCTGTCCTTATCGTTCTGCTCGACCAGGACTTGAGTGACTCCCGGAACGTCCCGCTGGAGCTGGTGCGGCAACCGCTCACCTATCTCGCCTCCACCGACCTTGAGAATCAGCATGTCCTCTTCGCCCACGCTCTGAATGAGCTCACCCTGTGTGCCCAGCGCGATGATCTCGCCGTGGTCCATGATGCCTACTCGATCACTGAGCTCCTGGGCCTCCTCCATTAAATGCGTGGTGTACAGAACGGTCATACCGCGCTCGTCGCGCAGCTCCTTCACCGTGTCGAGGATCCGTCGTCGGCTCTGAGGGTCAATGCCGACCGTTGGCTCATCCATGTAGACCAGTTCCGGCTTGTGAAGCAAGCCCACCCCGACGTTTAGGCGTCGCTTCATGCCTCCCGAGTAGTTTTCCACCTTATCTTTCTGTCGATCGCTCAGGCCTACAAATTCAAGAACTTCATCCACGCGCTCATTGAGTCTCGCGCCACGCAGGCCGTACATCTTTCCGAAGAATTCTAGATTCTGCCGCCCGGTCAAGGTGTTGTAGAGCGCGATTTCCTGTGGGACCACGCCCATCAGTCTCTTGGCTTGCAGAGGCTGTTTGGTGATCGAGAAGCCGCCAATCTCGGCGTCTCCCCGCGTCGGCTCGACCAGGCCGCTGATCATGGAAATGGTGGTGGTTTTCCCTGCTCCGTTGGGTCCAAGCAGGCTGAAGATCTCACCCCTCCGGATCTCGAGATCAATGCCTCTGACAGCCTGCACTTCCTCACCGTCGGCAGTCTTATACGTTTTCGCCAGATCGTGGGTCTCTATCATGAGTTCCATGGAAGGTTTCCTTTAGCCCAGGAGCAATACCGAATCAACAGCAAGCTGTGTTGGGGTTGTAGATTGTTGGAAGAGATGCTCGGACTTGCGGTGCGACGAGGGTTTATTCGTCTTCGACGAGTGCGCCCTGCAGCGAATAACCCGCTGCCTCCCACTCGGTCAATCCGCCGGAGAAGCGCCGCACGTGCTTGTAGCCTTGGGCCTCGAGATAGTTGTAGGCCATCATGCTGGCAGGGCACAATCGGTCCGAGCAATAGACCACGATGTCCTGCTCTGGATCGAGCTCTGCCAACAGGGTCTCAGGCTCATGCAGACCAATGGAGCCGGGTATGTGTTTGCCCTGGAAGGCCAGGTCCCCCAGTGTCATCACGAGCCTGAAATCGTCACCGCGATCGATTTTGGCCTTGAGTTCCTCACCACTGATCTCCTTCATTGATTCTCCTGAAGCTTATCGTGCCCAACAAGGAGGTGCAGTCATTATAGAAGGAATTCGCGTCGATTGATCTGGATAACTGAAGCAGATCCGCTCTGACTGAAGGGCGGGACTCAATTAGCCAAATGCCCGCATTAGGACGAGGGACCGCTCCGAGATCGTCTGGACCCGCTAGGCAAGCGGGGACTCGCCGCTGGTCTGCCGTTGGAAATATGGGTTGACGCCAAGCGAGTGATCGGTGGTATCGACCAGCCTCTTGATGGAAGGCACGGCTTCCATGATCATCTTCTCCACACCTTGTCGCAGCGTTACGCTGGCCAGACCGCAGCCCTGGCAGCCCCCGCCCATATTGACATAGGCAACTTCATCCTGAACGTCCAACAGCGTGACGTGTCCGCCATGGATGGCTATGGAGGGGTTGATCTGACTAGCGATGATCTCATTGACCTCGCTCGCGTGCTCGTCATGCCACAGCGGATTGGGGTTGTCGAACTTGAAGCCCGACTCATCGGATTCGTCCACGAAGTCTAATCGCGCACCGTCCAGGTAGCGGCTGCTCACCGGGTCCACAAGGACCGTCAAACCGTTGGTTGTGATCACTTCGTCGTCGGGCCGACGGAGCTCTTCAGGCACAAAGCTAAGCCGGTAGTGAAAATCTTCTTCGGAACGGCCGACGATCTCCGCGCGAAGCGCCAATTCCGGTCGATTGACTTCCCGCAGTCGCTCTTTGATCTTGTCACGTGCCAACTCGCTGATCTCAAACATTTGCAGACACCTTCTAAGGACGCTTATGCAGATTATAGTCGCCGCAGGAGTCGGCTGAGTGTTCGCTCTTGGTGACATTGATCAGAGCCAAAGCCTACGAATGCCAGGCCAGTTCATAATAGAATGGAAGCAGCCTCACACGGAAGATATGAAATGAAGACTCTCCCCAACTACCCTCAATTGGAGGATAACGCACCGCTCTTGCTGGGTCCCGGGCCGAGCAATGTGCCGCCGAGGGTGCTGCAGGCCATGGCAGCGCCCATGATGGGCCACCTGGATCCGATCTTCTTGGAGATCATGGACCGCATCCAGGACCTCCTGCGCTACACCTTCCAGACCGAGAACTCGTTCGCTATCCCGGTCAGTGGGACGGGCAGCGCGGCTATGGAAGCCGCACTGTCCAACATGATCGAGCCCGGAGACTCGGTTCTGGTTTGCGTCAATGGATTCTTTGGCGAGCGCATTGAAGATATGAGCCGCAGGTATCGAGGCGAGGTAGAGACGATCCGCAAGCCGATGGGCGAGGTGTTCACGCTGGAGGAGATCGAGCAAGCGCTGCAAGTTCGTCCGGCAAAGGTGGTGGCCATCGTGCATGGCGAGACCTCTACCGGCGCGCTGCAGCCGCTGGAGGGCCTCGCAGACCTGGTGCACGCTCAGGGCGGTTTGTTGGTGGTCGACACGGTGGCCACCCTGGGCGGCAGCCCGGTGCTCGTCGATGAATGGGACATCGATGTCTGCTACAGCGGCAGCCAGAAGTGCTTGAGCTGCCCGCCTGGTCTGGGTCCCATTACGCTCGGCGCGCGAGCGGAAAAGGCATTAGCCGAGAGAAGGACACAGGTCGCCAGCTGGTACTTCGACATGAGCGGCGTGCAGAAGTACTGGGGCAAGGAGCGCACCTATCATCACACGGCGCCGATCTCGTCCAATCTAGCGCTCTACGAAGGGCTGCGCATTGTGGCCGAAGAAGGGCTGGAGGCGCGGTGGGCGCGGCATCAAGCCAGCGCGGAGATGTTGTGGGAGGGCCTGCAAGGACTGGATATGACGATGGTAGTGCCGGAGCCCTATCGCATGATTACGGTTACGACCGTGAGTGTGCCGGAGGGTGTCGATGAAGCGGCGGTGCGGGGACGGCTGCGGGCGGAATACAACATCGCCATCGCCGGCGGATTAGGTGATATGAAAGGCAAGGTGTGGAGAATCGGCCTGATGGGCCACTCGGCACGCGAGCAAAACGTACGACACTTGATTGGGGCGCTGGACAAGATTCTGCACGGATAGTGCACGAGCAGTACACGGATAAAGCGGGCCCAGTGCATGGATAACACTACAGGCTCACAGCACGGACTTGACAAACTCCGATTAATTAGTACAATTGTTCTAGTACGGTGGGACTACACGTACATGAATCGGCCACCCGGGCCGTAACGGAAGACTGCCCCCCACCGGAAAGGAGCCCCCTGTGTTTCACAAAGTTCTTCTTGTTGGCAATCTCGGTCGCGACCCCGAGATGCGGTATACGCCGAGTGGTCAGGCGGTGACGAATATGTCTGTGGCCACAAACCGGAGCTACACCGACAGCTCAG
Organism: Anaerolineae bacterium; assembly: GCA_036986135.1. Taxonomy (GTDB): domain Bacteria; phylum Chloroflexota; class Anaerolineae; order Anaerolineales; family E44-bin32; genus JADFRG01. The sequence continues at coordinate 7,104 of BTQZ01000026.1, read as the reverse complement.
GCGAGAAGGTGGACGAGACGGTCTGGTTCCGCGTGTCTGTTTGGGGACGCCAGGCGGAGACCGTGCATCAATATCTGCGCAAAGGCCGTCAGGTTCTGGTGGAGGGACGCTTGGTGCCGGACGAAAACGGCAACCCTCGCATCTGGAACCGGCAGGATGGATCCCCGGCGGCCTCCTTTGAGGTCAATGCACAGACCGTCCGCTTCCTAGGCGGCCGGGAAGATGCCTTGGCTGCGGAGGAAATGGGCCCTGCCACGGAAGACGAAATCCCCTTCTAGGCGTTTACAATCCAATACGGCCCTCGAGCACTGCTCGAGGGCCTCCCCCATACACGGAGCATCCCAATGACAGACCAACCTAAAGCCCCTGCCGGACAGGTGCAGGTCCATGTACCTGCTGATCTGGACCCTACCTACGCGAACTTCGCCATGGTCACAAATTCTGCCTCTGAGATCGTGATGGACTTTGCGCAGGTCATGCCGCGCATTCCGCGCGCAAAAGTCAAGGCGCGGGTCGTGATGACCGGCCTGAACGCCAAGCTCTTCCTACGAGCCCTGAACGATCACATCGCTCGATTCGAATCCCAGTTCGGTGAGATTCAGCTTCCGGAGGGACCCCATCTGGCGAGCCAATTGTTTAAGCCTTCTCCGCCCGAGGCGCCGGGCAGCGAGTGAGCGAGCTGAAATCACTAGACCGGATTGGTGAGCGTATCTTGGCCTATCTGGATGGGAAGAACGCCGCCCGCGACTTGGCCCTGCAGCGATCTCGCACACTGATTCGCCACTGTGCAACTGCCATTCGAGCGGCGCATCGAGACGAGCGCGATCTGGCCCAGGAGCACCTGCAGCAAGCACAGGTGATTAAGGAAGCACTTCGCAAGGAACTCGAACCTTATCCAGATCTCTACCACGCAGGCTACACTCAAGATGCGCTGAAGGAGTATGCGGAGGCTTCGATTGTCTTTGCGCTCCTATCAGGTGAAGCGCTACCAGACCCAGATGATCTTGAGGTCGAGTACGCCGCTTATCTGGGAGGTCTTGGAGAAGCGGCGGGAGAATTGCGCCGACGCACGCTAGACATTCTGCGCCACGATCGGTCGGCGGAGGCAGAGCGACTGCTCGAAATGATGGACGAGATCTATGGATTGCTTGTCACGGTGGACTTCCCGGATGCCATAACGGGCAAGCTGCGCAGACTCACGGACGTCGTCCGAGGGATTGTGGAGCGAACGCGCGGAGATCTCACCACCAGCTTGCAGCAAAGTGAGTTGAAATCCGCCCTACATTCGATGGAGGACCGGTTGAACCGGGAATCTTAATGAGCAGTTCCCCAAGCGGGCCTGCGGCCAAGCAGCGACCCCCCAGGCGCTTTGCGGTGCTCGCCAATCCGCAGATGCCGGAGGCAGTTGAATTGGCCGAAACCATTGGTCAGCACCTGCCGGGCGAAGCGTATTGGGGGCCACTGAATGATGACCAGGTTCGCGATCAGATAGCCCAACAGCCTGTGGATCTTTGCGTCGTGCTTGGGGGAGATGGAACGATGCTCAGGGCCGGACACCTCTGCGCCCCGCTAAATATCCCGATCCTAGGTATCAACCTGGGTCGATTCGGATTTCTTACAGAAGTGCGCAAACCGGATTGGGAGCAGGCGCTCAGCAGGGTGATGGACGGGGATTATTGGCTGGAGGAGCGAATGATGCTCCGCGCGGATCATCTGCGCGGTGGTAAGGGGCTCGGCTCATGGGAAGTTCTGAATGAGTGCTTCATAGGTCGAGGGGAACTTGTGCGACCGGTGGATTTAGTCACGGAGATTGATGAGCGGTACCTAACCACCTACGTTGCGGATGGCCTCATCGTGGCGACGCCCACTGGATCCACCGCCTACGCACTGGCCGCAGGAGGCCCGATCCTTTCCCCGGAGCTTCGCAACGTCGTGATTGTGCCGGTGGCCCCCCATCTCTCCGTGGATCGAGCGATTGTCCTGCATGAGGGCTCTTCAGTACGAGTCGAAGTAAGGACCGATCACCAGGCCATCCTGAGCGTTGATGGGGGTCTGCCCGTATCGCTCGAGGATCGGGACCGCGTTGAACTGCGGGCGGCCGACAACGTCGTGCATTTTGCTCGACTACAAGACCCGGATTACTTCTATCGCAACCTCACTTCCCGTATGAGCCAAAATCCAACTTCGGATAAGGGTCGGTGACAGAAGCCGCCCTTGTCTGTGCCAATCACCCCGGGCGCGAGACCAGCCTCCGATGCAATCGCTGCGACAAACCGATATGCGTCGACTGCGCCGTTCAGACACCCGTGGGTTACCGCTGCATCGAGTGCGTGCGTGACCAACAGGAAATCTTCGAGACCGCAAGCAACCTACAGGTCGGACTCGCAGCGGTGATTGCGTGGGTTGGTGCCGCAATTGCAGTCGGAATACTCAGTTTCCTGGGATTTTTTGGACTCATCCTGGCCCCAGTAGCCGGCGGCGGGATCGCCGAGCTCGTGCGATTGTCGATGCGCGGTGGGCGCAGTCGCAATTTACCCATGGCAGCCGCTGTGGGAGCAGGCCTGGGAGTGCTGGCGTACGGGCTGATCCGAGTAGCGCCTTTTGGCCTGTTCATGATCTTCGGATCAGGGGGAATCGATCCCGGTCTGCTGCTCCGCGCAGGTTCGAGTCTGCTCTGGCCGCTCGCTTATGGAGCTCTGATGATCGGGACCTTGTTCTATCGCCTGCGCGGGATCCGCATCTAAATGCTGACTCAATTAAGCATCGTCAACTTCGCAATCATTGAGGAACTAAAGCTCGATCTCGGGCCGGGTTTTACGGTCCTCACCGGCGAGACAGGCGCCGGAAAATCCATCATCATCGATGCGGTTGAGCTGTTGCTTGGTGGTCGGGCAGATGCCGCCAAGCTGCGCAAAGGAGCCGATTTCGCGCTGGTCGAGGGCATCTTTGAGATGGAGCTAGGTGATCTGGCCGAAGTGCACACGCTGCTTGAGGAGCAACAGCTCGTTGATGATCCACGGTTCGTCGTCCTGGCCCGTGAGATTCGCCGTGAAGGCCGGAACTTGTGCCGCATCAACGGACGCGTAGTCAGCCTGGCTTTGCTGAGAACGATCGGGGAGTGGCTGGTAGACGTCCACGGCCAGTCGGAGCATCTCAGCTTGCTCAAGGTTAGCGAGCATCTGCCATTGCTGGATCGATTTGCACACGCCGATCTGGATGAATACTCGAAGGCTTACCGGCGCATCACTGCTGTGCGTAAGGAAAGGGAGCAGATGGAGAGCGCCGAGCGGGAAGTCGCTCGCCGTGAGGATCTTCTACGCTATCAGATTGATGAGATCGAGACCGCGCGGCTGCGGCTGGGAGAGGTTCCAGAACTGGAGACGGAACGCGGCCGTCTGGCAAATGCAGAAAAACTTGCGGGCCTGGCGCTCAATGCGCGGGGAGCACTGGAAGAGACGACCGGCGATCGTGCCTCTGCTGAAGAAAGGCTAGGTGAGGCAACGGGAGCCCTGATAAGTCTGGCCGAGATCGATCCTGCGATGAGGGGTGTTAGCCAGCGGGCACAGAGCTTGGTTGAGGAGCTCGGTCAATTGGCGTCGGAGCTGCGGACCTATCTCGAAGAGGTTCAGCCCGATCCGATGCGGCTGGATGAGGTCGAGGCCCGCCTGAATATGATTCACGATCTCAGGCGGAAATACGGCAACAATGTGGAGGCAATCCTCCAGTACTCGGCCCGGGCAGGTGAGGAATTGGAGAGCATCGTTCATGCGGAAGAGCGCCTGGAAGCGCTGAGGGTGGAAGAGGACGAACTATTGGCTCGGCTCGCCATGCTTGGTGGGCAGCTCACGCAGACTCGCCGGGATTCTGCAAGGGAGTTGTCGGAGGCAATCACTGAAGATCTGGCAGAGCTCAACATGGAAGGCGCCCAATTTGCGGTTGAGATTGAGTGGAGAGACGATCCAAATGGGGTGTTGATCGAGGGCAAGCGAGTGGCATTTGGCCGGCATGGCTTGGACCAGGTAGAGTTCCTCGTCGCACCTAATCCCGGGGAAGGCCTAAGACCGTTAGCAAAGGTAGCCTCAGGAGGTGAAACCTCACGGCTGATGCTGGGGCTCAAGAGCGTGCTGGCCAGTGCTGACCGTCGACCGACTCTTATTTTCGACGAGATCGACCAGGGAATCGGCGGCCGGATTGGCACCGTCGTGGGTTCGAAACTCAAGGGGTTGGCGCAGCGGCACCAGGTGCTGTGCGTGACCCACCTGCCTCAGCTGGCGGCGCGCGCCGATTGGCATTATCAAGTTGAGAAGCACGTGGAGCATGGCCGGACGCTCGCCAGAGTGTCACCGCTCGAGCGTGAGGCGCGCCTGGATGAGTTGGCGGAAATGCTGGGGGATCTCAGTGAAGCCAACAGAAAATCGGCTGAAGCACTCTTGGAGGGCGCCGTCCCCATACTCTAGACACTAAGCCTCTCAGGGAGGCGTCCACAGGAAGCCTGTGCATGATGATTAGGCAGGTACGAAAAGCCCCCGCAATCAAGATGACTGCGGGGGCTTTAACTTGAGCTAGTGCAGCTAGGCGGGAACTTCCTCTTCGATCTCGACCGGTGTGCTGCCTTCCGGGCGGTGGAAAACGACTCCCTCGTCTGCGATGTGATCGACGATCACGGTGTCGCCATCCTGGAATTCTCGCCGAAGGATCTTGATGGAGAGCGGGCTCTCGATGTACTTCTGCAAGGCACGCTGCAAGGGTCGGGCTCCGAAGGCCGGATCGTAGCCTTCCTCGGCCAGCCAGGTTCGGGCGGCGGCTGATAGTTCCACGTTCAGACCGTGCTCGGCCAGCCGCTCGCTCACCTTGTGCATCTGCAAGTCGACGATCTGCTCCATCTGTTCCATCGACAGAGTGGAGAAGATGATGATCTCATCGATCCGATTGAGAAATTCCGGTCGGAAGGTGTCCTTCAGCGCCTGTTCGATCTTGTCATCGGAGTCCGATTTCTCGGCATCATCACCTCGGCTTCGGAAACCCAGCGATCCAGCGTGTGTGACGAATTGCGTGCCCAGGTTGGAGGTCATGATGAGCACCGTATTCCGGAAGTCGACCACCCGTCCTTGGCCATCTGTCAGGCGTCCATCGTCCAGTATTTGGAGCAGCGCATTCCACACCTCGGGATGCGCCTTTTCAATCTCGTCGAAGAGGATCACACGATAAGGTCGACGGCGAACAGCTTCCGTGAGCTGCCCGCCCTCCTCGTAGCCCACGTATCCCGGCGGCGCACCGAAGAGACGTGAGACGGTGTGTTGCTCACGGTATTCGCTCATATCGATACGCACCAGGGCGTCCTCATCGTCGAACATGAATTCAGCCAGCGCCTTGGCCATCTCGGTCTTGCCCACACCGGATGAGCCCAGGAAAATAAAGGACCCAATCGGCCGTCGGGGATCTTTAAGACCCGCGCGAGCGCGCCGTATGGCATCCGCCAGGGCGCTGATAGGCTCGTCCTGTCCAACGATGCGCTCGTGCAGGCGCTCTTCCATTTGAAGCAGTTTCTCGGCCTCGGTCTCCAGCATGGTGCTGACCGGGATGCCGGTCCACATGTGCACAACCTCGGCGATATCGTCTTCATCGACGATCTCGTCCAATTGATGCTCGGCCTCCCAGGCGTCTCGCATCTCGCGAAACTGCGCTTCTAGCCGCAGGCGGTCGGATTTCTTCTCGGCCGCGCGCTCGTAGTCGCGCTCCAGGCCGGCTTGCTCTTCCTCGGCCATGAGCCGATCTAGATCGGTCTTTAGCTCCTTGAGGTCCGGGGGAAGGGAGTAGAGCGCTACCCGCAGTTTAGCGGCAGCCTCATCCATGAGATCGATGGCCTTGTCAGGCAGGGATCGATCCGTAACGTAGCGTTGCGATAGTCGAGCGGCCGCCACGAGTGCCTCGTCGGAGTACCGGACCTTGTGATGGGCCTCATATCGATCGCGCAGACCGTGCAGCATGGCGATGGTCTCTTCGATATTGGGTTCGTCGACATATACCGGGGCGAACCTTCGCTCCAAGGCGGCGTCCTTTTCAATATGCTTGTGATACTCGTCCAAAGTTGTGGCTCCGATAGCCTGCAGCTCGCCGCGTGCCAGAGCCGGTTTGAGCATGTTGGCCGCGTCCATAGCGCCCTGAGCTGCCCCGGCGCCGACGACCGTGTGCAATTCGTCGATCATAAGGATGATCTCGCCCTCGGCGCGCTGAATCTCCTCGATGGCGGCCTTCAAACGCTCCTCGAATTCGCCGCGGAATCGGGATCCGGCGATCATGGCGCCCAGGTCGAGCGCTACAACCTGCTTGCCGCTGAGGATCTCGGGGATATCGTTGTTGGTGATCTTCTGCGCCAGCCCCTCCACAATGGCGGTCTTGCCCACTCCGGCCTCCCCAATCAGCACCGGATTGTTCTTCGTCCGGCGCGAGAGGATCTGGATCACTCTCAGGATCTCCTGATCGCGGCCGATCACGGGATCGAGTTTGCCCTCTTTAGCGAGGGTTGTGAGATTGCGTGAATACTTCTCAAGCGTGCGGTAGCGGGATTCGGCCTTGCGGTCGGTGACACGCTGCCCCCCGCGGATTTCCTTGATCGCCTCTTGCACGCGATCCTTGGTGATGCCTTCCTCATTGAGCAGCCGTGAGATGGCCGTATTGCGTTCGGATAGGATGGCCAGGAAGATGTGCTCGGTCGAGATAAACTCATCATCGAGACGATTGGCTTCCTCGTTGGCCATATCCACCACGCGCTTCACGCGCGGTGTAATGAAGATCTGTCCCGCGCCTCCGCCGTAGATGTTGGCCTTGGGGCTGGCACGCAATTGCTGATCGATTCGATCCGTCAGGGCCTCGATATCGACCTTCAGGTGCTCGAGGATCTGCGTGATCACGCCCTGCGGCTGCTCGATCAATGCCAGCAGGATGTGCTCCGTGTCGATTTGATTGTGTCCGTAGCGTTGAATGATCTCCGCCGCGCGCTGCGCAGCGTCTTGCGCCCGCTCCGTAAAGCGGTCGAATCGCATCATTTTTGAACCCTCCTAACGCGATTTCGCATGTCCAACCGATTATAGCATTCGGGCCTTT
>BTQZ01000025.1:0-35551 GCA_036986135.1 Anaerolineae bacterium | reverse complement strand
CACAACTTCCTCAGCTTCGGAGCGCATGCGAGCCAAACGGTCGGCCTGCCGCCGTTCACCGCGGTCTATGCGATGTCGTTCGGCCTCTGTCTCGCCGATCAGCCGCGGTACTCGGGTAGGCTCACCGGAAGCGTCGAGGGCCACATATACGAGGTAGGCAGTGTTGGTGTGGGTTCGTTCGCCAGAGCGCGGATCTTCAGCGATGACCCGCACCCGGGTCTCGATGGAGGAATTGCCTACATAGGTTACTTCGGCCTCGAGGGTGACGAGATCCCCGATCCGGATAGGGGAATGAAAACTCATTTGATCGATGGCCACGGTTACCACCTGAGACTGCGCGTGGCGAATGGCAGAGAGACCGCCAGCTTCGTCAACAAGCTTCATGATCCATCCGCCGTGAACCGTTCCCATAAGGTTCGCGAATTGCGGCTGCATCAGGAGAGATAAGGAAACTCGCGATTCGGAGACTGCCTTTGACTCCATCAATCCATGTCTTCCTTGTGTTCGCCATGGTCCAAAGTTGTGAGGTGCTCGCGATCATCATCGAAGATGTCCAAGATCTCGAAAGGCAGCTCCGCCATCATTGGCGGCAGTGGAACGGTGGCCGGAGGACGGATCCTTTTCGGTCTTGGCGGCGGATCGCGCCGCGCGAGCATCCCTTCCTGTATCCTGCGTCTCAGAATTCGAGGCTCTTTCGTCAGCCAACCCGCGTAGATCCCGTGCACGCTGTACACGTCCTTCTTGGGGGTGACCCAGCCGATCCATTCTCCTACCGTGCTGTAGATGTAGGGATAGATCATCACGGCCACCCAATCCCCAGGTGTGTTGTAGATCGGTATGGGCTTATGGATGGATTCGCGCATTGGATTCGATACTTCGATTATACAGGTCGGTTCGGTTTCAGGGTGCTTCCAGGACTATTGGACGTCTGAATAGGTCCACACGCGATTGATACTAAAATTCCAGAAAAGTACGACGATCACGGCGAGGACCAAGGCCGAATAGACGCCGACGGCCTCGGAGTCAAATTGGGATGGCAACAGCTCTTCAGCGAATGAAATCGTCACAGGCTTGAGCCGATCAAACACGACGGTACGGATCGCCAGCCCGATGACGTTCACGATAAGGAATTGGAATGCCTGCCGGCCAAGCGGTTTGCTGCGCGAATCGGGATAGGTCCAATACCGATTCCATACGAAATTGCTGGTCACCGCCGCCGTGAAGGAAATCGCTTGCGCGATGACGTCCCTAACTCCGACAACTCTCCACAGCAGTGTGAATGTGCCAAAGTCAACGACGGCGCCGATCGCGCCGACTACCGAGAATTTGGAAAAACGAGTGAGTTCTCGACGAACCTTGGGCTTCAGAGGCGTCTCCTGAAGTCCTTCATCGTCGCCCGGAGACCTTCCTCAAGCGGGACGGTCGGCTCCCAGTTTAAAATTTCCTTTGCGCGGCCGATATCAGGCCGCCGCTGCTGGGGATCTGATTGATCCCGCTGATCGGCCAAAAACTCGACTCCGGCTTCGTTCCCCGTGAGCCGCTGCACCAGATCCGCCAGCTCCTCAATCGTCATCTCGACCGGATTTCCAAGATTGATCGGCTCGTCGAACTTAGTTTCCATGAGGCGGAGCAGCCCCTCAACGAGATCGTCGATGTAGCAGAAGCTACGTGTTTGCTGACCATCCCCGTAGATTGTCAAGGGTTTGCCCTCGATCGCCTGGCGAATGAAGTTCGGCACGACCCGGCCATCGTCCAACCGCATTCGTGGACCGTAAGTGTTGAATATCCGCACGATGCGTGTGTCCATCGAATGGTAACGGTGATAGGCCATCGTGATAGCTTCGGCAAATCGCTTGGCCTCGTCGTACATCGATCGAGGTCCGATTGGATCCACATGCCCCCAATAGTCTTCCCGCTGCGGATGCTGCTGGGGATCTCCGTAGACTTCTGAGGTGGAGGCCAACAGGAAAACCGCCTGGTTGGCACGCGCCAGGCCCAGGGCGTTGTGTGTTCCGAGCGCGCCCACTTTCAAGGTCTGGATGGGAAGCTGAGGATATCCGTAGGGGGACAAGGGATTTGGGGAGGCGGGAGAAGCGAGATGCCAGATCGCATCCACTTTTCCTGACACGAAGATGAAATTGGATACATCGTGCCGGATGTAGTGAAATCGATCGTGGTCCGCCAGGTGCGCAATATTCTCGGCGTCGCCGGTAACAAGGTTGTCGATTGCCACGACCTCATGATCCTCCTCGATCAGCCGATCGCAGAGATGGGAGCCGATGAATCCGGCACCACCAGTCACAACGACTCGCATGGTTCACCTTTCCTTAGGAGGCGGGTCAAGGCTTCCAGTCCAGCGCGATCGTGAGCCCGTCTCCGGTCATCTGCTGGCCCGTGCCAGTCGAAGCATCCACGATCCAGACATCCCCACGATAGATTACTGCCAAGCGATCAGCATCCGGCGACCAGGAGGCCGGCGAGAGTTCATTCTGGGCGATACCAGGCTCGCCGGCTTGCGGGAATATAGCGCGCACATTGCTCCCATCACGATCCATCACCATGAGACGGTAGCTGCTGGCCTCGCTCTCGAGAGGAGAGAGGGCCTGCAGGAAGGCCACCTGAGAGGCGATCTCACCAGAATCCAATAGCTGGATCGGCGAGGAGGAGGGGTAGGCAAACATGCCGGTTCGAGTTACGAGTGGAAGCGGGGATTCCCCGGGCCCGCTGATCGCGACTAGATCGAAGACCGGAGAAGCCGCAGGATCTTCGATTCCCAGCGGCGGAGCGTGATCGACCAGGTACAGCGTGCGACTATTTGGCCCCCAGGCGACTCCGGGCACCCAGGCCCAGTCGCTGCCGGTCTGTAGCGGAACAATTTCATGCAGCGGTTCGAAGGCCGGCTCACGCGAATCAATGAGACCCACACTGTCCGCTCGCGCATACCCAATGTGCACGCCATCTGGAGCCCACGCAAACGAAGTGCCCCACCAACCGTATTGGCCGCCAGGATTCGGCGGGAGCAGTTCGCGCTCCCGGAGCACGCGGCCTCCGGAGCTCAGACTGACCAGGATAAGATCGTTATTGGCCTGCCAGCCAGGGGGCGACTGACGGGGCTCGGCGCTCGAATACGCCAGCACGGGCGAGTCGGATTCCGGCGCCCAATCTGCGAAGTGCACGATGTTCCGGGCGCCGATGTCTATAGGGCTGGCCTCCTCATTTTCGATATCCACCACCCACAGTGAATTGAAATCATCGCTCTCCTCATCCAGACCGCGCGTGTAGAGCAGCCACTTGCTATCCGGGGAGAGTCGAAAGACCTGGCCGTCGAGATCGCCGGATACGACGACGGGGCGCCTGTTGGCGGAGTTCCCCTCGATCACCCATGCGTTGCCGCCCGAAAGGTAGGCCAACGTGCCCCTGATGTTCAGCGGCGTGTGGGCCGCTTGAGCGCCGATCATGATGATCTCGGGAAGTGGCTCGATCACCACCGTGCGCTTCACGGGCTGCCGGGACATCTCATCGCCACCCTCCTCGACAATGCGATAGGTGATTTCCTCCATGCCGTTCGACCCGGCCTGAAGCAGGCGAGTTTGACCCTCGGGCAGTCCTTCATTGCGGATCGTTTGTCGGGAGAAAGGGAGCACGAGCTCCTCAACTTCGAAGCGCTCCAAGCGTCGAACGACCACAATCTCGGTGCCGTCGGTAACGACTGTGTAGCCGGGCGGATCCACGCGATCGAGTTCACCGAGCGTCACGCTCCCTTGATCTAGTGCGAATTGAACGGTGGAACCGGCCGGAACGGGCACCTCAATGCGCTCCCCGTCGACCATGATTTCCACATCGATTGTAGCGGCAGTGGCCTGCGGACTGACGCATGCGGCCAGTGCGATGCTTGCCAGGGCGATGCTCAGCAAGGTGAGCATCGGCTTGACCGTCGGCAGTGTGGTCCAATAGCGGTTGAAATTGCGGGTTGGTATAATTGCTCACTACCTCGGGCTGCCAACGATCGCCACCTGGCCGTCGGCAATAGCAAGCGAGGTGATCCGGATCCCAGTGGCCATAGAGCCGAGTGTGCCAGTAAAGGCCTCGGTGAGCAACTCCGACAGAACCGTAGTTAGGGCATTAGGTGCGGGGACCGGTCCAAATTCAGCCGTTGTGATCTCGAACTCGACATCGCCACCGGAACCAATCGTCGGTTGAATGCTCAGCAGAGCGCCGGCTTCGAAGACCCCTGCGCCGGCGGTGCCATAGATCCTGATCTGCCCATTGCGCAAGAAAACCTGCGGGCGCCTCAGGATAGGCTCCTCATCACTTTCAAACCGCTCCGACAAGAAGGATGTCAATTGCTGCTCAGTAATCACCAAGACTACCTCGCCGGTGTCCAGCGACAAAGCGGATTCCCAGTTATTCGCCAATTCCGAGGCGCCGGCCGCGGAAGCCTCAATGATGTCCGCCGGCGGCTCGGGCCCGCCGACGTAGATCTGGCAGGCCAGGCCAGCTACGACCAGGGCGACTGCGAGCAGAAATGGCCTTAAACCGACTTTAGATGGATGCATCGGGAGAAATGGCGCGGGATTATAGCATGCAGGGCAATCTAGAAGTGAAGCTGGAGGCGCTGCTGTTCGCTTCACCGGGGCCAGCGACTATTGACCAACTTGCCACGGCGCTGGATGTCCGCCCTGCGGAGGTTAGAACCGCTCTATCGAACCTTGAGGCTCAATACGTCCAGCGCGGATTGCGTATCCAGTTTCACAAAGGCGGCGCGCAAATGACCAGCGCTCCGGAGTACGCACTCGAAATCGAACGATTGCTCCAACTCGACAGCCAGGCACATCTCAGCCGCGCGGCGCTGGAAGTGTTGGCCATCATTACGTATCAGCAGCCTATTACGCGGCCAGAGATCGACTCCATCCGGGGCGTCAACTCCGACTCCTCACTCAGGACTCTGCTTCGGCATGGCTTGATCGAAGAAATCGGACGGACGAGCGGGCCAGGCCGCCCAATTCTGTACGGGACGAGCGGGGAATTTCTTCAGCACTTTGGTTTGAGCTCACTCGAGGAGCTACCCGAGATCGAGATTGGGGCTCCAGGGGCATCGTCGCAGACCCACGCATCCGAGGGAAATGGGGACCAGGCCAGGGAGCAGGATGAGCAGGTTTCCAATGGATCCTGAGGCGCCCAAGCTCCAGAAGGCCATGGCGCAGTCGGGATATGGATCGCGCCGCACATGCGAACGCATGATTCGAGAGGGCAGGGTGAGGGTCAATGGCGAGCGCGCCAAGTTAGGCATGCGCACCGATCCCTCAATGGATGAAATCTTGGTTGATGGAAAGCCCATGCGGAACGCCGACCCGCTCGTTTACGTGCTGCTTTACAAGCCGGCGGGAGTGCTCTCGTCTCTCGCTTCGCAAGGCGGTTGGCCAACGGTGATCGATCTTCTAAAAATTGAGACGCGCGTCTATCCCGTTGGCAGGTTGGACCTGGAAAGCGAAGGGCTCATCCTGCTGACAAACGATGGTGGATTGGCGCATGCGCTCACGCATCCATCGTACGCGCATGAGAAGGAATACCGTGTGCTTTTGGATCGGATCCCCAGCGAGGATCAGTTGCAATCATGGCGGGAAGGTGTCACGATTGCAGACCGTGTCCGAACGTCTCCAGCAAAAGTATGGGTGGAGGATCGGCGGGAGCCATGGGTGGGAGTCATCCTCAGGCAGGGAATGAAACGCCAGATACGTGAGACCGCCCGCACACTCGGCCTGCGTGTCGAGCGCCTCATCCGCGTCCGCATGGCCAGCCTTACGCTGGGCGATCTGGAGTCGGGCGCATGGCGTCAGTTGACGAATCAAGAAGCTGAGGGCCTACGGCTCGCGGTGGGCGAGCCGGCCGAGGTGAGGTAGATCTATGGACCAACCCATTCCAACGGGTGAACGCTCCGACAACTGGCTTGAACGCCTCTTGTCAGTCCGAGTAGACGTGAATGCCGAAACCCTGATCTTCGCCGGCATTCTGGTGGCGGCCGTGTTCACCCGCTTCTACGATCTCGAGACACGCGTAATGAGCCATGACGAAAGCCTGATTACGTACTATTCATGGGAGTTGGCAGAGGGCCGTGGTTTCCAGCACACGCCGTTGATGCACGGTCCGCTGCAGTTCCATCTTGCGGCGTTTTCTTACTTTCTCTTTGGCGATTCGGATGCCTCCGCTCGCATTCCGGTCGCACTAGCCGGTGTGGCTGCGATCGCCCTAGTTTGGGTCTTCCGCCGATGGCTTGGCAAGGCCGGAACGATCGTGACCGCGGTGCTCATGCTGATCTCGCCCTTCATGCTTTACTACAGTCGTTACGCGCGCAACGAGAGCTACGTCGTGGTATTTGCGCTGCTGATGTTTTGGGCCGTATTCCGATACTACGAGACGCGTGAGACGCGCTGGCTGTATCTCTTATCGGTTACGCTGGGGCTGCACTTTGCCACGAAGGAGACCTCCTTCCTTTACGCGGCCCAGATGTTGGTCTTCCTGGCGGGGCTGTTCGCCTGGCGCCTGTATGACGAGCGATGGCGCAGCGAAGGACTACGCAGGCTTTTCCTGGCTGGCGTGCTGGTGGCGCTTGTGGGCACCAGTTTCGCGCTGGTAACCTACTTTCAGGATCGAAGCGCTGCGGAATCGGGTGTGATTCAGCCGTTGGATCCCGGCGCAGAGATTCCGCCCGGCACCGGCCTCTCTCCAGTGATTGCGGCGGGCGTGCTCCTGGCTATCGTCGGGGGGGTGATGATCGCGGCGGCCGTGATCCGCGAGTATGGCCGCCGACTCAGGACCGATTTTCCGGCACTGGATCTACTGGTCATCATCGGTACCCTGACTCTGCCTCTGCTAGCAGCCATTCCTGCGGATTTCCTGGGCTGGGACCCGCTCGCCTACCAGGACCCAGCCTCGTTCTGGCCGACGGTGGGAGTGCTCGTGGTGCTCTTCGCCCTCAGCCTGGCCATCGGTTTCGCGTGGGACATTCGCCGCTGGCTCCCGATAGCAGGAGCCTTCTTTCTCCCGGTTTTCCTCTTCTATACCACGCTCTTCACCAACCCCAATGGCATTGCCACTGGTCTGGTCGGGTCGCTCGGCTACTGGCTCGTGCAGCAAGGAGTCGAGCGCGGCAGCCAGCCAGCCTACTACTACGCGCTGATTCAGCTGCCTTTCTACGAGTTCCTGCCGGTGGTCGGCGCCTTATTGGCGTTGGCATTTGGCGTGCGATCCATCCGAAAACCCGGCAAACCCGAGGCAAAGTCGGAGGATCAAGAGCAGGCAGCAAGGGAATTTCCGGTCATTCCGCTCTTCGGCTACTGGGCCATTACCTCTTTCGTTCTCTACTCGTTCGCAGGTGAGCGCATGCCGTGGCTCACCGTGCATATCGCCCTGCCACTGATCTTGATCGCGGGTTGGGCCATCGGCCAATTCCTCGAATCGGTCAATTGGTCCCGGATGCGTAAGGGCCAGGGCTGGCTGCTGGCACTGCTGGTACTGGTACTGTTCATCTCGGCCTCACGCGCGTTTGGCTATCTGCTGGGCCCCGAGGCGCCCTTCCAGGGCAGCACCCTCAACGAGCTTAGGGCAACCAACGGCTTCCTTGCTGCGGCTGGAGTTGGAGTAGGAGTGCTGGCAGCGATCATATACTTGCGGCGTTCCTGGTCGATGGTGAACGTGCGCCAAATGGCGGGGGTAATCGTGCTTGTGATCCTGGGGCTCCTGACGTTGAGGACCGCCTTCCGCGCCTCCTACCTCAACTTCGATAACGCAACGGAGTTCATGGTCTACGCGCACTCCGCAACTGGGGTCAAGGATGTGCTGAATCAGATCGAAGACCTATCGCGCCGGACGACGGATGGGCTATCGATCCGGGTGGCCTTTGACGACGATGTCTCCTGGCCGATCAACTGGTATTTGCGCAACTACGATCAAGCGCTTTATTACGGACCTTCTCCCAGTCGAGACCTCTTGAATTACCCGGTTGTGATCGCCGGGGACAACAACTGGGCCAAAGTCGATCCTCTCATGGAGGACCGCTACAACAGCTTCGAATACATAAGAATGTGGTGGCCCATGCAAGACTACTTCAACCTTACCCCCGAGCGATTGGGGAACGCGCTCACCTCGCCGGAAATGCGCGGTGCACTCTGGGATATATGGCTGAATCGAGATTACGAGGCTTACGGACAGGTTACCGGCGGGGACTTCTCGCTGGAGAATTGGAATCCTTCCGATAGGATGCGGCTGTACATCCGCAAGGACATCGGATCTTTGATATGGGACTACGGTGTGACCCCCGCAGAGCTGGAGGCGGAACCGTACATCGATCCCTATGCGGATCGAATGATCACGTTGTCGGCCGGGGTGCGGATTGGGGGCCCCGGGGACGCTCCCGGCCAGCTCTCAGGCCCGCGGGGAATTGCGATTGCCCCCAATGGTGATCTCTATGTGGCGGATACAATGAATCACCGAGTGCAGCGCTTTAGCGCGGAAGGGTTGTTGCTCGGTGAGTGGGGAAGCTTCGCGGCCGCGCCTGAGGGCGGGTCCGCGCCCCCGGGAACTTTCAACGAGCCCTGGGATGTTGCGGTGGGACCGGATGGATCCGTTTACGTCGCAGACACCTGGAACCACCGCATTCAACGCTTCACAGCCGAGGGGGAGTACCTGAGCAGCTTCGGCACATTCGGACAAACGGGCGAACCCTCGGACTTCTGGGGACCGCGCGCTATTGCGATTGATGACGATGGTCGCCTGTTCGTGGCAGATACGGGAAACAAGCGGATCGTGGTCTTTGATGCCGACGGTAATTCGCTCGGCCAATTCGGTGGGTTCGGACTCCAGTTAGGCGGGCTCGATGAGCCGGTTGGAGTCGACGTTGACGCGCAGGGCAGAGTGTATGTGGCCGACACATGGAACCAGCGCATCCAGGTATTCGAAGAGCTCGGCGAGGAAAACTTCGTGGCGGTGGCCGAGTGGCCCGTGGACGGCTGGCTGGGTCAGTCGCTGGAGAACAAACCTTATCTGGGGGTAAGAGAGAATGGGGATGTTTGCGTCTCTGACCCTGAAGGATATCGGATCTTGTGCTTCGATTCTGATGGAGAATTTGTTATGGGGTGGGGGAGCTACGGCGGCGCTGATACACAGTTTGGGCTGCCCACAGGGGTCGCTTTTGCAGATGCAGGCGTCATGTGGGTCGCGGATGGCGACAATGACCGAGTCATGCGATTCGAACTACCGGGAGGCGAATGAAACTACACGAGTATCAATCCAAGCAACTCTTCGCGAAGCATGGAGTGCCGATTCCTCGGGGTGAGGTAGCCGAGACGCCTGCCGAGGCTCGCGCGATCGCCGAGCGACTCGGAGGCAAGGTGGCAGTCAAGTCGCAGGTCTTGGTGGGGGGGCGCGGCAAGGCGGGCGGTATTCGTCTGGCTAAAACACCGGAAGAGGCCGAGCAGATCGCTGCCGCGATCTTTGAGCTGGAAATCAAAGGGCTGCCGGTACGGAAGATTCTGGTGGATGAGGCGGCGCAAGTCAGCTCCGAAATCTACCTGGGAGTGACCAACGATCGCACGGAGGGTAGTCCGGTTCTCATCGCCTCCGCAGAAGGTGGCGTCGAAATCGAAGAAGTTGCCCGAACCCATCCCGACAGGATCGCGCGGGCATGGGTTGACCCACTCATCGGGCTCCGTGATTATCAGGCCCGCAATCTGGCAGCGGCGATGGAGCTCCCGAGACAGCACTGGAGCGAATTCTCCCAGATGGCTCGCGGCCTGTTTGACACGTATTGGAATTCCGATGCGACATTGGCCGAGATCAATCCCTTAGTAATCACCAAGCAGGGTCAATTGCTGGCTTTGGACGGAAAAATCGTGATCGACGACAACGCGCTCTTCCGACACCCCGAGCTGGAGCAGTTGCGAGACCTGGATGAGGAGGCGCCCTCGGAGCGCGAGGCCCGCGGTCATGGCCTGTCCTACGTAAAACTGGATGGGAACATCGGCTGCATGGTAAACGGTGCCGGTCTGGCAATGGCCACCATGGACGTGATCATGGGGCTGGGCGGTGAGCCGGCCAACTTCCTGGATATCGGAGGAGGGGCGGATGCCGAAAAGGTTGCGGCCGCGATACAGATCATCCTGGCGGATCCGGAAGTCAAATCGATGATGTTCAACATCTTCGGAGGGATCACTCGCTGCGACGAGGTGGCGAGAGGAATTCTCATGGCGCTCGAGCAGGTGCCTCGAGAAGTGTATCTGGTAACGCGGTTGGTAGGGACCAATGAAGAGCTGGGGCGCCAGATCTTGGCAGACGCAAGAATGGATACGGCCTCTTCCCTGGTAGAGGCGGCGGAGATGGTCATCGAAGCTGCCAAGATGGGTGTAACCGAGTGAGCATCCTCATAGACAAAGACACTCGCGTGCTCGTGCAAGGCATCACAGGGCGAGAAGGGTTATTCCACGCGTCCAAGATGTTGGACTATGGATCTCAGGTCGTGGCCGGGGTGACGCCCGGCAAGGGCGGTGACTGGGTGCTTGATGGCAAGGTCCCAGTGTTCGATACGGTGGAGCGCGCGCTGGACGCCACCGGTGCGAACTGCAGCGTCCTTTTCGTACCTGCAAAGTTCGCCGGTGATGCGATGCTGGAAGCGGGAGATGCGGGAGTTCCACTCGTGATATGCATCACGGAGGGTGTGCCAATTCAAGATATGATGAAAGTGCGCAGTTACCTGGATCAGGAGGGAGTGCGGCTGGTGGGACCCAACTGTCCAGGATTGTTGACACCTGGCGGAAGCAAGGCAGGGATCATTCCAGGACGCATCGCCGATCCGGGCTCTATCGGCGTGGTTTCGCGCTCTGGCACGCTCACCTATGAAGTTCTCTATGCTCTTCAGCAGCATGGCTTCGGAGTCACGACCTGCGTTGGCATCGGTGGTGACCCGATCAACGGGACCCGCTTTACGGATGTGCTCCAGATGTTTGAGGATGATCACCATACTGAGGCGGTCGTAATGATCGGTGAGATCGGTGGGGCGGAGGAAGAGCGGGCTGCGGATTTCATCTCGTCCAGCATGACGAAGCCAGTCGTGGGCTTTATCGCGGGCCAATCGGCCCCGCCGGGCAAGAGAATGGGGCACGCGGGAGCCATTATCGAGGCTGGATCGGGCATGGCGGCGGACAAGATCGCCGCGCTCCAGAGCGCCGGCGTCAGAGTGGCAGAACATCCCGAAGCCATCCCCGAGCTGTTGAACTGACATGCCCTTGCGCGTCATCGCCGGCAGCGCCAAGGGCCGGCGCCTGCGGATGGTGCCAGGCAACCAGACCCGTCCGATACGCGATCAAGTCAAAGAGGCGCTCTTTAACATCCTCGCGCCGGCTCTTCACGAGAGCGATTTCCTGGATCTATTCGCCGGAACCGGAAGCGTGGGGATTGAGGCGCTGAGCCGCGGTGCTGCGCGGGCCACATTTGTCGAGAAGCACTCGGCCGCTCTGCAAACGATACGCGAAAATCTCGAGCTCACTGAACTCGCGGATCGAGCTCAGCTCGTTCGGGCGGATGTCTTCGAGTGGATCAGTCGCCAGTCGGGTAGCTCGCACGATTTCGCCTATGTGGCGCCGCCGCAAAACATCAAACTCTGGAGCAAGGCCGTGCGCCGGCTCGATTCAGAGGCCCATCGATTGAACCTGGATGCCTGGGTCATCGCTCAGATCGATGAACGGGAATACCGGCCACTGGAGCTCGAAACTCTGGTGGAGTTCGACCGCCGGACCTACGGCAGGACGCAGCTTGTTTTCTACGAACGGCCCGGAGAGTAGCAGCTTGTGGGTGGCCACAACGAGCGCCACAGAATGTTGAGCTGGGGATCGGGGACGATAGGCTCGCGGCGATGCGAGGGAAATGGGATCGGGTTTTTATCACCCATCCACCGGACGGACGCCGAAGATGCGGTCACCGCCCAGCGATTCGCGAATGAAATAGTAGAAGGCGAACAGTTCGAGCACGAAGGGGGGAAAGCCGAGCATACCTAACAGCGGCATCTGCCCATAGGTCAGCCCGAACGGACGCAGCTCTTCGGGAATCAGATAAACCCAATAGGCTCCTCCTGCTGCAACCGCCTGCTGATTCCAGGTCTCCCAGACGAAGCCAGATATTAGCCCGCCGAGCAACAAGGCCCAGATCATGCGGCGCGGGCCAAGGCGCCATTGCTTGCGCAGGGAGGGCAGGCCGAGTTTCTCATTGAGCGGGTCGAGCAGTAAGAAGAAGCCGATAAAGACCGCGCCAAACAAGTAGGCGGCCACATCTGCTGGCACGGCCAATGGAATGGTGACCATGGCGATGCCTGCCAACCACCAGGCCCAACTGGGCCCAGTGGGTGCCGTCGATTGCCGCTCACTTCTTTCCTTGCCGGCTCGGTCCATCAGTGCCTGTACCAGGTCCACGATCTCAAACACGCCTGGAATGATGGTTGCGAAGGACCAAAAATAGCCGGTGTCACGCACCAAGCTGCTCTCAGGCAGGCCTTCGTAGCGCCAGTTCATCAAGTGCAGGTTGTAGGCCTCGAACACAAGCCAAACCGCCACGGAGGCCAAGATCAGGAGCGGAAATTCTCGGCGCCGGGTCATCAACCAGGAGCGGCCGCGCATGCGATACACGATCCCGTCGAGCAGCAGAATGAGCCCGGTCCACATCACGGGAGTAAGCCACGTCGCCATGAATGAGCTGCCGGTTGCCAATAGCGCCTGACCGCCAAAGATGATGGCCAGGCCGATCCACGTATGTGCGGGCGTTTTGTTCATTCGGTCAGGTTAATCTCCAGCTTGCCATGCGTGTCGTAGGAATACGCCGCAAAGAACACAGTGTTTTCAGACCGCGCTTTGAGCGCTTGGGTAATAAGGAAGTCCAGGTCCTCGACCAAGTCATAATTCGCCAGCCGGTCGATCGGAAGCCAGGCTGGAGCGCCTTCAGGAGAGGCGGATAGGCCGGTCTTAAGCGCCTCGCATACGAAGACAAAGAGTCCGATGCCGGGGCTTGCTCCCGTATCCACGGTCACGATGCCGCACAGCTGCTGGTCGGGCAGCGACAGTCCAGTCTCCTCCCGCACCTCTCGTCGGATGGCCGACAAGGGTTCCTCTCCGGGTTCGACGTGGCCTCCAATCCCATTGTAACGGCCAGACCAGCCCTCGCGGTCTGAAGCCAGCTTGATGAGCAGGATCTCGTTCTGGCAAACTACAAAGCAAATAGTTCGAGGAATTACAGCGTAGCGGTCGGGAACGAGGCGTTGGCCGTCCAGCGACATCGTCGGCGATTATACTCGTGGAAGAGAGCCCGAAGGTAAGGGTTGCTGCCGCACGATATAATCCGATAAAACCTACTATTAGGGAGGGCCGAATGACAGATCCCGTGGACAAAGTAACAGAAGGTAAGGACCTGCTGGGCAAACTACAAAATACCGTGGCGGGCTTCATCGGCTACTACGATCGTGAGCGACGCCGGGATGCAGATAAGCTGCTGCGCGACACAGTTGCCGATCGGTATGAGGAGCAGTGGGACCGTGTCTCTGCGATCCAGGCTCAGATGGTCGCCGTCAAGATGCTGCAGTATGTCGACGACGCAGAAGCGGCAGCCATCAAGATCCGGACCCTGGTGGATCGGATCCGGGGAGCGTCGCGCGGCTACGCTGGTTTTTTCGACGCAGTGCGCGTCAACCAGGATGAGCTAGACAGCCTGTATCAATATGATCTCGATCTTCTCGAGTACGCGGATCGAGTGTCGGAAGCCGTTGACGGGTTGGAAGCAGCGATGAGCAACGCGGACGAAGTGCCGCCGGCAATCGAAAACCTGGTGAGTGTTGCGACCAGGGCAACCCGGGCGTATGATCGCCGGTCGGAAGTCGTTCTAGGCGAACAGGAGAGCTGATATGGCAAGGTTTATTGACATCATTGAGTACCCCAATGAGATGCGGAATGAGTTTGTGCGCCGCGTCCCAGAGGTTGGCTCAGGCGATTTCAGGATCGGCAGTCAGCTCGTCGTTCGGGAGGCGCAGAACGCGGTCTTCTCACGCGACGGTAAGGCGCTGGACACGTTTGGCCCCGGACGTCACACGCTCACCACCGCCAACATCCCGCGCGTGGTGGACTTCATTGGCAAGGCCTTTGGTGGCGACACGCCCTTCAAGGCGGAGGTGTACTTCGTCTCGATGCGCGAATTTGCTAACCAGAAGTGGGGCACTCCGCAGCCCATACTGGTGCGTAATCCCGGGATGGGCCTGGGAGTCGCACTCCTTCAGGGCTTTGGAACGTACGGTATACAGGTGTCGGATGCTCAGCAATTTGTGACTCAATTGGTGGGCGCCATGGGAGCCTACAGTATCAGGGACATTCAAGATCGGCTGCGTGGAATCTTGCTTTCTGATCTTCAGGATCTCTTGGGTGAGACAACCGAGGCCAGCAGCGTCCCAGAGCTGATCGGCTTGATTGAAGAGATCGGAGCGGGAGTGCGGGCCAAGGGGCAGGACGATTTCCGCGCATTGGGGCTCACATTGAAGGCCTTTTACATCGAGAGCTTGAAGCCCTCCGATAGGTCGGCGGAGGAACTGCGCGATATGGGGATGCTCGACATGCAGACCTACACCCAGCTTCAGGCGGCGGACGCCATGCGCGAAGCGGCTCAAAATCCGTCTGGCGGCGCGGGGTTGACGGCTGGTATCGGGGCTGGAATGGGCATTGGCAGTGCGATCAGCGATGCCGTGAGGGAAGGATCCCAAGGCGCAGTCGGTGGGGCCGCAGCGGCTGCCGGTATCCCGGGTGTCATGACTCCCGGCGAGGCTGCGCAGTATCTCAAGGTTTCGGAAGAGGACGTGATCTCGGCCATCGACTCAGGCGATCTCAAGGCAAAGAAGATAGGAGAGGCCTACAGAATTAGCCGTTCCTCATTGGACGAGTTCCTAAATAGCTAGCAAACCCAAGCGAACGATTTACGAGGCTCCCACACGAGTGGGGGCCTCGTTTTGGTTAATGTGGAGGGTCAAAGGCTCCCTGAGTGCGCATAGCTACATTAGGCCAGGCCGCGATCTGCGGCCAATTGGGCGATTTCTCGTTGCGACAGCGTCTCGGATTTCGGCAGCTTTCGAACGGAGGTCTTTAGCTTCTTGAGATGAGAGGAGAGTACAGGCGCCTCGCGAACACTCATCTCAGCATTGGAATGGAGAAATACGATCAATGGGCGCACGGCAAAGGGCAAATTGAGGTGTGAGCTGGCTCGATTCACTTCGGCCGCGACCTCGGGCTCGATGCCACGGATGCCTCGGGTACCGGCGCGCCGAAACAGGCTGCCTTTGCTGGTGGTCCTAGTCCACTGACCCTCGGCATATTCGATCTTGCCATCCTCATTGCGAGGGACGAGGGTAAATACTCCGCCTGGACATATCAAGACATGCCTGGCCCCCAGCGAATAGTGAAAAATAGCAAAGCGCTGGTCCAGGCCCTTGAGCGCGCCGTCCAGGATTTCATCGATGCGAGGCCGCCGATCCCAGCGATTTCGCATCGGCTGACCGATCTGGGAGGCCAGGATGCCAACCAGAAACAGGCCCAGCACCAGGTCGATGCGATACGGGGGCCGGAAAGATAGAAACAATCCCAGGCCCATGATGCCCAGCCCTCCAAAAGACAAGATGCGAGAGAGCAGAGCATTTCGCTTGACCTTCGCCGAGTCGATGTACTGCTGCATCAGATCTTCTTCAGGACCAGGCATGCGTTCTGACCACCCAGCCCGAAGGAATTGGAGAGAGCTACTCTGACATCCGCCTCGCGGGCTTCCTGAGGCACATAGTCCAAATCGCAATCCGGATCGGGGATTTCCAGGTTAATGGTGGGGTGGATCGCGCCGCGATCGATGGTGAGCGCGGACACGACCGCTTCGATCGCCCCCGAGGCTCCCATGGGATGCCCGATCATGGACTTGGTCGACGAGATTGGGATTTCGTAAGCTTGTTCGCCGAATAGCAATTTGATTGCCAAGGTTTCGACTGCGTCATTTGCCGGCGTGGAGGTGCCGTGTGCATTGATGTAATCGACTTCATCGGGCGAAAGCTGTGCATCCTCTAGGGCCCAGCGCATCGTGCGGAGCGCGCCGGCACCAGAAGGATCCGGTGCAGCCATATGGAAAGCATCGCTTGAGCTGGCGTGTCCCACGACTTCTGCATAAATGTGTGCACCGCGCTTCTTGGCGTTCTCCAGGTTCTCAATGACCAGTCCTGCAGCGCCTTCGGAGAAAACAAATCCTTCACGATCGCTGTCGAAAGGCCTCGAAGCCCGTTCGGGATCATCGTTGTGGTGGGTCGGGAGCGCTCGCATTGCCGCAAACCCCGCGAGCACGAAGTCCTGGATCAAGGCTTCGGTGCCCGCCGTTAGCACAACATCGGCACGACCGGTACGAACCATTTCCACCGCCTCACCCACAGCCTGAGTCCCCGAGGCGCAGGCCGTGACGGTACTCTTGCTCGGACCAAGCGCTCCATAACGGTTGGCGACATGGAATGCGGACATATTCGGGATGGCGGCTGGAATCGTGAAGGGGTTGACCTTGTTGAGACCCCGTTCCCGATAGGCCCGAGCGCCCTCCACCGCACGATCGAGACCTCCGATACCCGTTCCAACGCTCACGCCAACGCGCTCAGGCTCTGCCAAGGGTCCTTCAAACCCTGCGTCTGCTACCGCCATTTGGACCGCTGCCAAGGCAATCTGTGATGAGCGGGCCATCCGCCGCGCTTCCTTGGCGGGGATGTGATCGGTGGCTTCGAAGTCGGGGATCTCACCGGCGATCTGACAGGGCATATCACTGGCATCGAATTGCTGGATCTTGCGAATGCCGGACCGGCCATCGAGCAGATCCTGCCAGAACGCCTCAACGTTTGAGCCGAGCGGGGTCGTTACGCCAACGCCTGTGATTACGGCGCGTCGGTGATTGTCAGTTACGAGTATCAATGATCCGACTCCTCAAGTGATTCCTTGAGTCCCTCACGAAGCGCGTACATGAGTCCTCGTGAGACTGCTTTCCGTGCGGCGCGCAGAGCACTCACGACCGCGTGGGTGTTTGAACGACCATGTCCGATAAATACCAACCCGTCTACTCCCAACAGCGGCACGGCGCCATACTCTGTGGGGTCCAAGAGCTTGCCGACCCTTCTAAATGCCGGCCGGGCCAGGTAGCCTCCCGCGGCGGTGACCGGCGAGGCCCCTATTTCGGTGCGGAGCCAATCAACCAACAGCGCGGCCACGGCCTCGCTGGTTTTGAGAAAAATGTTCCCGCTGAACCCATCCGTGACCACCACGTCGGCCTCACCGTCGTAGAGCTCACGAGGCTCTACGCTTCCGATGTAGTTCAGCCCTGAAGAATGCAATAATTGATCGGCTTGTGCAACAAGCATATTGCCTTTGCCTTCCTCCTCTCCCGTTGACAGCAACGCTACGCGCGGGCTATTGCACTCCATGAGGATTTCGGAATAGATCGATCCCATGATACCGAACTGCAGCAGGTACTCCGGCCGGCAATCGGTATTGGCCCCAATGTCGATCACAACGGTCGAGCCGTCTCTAACCGGAAATACCGGGCTGAGCGCAGGTCTTTTGACACCTTTGATGCGACCCAACTGGAAGAGGGCAGTTGCCATGGCGCCGCCCGTGTTGCCCATCGTAATAAAGGCATCCGCTTCCCCGTGCTTAAGCATGCGCATGCCCACTGCCATCGA
Source organism: Anaerolineae bacterium (assembly GCA_036986135.1). Lineage (GTDB taxonomy): Bacteria > Chloroflexota > Anaerolineae > Anaerolineales > E44-bin32 > JADFRG01. The sequence continues at coordinate 17,790 of BTQZ01000025.1, read as the reverse complement.
GCTGTTCGGCTTTTTTTTCGCGGCCACGGCCGGCTTGTCGTCCATTTCCAGAATCTCGGGTGCGTCGACAATGTCGACTCGCGATGGATCGACTCTGGATCCAAGGACTTCTGCAGGTCCGGTCAGCGTGAGCCGCTCACCCCAAAGGCGGTAGGCTTCGACCGCCGCCTCTAGCTCAGGCTCCGGGTGGTTGTCGCTGCCCATTGCATCGAGCACAATTCGCATGGCTAGGGACCCGGGATCACTCATTCGGATAAGGCGCTTGTGGCTTCTTGGGAGCTGGAAATCACGCCTAGGATGATAAGGTCCGCTATAATACCGCGAATCGCCCTCACACTTGGCCGGCGCGAGAGCCTTGCGGGCACTTGTATCTTAGCGTTCACGCCGCCTGGTGGGAATCCGAGCGCTGGTGCTGGAATTGGCAGACAGGCATGGTTGAGGGCCATGTGCCGCAAGGCGTGTGGGTTCAACTCCCACCCAGCGCACCAGAGGAGACTGTCAGCGAGGCAGTCTCCTTTACCTTTTATGTCAGCCTTCGCAGGATTTGGCTGGTTCGGTGGGAGCCCAGACGAGTATCGATCCGGGATCGAGTGGCTGCAGCCGTAGATAAGTGGTCAGCAGGTCCTGGGGCGGAACCGAAGTATAGGCATGGGCTGGAATCAGCTCCAGAAGCCGATTCAGGTCCACATTGGCCGCGCTGGAAGCCACCTTGCCGCCAAGCGCGATCAGGAATTGCTCCTGCGTGGTCAGGGAACCCCTGGGGTTGCCATACAGCGTCCGTAGGACGGCCGTAACTTGAATGCCCTGAAGGTGCGCACCGTTGAGATCCAAACCTCCGAGTTCATCGATGAGCGCAGAAAAAGCGGCCTCGTCGGCGATGACGAACGGCATCTCCTCAAATGCAGCCAGGAACTCAACCGCGACCCCACTGGAGGGATCCCAAGAGAATAAATCTGAGAGGGTGGCCGGTTGATTTCCACAGACGAGGCTGTCCACGGATCGCCCTAGCAGAATAACATCTCGATTGGCATGACTGTAAGTCGCCTGCCAGACGGCAACCAGGCCTGGAGTGGGGGCTGAAAGATCGTCAACGCCGATAATCAGCACCGATTCGCTAGGGTTGGCTATGGGAGTGCCGGTCGGTTCTGGAGAAGAGTCTCCACCGAGCAAGACCGTCAGCAGTCCTGCCGCGAAGAAGGATGCAATGATCAGTACGACCACCAAGGGTCGACGTTGGCTGGTCATGGAGTTTAGGAGCAGATTCCAAAAGGCAAGAGCGCCCGGATTGTACTCCGGGCGCTCAGGCACAGCAATTGAGCTGGTAAGCGATCGCCCTAATTAACGATCGCGTGTCCGATAACGACGCCGACAAAGTAAGCCACAAAACCGCCCATTACCACAGGCGCATAGGCCCTTCCGCGGGCAATCCATTCCCGGTGTTCTAGTGCCCACTCCGCCGCGATGACGGTTGCCTTTAGGACCAGCAGGTTGATCAGCACGATCGGTCGGTATCTAATTTGATTCATCATTTCACCTCGAAGTGCTCATGCGTATCACATCACCTTTTTCGTCGGCGACGACACGCACAATTCGCTTCATGGACTTTCCATTCGGCAGTTCGGCTGTGCCCTTGAATGTCACCAGATAGCGGAGACCTTCCTCCGACTTGACAGCGGGTCGCACGCCATCCATCTCAGGGAACTGACGAACCACGGTGCGAGTGATCTTCTCGACAGCTTCTTTCTTCACGGCTGAGTTCCATGCTCGTGCGGCAGGCTGGCGGAGGTCTTCCGACGCAGGAACGCGGGCACGTCCAGGTCATCCATATCGATTGGGGATGGCGCCGCAACGGCATCTGCAAACTGCATATTTTCCACCGGCTGGCCGCCGATTCCGGTCACGATCAAAATCACTTGTACTCTACCTTGCATGGTGGGCTCAGTCGTTACACCCAATACGATTTCCGCCTCCGGCGGCACATTCTCGCGTAGGTCCTCCACCGCGGCTCCGACTTCAACAAGGCCTAAGTCGTCACCCCCAGTGAAATGAACCAGCGCGCCCGTAGCCTGACCAAGGCTGCTGATCTCGAGCAGCGGATGATGAAGCGCCTGTTGGATCGCGATCTCGGCCTTGGCGCGGCCTTCCCCAATTCCAATGGCCATCAGAGCGCCGCCACCTTTGCGCATGACAGCACGGACATGCGCGAAATCCACGTTGATAAGCCCCGGCTTATTAACGAGCTCTACAATGCCTTGTATGCCCTGGCGTAAGACATCGTCGGCAAATCGAAAGGCCACTTCCAGGCTGGCTTCTCGGGGGACGACGTGCAACAGCCGGTCATTGGGGACAGTGATCAACGTATGGGTATGCGGCTGAAGCCGGCGCACACCCTCCGAGGCATTCTTGGCTCGCTTACTCATTTCGAATGAGAAGGGCATGGTCACCGTGGCGATCACCACTGCGCCTGTTTCAAGCGCGATTTCTGCCGCGATCGGGGTGGCGCCGGTGCCGGTTCCTCCGCCCATGCCCGCGGTCAGGAAGATCATGTCCGCCTCTGCGAGCGCCTCGGAAAGCTCGCGGCTGCTTTCGATCGCGGCTGCGGCACCCACCTTCGGGTCTCCTCCCGCTCCCAGGCCACGCGTGACCCCAGGCCCGAGCTGAATGCGGGTGGGGGCCAGGCTCGACTCAAGCGCCTGATGGTCTGTATTGGCGGCGATGAACTCCGCGCCGATCAATCCCAGCTCGACCATGCGGTTGACGGCATTGGAACCCCCTCCGCCAAGCCCAAGCACCTTGATGCGCGCCTGACCTATCGCCTCAACATCGGCTGCCGCAGCGACTTCGGTGTCAAAAAACCCTTGGAAGTTTTCATTATGTTCTGTCATTTTCCGTCCCTATAGGTAGCTTTCCAGACCGCCACAAACATCTCACCCGGACCCTTCACCCGAGTCACGTGGCATCCGCCCTCCACAAGTCGACGCTCGACCGATGGTGGGACCGAAGCCTCGTCCCCCAGGATGGTCACCCTGTCAGCTTGGAGCGCCTCGTCGGGCGAGAACCCGATCACGCCATCCCTGACCAGCGTCTTGACCGCGGCCCATGTGTCCTCAGACATCGGGCCATCAGGAAGTAGGACGAAGTGGCTGAGCGTCTTTCCGGTGGATCGGGTACTATCGCCCAGCCCGCCTACTTCAAGAAGCCTCTTGGCCGACCCCACGACGGATCTGGGTTGGGTAGGGGAGTCGAACCAAGCGGATACGAAATCAGGGCTGTTTGGGCTCGCAGATAACAAGTAGAAATTAAAACCCAGCACCGATTGAGGCAGCTGCCCAGACTGCACGGAGCGCAAAACGCTTGCGATCTCGCTGTCACCGTCTTCCAGGGTGCTGGGCGGTCCGCCTGCTACGACGATCATGGGCAATGTCCTGCCTGTTACCGCTTCCGTTGTGGCTGCGTACCAGTCAAAGGTTCGAAAGCCAATCTGATCTTGGGACCCATCCGGGGTGTTGTAGGGCCGGCTCCCAGCCCATTCTGCGGGCCCGCCGTAGCCCCACTCCAGTGGCTTCCCGAAAGTGCGTGCGTAGACGGCCAAATGCAGATCGTCTATGAGGCTGCGATGGCCGCGACGCAGCATGGACTGAAGAGCAGTCTCCAAAAAGGCGGTGTCCCAATAGTCGCCTCCCGGCTCGAGCGGGGGGAATACCGGGTGCATTCCAGTAGCGCGTTCGAGCTGCAATATCGGAAGCATCCGATCCACAAATCGCTCCACTAGCCCCGTACGCGCCCATTCATTTGACGACCAACTAGACCGCATGTTAGGACGATCGAATACCACAACCTCGCGCACGCCCCACTCGCCATAACTGGCGAGCGCGGGAGAGAGCTGGTCCGATGAAACTGCGTCTGCGTGCCCTTTGATCCATACCACGGGCCGAATTCCGGCTTCAATCAAGCCTCTTAAGAATGGCTTCGGTATGGGGCGACTTGGAGTGGCGTGGAGCACAAGCCAATTGGCTGACAAGCGCAGAAGCGTCGGCAGCCACTCTTCGAGGTCTTTCTCCGTGTAGTGGGTATCGTCGGGAAAGTAGTGAAAGCCGAGTCGAGAAATGGGGGCGCTCATGATGAAATCAACGGTGCAAGGTTCGTGCCGCGCGCGTTATCTGGAGACGGCCAATTTGATCACCTTGCCGCCTTCATCCAGCGTCATCCTGGCGAAGTGAGGATGCATCATTGAGCCGTCGCTCACCTGTTTCGAGAGGGTCACGACCACGGTCTCGTTCTCGCCAACGGTCTTCATTCCGATCTGCTGACTCGGGCAGCAGTGATCTTCGTGATCGCAGCCGCGATGTTGATGGCGCAAGCTGCAATCGGCATCTGCCATTGTGGGCAGATACTGGGCAACGATTGTGTGCACACGGTCGGTAGTCGAAGAATAGGAATCTTCGGTCAGTAGGTCAGGTCCTCCAAGTGCGCATGCGGTCTTCATCGTCGCCGGCCGCTTGGAATTGCGTATCACTTCCTTGCTTCGCCTCGGCCGACGGGTTGATTGCGATGTGAGAAGTGGGTCGCCGTAAAGGACAAACGAGATCAGTGTCTTCTGGTCTTCCCCGTCAAGGAACCCCTGGCGCTCGAGCATCTCTGCCGCGAGCTTGAGCTTCGCCAGCCGCAGCGCTTCACCGGCAGAGACCGCTTGACGGAGTTCGTCCCAGAAGAGACGGCCCAGTAGATCTGCAGCGATCAAGGGAGGAGTGACCGATCCGTAAGAGGTCATCGTGGATCCGATGACGGCCTGGCTTCCGCTCGCAAGGAACTTTAGGCTCAGGGCGGTCTCCTCCGTCTTGCCAAATACATGTGCTCCATAGCAGGCCTCGGTAAACACGATCCTCGGAGCGCGTCCGCTATTGACCACATCCTGCGGACGGAGCGCGATCGGAAACTCTACCGATTCAGATGGATCTCTCAGCGGATCTCGCTGTCCGTACCAATTGGGAGAGTCCTGCAGCCCATGCAGATTGAAATACGAGAGCGGGCTGGGCCGATTCACTACCGACGGCATGTTACCGGCCGCGTTGGGTGGAGAGGTGATCAAGGAGCGCGGGGCACCGATCGCTCGGAAAACCGCCATGGAGGCCTTGCGCCAAATGCTGGCGCTGTAGCCAATGGCCCTGGGCTGCAGACGGAAGAAGCGTCCAGATCGATCCCGCAACCAGACCCCGAATCGTTTGGGGCTTGATCTTGACCGCAGCTGCTCACGGTGAGCAGCGGTTGCCTTTCTTAACAGTTTGACCAGAAGATCGGTGTCGGAGTCGATCGGCAACCGACCAACGGGCCATTGGGGAGCGAAGTAGTTTTCATCAGTCGCCGCATAGGGATTATCCGAGGGCACCGAATCATCGTCGTCATCAGTTGGGTTGGGGAGCAGATGGAAGGGCACGATGTTGTGACCCCCAACGATCAGAACCGCTCCGATCATTTCACCGCGCTCTGCCAGAGCCTGATCAAGATCTGCCAGACGCAACTTGATCTGCCAGGCATTTCCTGGGTCTGCGGGCATCAAGCCAAAGGGCTGCAATGAGCGCGGATCGTCGATATAGATGCGGTAGGCTCCCCATCCGCGCCTGCGCCGCACAATCTCAACCAGATTCATGATGGCTTCGTTCGCGCGCTTGAAACCGGACGGGCCGAGTTCCTGTACGAGCCTGGTGTGGCTGCTCATCACGATGTAAGCCGGAAGCCGGGTCTCCTGGTCTTCCGCGGGTCGGCGAGCATTGAGGCGCTGAGCCAATCGCTCAAACTCATTGCGCACCGCGAGCAGCGTTTCGTTGCTAGCGGATGGTTCACCAGAGCTCGGGCCCTGGAAAGCCTCGCCTGGCTCCGGATTCGGCAGCGGTGAGGGATCCGATCTCGGTGTTTTGGCGGATGCTCCCATCACCGCCATGATTTCATCTGGCACCGGCCGACTGATCTGCGCCTGCATGTGAACAGGCCATAGCGCTCGATACGGATGATCGAGGCCGAGCACCGTCTCAGCTACGACTCCCAATGGGTCAGCTGCCGCGACCTGGTGCATTCTCTCGACCCCAGCCGCCGGCCGATCAGACCCGAGTTGAGCTTCAGCAAGTACGAGTTTGAAGGCTACGCAATGCGGCCAACGATCGTGTCCCGCCTCTGCCAAACGAACGGCATCTCGCGTGGCACCGGATGCAAGGCTAGCCTTAATGGCCACCAGAGCAGGCAGCGCGAAGCTGGGATCCGCGGCCAAGGCCTCGCTGGCAGCACGCAAGGCTTCCTCAGCTTCACCGGCCTCTAATGCTCCGTATGCCTTGGCCAGAGCCACCGCCCAGGAGGGAGAACTGGACGGGTTGGGCTGTTCGCCAGATAGAACCTTGGCACAAGCCATGTAAACCGGTATCCGCAGGCTGTCCCCAGTCTGCTTGAATGCCTCAGTCAGCATGTCGTAGGCGGGTTGACATTCTGGATCGGCCTCTATCAGGAGCGACAACCGGTCAATCGCCGGACTTGCCGTTCCCGCCTTTAGCTCGATCGCTGCGAGCTGAAGCGCGACCTCTGTATCACCCGGCCAGGTCGCCAACCACTCAATGGCCAGGCTGCGCGCGTAATCCAGCCGTCCCGCAACTTGCGCCGCATGAAGTGTGCTGACTACGCTCCCACGATCCATTGATTTAGCCATGTACCAACTCCAGTGCCCGGACCGCCGCCAGCTGGTGCATAACTCCTTGGTCAGCCGGCGCAAGCTCAGCGGCGCGTTTGAGCATCTCACCTGCCTTGCGGTATGCCTTGAGCGTCCGCAGCAGCAGTCCGGCTCGGTAATGGGCCTGCAAGCTATTGGGGTCGATCTCCACTGCCTTAAGGTATGAGTCCAGCGCTCGCGAGTAATCGCGCCGATCTTCGTAGACTAAGCCGGCCTCAATCGGAACCCGTGAATCTTCTGGATCCGCGCCTTCGGCCTGCCGCAGCTCTTCGATTGCCCGGTCGAGATTGCCGGATTTTCGCGAAATCCGGCCCAAACTCAGGCGATACTCAGGATTTGCGGGGGAGATACGAACCGCCTCGCTTATGGCCCTATCGGCTCCGCTTAGGTCTGACCCGGCCTCCAAGGTCTCGGCCAGCTCATGCCAGAGGCGATGATCATCGGGGGCCGAACTCAGCACCTCTTGCATCACCTCTGCCGCCTGCATGTGCTTTCCCTGCTCAACCAGCACCTTGCTTTCACCACGGCGCACATCGCTCGGATCTGCCCCGGCCTGCAGAGCTTGCTCGAAGGCCGACATTGCGGCCCTGTGGTCGCCGGATTCGGCGCGAACGTGACCCACTCCGAGCAATACTCTGGCGTCGCCAGGCGCTTGCTGAATAGCAGCATCTAATCTTTCGTTTGCCTGCTGTCTATCACCGCGCGCGATCGAAGCCTTAGCGGATCCGATTAGGCTATCGATATCCGCGGGGGAAAGCGTGATGGCACGCTCAAACCAAGCCGAGGCCTGGTCTAACGCTCCCAACTGAAGCGCGACCTGTCCGGCCTCGCGGTGGGCCGCAGCCGATTCGGATCCATAGGCCAAAGCCGCGGTGTAACCTTCCAGGGCCTGATTGAGGTGACCAGATGCGGCATACGTACCGGCAAGCGAAAGCAGGTACCCCGGATTCTCAGGATCTCTGGCCACCGCCTCCTGGAAGTGCGCCAGAGCCGAATCTTCATCCCCCATCTCAAGGTAGACTGAAGCTAGTTTGTGCTGCCAGCGGTGCTGATCGGGAGCTTCGACAACGGCTGCTCCCATGTGCGTCGCAGCTCGCTCCAGACTCCCGGACCTCTCATATGCTCGACCCAGTAAGAAGCAAGCAACCGGGCTGGATGAGCCGCCCGATCGATATGCGGCCCGCGCATCCTCCTGGCGGCCGCTGGCCTCATGGATCAGCCCCTCCAGGACGGAACGCCAAGCGGATTCAGAGCGAACGAGCCTGACCTGATCCAGCGCTTCCCTAGCCGCTTCGACCTGGTCACTCTTGATATAAGCGACCGCGACCGCCTCTCCAATCCATCCCAGAGGATCCGCATCGATATGTTCACCTAGATCTGAAGGCGTACCCTCAATTCGGAGCCAGGCGTCAAGGGCGGGATCAGCAAGATTGCGTTTTTGGAGATCCTCCAGAGCGCTTTGCGCATGGCTCGTTAGGGCGTCTTCCCGGAGCGGAGACACGCCATCGGACAGACCAAACAGCCAGAGCGTGTCTCGCGACCGCAGACTGACGCGGACCTGCTCTTGGGCTGCAAACGGATCCGCCGCCCAAGCCTTCAGGGCCTCCATCGCTTCGGATGCGTTGAAGAGTTCAGCTTCCGCCCTTGCCCGCCAGATGGCATCGTGCGCCGATTCGATGGGTACGGATCGCGCCCGCGCAAGGTACTCTACCGCCCGGCCACGATCGGGTGCGGTGATTGCCAGCATTGAGAATGTGCGGGTCGTCTCGTAGCCCTGTTCGACGGCTTCGGAGAGCGACGACACAGCCTGGTCCTGCTTATCCAGCAAGAGAAATGCTTCACCCATGGCCGCCTGCGCGCGGCCGCTGTTCGCCAATGCTGATCCCGTCTTGCCCAGCAGAGCCAGGGCGTAGCGCGGGTCACCTGAGCACAGGGCCGCCTCTGCGGCTTCGTAGGCCAGAGAACTATCATTCGGTGCGGATTTGACCGCCCCCGCGTAGGCAAGAAGCCCCTGGCGGACCTGGCCCTGCTCGAGATGGGCAATCGCTAAATCGCGACGCATCCAGGGATTCCCGGGCTCAATAGCCACCGCCTTCTCCAGCAATTTCACCGATTGGCCGCCTAGTCCCAGCATTTGGGCACATGCCGCAGAGCGTCTGAGAGGTTCCGGTTCACTCGGAGCGAGTGCAATGCTGGACTGCCAGGTCTCGTATGCCCCTTGATAGTCCTCCGCGGATTCCTGGATCATCGCCAGAGCGCCGAGCATTTGAGCATCTTCCGGTCGAGTACGCGTGGCGGCCTTCATGACACTGACGGCAGTACGAAGGTTGCCGGTTTGTTCGAGGAATTGCGCAACATCCTGCAATATGTTGGGGTTGCGACGGCCGCGCCATAAGGCCTCCGCGACAGACCTTCGGACGACACGTTGATCCTGGGCCTGGGAAGCCAGCCTGGCCAATGTGAGCCAGCCCTCAGCCGCCGCGGGATCCAATGCACTTAGCCTTTCAATCGCCTTCACGGCGCCACGGAAATCTCCAGCGTTGGCAAGCGAGTCGCCCAACGCGTGCCAGGCACGTGTCTCCTCGGGCTCGAGCTCGACGGCACGCTCGGCAACCTCCAGCGCCTTGTCTGGAAGATTAGCGACGAGGTACACATCGGACATGGCTGCAAGAATTCGGGCTGACCGGGGAAAATGCTCCTGAGCCTGCTCGAGTGCCGCTAGCGCCCTTGAGATTTGATCCAGTCCAAGCGCGGCTCGAGCCGAGCCGAGGACTGCTTCTTCGCGGATTTCGTAGTCGCTCGAGTTCTGCGCCCGGTCGTATCGGGCGAGCGCATCCTCGTAGCTCTTCTCGCGCTCGAATGCACGACCGAACCAATAATCCAAGGAGGGATCTGACCACCCTCCGTTCTCGGCCAGCTCGAGATATTGAAGCGCGGACCGAACCTCGGTGCCTGCCTTTAGCGAAATGCGCGCAGTATGAAAGTAGGCTTCGGGAGGCGCCGAGGACGGAAGAGGCCGAATCGCCCGATCGGCTTGAGACATATCTCCTCGTCGTTCGTACGCCTTTGCAAGCGCAAGCCCTACTTGCCAACTGAGGGGTTGTCTCAACGCCGCCTGGCGCAAGATCTCAAGCGCACGATCTACGTGCCCGAGCTCGCTGAGCAGATCGGCATACTCCAATCCGGTTGGGACACTCTTCTCATCCAATTCCCAGGCAACGGAAGCCACTTCCAGCGCCTCGCTGGTCTTTCCTTGCGCGCGCAGGTACCTGGATAATGATTGGCGTATAGCGGGATCCTTCGGATTAGCCTGAACCGCTTCGGTCAGCGTGTGGTGAGCCTCGGAGCGCTCTCCGCCATCTATCTGTGCAGCCGCGAGCGCCTCGAAGGCCTGGAGCTCGTGCTGTCTGATCTCGGCCTGGAGCTCGTGCTGTCTAATCTCGGCCTGGAGCTTGAGCGCCTTCTCGGAGTGGGGGTTCAGCGCCAAACCGATCGCGGCATGCTCATCCGCAGCCTCGGGGTCGCCGCCCTCAAGCAACACATGTGCAAGGCTCACTTGCGCTTCCAGGCTGGAAGGATGGTGCGCGACACGTGTCTGCGCCGCCTCAACGGCAGCCGCCCAATCTTCAGCCCCCACCAGGCCCTCGGTGAGTACCGCAAACCATTCTTCATCTAAAGAGTCGTCGATGGAAGCCATGGCAATGTTCAGCAGAGCACCCGTATCTCTGCTCTGCGATTGAGCCAGGCCGCATGCAATTCGCTCTTCGACAGACGGATCAGCACCAGAGACAAGGGAGAGAGCTTCCCCGGGACGGTCCAGACTGAGCAAGCTCAAAGCCGTGCGCGCGCGTCGGGCCGGTGTCGGGAGGATCTCCAAGGCCCTGCGGTTCGCCTCCAGTTCTGCGACAAGATCGCCCGTTTCCCTGGCTTGGTCTGCCGTGAAATCCGCGATCTGTGCCGTGGTCTCTGAGGCCGTCTCCCAGGCCTGCTTCAGCGAGCTACGCGCAGCATTGTGCTCGCCATTGAATTGGCGCGTTACCGCCTCTATGAGTAGTTGCGACAGCTTGTCCGTACCTCCATCAGCGGCGAGCTCAAGTGAGCGGGCCAAGGCCGATTCACCACCGCGAGTAATCTGCTGCAGCATCTGCACCGTCGAACCATTTGCATTGCGGGTCAGTAAGGCGGCGGCCTCACCGGCGGGGAAATTGGCTAAGGCAATCTGGATCGCGAACTGGTAGAGATTTCTATTGAGCAGGCTGCCCAGCAGGTTCTCTGCTTGCTTAAGGTTGGGCCAGGCGATTGCGATCGGTGAGCGCCAGGTCGAGGGAGAATCGGTTACACGTTCAAGGAGACCCTCGGGGTCCCCGTCGTAGCGGCGCTCAAATTCAGCAGCCAGCAGCGCGGTATCGAAGAGATCGCGCTGAACGACGACTCCCACAGCGGCTTCATCCCAGGCTTGACGTGCCCGTTCCGCATGCGCCTCAGCTAGACCGCGGCGCATTTCAGAGTGGAGGCTGCCTCCCAGGGCCAGGGAGGCCAGGTGTGAGGGCGTCAGATGAGCCGGTGGATTCGCCGAAACGACTTCATCCAGGAACGCGGGGTTGTGCAGGGATGCCCAAGCTTCCGGAACCCGGAGGACTCGGTTAAGAACAGCCGCCAGTTGGTCCTGGTCTAGCTTCGTAAGCAGCGCTGCCAGGACTTCTTGGTCCGTGTGCATGCGGACCCCGGTCTAGGTAACCTGGATCTGTTCGACTATCCAGTAGGAGGCCGCGATCATCCCAATGCCCAGGATGATCAGAAACAATCCAGCCCCACTGGCAGTCTTCACAAGCGAGTTCAGCGCGCCGACCAGCTCAGAGGCGCTGTTGACCAGGCCGGTGACCTCGTCGGCCATCCCTTTGCGGCCCAGGCGGGCAGATTGAGTAGCCAGGGCGCGAATCTCCCTGGAATAGCCTCGGCTCACCAGCACGAATATCCCCAGCAGCACACACACGCCACCCAGGATAAAGATCGTTGCTGCGATGATCATTTGCATATCAATTGTCGAAAGAGGGATCATTATTGCCTCCAGATTTGGGTTCTGAAGGCAGTAGGTGCAATGATCGTGCCACGCACGATCCGCCGTGGGCTTAGGAGGAGACTAGGGTTTGAAACTCAGGGGAAAGGTGACCGAGGTGGATTTCCTCGTCATCACAGAACAGCATGGCGCGCTCGATGACATGGCGCAGCTCTCGCATATTGCCTGGCCAATCGTGAGCCTTGAGCGCCTCAATGGCTCTCGGGGTAATGCCCGTTACCGGATTCCCGGTGCGCTGGCACTCCTGGCGGATGAAGGATCCAACGAGTGCGGGAATGTCCACCTTGCGCTCGCGCAGAGGCGGGAGGTGGAGATCGACGACTTTCAAACGGTAATAAAGATCCTCCCGAAAGCTTCCGTCCTCCATCATCGACTGCAGGTCTCTGTTGGAAGCCGCGATGATCTGAACGTCGACGATGATCTCGTTCACGCCGCCGACGCGTCGGAATTTCTGTTCATCGAGAAAGCGCAGCAATTTGGCCTGCATATCTGGCTTGGTAGAGGAGATTTCATCGAGGAAAAGGATTCCGCCATCAGCGACTTCCATGAGGCCTGGCTTGCGCTTCGTTGCGCCGGTGAAGGCGCCTGCCTCATGGCCGAAGAGCTCAGACTCGATCATGGTATCGGGCAGCGCGGCGCAGTTGATCGGTACAAAAGGTTTGTCCGCGCGCGGCCCGGCCGTGCGGATCACGTTGGCTATGATCTCTTTGCCGGTTCCGGTCTCTCCAGTGATAAGTACCGACACTGAGGCGGCGGCCGCGCGCTCAGCCTCATCCGCGATACGCGCCAACTCGGGAGTCTCTCCCACGATCCACTCATACTGATCCTGAGAGGATTTTCGCAACAGCGCCAATTCACGCCGAAGGGAGACTACTTCGCTCGCGCGCTCGACTGCGCCAATCAGTTGTTCCAAATCTAGAGGCTTTTGTAGGAAGTCTTGGGCGCCCTGCTTCATGGCCTGTACCGCGATGTCGACTTCTCCAAACGCGGTAATCAGAATTACGGGCGGCCTGGGGTTCTCTCGCTCAATCAGCTCCAGGAGCGAGAGTCCAGATCCATCCGGCAAGACCACGTCCAAGAGGACGATGTCCGCCGCGCCGGTCTCAATGGCTTGCTGCGCCTGAGCCAGGTCGCCAGCTTCGATTGCTTCGTACCCGGCGTCGCTCAGCGCGCCGTTGACGAAGCTACGAGCTGCATCTTCGTCGTCAACGATGAGAACGGTGGAGCTCATGAGGGTTGTGCGATTGGAAGGTGCAAGGTGAATATGGTGCCCGCATCGGGGAAACTGTCCACTGTGATGTTTCCTTGGTGAGCGTTCAATATTCGCCGGCTGATGGCCAGCCCGAGACCCGTGCCAGATTTCTTCGTGGTGAAGAATGGATCAAACACCCGGTCCAGCTGATCCTGTTGGATGCCGGGTCCGGTATCCGCGAATCTTAGTTCCAGGCCTTTCGGTCCATTAAGTGAGATGCTAATCGAAAGGGTGCCGCCCTCCGGCATCGCTTGTATGGCGTTGGCTATGAGATTGACGATGACCTGCTCCAGAGTCCGCTCGTCGGCCAGGACCGGTGGTAGCTGGGGCGCAAAGTTCCTATGAGTACGAACATCGGCCTGGGCCAAACGCGGCTCCCACCGGGCAAGGATGCGGTCCAGGAATTCGGGGAGATCGATTGCCGCGAATTTGAGTTCCAGAGGCCGGGCGAAGAAGAGAACGTCTTCCATGAGCTGATCCAGGCGACTGCATTCGCCGCGAACTCGCTCAATGGATTCATATTGCGGATGGTCACTCCCCAATCGGGAAGCTACAAGCTGGAGCCCGGTGCTGATATTGTTGATGGGATTGCGAACTTCGTGGGCAAAGATCGCGGCCACCTCACCCAGCAGGGCACGTTGTGCCAGGGTCTCGGTTTGGTCCTCGATGGCCTTCTGCTCCGATTGGTCGCTGAGTACGAGCAGGACGCGCGTTGGCGCTGCATCATCCTCCTGGGGCACCGCTCTCACGGTCACAGGGAAAGGCGTACCATCCCGCCTGTGAAGCGTCACGTGGGCTCGATCAGCCCGGCGCTGATGGCCCAGGACGTCAAGCAGGGTGGTCATAAGGTCTGAAGGTCCCACGAGAACATCCTGAACTTCCATTCCGAGCAGCTGGTCGTGTGGGTAGCCCAGCATGTTTAGGGCGGCCTGGTTGGCCCGTAGAACTCGCAGCTTCGAGTCCAATGTAAGCACGGCGTCATTCACGGCCTGGAAGTGAAGCTCTTGTTCCTTTTTCGTGCGCTCCAAAGATTCGTCCAAATCCGTAACGACCTCGCGCTGCATGTTCATCAGGATGCGAGCATGGCAGAGGTTGGCCAGTATTTCCATGAGTCCAATGGCGTCGGCCGGAACGTCTTGGAGTTCTCTCCATCCGACGACAAGCAGCCCAACCCAGGCGCTCGAGCTTCCTAGTGGGGATGTGCGCAGCGCCTTGAGCCCCAAGGATCGAGCCGCGCGCTGGAGCGGATGATCCGGCCGAGTGCCGATCGACCATTGACTTGGGCGATCGAGCGGATCGAGATCGGTAGAGGGCAATGAGGCGGGAAAACCATCCGGCAGGTGACCCTCCAGCTCGTATTCTGGGCCGATCGAGGAAACGCGATAGACGCCGACTGCGGCAGCCGACAGGAGCCTTCCAGAGAGCTGGATGATGCTGTCCAGCGCGTTGGACTCAGATTCGAGCAACACCTGCGTGATTTCAATGAGAGTGGCCAGCTGCTCCTTCTCGGAGAGGGATCGTTGCTCATCGCGTAAGCGGTCGGCGGTTGCACCGACCCGCAGCAAGATAGCCTGGGGAGGGCTGCCAACCGGGTAGGCGCGAATATCGACCAGCAATTGGTCGCCGTCGCGTGTGATGGCTGGCACGGATTCAATGGTGCCCTCGCTCGAAACTTTTGCGCGTGCCAGCGCCACCACGCCTTCGTCGCCGTGAAAGAAGTTGGAGGGAGATACGGCTTCAAGTTCGTTACGCGTAAATCCGCTCAACAGAAGAAATGAGTGGTTGGCGGCGAGTATCGTCCGTGCCTCACCGTCAATCACCAGTACTGCCTCGCTAAGCGAGTCAGCGAGTGCAGCGAAAAGCTCTCTATGCGGTTGCGGTCTCAGCAGTCTGGTAAGTGGGTTCGCTGTCAAACGTTACCTTCGCTAGGCCGTTGCTTCCTGCGGCTTGCGCAGCCGGGCAGGGAGGATTCCCTCGATCGTCCGATACTTCGCTACCGTTCGTCGCGCGATCTTGACCCCCTGTCGGCGAAGCAGGGCCGCGATCTGATCATCGGTCAACGGTTTCTTTTCAAATTTCACGATCTCCTTGATTCGATCACGAACGGATAGGCTGCGATCGAAGAACCTGGCCAGCGGGACAATGCGGCCATCAGGCAGAGCCACCCCCTTATTTGCGACCGCGCGAGAGATGGTAGATTCATGCACCCCCAGCCGCTCGGCCAATTTGGCACGCGTCATTGGCTGTAAGTGGCGGTCGCCCTCCAGGATGAAATGTCGCTGGTTTTCCACCAGGTCCTCCATAAGCCTGCGCATAGTATTGTTGCGCTGTTGCAAGCATTTGACAAATAAGGCGGCACGCTCCAAATGCTTCTTCCAGTCTTCAGAGTGGTTTTCGTCGGCATCGGCCAGAGCTTTGCGAAAATGAGGGTTAACTCGAAGCCAGCCCGGCATGGAGGAGAATATCTCGACTATCAGCGGGCCCTTGGAGCGGTGCGTGATCAAGATATCCGGGGCATGGTACACGTTGGGGTCCGCGCCGGCGGGTGACCGTCCGGAGCCCCAGAACGCGCGAGCAGGGTAGGGATTCAGCATCTCCTGAATAAAGGCGGCTGCCTTTCGAACCTTCGCGACCGCGACATCGAGGTTGCTGGCGATAGTTTGGAAATCGCGCCGCGCCAAGCGTTCAAATTCGGTTTCCAGGATTTGGCGTGAGAGGATCACTTGCGGATCATCCGGTCGCAGCAAATCGAGCTGCGCAAGCAAGGCCGCGCGCGGGCCAGAGGTGCCCAGCCCTGTGGGGTCAACGTGCGCGATCCGGTCGATAACACCTTTGATCCGCTCCAGCGGCGCCCTGAGTTCTCGGGCCAGGAGCGCCGGCGCATCAGGCAAGAATCCGTCATCGTCGAGACTGGATAGAATGTAGGCCGCAATCGGGCGGTCCTCCACGTCCAGCTCGGCCGCCAGCTGCTCGAGCACATGCAGGGCCAGGCTCTCGGGCGCGGCCGGCTCGAGCTCCTCCGTATCGTCCTCATAGCGCAGGGATCCGCCCCCGTCTCGGGGAGAGATGAAGACCACCGAATCCTGGTCCGCTTGCGGCGAGCTGCACTTTGGGCAAGGACCGTGGGCAGGCAGGCGTTTCTTGCATGTGGGACAGACGAGATCCTCGAGCAATTCCAGAGCGGGATTCTCGGCGAGTTCCTCAAGTACCTTGTCCTGAAGCTCCTGATTGGAGAGCGCCAGGAGGCTCATGGTCTGTGCCAGGTGGGCGGTTGCGACGTGCCGGAGTGATTGATCTTGGATCTGAAGCATAGTTGCGCCTCAAGCTTGGAAGTATACAGCGATGTGCAAGAAGCGTGCCAATTGTCTGAATGATAGAATGCGGCCATGTCCGAGGTAACGGTGGTGGGAGGGGGTCTTGCGGGTTCGGAGGCTGCGTGGCAGCTTGCGGAGCGCGGGCACGATGTGCGGCTGTTCGAGATGCGTCCCGGCCTCAGCACAGGGGCGCATAGTACTCAGCAGCTGGCCGAGTTGGTGTGCTCGAATTCATTGGGTTCTCAGCTCCCGGATCGGGCGCCGGGGGTGCTGCTAGCCGAGCTTGAACATATGGGCTCCATGCTGATCGAGTGCGCGCGTGTAGCCGAGCTTCCGGCCGGGGGCGCGCTGGCCGTCGATCGATCCGTTTTTGCGGAAAACGTCACCGAGCGGCTCGAACGGCATCCGCGAATCGATATCGTTCGGGAAGAAGTGCGGTGCATGCCGGAGGGCATTGCCATTATTGCGACCGGCCCACTAACTTCGCCGGCTATGTCAGAGGAATTGGTCAAGCTTAGTGGGGAGGAGCATCTCTATTTTTTCGACGCCATTTCTCCCATCGTTGAAGCGCAAAGTATCGATCGTTCCATTGCCTACCGTGGATCTCGCTATGGGCGCGGAGTCAGCGAAGAGGGGGACTACATCAATTGCCCCATGACGGAGGACGAGTACGCCGAGTTTGTTCAGGCCCTACTAGACGCCGAACGAATCCCGCTGCGGTCCTTTGAAAGCGCAATCTCAGGCGGCGTCCGCGCTGGTATGCACCGGTACTTTGAATCGTGCCTCCCACTGGAAATCCTGGCTGAGCGAGGAGAGATGACCCTGGCCTATGGTCCGTTGCGCCCGGTCGGCCTGCTGGACCCGCGGACCGGGATACGCCCCTACGCCGTGGTCCAGCTTCGCCAGGACGATCTGGCGGGGGACTTGTACAACCTGGTGGGGTTTCAGACCAATCTAAGAGTTGGCGAGCAACGTAGGGTACTGCGCATGATCCCAGGACTGGAGCATGCGCAATTTGCCCGCTACGGTCAGATGCACCGGAATACGTTCATGAATTCACCCCGGCTGCTGCTTCCAACGCTGCAGTTCCGGGGCAGGGACGATCTATTCTTTGCGGGGCAGATCACCGGAGTAGAGGGATACATGGGCAATATCGCCACCGGCTTGCTGGCAGGCGTGAACGCGGCCAGAGTGGCCGAGGGAGAAGTACCGTTTGAACTGTCGTCGGAAACGATGCTTGGAGCGCTCTGTCACTACATTACGCATGCCGCTCCGAAGAACTTCCAGCCCATGAAGGCCAATTTCGGCATTTTGCCTCCGCTGCCTCCGGGAGGGCGCATGAATCGCCGTGAGCGTGCCCGCGCGCATGCCGAGCGAGCAAAGACTGCTCTTGCCGAAACTTGGCCTGCGCAAGGGGAGAACTTGCGCATAGCCA
>BTQZ01000024.1:0-36873 GCA_036986135.1 Anaerolineae bacterium | reverse complement strand
CCACAATGAAATGTCGCGTCTCGAGAATAAGCGGCACCTGCCACCTCCCTTTTGAGGACGTCACTAAGAGTCCGTTTAGGATAAACCACGCGATTGATGCGAGCCATCTTGGGCGATTTCGAGGTAGGCCGAGCAATCAGTGGATTGGTGCAGCTAAGTCTATTGCCTGGCGATTCTAGGAAGGCTATGAGTCATAGATATTTACGGCGTTGGATGAGAAGGGACCCTTAGTCGCTTCCTTGGATTCCGACCAAGCCTCCTGGGAACGAAAGACTGCCAGGGTTCTTGGACTCTCTCCTTCATCCCAGGCAATACCTGGCAATGCGAGGCAACAGCAGACGCTAGACAGATCCCTCATCTACATTAGAGCTCGGTAATGCTTTATCGGAATACGCTTGGAGTGAAAATTGTGGCCATAGAGATCACGGCGGGTAGTCGTAGTTCGCCTTGTAATCCTGCGGCCCAGGATGGCAGCTTGCCCAGCAGGTCCCCTTTTGAACGGATACCCCGGCCGCGGTCCACCCATTGACGAACGCACCATT
This sequence comes from Anaerolineae bacterium, assembly GCA_036986135.1. GTDB lineage: Bacteria > Chloroflexota > Anaerolineae > Anaerolineales > E44-bin32 > JADFRG01. Next base: position 36,331 of record BTQZ01000024.1, on the reverse strand, counting down.
CATGAAGCGCGTTCCAAGTGGCGTCTCGCCGGAACTCCCCAGGCCGAGATTGGTGCCGTGGAGTGCGCCCTGGCCGCTTCCGCCATGGCAGTTCAAGCACCAGATGCCCTGCGGAGTGGTGCCCCACGCGCCTGAGATCTGGGTATGGTTGATGAGCTCCGGGTGTGAGAAACGACTGTATTGCCGATTGGGCGGTTTGATCAAATCGGCATCCCCGTAGACATCACGGCGGTGGCAGTTATAGCAGAAGACTGCTGCCGTCCCCAGTCCGGTTTCATTTCCTCGGAGCAGCCAGGCCCGGGCGGAGCCATGCGGACCTTTGGGGTCGCTAGGATTCGCGCTCCCGTGGCAATCGCTGCAAGCGACTGTACTTTGCGGTCCCCATAACGATGTAAAGGTGAGCGCGAAGTTCGGATTAGCTGCCCCGGGTTGATTCCTGCCCGCTCCCTCAACCGCGTGATGGGCGTAATTGCTAGGATTAACCTCCACCGACACATCCGTCCCGACCCCCACCGAGCTCCACGATGAGTGGCACTTGAAGCAAAGCTGATACTCATACGTGAGGTTGTAAACGATGCTGTAGCCTGGGACGGCTCCTGCTGGTCCATTGGTCACGCCAATTCCCCAGGTGCCTTGCAGCACGTTGCCCGCATAGTTACTGCCCACCGGATGTAGGCCGCCGGCAGAATCGTGCGGATCGTGGCAATCCTCACACTCTACATGTCGATACGCTCCTTGAAAGCGCTGAGGATCGCCTTCGTTTGTGATGTGTAAGCCGGCGCTTCCCTGAATTGAGTGTCGGTAAGACTCGAGGAATGAGCCTGACAGGTCGGTTGAAGCGCCCGTTCCGTTATGGCAGGTCAGGCACAGGGCCTCCTCGGGCCAGGATCGGCGAAGCTCCCAGCCGCGTGCGGTGTGTACTCGGTGACAAGCAGCGCAGGAATCTGTCGTAGCGGAATAAGGTATTCCGCCATTGTGCGCGGGCGCTCCGGGAAGTGGCTGCGCCGGGTACGCAGGACCAGGGACCACAGCCGCAGGCGTCGGGGTGGACGTCGGTGTCACGAGCGGTGCAAGCAGCGCGAACTCAGTCAGATGGTCCACCAAAACCACGACTTGGTTGTTATCGGCGTCCAGCAAACATCCTTCGCACGGCAGCAGCCCCGCCCATGTCGCCCCATCCCATCTGTAGAGGTTTAGCATCCCCTCGTCCGCAATGCCGGCCGTCTGCCAATCATCCTCCACATAGGCCAGCGTGATTCGAAACGAACTCGAGAAGGTACTGACTGAATCGCCTGCGAGGTCCGCGGCCTGCAAGCTAAATGCGCGCCCGGCGAATGCAAAATCCGTGATCACGGCGGAGGGAGAATCCATTTCTACGTAGGTGAAGTAGGTCAGTGAGGGCACCAGCCCGGCCGGAAAGGTGATCTCTCCCCAGTCGTTAGGCAGGGACATCGTTGCGCGATCATCCGGCCCGACCGCGATCTGGACCTGTGATTGAGGGGTTAAGGTCGATGTCCGCGTTGCAGTTAGCGTTCCCGCGGGCGATGGTGTGGCGGAAAACGTGGGCGACATCGAGACGGTCGCGGTCGGGGTAACCATACCTGTGGACGAGGGCGTGGCGGTCAGGGTGGTGCTCGGGACAGCGGTCGGGGAGAGTGTTTCGCTCGCTCCGGCTCCAGGCGTTTGCGTTGGAGTCATCAAGGAAGGAGGAGTCGGAGAATCTGTTAATGCAGAGGTCCCCGTTGGAGAGGATCCAGGTGTGGAGGTTGAAGTGAATAGGGGCGCAGTACTCGCAGTGGCGGAAGGTTCCGCAAGCGGGCTAGACGTGGCGACTACAGTTTGTGTCGCCGAAGGTTTGGCCGAAAGGGTAGGGGGATCCAAAGCGGCAGGATTAGGAGCTGGCTCCCCGGGAGCTGCCAATGCCGGTCTGGGCTCTTGGCCTCCAAGGATCCCAAGTGCAATCCAGGCGAGAATCACAATCCAGGTCGCCCGAATGCAGATCCGGTGACCGGCCACCTGGCGCCCGTGTAGCTGAGGGCTGCTAGACCTATCAGCACCCGGCCTATTCACCGAGTCACTCGCCTAAAGCATGGCATATTTCCGCCCGATTCATCGCAAGCGGCCCCAACGCCCGTACTAAGGCCAGGAGCCGCTTGAATGCGTTGCGCATGATGCCCGCGATCTAAGATTCAGGCACGTGGCACATTGTGCAATCCGTGCGGTCCTCCAATTCATGTGGAATCACCGGAACAGGAATGGACTCCTCGTGACACACGCCACATATCGCCTCCGTCCGATCGGCATGGCTTGCGGGCAGCGCGCCGATGGCATCGCCGGAGTGACAAGCAGTACAAACGGGTCGGCCCTCTAAAGTGTGGGGGGCGGCAGGAACTTCTTCCGTACTTTCGTGACACACCTGGCACATAGCATCGGTGCGCCCTTCATGCGCCCGCGGCAATCCGCCAGCCAGCGAGCCGGGAGTGTGACAGGTGGAGCAGGATTCCCGGCCTTCCGCGCGGTGAGCGATTTGCGGAGGGCTGACGCGCGTAGGATCGTGACATGCATCACACATTGCGTCTGTGCGTCCGGCATGTGTGGAGGGCAGCGCGACCAACGCATCCGCTGCGTGGCATTGGGAGCACTCTTCACGACCCGCGACACGATGGCCGATCAGCGGCGGCGTCACCCTCGATGCGTCGTGGCACAGGCTGCAGGTCGCATCGGTGCGATCTTCATGAGAAGCCGGAAGCTCAATGAGCTTCCCGGGAGCGTGGCAGTCGGAGCAGCTTTCTCGTCCTCGACTCGGGTGAGCCATGGTCGGAGGTGCGACTTCGGTCTCATGGCACACCCTGCACGTAGGATCGGTGCGAGCCTCATGGCTGATTGGAAGGGCCATCGCACTGCCCTCGGCGTGGCAGTTGGAACAGCTCTCCTTGCCTCGAGTCTGGTGTGCAATGGACGGAACGGGCGCCTCGGAAGCCGAATGGCACATCGAGCATATCTTGTCGGACCGGTCCGCGTGGCTTTCAGGGAGTGGCGCCATGCTCCGATCGGCGTGGCATGTGCTACAGCTCGTCCTCCCGGAAATGCGGTGGACGATAAGCGGCGGACCACCCGGGAAGGGGACGTGGCAAGTCTGGCAAGCTTCTTGACTGTATTGCTCGTGATTGGCTGGGACCGGCCACAACACCAGTGGGCCGTGGCATCCGAGGCAATCCTCTCGCCCTTCTGTGGTGTGTGCGATGAAAGGAGCTCCGGCTACGGGTGTCCTGACCACCGTTGGGGTGGTTTCAACGCTTGCTTCCGTGGGCTGGGAAGAATCGATGGTCGAGGTCGCAGGCGGACCACCCTTCCCGGCTGCATTGCAGCCGGTCGCCAAGAGCAGAAGGGCCAGGCTAACCGCGGAGGCGCGGAGGAGGGGAGAGCGAAGGAACTGGATCAGGCCGGACTCCGGCGTGAGTTCCGCCTTCTTAGAAAGTGAATCGATAGCATAAGTGCGCTTCATGGCAAGTTTCCGCTAGCGTCTACTGCGCGTTTCGTGCCACCTCTCAGTGGCCGCCCTAGCTTGTGCCTCTGGCGCCCAAGGGATGGAACCCTGCTGGGGGCGGCAACGGACCGCCCCCAGCACGTAGCCCTCTCATCTAGGGCGTCTGGTGGCACTGATAGCAGGTACCGCGGTTGTTCACGGTCAGCAGGCGGCTGTCTGAGCTGCCGCCACTCGCCGTGCCATCTGGCAATTCCACCGCGCCCGAGTAAAACGCCATCGTGGCCGACGTGCCGTGGGCTGCATGGCAGTTCAGGCAGGACTTGTTATCCGTCCTATGCCGGTAGGTGAAGATGGCATCCCCCGAATTACCGGTGTCGTTGGCCAGATACCGCGTGTGGCATTGCCCGCACCAGCTGCTGATGGTCGCATCAGCGAGATAGCTAACGTCGCGATAGCCGTTGAGCTGATAGGTGATGGTGTAGGTGGGCGATGCCTCATCGGGCACATTCACCCCAACCGCAGCGCCGGAGTTGTTGGGCTTGGGCCGCAGGATGCGGTATTTGTCTCCATCTACGGTGCTGAATCCATGCGGATTGTGGCAGCTGCCGCATTCGAGGGTCACGCCTGTAGCGCCGGCGACTGGGGAGGCGCTGATGGCCCCGTTGCCCCAGATCGTTCCGGCCACACCGACGCTATGGTTGGAAGTGACGACTGCGCTGCCCGGAGTTCCGCTCACCCCCGGATCCATCAAGGCGCTATCGAATCCTCCCCCTCGCAGACCGAGGCCATAGGTTCCGAACCCGCCTCCAACACGATTCTGGTAAACGCCATCTTGCACATTCGTATCCGCGCCGGTTCCCGCCGTACCGTGGCAGGAATAGCAGAGCGCCTGCTGGGACGTCTCGGTCAGCAGATTCGGAGCCTGCCCGCGGTGGACTCTGTGACAACTAGCGCAGGCGTCCGTGGTGCTGGTGAAATCACCCTCATGGGGCCCATTGTCTGCCTCCGCCGTCCCGGCGGCGAGCATGGCAAATGCCGCCGCGAGGATCAACGAAAGCAAGATCAACACTTTCCTCATCTATTCTCTCCTTTCATCAGAAGGCTTTGCTCAAGCTTCCTATGATTGACAGCAAAGATTCGTTCAGTAAATCCTCCCTTCCCCATAAAGCTAGACTGAGGCCGCATCATTTCGTGCTCCGCATGATTCGGCTGATATCTCATGTGGATCAATGCGAAAAATCCTCCACATTCACTCGTCACTAGTCTCCTGAGTCGCCTTCACATCGGCCTCCAGCCCAGGAGCCAAGGCGTGACATCCCAGGCAAACGACCTGGCTCCTTTGGGCGTGATCGGCTGGCAGGGCGGGGCTGCCAACGGCAGTCAAGGTGTGACAGGCTAGGCATTCTTCCCGTCGATTCAACTTGTGCAGGATCACGGGCGGGAGCGGCGGTGGATCCGGCGGAGGCGGAGTTGCGGTCGGTGCGACGGTCGAAGTCGGAAGAATCGTCGGACTGAGCGTTGATGTGGGAGAGGGTGTGACCGATGCGCAGGCCGCAAGAATCAGCCCGCCTGCAATCAATGCGCAGATGCACATCGTGTATCGGCTCACGTTCGCTTCCTACTCTCATTCGCTCGCTCATCCAACTTCAGTACGACCACACCTGCACTCGGTGGTTTTCTCGATCCGCGATGTAGATACGGCCGGTCTCGTCGACGGCGATGTCGTTGGGAAAATTGAATTCCCCGTCCCCGAATCCCATATCACCAAAACTGAACAAGTAGCGCAGCTCGTCCGAATACAGGCCATAGGTGTGAATCGTTTGGCCGACGGCGTCCACGACGTAGAGACGATTTTCGTTATCGATCCATATGCCTCGAGGGAGGCTCATGGCCGTCTGCACGGTTTGGAGCCGGCCTTGCTCATCGAAGACCTGCAGACGACCGTTATTCCCATCCGCGATATAAATGCTTCCTTGGTCATCTTCAGCAATCCCATTGGGAAACCAGAATTGCCCGGGATTTTTTCCTTCCCCTCCGAGCATCATCTTCAAGGCGCCTCCCCCATCAAATACATAGGCTTGGTGTTTGGCCACCTCTGTCACAAAGAAGTCATCGCCGCGAAAGCCGATGCCCAGCGGTGACCAGCTTGCGTTCCTTCCAGGCGGCGGGAAATCCGCAATATAGTTGCCGCCGGCATCGAAGATGTGAATGGCACGCTGCCGGCGGTCGCTCACGAATACCCTTCCATCAGGGGCCAGCGCGATATAGACAGGCGCGCGCTCGAGAGATGTCGTGCCGGGCGAGGTGAAGGAGAACTGAAAGTTGCCATCGCGGTCGAAAGCCTTGATCAATCGATCTCCCCCATTTTCGGCCACATAGATGCGATCGCCTCCGGGCGTGACCGCGACGCCGACAGGGGTCTGGACACCGTAGATGGAGAACAGGTAGTGAGGACGCAGCGCCCCGGCCACTGCGGGAGCGGGCGGCAAGATTGCCGTAAGAGGTTTTTGATTGAAGAGATAGGAGATCCCTGCGCTGCTCACGCAGAGCAGGAGCAGCAGCAATAACGCCAGGAGTGCCAGGCGGCGGCGGTTTCGAGCATCGGCCTCGCTCCAGCGCGCGCGATACTCGCGGAAGCGATCGCTGACAGCAGCGAGCCATTGCCGCGGCGGACCTTCGTCGCCAAGCCAATGGCGGCGCAAATCCTGAAGACGGTCATTTTCAGCGGCGAACCACTGCCGTGGCGTGCCTTCGGCGTCAAACCAGCGAACGCGCAAGTCGTGGAGCCAACTTTTCACGGCATCGAGCCACTTTCTAGCAGCAGTCATGGGGCTTCAGTTCTGACTCCCAGCCGCCCCAAGATATGTTGGGCAGCAAAGCTATCGGACTCGAATTGCAAATACTGCTCCAAGGCAGCCACCGCCTGCTCCTTTTTCCCAAGCTGTTCGTACGCCAACCCCAGGCCAAGATAGGGGGGCGCAAACTCGGGCGAAGATTGAATCACTTGCTCCAACTGCTCAGCGGCCCCCCAGTAGTCGGCGCGGCCATAGGCCACCATGGCTTCGGCATAGGCGGCTTCGTCGCGCATTTCAAGCGCCTGATAGCTCACCAGCAAGCCCTCATAGGCTTCTATGAAGTTTGGACCGAAGCGAAGAGCCTCCGTTAGCTGCTCAACCGCGGCCGTATGATCGCCCAGCGCTTGATAGACGAGGGCCAGGGAATATCGCGCATCGGCGTCCGTCCGATCGACTCTCAGCGCCAATTCAAATGATTCGGCGGCGCTTTCGTACGCACCTTTCTGACTGTATAGCTCACCCAATTGGTAGTGAACCAGGTTCATACGCGTATCGATGGCGGCAAATTCACTATGCCGATTGAGCTCCGCCACCCGGCTCAATTGAGCAATGGCCTGATCAATATCTCCCACAGACCTATAGGCCTGGCCCAGCAGGATCAGCGCCCCTTGGTGGTCGGCTTGGAGACTAAGGGCTTCGTTTGCTTGCTCTACGGCTTGATCTACCAACCCCTTCTCCAAATACCACTGCGCAACTGCAACTCTCAGGTCTGGATCCGAAGGATTCTGCTGAACCAGTTCCTCCATATGGCTCGAGCGCCGTTCAATCAATGACTCGTCCGCATGGAGATACCGGTCCTGGATGTAGTACGCGCCGAACCCGATCGCCACAACCACCAATAGGACTGCCACCACCCAAATCGCACGGTCGATCCACCGCCGATCAGGCGCTTTGGCTTGGTGACCGTTTGCCGCTGTCATTCGCAACCTTTCCCGTACAGATTGTCACCTTGCTCCGATAGTGTCTTACAAGAACTCCGCTGGCCTCGGGACAGAGGTATGAGCCACCTTCTGCGACGGCAAGGACCGCTTCCACCAGCTCTTCGGCACCCTCTTGGCTGCACAAGTAGCCATGGACCCCTTCTCGAAGCACGTTCTGAATGGGCGGTTCGTCTCGCCTGTGGCTTACCGCGATCAGGCTAAGTTCTGGCAACTCCCTTCCCAGCCGTGCCAATAGCTCCAACGACAGGCTCTTGGGCTCGGGCATGTCGAAAACCAAGATCCGCGCCTGTGATTTCTGCGCCTCTCTGATGGCTTCACTTCCGGCATTCGACGTGCCAACGACATCCACGCCAGGGCGAGCTGAGAGGAGGGCCTCAATGCCCTCACGAATCAACGCAGAATCGCTCGCAATAGCGACCTTTATCTCGCTCATCCCCCTCAAGATCTTGGGTCAACGCAGCCGTGCGCAGCCCGGATTCAATGGCAACTTGTGCCTTTTTTCACTATACAGATGAAAGGATTCTTTGGGAATAAGGTGAACACCCTACATCTTAGGGAGAATTCTGTGCGGAGTGTGGGTTGCCAGATTATGGGATTGGGTCCGCATCGCCACTGGGGAAAGGCTGCGGCCGATGCGGGGCCGACAATCGGTGCTCGACTCTAGGCGGGGTCTAGCAACCCACGACGTATAGCGAAGCGGGTAACCTCTGAAGCGTTGTGAAGTTCTAGCTTTCTCATCATTCGGGTTCGGTGGACATCCACCGTCTTGGGACTTATGTGAAGAAACTTGGCTATCTCTCGATTGCTGTGACCCTCGGCCACGAGGATGAGGACTTCTATTTCGCGAGCAGTGAGAGTTTCATAGGCATCCGCTCCACGCGCCTCCGAGACATAGGCATTCATTATCAATTTCGCGACCGGGGGATAGAGGTATGCCTCGCCACGGCAAACAGCCCGGATGGCTTTGATGAGCTCACTGTCCGCGGCCTGTTTGAGCACATAGCCGGAAGCACCTGCTTCAAGAAGCGGCTGAACGTACTCTCTGTTGCCATACTGAGTCAGAATAAGAACCTTCGTCTCAGGACACTGCTCCCTGATGTAGCGCGTTGCCACGAGCCCATTCATGCCCGGCATGGCCACATCCATCAACACTACATCCGGGTGCTGCTTCCGCACCAACTGGATGGCTTGCTCTCCGCCACTTGCTTCGCCAATGACCTCAATGTCGGGATAGGTCGCAAGCAGGGCTCGCAGACCAGATCGCAGTATGGCGTGGTCATCAACGAGCAGAACGCAGATCTTTGACATCGGGCTCCACGACTTCCTGCACAGGCACCTCAAACAGCACGCGGGTGCCTCCTCCAGGGAGGGACTCCATGGCTATTCTCCCTCCCATCAAGGATATACGCTCTATCATTCCGAGGATGCCAAAATGATTCTCCGGATCCTCCGCCCGCGTTATCTTCTCTGCATCAAACCCCCGACCATTGTCCTCGACAACGACCTTCAGCATGTTCGGCATCCATTCCAGGCGGATCAGGGTCTTGGTGGCGTTTGCGTGCCGAGCGATGTTGTTCACGGCTTCCTGGATGATTCGAAATACCGCCGTTTCCAGAACCGGGGCTAGTCGGCGTTCTGCGCCGCGCACTTCAAACCCCACATCGACGCCCATCTTCTCCAAACAATCCTGCGCATACCAACGCAAAGCGGGCACCAAGCCATAATCGTCTAGCAAGCGTGGCCGCAAATCGAGCACAATGCGATTGACTCCCTCGAGGATCTCGACCGCCAAGCCTTTCGTGGTCTGCAGTTGTTGATTCACTTCCGAATCTGAGCTGAGCCGTCCGAACGCACCCAGGGTGACGATCATATTTGCCAACGCCTGACTTGTCTCATCGTGGAGCTCGCGCGCCACTCGCCTTCGCTCGTCTTCTTGTGCGCTGATAAGCTTGCCGAATAATCGATCGCGAGTCTGGCATAGCTTCTCAAGTTCGGAGGTCCGCGCACGCACCTGCGAATCCAATTCCTCATTCCAGCGCCGCTGCTTTTCCAGGCTCGATTGCAGGCGCGCGCGCATGTGTTCAAAGCTCACAGCCAGTGCTTCAATATCAGAGGCACCCTTGACCTCGACTGGATTGTCGATATCACCGGCAGCCATGGTCTCGGCCACCTGCTTCAATGTCTGCAAGGGAGCGAAAACCGTCCTCAGGTGGAATCTGGCCAGAACTAAAGCCAGACCTGCGAGGATGACGCCAAGCACCACCACTCGTACGATCACATCTTTGATGGCCGCCTGGCTTTCTGACAGAGGCTGAAGCAGACCCGCTTGAAGCGAGACCTCCTCAGCGGTTGCGAGCGGAGCCATCAGCAACAGGTAGGGCTCGCTGCCAAGCCGAACCTGACGAAACTCCGACACTCCCATCGAGGATTCAGGGAGGTCGCCGGTCGCGAAGAATTCAGTTTGGTCGGCAGGATCAAGCGAAGTCACCCCCAGGTCCTCACTGCTGAGCACCACTTCGCTTCCAAGCGCATCACTCAGTCTATTAAGGTAAGCATGATCAAGCTCCCGGGCCACAAGGACCACCGCTTCGATTCTCTCGTCAGGCCCAACCCGTGGCGCTGCCCCCGCCAACCAAAGCCTACTGTCCGCCATTATGAAGCGGCTGAGTATTCGACCCTCCCAAGCCTGCTGGACGAGCTGAAAACTCGCGATGGAACTGGGTTCTAGTCCGCCAGCAGGCGAGCCCTCGGTGACTTCGCCGGTACTAGCTATGACATAAGAAGCCCCGAGTTCATGCGTCTCACTTATGATCGCTGCCAGGCTCGCCAGACGGTTGGCATCTTTGGATCGCAGAGCTTCGCCCACATCGGCCATGCCGGCGAGCGTTTGCGCTTCAGCCCGCATGTAGTAAGCCTCAGAGGCAAGCATCTCATTAAGGCTGGTAAGGTCCCGCTGAAGCTCGGCCTCACTGCTTGCCCTCATATGCTGAGAGACCGTGGTACTGACAAGAATGACAAAACCGACGACGACCGTGGCCGCGACAGCGACAAGAAGCAGGAAGATCTTAGCTGCGGTACCTAGGCGAGCGCGGGACAGAGGGGCACTATCCTTCGAGGGGGCTGCTGCACTTTTCACATTGATGAATCGAGTATTCATTGACGTGGTTTATTTCACCTGCGCAGTATAGCGGTCGGTCTGCCGACAGTGAAATGAACGTTTCTCATTCCCCGAGCTGCCGATAATCCCGATATCGGCGATCGCCTGGTCGGCACCCTATATATGTCCCCGCGATCCGAGGTAATTGCACTGAGGGGGAACCTATATGAAATTAGTGGAAAACAGGATTGTGTATGAAGTCGAGCCACACATTGACGCGAACAGCAAACTGACGTAATATTTACGCAAGCGTTTGCGCTCTCCATCTGGAAGCGTGGGACGCTCCCCTCTATGTCGACATTGCGAGAGATAGCCGACCGAGTCGGCGTTTCGGTCGCTACCGTATCTAGGGCTCTTAATGACAAACCAGGAGTAGGGGCTGATACTCGTCGGCGCATCCTTGACGCCGCACAGGCGGTCGAGTACTTTCCCAACTTAGCGGCGCGCAGCCTGGCGACCTCTCGCACCCAGAGTGTTCTATTCATCATTCACCGCCGGCAATTCCTGGCTGGTGAGGACCCCTTCTATCCATACATCATGCAGGGGCTTGAGGAAGCGTTGACGAGCGAGGGATATGCGGTCATGCCCGTCACGTTGAGCGCTTCGCAACTGGAGGGGTCTCTAGCCTCGATTCCAGCAATTCGGCAGCGGCGACCAGCCGCTATCGTCCTGGCAGGACCTGACATCCCTTCGCCCTTCCTGGTGGCAGCCTCCGCCTCGGGGTTGCCCACGATCTTGGTCGACAACGCCACGCGTGAGACCTCTATACCTGCGGTGCTTCCAGGGAACGAAGAGGGCTGCAAACGGGCTACGATGCATCTCATTGAGGCACACCATCAAAGTGACATCGCATTGTTGCGAGGTCCATCCGACTGGGTGAGCAGCGAGGAGCGGACGGACGGCTACCTGGCGGCCGTGCAGGCGGCTGGGCTGGAGCCCTTGATCATGACCGCAGATGACACGACGATCGAAACTGGCCAGGAAACGACAAGGCAGGTGCTTGAGGCCCGGCCCGAAACCACCGCTATCGTCGCTATCAACGACGCCATGGCCATCGGCGCCCTCCGAGCTGCTCGCAAGATGGGACGGGATGTGCCTAAGAATCTGGCGATCACAGGTTTTGATGATATTGCCTGGGCCGCGTACTCCGACCCCCCGCTCACCACAGTCAGAGTGCCCACCATCGAGATGGGCCGTCTGGCTGGGAGGCTGCTTATCGACAGGATGGCAGGATCACTTACCGAGATTTCACGGACTCGCGTCGACACACGACTAATCATCCGGGAATCTTGTGGCTGCCATCAGGAAGAATCTAGCGAGTAACGGACGCGAGGGAGCCACTCACGGGCCCGAAAGCGTTGTGAGTGGCTCCACCAAAAAAGCCCAGGGCCGATACGAATCCCTGGACCGTGCAGCAGTATAGCATGGCCAGGTTCTCTTCTCAGGGTTCTGTACCGGCCGGGATGTTCGAAGAAGGAGGTGGCTACCCGTAACGAATTTCACGCCCGGTACGAATGTCAACGTGGATGCCATCGCGCAACACTATGAGGAGGAATCCCTGATGAAGAATTCACACTCTCTTTCGTTCAAAGCTCTTGGGTCGCTGCTTGTGCTCGGGGTTTTGCTTGCAGCTTGCGCCGCGACGGAGACTGCAGCACCCGAGCCCACAAGCCCACCACCCGCGGTGCAATTGCCCGAAGGTGTCATCGCAGTGGAGGAGGGCGCCAGTATCGTCTTTTCTGGATGGGGCGACGAGACCGAGCAGCAGATCTACCGCGACTCGATCGAGCGCTTCAACGAACTGTACCCAGACGTCACCGTGGACTATCAGCCCATCCCAGCCGACTTCCAGACCAAGCTCAAGGCCTCCATGGCCGGCGGCACGGCCCCGGACGTCTTCTATGTCGACGACCAGCTGATGACCGCCTTCGCGCCGACAGGCCAGATCCTGCCGCTCGACTCCTACATGGCCGAGGCCGGCACAGGCCGCGGCGACTTCATCCCCGCGCTGCTGTCCATCTTCACCCGGGAAGGCAGTACCTACGCCCTACCGAAGGACTGGGGCACGCTGGGGTTGGTGTATCTACCGGAAGCCTTCGCGGCCGCCGGTATCGACGAGCCGACAGGGGATTGGACCTGGGATGACCTCAAGGCAGCTGCCGGAGCCATCTCCGCCACCGGCCAGTACGGAGGCTTTTGCCAGAACGCCGACTGGGCGCGCTTCGCCCCCTGGGCTTTCGGCAACGGCGGCGCCTATGCCAGCGACGATCTCACTGCGCCGCTTCTGGACACTCCGGAGGTTCGGGGTGCGGCGCTCTACGTAACGGACATGTATGACCAGGGTCTGGTCGTGACAGCCTCCGACGTGGGCGCCGGATGGTGCGGCGAGGCCATCGGCAAAGAGCTGGTGGGTATGACATACGAAGGCGGCTGGATGGTCAACTTCATGCGCCAGAACTACGCGGACGTGGATTGGAAGGCCGTACCGCTGCCCAGCGGGCCGGAGGGCAAGGCCGATGTGATCTTCACCAACGGCATCGGCGTCAACGCCAACTCGGACTACCCGCGTGCGGCGGCCGCCTTCGCGATCTTCGTGACCGGCCGCGATAACCAGGGTGAGATCGTCAAGACCGGCTTTGCCTACAGCACCCACCCGGACCAGATAGACCTGGTGGTCGATCCCAACGACGCAGCCATCGCCATCGGCGGAACTTTCCCGCTCACGCGAGTCGGCTACTGGGGTCCCAACACCGGCAAAGTCAATGACATCGTGAGCCAAGCGCTGGAGCGAGTCTATCTAGGCGACCAAACCGTTGACGAGTCCTTTGCCCAGGCACAGGAGGAAGCCGCCGAATTCCTCACCGGCGAAGGCGCTGAAGTTGGCGCCGGTCTACAGGGACTCGCCATCCTGGATGTCGAACCGGATGCGACGATCGTCTTTTCTGGATGGGGCGACGAGACCGAGCAGCAGATCTACCGCGACTCGATCGAGCGCTTCAACGAGCTATACCCAGACGTCACCGTGGACTATCAGCCCATCCCGGCCGACTTCCAGACCAAGCTCAAGGCCTCCATGGCCGGCGGCACGGCTCCGGACGTCTTCTATGTCGATGACCAGTTGATGACCGCCTTTGCGCCGACCGGCCAGATCCTGGCACTCGACTCCTTCATGGCTGAGGCCGGCACAGGCCGCGGCGACTTTATCCCGGCGCTGCTGTCCATCTTCACCCAGGAAGGCAATACCTACGCCCTACCGAAGGACTGGGGCACGCTGGGATTGGTGTATCTGCCGGAAGCCTTTGCGGCCGCCGGTATCGACGAGCCGACCGAGGATTGGACCTGGGATGACCTCAAGGCAGCCGCCGGGGCCATCTCCGCCACCGGCGAGTACGGTGGCTTCTGCCAGAACGCCGACTGGGCGCGCTTCGCCCCCTGGGCTTTCGGCAACGGCGGCGCCTATGCCAGTGACGACAACACAACCGCAATGGTCGACACAACGGAGGTGAAGGCCGCTGCCTCGTATCTCCAAGAAATGAAGGAGAGCGGCGATCTGGTGACCGCCTCCGATGTAGGCGCGGGGTGGTGCGGTGAAGCCGCCGGCAAGGAGCTGGTGGGCATGACGTACGAAGGCGGCTGGATGGTGAACTTCATGCGCCAGAACTACGCGAACGTGGATTGGAAGGCCGTACCGCTGCCCAGCGGGCCGGAGGGCAAGGCCGATGTGATCTTCACCAACGGCATCGGCGTCAACGCCAACTCGGACTACCCGCGCGCGGCGGCTGCCTTCGCGATCTTCGTCACCAGCCGGCTGAATCAGGCCGAGATCGTCAAGACCGGCTTTGCCTACAGCACCCACCCGGACCAGATAGACCTGGTGGTCGATCCCAACGACGCAGCCATCGCCATCGGCGGAACTTTCCCGCTAACCCGTGTGGCCTACTGGGGTCCCAGCACCGGCAAGGTGAACGATGCTGTAAGTCAAGCGCTGGAGCGGATCTTCCTGGGCGATCAGACCGTTAGCGAATCCTTTACGCAAGCACAGGAGGAAATCCAAGCGATACTAGAAGAATAACCGCTTCCCGAGAACGCAGATCCTAACCCCTCACTTATCCTTATGTGAGGGGTTAGGATCCAAATCATGTCCCACCACCTAGAGACTGGCGCGCCTTGAGCTGCAGCTGATTGATGGCAACGACCACACCCACTCGCCGAGGGTTCTTCGGTAGCCAGCGAGTTCGCGAGGAGATGCTCAATGCCTACCTGTTCCTCTCCCCCTATCTGCTGGTCACACTGCTCTTCACTTTTGGCGCGATCCTCTTCGCGGTCTACGTCAGCTTCACAAAATTCGACCTATTCACATGGCCACCCGAATGGGTAGGGCTTGATCAATACGCGAAGGCGTTTTCAGACAAGAATTTCGTTCGATCTCTGGTCAACTCGCTCTGGTATGTAGCCATCGTAGTGCCAGTGCAGACTGCGTTCGCGCTGGGACTTGCTTCGCTCATTAACCTCCGCATTCGTGGCAACCAGTTCTTCAGGACGGTCTACTACGCGCCCAGCGTTACCTCCTCCGTCGTGATCACCATGATCTTCTGGTGGCTTTTCATGAAGACCGGCTACGTCAATTTCGGCCTCACCAAGATCTGGGCGGCCTTCGGGGCGGAGTGGCTCCCAGTGGAATGGTGGGCCAATCCGAGAGGTCTGATCCAACTGATCATAAGAGCCTTCGGAGGCGACATCCCATCCGACTTGTGGTATTTGCGGGGTCCTAGCGTGACCTGGATGGTGATCATGTTTCAGAACATCTTCACTACCGCGCCGACCTTTATGATCATATTCTTGGCCGCGCTTCAGGATATTCCCCGTCCCCTCTACGAAGCGGCCGCCATCGATGGAGCCTCAAACCGCCAGCAGTTCTTCCATATAACCGTCCCGTTGCTGCGGCCAGTGATTCTCTTTGTCGTTGTACTGGGAACGATCGGCACCTGGCAGGTCTTCGACCAGGTCAAGATCCTCACTGAAGGTGGTCCGCTCAAGACAACCCTCACGCCGGTTTACCTGATCTTCGTCGAGGCCCTGGGTACCAGCGGACCACCGCGTATGGGATTTGCCGGCGCCATGGCAATCGTGCTGGCGGCGATCATCTTCTTCTTCACATTCGTCCAGCGTCGCTATATTGAACGCGGCACGGAGCAGTACTAGAGATGGCCACATCGACGCGCGTTGCACAGCCGGCTCAGCCGATCAGCCCAACGATTGCTGTAGCGGGGCGTACCTTCCGCCGGGGCTTGCTCTACGCGTTTCTGGTAGCCATCGGCCTTGTGCTCTTCACTCCGTTCATCCTGGCGTTCGTGGGAACTTTCAAGAGCGACACCGAGATCCTTGCATGGCCGCCCACGTTCTTTCCAATCGAATGGCTGCTGGAGAACTGGCCGAGGCTCTGGAACACGGACTTTGGCGGGCTACCCCGACCCGAGGGCGCCACTTCGCTCGGCCTCGTAGCAGGCCTATTCGCCTTCTTTAGCATGTTCCTGCTCACCGGGCTAACGAGCGAGGAGAAGGGAAAGGGATTGCCACGTGCAGTTGGGCTGGGCCTGGGAGTCGTACTGGCGATCCTGGCGGGTGCAGCGACCGCTTTCTATCTTGGCCAGCGTTTCAATGCCCGCACCGTCCTTCAGCTAACTGTCGGTCTCTCAATCACTATCTTCGCCTTGATTGCGCTCGGTATCCTCTCCATGTCAAGGCCAGACTGGCGACGCGTGCTGCTGGCGATGTCCGGAGCGATCTTGGTCGGCGGCTTGGTGACGATCCTTACCGAGCAAGCCGCCATTCTGGCAGGCGGCGGTCGGTTCCCTCGATGGATGTTCAATATCACACTGCTATCCGTCATCCGGGCCTTCTTGATGGTGATCTTTTCCTCAATGGCGGCCTATGCCTTTGCCAGGCTGCGATTCCATGGGAAGGGGATAATCTTCACCTTCATGCTGGCTACTATGATGATCCCGGGTGCGCTTACTCTGGTGCCTAAGTATGTGATCATCGCCAAGATGGGCTGGGTTAACACAGCCTACGGCCTCATCATACCGAGCATCGTCGATGCCTTTGGCATCTTCATGCTCACTCAGTTCTTTAAGGCCGTCCCGCGTGATCTGGAAGAAGCGGCTTTCATCGATGGTGCATCTCATTTCCAGATCTACAAAGATGTCATTATGCCGCTGGCAAAACCAGCACTGCTCACTCTCTTTATTCTCCAATTCCAGGGGATGTGGAACGATTTCCTAACGCCCTTGCTTTATCTGAACACTCCCGACATGTGGGTGCTCAACGTGGCGCTCAGTGTCTTTCAACAGCAGTACAAGGCAGCCTGGAATCTGACGCTGGTCGGAGCTATGATCAACGCCATTGTCCCGCTCACGCTGTTTTTCTTCTTCAGCCGCTACTACATCGAGGGCGTCAGCTATTCGGGTCTCAAGGGATAGCGATCTCAACTGGACCTAACCGGGAGCACATCGAGTCGACTCCCAGACGAGACGATCATTCATGGTTGCAGCATTTCGCCTCACCGGCCGCGCCGTTCAACTTTGGTGGCATGAATTGTTCATGCTGACCTTCTTCAACATCGTTTGGCTCGCCCTGCAAATCCCGCTCGTCACCGGACCTCCCGCAACTGCGGCCATGTATGTGATTGCGGGTTCTGTGGCAGACGGCGACTCTCCTAAGCCCATCCACGGCTGGGCGGCGCTCCGCCGCACGTTCCTGCCTGCGATTCGATGGGGAGTGATGAATCTCATCATCATCCTCATCGTTGTCGGTAACTTCTGGGCATATCGAGCTCAGGTGGGCCTTGGCTGGACGATTCTGCGCTTCGCCTGGGGGTTGATCGGCGCAGCCTGGTTCGGGATCAATCTGTTCTACTGGCCCTTCTGGTTGGCCCAAGAGCAGCGCTCAACGCGAATTACGCTGCGGAACGCTCTGTTGTTCTATGCGAAGCGCCCTGGCTACGCCATGACGCTCACGCTCATTAGCGCTCTGCTTATCGTAGTCAGCGTCCTGACCACACTGCCACTAGCGGTAGCCCTATTGGCCTGGCTTTCGTTGATCGGTGTGCTGGCAATCGGAGAGGAATTAGGGTGAGCGGGACGGCTGCAGTTGAGGAGCTGCCGTGGTGGAGGCGAGCCGTGATCTACGAGGTTTACCTTCGCAGCTTCAAGGACACATCCGGCGACGGCATAGGCGATTTGCAGGGTGTCATCGAGAAGCTAGACTACCTGAACGATGGGGCTCCTCTTTCGCTGGGGCACGCAGAGTACAGGGAGACAAATCCTTCACCGTCGCTTCGAATCGATGCGATGTGGATCACGCCGTTCTACCCCTCTCCCATGGAAGACTTTGGCTACGATATTATGGATTTCATCGGTATCGATCCGCTTTTCGGCGACCTACCCACCTTTGATCGGCTGCTCCACGAGGCGCATAAGCGAGGGATCAAGGTCATCATCGATATAGTTCTCAATCACAGCTCGGATCGGCATCCATGGTTCATCGAATCTCGCAGGTCGAGAGACGACCCGAAACATGACTGGTACATCTGGCGCGACGCTGGGCCTGATGGTTCCTTGCCGAACAACTGGGGAAGTCCCTTCGGCGGGCCGACATGGACCTGGGACGAAGCCACCGGACAATACTATCTCCACCAATTCCTAAAGGAGCAGCCTGAGCTCAACTGGCGAAACCCTGAGCTCCGCCGGGCTATGATGGACGTGCTCCGTTTCTGGTTGGACCGCGGCGTGGATGGCATTCGCATGGATGTGATTGGGATGATCGTCAAGGATGCGCAATTCCGCGACAACCCGCCCAACCTGGAAGCCGATCCAGGCCTGCACCCCGACGACATCTTTGGCCGCCAGGTGCATCTATACAATGAGGATCAGGACGAAGTCCACCAAATCCTGCAAGACATCCGTACGCTGCTCGACGAATATGATGGTCGCTGCGCTCTTGGAGAACTGGGCTACCCGCTAGATCGCTGGGTCAAGTACTACGGTGAGGACGGAGATGGCCTCCATTTACCCCTCAATTTCCGTCTCATGGAACGACCCTGGACGGCCCAGGCCATTCGTCAGCTCGTGGAAGAAATCGAGGCCATCCTTCCCTCATTCGCTTGGCCGACTTACGTGCTGGGCAGCCATGATGCACCGCGGATGGCCTCTCGGCTCGGCGGAGATCATGTGCGCATTGCCGCCATGTTGCTGCTGACGCTGCGGGGCACCCCCATCCTATACCAAGGAGACGAATTAGGCATTGAGAATGCCCGTATCCCAGCCGAAAGGATCCGGGATCCGCAGGGCCTGCGCTTGGGCCACGAGCGAAGCAGGGACATGAGCAGATCGCCAATGCTGTGGGATGGAAGCCCATACGGCGGCTTTTCCACCTCGAAGCCCTGGTTGCCGGTCTCAGCCGACTATGCTGCGCGCAACGTGGCCGCACAGGGAACAGATCTCGGCTCGGCATTAAACCTCTATCGCCGGCTGATCCGGTATCGGAGAAGTTCACCTGCGATGCTTGAGGGGAGCTATCGAAGCGTGAACGCCGGACCGGAGGATTGCTTTGTTTATTTGCGCGAGCATGGAAAAGAGCGATGCTTGGTCGTCTTGAACTTCGCGAGCGAATCGCGCGCGCTATCCATTCCTCTGGGCGGCAATGGATCCGTCGAGATCTCCACCTACCTTGATCGATATGAAACTACCTCACTCGAACGGATAGACCTCAGGCCCCACGAAGGCCTCATAATTGAGATGGACCCATGACCATTCCAGTCGTGGATGACAAAGTTCTCATCCGACCGGTCGATATGCGGCCGCTGGCTCCGGAATTCAAGGTAGTTGGGACATTCAACCCGGCTGCTGCTCGATACGGTGATGACGTCATCCTGCTGGTGCGGGTTGCCGAAGTTCCACGCAACCAGGAACCTGATACGCTCCTCTCGCCGCGGGCGACCTGGAATCACGGTGACCTGCAATGGGTCATGGATAGCTACCCGGTCGAAGGAGCAGACACGCGCGACCCGCGCATCTTCCAGCTTCCCGATGGCCGCGTCAGGCTGCGCTATATCTCGCATTTATGCTTGATGCGGCTCAGGGACGAAGACTCCGATATCGTCGAGATCAGCTGCCCGCGCGATCTGCTTCCCAATGAGCCGTGGGAGGAGTTAGGCATCGAAGACCCGCGCATTACTCAGATTGGCGACACATACTACATCACCTACGTAGCCATCAGCCGCAGCAGGGGCGTTGCCACCGCGCTCATGACCACGCAGGATTTCGAGCGGTACGAGCGACATGGGATCATCTTTCCCACCGAGAACAAGAATGTGGTGCTGCTGCCGGAGAAATGGAACGGGCACTATGTAGCCTATCATCGACCGGTGTCCTCCAACAGCATCGACGCACCGTCAATAAGAACTGCCCTCTCACCCGATGGCATTTTCTGGGGGAAGTTCCAGCCCCTGCTTGACCCACGACCAAATTTGTGGGATTCCGTAAAAGTGGGCGCCGGGGCGCCACCCGTGCGCCTGCCTCAAGGGTGGTTGCTCTTCTATCATGGCGTTGCGCCCGCGAGCGAAGCGAGCCCCGTGGGCCACTATTGCGTCGGGGCCGCCCTGTTGGATCCCGAAGACCCAACTCGGCTATTGGCGCGTTCGCCCGAACCGCTGCTTTGCCCCGAGAGGCTCTACGAGCGCGAAGGCTACGTTCCCAATGTCATATTCCCCACCGGAACAATCATCAGTAAAGATGGTGAAACGTTACACCTGTATGTAGGAGCGGCGGACGAAGTTGCGGTGCGCCTCAGTGTCCACACAGAAGCTGTGCTGAATCGGCTCGAGCCTGTGTAGCGCTATGGAGCTCCGTCGCCACCCGGTCAATCCGATCCTCGTGCCGAACCCTCAATCGGATTGGCAATCCGTCAACGTATTCAACCCCGCGGTTATCCTGCACCAAGGCCTGTTCCATATGCACTATCGGGCGCAAGGAAAAGATGGGGTGAGCCGCATCGGCTACGCTGTGAGCGAGGACGGTGTGATGTGGACCCGATCCCCATCGCCGGTGCTCGAGCCGTCCGCCGAATTTGAAGCGCGAGGAGTCGAAGACCCCAGGGTGACTGCACTCGACGGCGTGTTCTTTATGGCCTACACCGCCTACGCCGGCGGTAGCTCCTTCGAGCAGGCGATCACGCCGATGTTCGCCCGCAGCCGGAATCTGGTCGACTGGGACCGCATCGGTCCGTTAGTTCGGGGCGAGAACAATAAGGACCACTTCCTCCTTCCAAGGAAGTACGATGGAAGGTATGTGGCCTTCCACCGCCGTCCTCCTGGCATATGGATCGCCGAATCCGAAGACTTGGCATCATGGCAGGAGGACTCTATGCGGGTGGTCCTTGAACCGCGGCCAGGCGGATGGGACAGCCTGCGGATTGGCGGTAATGGGCCGCCAATCCCAACGGATGACGGCTGGTTGTTCTTTTATCACGGATTCGATGAAGGCCGCACCTATCGACTCGGCGTGTGCCTGCTCGATCAGGAAGATCCGAGCAAAGTTCTAAGTCGTCCGGAGGGGCCGATACTCGAGCCGCAGGAGAGCTGGGAACTCGAGGGAACCGTCCCTCGGGTTGTGTTCTCTTGCGCGAACTTATTGGTCGAAGATGATGTCTACGTCTACTACGGCGCGGCCGACCACGTCATCGGCCTCGCCACCGGCAAGCTTGAAGAGTTGCTGGAATTTGTACGGTCAGGATAGAGCAACGGAGATCCCAAAAGCTTCAGCCATCAAGAGCGCTAGGTTTCTGGCAATCAGCGGCCCACTGATTGCGATCAGGACCGGCATACCAACTGAAGGAGGGTGATGTTGGTTGACATTGACAATCTCACAAAAAATGTAGCCATTGTGCTGCTTATCCTGTTCCTGGGTCTGCTCGCAGCGGCCATTGTTGACTGGTTGCTCCGCCGACGGCAAGGGCGAAAACCCATCCAGGTCGGCGGCTTTCCCCTGCGCTTCGAGGGCTGGCGCGGCCCGCTGCGAGCGCTATTCCTTTCCGTACTGCTGCGGCTGGCCGCCAGCTCTGTACTGTCCTTTCCCGAAGCCCTCACATCGCCCCTGCTCCACATTCTTGAACTATGGATCATTGGCGCGGTGGCATGGATCGCGAAACGCACCGTCGAAATGATACAGCAGGCAATCGTGAGCCGGTACCCGATCGATGTCGAGGACAACCTGGAAGCGCGGCGCATCCGAACGCAGACGCGGATCCTAGTGCGGATCCTAAACGGGGCGATCGTCATACTGGCGATTGCAGTGATGCTCATGACGTTCCCCAGCGTGCGCGAGTTCGGAGTCAGCTTGCTGGTGTCGGCGGGCTTTGCCGCGATCGTGGTCGGAATGGCAGCCCAGAAGAGCCTGGGGTCGGTCCTTGCCGGGATCCAGATCGCCCTCACTCAACCGATTCGTCTCGACGATGTGGTGATTGTGGAGGGCGAATGGGGCCGCGTGGAGGAGATAACCCTTACTTACGTGGTTGTGAGGATATGGGACCAGCGGCGGCTGGTGGTTCCCATCAGCTACTTCATCGACAACAGCTTCGAAAACTGGACTCGCCAGACGGCGGAATTGCTAGGTACCGTCTACATCTATGCCGACTACACGGTTCCGGTACAGCAAGTACGTAGTGAGCTGAAACGAATTCTAGATGACACTCCTCTCTGGGACAGGCGGGCATGGGGAATGGTGGTCACGAACGCCACCGAGAGGACCATCGAAATTCGAGCGCTAATGAGCGCCGAGGATTCCTCCAAGTCCTGGGATCTGCGCTGCCACGTGCGGGAGCAGCTGATTGGGTTCCTGCAAGAGCGTTTCCCTCGGAGCCTGCCGAGGCTCAGGCTCGAAGGTGAGCCTCTCTCAAGCTAGCAGAGAGGGATTTGGAAATTGCAGCGAAATAGCCGGATGTCGATTCGGCCATGCCACCATCATGCGCTGGACAATGAAATGGTCAATTATTGGATCTTCGCCGAAGGATTCCATCGATCTATGCCGGCAGGGTTACGATGCGGTTGTCGGCGATCGACGTCTCGGCAGCTAATATCACTTCAACCGACCGACGCGCGGTTTCCCCGCTGATGAGTGGTTGCTCGTCGTTCAGAATACACCCAAAGAAGTGCTCCATCTCAAGCTTAGCCGCCCCCACCAGTTTGCCGTTCATTGTGGGCCAATGGCGTGTATCGGGAAATTTCCAGCCCTCTCGATCACAGGCGTAGAGATCCATCGGTGTGTAATTAATGTTTGCCACGCCCTTCGTTCCGATGACGTTCATTCGCACATCGCCAAATTTGCCCCAGCTTTCCGGTCGTTGCCAACCCGCCCATTCTTCCGGTAAGCACCAGCCGACCTCCTGGATACCGAGTGCTCCATCCTCGAATTCGATTGTGAGCCAGGCCGAGTCAAAGGTCTGAAATTCCTCCCATACCCTGCCTCGAAGCGCGCGGGCATAGACGGATTTGACGGGTTCAGGATGGTACCAGAGAATAAGGTCAATGTCATGAACGCCGATATACGTTATCGGGCTGACTCGTCCTCCCAGACGTCGGGCTTCTCCAATCGGGGCTAGCCGCCTCGCATAGGCGGACAAGAACCGGCCTATGCTGCCCGCGTGGATCGCGTCCCGGATCATCGCATAGTTGACATCGAAGCGAAGGATGTGTCCTATCATCAGCTTCACACCGGCGCTCTCAGATGACTGGATCATGGAATCCGCGTCTGACAGCGAGGTCGCTATTGGCTTTTCCACAAATACATGGCTGCCATTTTCGGCTGCAGCCACTGCTGGAGCCCGGTGGCTATTCTCGGGCGTGGCGACGATGACAGCATCCGGGCGCTCATCCTGGAACATCGCGCCCAAGTCTGAGTAGGCATTGCCGCCAACCAAATCCACGAGTTGCTGGGCTCTTTGAATATCGACATCCACGGCAGCAATACAGCGCGAGTAGGGTAATTCCCGACCGACCCGTGCAAGGACGCCCCCCATGAAGCCGGCGCCAACCACTGCAAATGTGATCTCGTCCACCTAGCTGCCCTTCGCCAGCCATCGGATGGCTTGACGCCAGAATTGGCCGTAGTACTCCCAGGGCTGGAAAAAGGCGGCCCAATGAGGGGAGCAATCCGTGGAGAATGCCATCGCCCTACCCTCGCCAAATTCCCAAACGACGATGAGCGGGTTTTCATCCTCGCCTTCTCCGATGCTCGCCAGCACATTGGATCCCTCTTTGGGAAGGATCTTGTTAAACCCCTCAAATACCGGGCACTCGTCCCAAGGGATCCCTTTGAGGATGGGGTGCTCCGGGTCATGGATCTTAACACGAACTCCTTCGGGGGTTTCGACCCGGTCGTCAATTCCCTTCAGGCAAGTGACGGGAAGCGCCTCTTCCACCGGCGAGTCGTAGTAGCCGCCATGTCCAAAGCGTCCGCTGAACGAGGTCCAACCGCCAACCATCAGGAGCCCTCCGCCGCTCCGAGTGTATTCCCGGATGGCCTTTAGTCGATTCGTGCGGGGCAGCTCCGTTCCCGGGATCCAGAATGGATAAAGCGCCAATACCTCGCACTCTATGTCACTGAGGATCAAGGCATCGTATTTGGCCAACCCCTCCACCGTGCGTGGAAATTCGGCGATGGCTACGTCCGGCGTCATGTGGAGCACACCAATCTCGCCCTCTTCCAACGCATCGATCAAGGGTTGGCCCCAAATGTGAGTTGAAAATCCTTTCACTTCTACATTAAACGGAGAAGCGACAAAGATCGGACCGATCTTTGCCGCCGAATCGCCTGCATACAGGACTTCCATGGTCGACACTCCTCTTATAGGTTGATATTGCCGGTCCTAAGGTTCGAACTCGCTGCGGACGGTCACCATCATCATCTAGACAACGGCAGGCGGCGCCTAGCCACTGAACCGAGGCTCGACGCAGCGACCCAGCTTATCCGAATGACTAATCGCTGAACCCGGGCTCGACGCAGCGACCCAGCTTATCCGAATGACTCGTCGCTGAACCCAAGCTCAACGTAGCGGCCCAGCTTATCCAGCGACATCTGAACGTACTCGAACAGTTCGTCTCCGAATGGATGATGCTCTTGAGCCGCCTTTCGCCAGGCCCCAAGCGCGTTGTTGAATTGACCCAGCAGCTCATGGGCGCAGCCCAGTCGATATAGGATCTCTGCTTCAGAGGACGTGGTCGGCTTCCCGACCCCGTGATTCTCAGGGAATTGCAATGCCATTTCATAATCCGCAATGGCCGCAGCAATTTGGCCGGCTGCCATGCGCGTTGCCGCGCGTTTCAAAAGCGCTCTTACATAAAGTAGATGGAAGCTTTGATCCATCTCCAGAGGGACAAAATTTTCCTCAAGAAAGATATCAAGCGCTTCGTCATATCGGTCGAGATCGACCAGAATGAGAAGCATTCTTTTGCGCAGGTCTTCGCGAATCGGATCAAGTTCCTGCATGCGCGAGAGCAGCCGGGCGCGTTTTTCGGACAGGTCCTGCCCTGCGTATAGCGTGTCCAGGTGTAGATAGAGATCCTGATTCTCGGGATTTAGATCCAACGCCCGCTCAAACGCCGCCATCGCATTGACAGCGTCATCTTGGCGTTGCCAATGGTATATCCCCAAGTTCCGGTGTAGGACGTCGTAGGAATCCAGTCCCTCCAGCGCCTGCTCCCATAGCTGGGCGGCTTCATCGTAGCGCTGACGCGCATGGAGAAAATTCCCCAGGTAGTACTTTGCTCTGTGGTCCTGGGAATTCTGACTTACCCGCCACTCCAGGGCGATCACCTCCCATAGTCTGCTGGGAAAGACGTAATCTGGTTCGGCGCGGGCTGCTTTCTCGGTCCAAGAGGCTGCCGGCCGCTCTTCCCCGAGCATGTGGCAGATCCAGGCCGCCAGATAGGACACCATGGCGTATTCCCAAATCTCGGCGGCGCCTTCCAGAATCGAAAGCGCATCAAGTGCGAGGCCACAGTCAAGATAGAAACTAGCCAGGTCAAGGTGTGCTTGAGGGTCGTCCGCAAGCAGGCGCGTGATTTTGTTGAGATGTTCGGCGGCATGCTCCTGCTCGAGCGCGGCAAGTTCTCGAAGAGCAGGCAGGTTGAGCGGGTCGCCCTTGAGGACTCGGTTGAGTTCGAACGCTGCCTCGGTATCGTTACCGGCGCGGCGGAGCGCCATACCCGTCAATAGGCCGGCGGTGGGAGCGTAGTCTTCTTCTCCAGCTGCCTTGCGGAAGAACTCGATCGCATCATCCCATCGCTGACCTTTGAGAGCGAGGCAGCCTAGGCCACAAAGCGATGCCGAATGCAGCGGATGATCGCTAGGTAAGGAAGTGAAATGCTGTTCGGCGGTGTCCAGCTGACCCTTGTACCGCGAAATGAGCCCAAGATAGAACTCGGCTGCGGCTACCTCCAATTGAGCTGCGCGCCTCAAGTGAGATTGGGCGCCCCTAAAATCGGCCGCTCTCAAGAGCATAAGACCGAGCTGCAGGCGGGCTTCACCATGGTCATCAGAAAGCTGAAGGGCCGTGTGATAGCTATCGAGCGCTTGCTCTCGATTGTCGAGATTCTCATGACGCAGCCCGAGCTGGTAGAAGTCGTCCGATGTTACTGGACTCTCCTTCACAGAGGGTTCTGGGGGGTCCGCGGAGTTTGGCTGGCGATCGTGGGTGTATGCGAGCAGCGCGTGTCCACTGATGTCTGTCACCGTCAGAGTAAGTGCATGTCCGGCCAAATCCAAGGCCGCTACCGTTTCTGTATGGCTCCATGGGTCTTTGGGCGAGCTCGAAATCTTCTCTTGGATCAGCATCTGATCTGGGGTCGATAATTCGACCAGGGCCTCCCGAAGAGGGTACGCAGGGCAGATCCCCACCTTCAGATTCACCTGCTCCACGCCGTCTGCTGGACTGATACTGAGCCGAGCACCGAGGTCGGCGCTGGCGCAGGTGAGCCCTCCGATTTCGCGCAGGGGCAGCCACCATTCGCGCCACGAACGAGCGACCCCCGGTGGCAGGAAGTCGAAGTCGAGCTGAGTCTCCATGGCGCCGCACTGGGTCTCCGCGTATACAGATCCGTCATCGGTCAGCGCGCTCTGGTTCACGATCCCCACGCTCGATCTTCCCCAAGACCAGAGCTTCATGCCGGCGACATCTTTGGCGTCTGCATAATGGGCGTATCCCGTATTGGATGCATTCTGCCAAGCACCAAAGAAATCCCATTCGACATCACGGCCAAAGATCGAAACTTGGGCGAGCATGTCCTTCTCCAGGTGGAAATCGATAGGGTCGTGCAAGCGATCGGCGGGCCACATCGGCACGCCTTCCATCCCTGGAAGACCTGGTTGATTGGTGATGAGATCAAGACGAGCCACAGGCCACGAGGAGCTGCCGGCGAATTCATAGGAACGGACCCGACGGAGCGGGTAGATGAATTCCGTGTCGTCCTCTGAGACGAGAGAGGCGTTGGTCCAATAGTGGTAGCGACCTGGAAGGGGAGAGGGATTGAAGAGCATTACATCCTGGGCCAGGGCGCACCGATCAGGATACAGGGTAAGTGTGATCATCCAGCGCATACTGGACATGTGTTCGAGGCCCCCGACAAAGATGGAAGCGCTGCCATCTTCGTTCTCTCGCATGTCCCAATTGACCGGGCTGGCTGAAGTCGGCGCGTGCGCAACCGGGAAGCTGAATTCCACGCCCCCCGAAAAAAAGGCACCCCTGATCGCCAAGGGCGAGAATTTGACAGTCTGGTTCTTGTAGAACACCTCCCGCTTGGATATCTTGTCGTAGACGGAATAGATTCTGCCACCCAGCTCCGGAAGGACCGTCACCCGGAGATAGTTGTTTTCGAGAACAAGTGTGCGATAGGTTATTTCTCTGGGCGTGGATGCGATTTCATCTTGCAGCGTGTAGGGATAGATGTGGGCTACGCCATATTGTGAGTGAAAAACCGGGTTTCTGTTTTCGCCCAGAAGCTCGTAGGTAGGAAGCGTCAACTCACCTGTGGAGATTGAAACCCCGGTCGAATTGTCCTTGGCCATGTTGCTCCTTACCGTTGGTCGAGAATCAAACGCAGCCGGACCTATCGGAACGTGATTGAGGTTGACAGACCTTCCGTAAGCCAGCGCCGCAAGAGGAGCGCCAATAGCAGGGGAGGGATCAGCCCGAGTGTCATGGAGACGGAGATCAAGGAGTAGCTCGCATCTGGATTGCCTGCGATGGCCGCGATGAGCACCGGTCCAGTTTGTGAATCAATCGACTGTGTTAGAAATCGCGCGAAGAGGAATTCGTTGTAAGAGGTCATGAAGGCAAAAGCCGCGGCTGCGACCAGACCGGGAAGCGCGATCGGAATGACGACCCGTGTCAGCGATTGAATTGTGCTGCACCCGTCGATAAGTGCCGCGTCTTCGAAATCGGTTGGGATGCCGTTGAAATAAAGAGTGAGAAACCAGATAGTGAAAGGGAGAGTGAGCACCAGGTAGACGAGAATGAGCGAGAGGTGAGTGTCTAGCAGGCCGAGCGATTGAATGATGACGTAGTAGGGGATGGCTACTGCAATGACCGGCAGCAAACGGCTGCCAAGGATGAGATTGAAGGAGGCGGTTTTGCCTCGGAACTTCATACGGGAAAACGTATAGGCGGCAAGCGGGCCGATCAGCAGATTAATGAGCATTACCGAAGTTGCGACCAGGAAGCTGTTCTTCAAGGAGGCTGGTATCAGGCGCGCCTCCTGAGAAATTCGACTGCGCAGTGTATTGCCCTTGACGTCGAGGTCGGTAGGGATCTTGCCGGTAAAAACATATTCGTAGTTATCCAGGGTTGGGTTTTGTGGGATTAGGCGCGTCGGCTGACGCAGCAGCTCCCTTTCCCCCTGGATGCTCGCGACCGCCACCCACAGCAGCGGTCCTACGATAAAAATGAGCAGCAGGAGCGCGACCGAGTTTAAAGCGACCGGCTTAATGAGGCCTCTGATCTTCACGCGCATGACTGCATTATCCGATCACACTCCTACACTTCTGTCTCTTCAGTTCTCAGTATTCGAAGGTAGAACAGAATCAAAACCAGAGTAATCGCAGCGATGATAATCGCAAGTGCGATACCGTGCCCAAGGTCGAGCGATTTGAAGATTTCGGCATAGGCGAACCAGCTGATCAGTGCGGTGGCGTCCCCTGGGCCACCGCCAGTCATCACAAAGATCGTATCGAATGTGAGAATGGCGGTTAAGGTTTCGTACACCACGACGACGAGAAGCACGGGACGGAGCAGCGGCAGAGTCACATGCCGGAACACCTGCCAGGCGCCCCCTCCGTCGATCTTGGCAGCTTCGTAATACTCATCAGGGATCAGCTGTAAGGCTGCCAGGAAAAAGATCGCGACCAGCGGACCTTCCTTCCAGATGAAGGCCATGATTAGACTCAACCTGGCAAGCGAAGGGACGGCGAGGAAGGGGATGTAGTCGTCGATGAGCCCAGCCGAGAACAGTAGAGAGTTGAGTATTCCGAAGTCGGCGTTCAGGAGCCATTTCCATAGAAGACCGCTCACGACAGCCGGCAAGGCCCAGGGCAGCAAGATGACGACTTTTAGGGGTCCGGCCAACTTGATTGCAGAGTTCAGGAGCAGGGCAACGCCAAGCCCATAGAGGATGACGCCGATCACAACCGCCACCGTGTAAATCCCGGTGACCTGGATCGAGTTTCTGAAGTAGTAGCTTGTGACAACTTCGATAAAATTGTCAAGCCCGATAAAGGGGTGATCGTTCGGCCGAATGAGAAGGTACCTGTAAAAACTCGTTCGAACGGCGTAGATGATCGGATAGATGGCGAAAAGAGCGACGACCAGCAAGACCGGTAGGATGGAAAGATAGGGATACGCTCTTCGACCGATTTTCACACCACCTCCCTTCCGCACTGTTACAAATCCAATCCTTTCCTACCACATACTAATCTGGGCTCGCCATTAAAGACATGGAGGGCAACCCTCACGAATGATTGTCGCCCTCCATTGAAGCATTCTCCGAACTATCGGCCAGCTAGTTCATTCCATTGGTCAGCCATGTTGTTGAGCGTAACCATCGTATCTTGCTGCCCGAGAATAGCCTTGTGGATTTCCGCCCGAGTGAAGACGTCCCAGGCGCCGAACCACGGCGTCAGCCCCTCCTTGGCTCGAGCTAACGCTGCGTTTTCAGCAATGACATCCACGTCGCCCCATTGGCCGAACGCTTCCCGGACATCGGGGTCATCAAATAGTGGCAGCTGTGCGAAGCCCAGGCCGTTCTCTACCGCCCAGCGCTCAACCACCTCGTATTTGCCGTCCGTCTTTCCACCGAAGTAGCTCAGGAAACTCCCTGCGCACTCAAGCGCCGCCTCGCCCATTTCTGCAACCGCCGGGGTCATTGCATAGAATCGCACGTAGCCCACGGTGTTGCGGCTAGAGCCCGGCATTAGGCCGATCTTGAAGCTACCTGCGTAGTCGCCACTGCCTTCGAGATTCAGGGCCGCCACGTTGTATTGCGGGAAGATCGTGAAGGTGTGCGCTCCGGATTGCATGCTCGCAACCTGGTCGAGTTCGAGCGTCGTCAGGCTCGCCGGGTCAAACAGCTCGGCCTCATAGGCCTTCCTTAGCCACTCAATCGCTTCAAATGCTGCGCTGCCTTCTTCATTAAAAGTCGGCTGGTTGTTGGCGTCGAAGAGTGCTCCTTCCCCGTCATGTCGTGCATAGATCATCGAGATCATGGCCTCGATGGATGCACCTTCCTGCTGAGAGAAGGCGAGGATCAGGGGGTACTCAACGATGCCCGCTTCCTTGAGCGCAACCGACATGTCCCAGACGTCCTGCCAGGTATCCGGCGGCGAATCAAAGCCAGCCTCTTTCAACTGGGCTTCGTTGTACACGAAGTCGATTGTATCTGCGTAGTACGACAGACCATACACACTGTCTTCGTATGTCATTCCTTGAAGCGCGTACGGGGCGAGCTCACCACTGTATTCTGCAACCTGCGGGAATTCTGCATCAACTGGAGCAAGCCAACCCGCTGAAGCCCATTCCTCTAGCCAGTGATCGGAACCGTACAGCAACTCCGGGGGATCTCCAGCCGCGAACCGGGCGACCATCGTGTCGTGATAATCAGGCCAGCCGTAGTCCTGGAGGTTGATATTGCACTCCGGATTTACAGCTTCGAAGTTCGCGATGTTGTCTTGGATCGTATCCAATCCGTAGGACCAGACGACAAAATCCAACGAGGTTACTTCGCCTTCCTCAGCAGCAGGTGCTGCTTCTTCCTCACCAGCCGCCGGGGGTTCTGCAGTGGGAGTGCTACAACCGGCTGCCAACAGGCCGATCGCGAGAACACTCAGAAGAAGTAAGAACACTTTCCGATTGTCTCTGTACATTCTCTTCTCTCTCCAATCTGAATTGTGGGGATGTTGAATAGTGACTAGACGACCGGTATTGCCTCCACCAAATAGAGGTTCCACCTCCTCTCAAACGGGACGCAAAATGTCGAGCGCAAACATGCCTTCTTGGGTGCTGATATTAGGTTGCGGAAACTCAGACGGCCTCGATTGCTCGGATGTGGCTGGTTTCAGCTGGGCGACGCTATCCATTCCCGACCAGCTAATTCGAATATCCCTGAATAGAGTGTACTGAATGCTCTCCGGCGATCGCAATCCAGCGGCGGAAGATACTTAAGGTAGCTAATTAAGAAGCCCTAATTGCTCAACATAGTAGACGAATCCAATTCGTTTGTCAACCAGCGTTCATCCGTAGTGTAATGTATGAGCACCCCCATCCTCACCCGCCAAATCGACACTATCGGTAGCTATCCAGCCTTGGAGCGGTACAGACAGACCCTACAATTCCACTTCTGAAGACAGAAGAATGCCCGCAATCACAACGTCTTGACAAGGCCTTGGATTAAACCTATTCTTAATAAGCGAAATTAACTATCTGGATATGAATCCTAGGTTTACCCTATGCGTATTGAAATGAATAGAGCGACTCCGAGTCGTGCGAGGGCGCACAACACTCAACTGGTGCTCCGGATTATCTATTCTGATGGACCTATCAGCCGCGCTGAACTCTCGCGAGCTACTCAGCTTACGCCACCCACCATTTCGGACGTGGTTGCAGAACTAATCGAGGATGGACTTGTGGAGGAGATGGGCCTAGCCCCCTCCTCCGGAGGCCGCCGCGCCATTCTATTGCGCATCGTCGACGATTCACGCCAGCTCATCGGGATCGATCTGTCCAGGCGTGACTTCCGAGGCGCGTTATCGAATCTAAGGGGAGTCATTCAGCACCGTGTCAATTTGCCCTTGAGCGGAAAAGATGGTGAGGCTGCCCTGAGCATGGTCTATGACTTGGTCGGGTCCTTGATCGATTCTTCTAGCAGCCCGATTTTAGGAATAGGTATCGGCGCCCCCGGGCTTGTTGATGCTGCCAGGGGTGTGTTGCAGCAGTCCGTGAACTTGAATTGGCGTCATATCCCCCTGCGGAAATTGCTGCAGGAGCGCTACCAGCTTCCCGTATACATGGCAAACGACACTCAGGCATCAGCCCTTGCCGCATATGCATCTGACAATCGAAGGGACAGCACATTGCCCCTGGTGGTGATCAATCTGGGCTGGGGAGTTGGGGCTGGGATCATTCTCAACGGCCAGCTCTTGCACGGCAGCCCGGTCGGTGCTGGAGAGATTGGTCACGTGAAGGTTGTCCAGGATGGTCATCAATGCGCATGCGGTCACTACGGATGCCTGGAAACCATTGCGAGCAGTCGGGCGATCGTAGATCGGATCCGTAGCATCGCCGCGCAAAACCCCAAGACCTCGCTCAGTACTTATGTCGGCAAGCCCGAAGAAATCGACATCGAGGTCGCTATTCGGGCCTTCAATGAAGGCAATGAAGATGTTCGTCGAGTGATTCTTGAGGTAGGGGAAGCGACGGGCATTGCGGCTGCGAATATGGTGGGCGTTTTGGGCAGTTGTCGGATTATGATCGGGGGCAACGTAGCCCGCTTTGGCCAATTCCTGCTCGATGTAATTCGGGAAGAGATGAGCAGGCGAACACTTCCATCGCTTGCGCGAGACACTGAGGTAGGGGTGGTGGATGAGGGATCGGACATGGTGATTGTCGGGGCCTCCGCGTTAATCCTCCAGCATGAATTGGGTCTTCTCTGAGTTTCCTGGCTTCAGTCAAGTAGGTCGATCCTAGAGGTTACCGGTGAAACGAATCAGTTGGCTTCCGAGGTCGGCTAACGTTCCTTGCGGCTCCGAAGCGCAGGCGACACTCTGTCGGCAGGCTGCCTCGCAGTCGTCCAATGGAGAACGCCCCTGCCGTGAGTGAACTGCGGATTGAGAATTGGAGAATGCCGGCGACAGTGCTCGGCCAAGAAAACCCTCTCCCTTCTCTTACCGGTGGACCAGCGCCTCCCCGGTTGGAACAGCTATCGGAGCTGCCCAAGGATGTGCTGAAAAATACGGGCTACGGTCATGTTCGTAGCATCCTGCCCTACACCGTGCAAGATGGCTATGCAAGGGACCTTCAAATCACCAACTTCCGGGTTGCCGTTCTCGAGAACGAGTTCCTTCGGGCCACCTTCCTATTGGAATATGGGGGTCGATTGTGGTCATTGGTTCACCGACCCTCGGGCGCGGAATTATTGGCGGTCAATCCTGTCCTTCAGCTTGCCAATCTAGCGATCCGTAATGCCTGGTTCCGCGGTGGCGTTGAGTGGAACATCGGCACGATCGGTCATTCGCCATTGACCTGCTCTTCCCTGTTTGCTGCGAGAGTCGAACAGTCCGATGGATCACCGATCCTGCGATTGTACGAGTGGGAAAGGCTACGCAAGGTCCCTTTCCAGATTGACGCCTATCTACTCGACGACTCACCCTTCCTGTTCTTGCGCACTCGGATCATTAATCCTCGCGACCACGAAGTGCCAATGTACTGGTGGTCGAATATCGCAGTCCCGGCAACCGAAAGCACGCGAGTGGTCGTCCCTTCGGATTTCGCCTACGCATACGACGGCCTGGCCGGTCTTCGGCAAATACCGGTTCCACGTTATGACGGAGTTGACTTCACTTATGCAGCGAACGCCCGATACGCGTCGGACTACTTCTTTCATATTCCGCACAATCAAAGACCGTGGGTAGCAGCGCTGGATGGTGAGGGCAGTGGCCTCATACATGTGTCAACGCGACGAATGGTGGGCCGCAAGATGTGGGTTTGGGGAACGGGACCGGGCGGAATGAACTGGCAAAGGTACCTTTCGCCGGGAGGGCAAGACTATGTCGAAATCCAGGCGGGTCTCTCGCGGACGCAGTTTGAACATCTGCGGATGCCGCCAGGAGCACATTGGGAATGGCTTGAGGCCTATGGCCAGCTCGCGGTGGATCCGAGCGTTGTGCATGGACCCAGCTGGCCTCGCGCAAAAGAGGCGGTCGAAGTTGAGCTCGACCGTATGATGCCGGAGGCTGATCTCTCTGCTGAGTTCGAGCGAGGGGGTGAGCACATCGATCGTCCGCCCGTTGAGCTCTATCACCGCGGATCCGGTTGGGGCGCTCTCGAGCGAAGGCGGCGTGAGGCTTCGGGCGAGCCACCGTTCGATCCTGCCGGCCTCGTCTTCGATGACCATTCGCTTGGAGAGGAGCAGTTGCCCTGGATCGCTCTGATCGAAAGGGGATCATTTCCGGCAGCGGCGTCCGAAAAGGCGCCTTCGAGTTTTGTGGTGGGCGATGAGTGGTGCTCACGCCTCGCTCGTCTCCTAGAGGCAAATCAAGAGGATAACTGGCTGGCCTGGCTGCACATGGGCGTCATGCGGCACGCCGACGGGAATTCGGGGGGCGCGCGGGAGGCCTGGGAGCGATCCCTGGAGATTCAAAGAACGCCATGGGTATTGCGAAACCTCGCTGTGCTTGCCCGAGAAGAGGGGCGGCTGGATGAAGCTGCTGAGAAGTACATCGCCGCGTGCTGCGAAGCTCCTGGCCTCCTTCCCTTAGCATCCGAATGCGGTCAGTGCTTGATTGAATCCGGTAGAACTCGCGAGTGGTTAGAGCTGTTGGAGACTTTCCCAGCCGGCGTGAGGGAATCGGGCCGGATCAGACTGCTTAGGGCTCAGGCTGCCTTGGCAGAGGGAGAGACTAAGATAGCCGAGCGCTTCTTCGAGGACAAGGTTGTTGTGGCTGACCTGCGAGAGGGAGAGAATTCGCTCTCGGATCTGTGGCTGGCATATCATGAGCAGAAGCTGAACGATGGGGGAGCGGCTCCTGCTGGCATTTCGCTTCGAGAGCGGGCGCGAACTGAGGCTCCGATTCCCCGCGAGATTGACTTCCGTCTGACAGGAAGGGCCAGTAAATGAACGTGGGATTCAAATTGATAGCGCCCGAACATGTACCTCCCCTTGACGACGCATTCCGTCCCGCAGTTTTGGCAAATCGCAATTTCCTGCTGGAACTTGATCGTGAGGGCGTAGGAGTGCCGTTGGTCCTGGGGCTGCAGCGCATGGATGGTGAAGTCTCCCGCTTTGAGACCCGGGTGTATCCAGAGGGGCATCTCCGTTCCGACTCCGCTCTGGCTTACGTGGAAAGGATTCTCAAGTTTCTCCTTTGGCAAAAGGGAGGCTGGAAGATATATGTGGGAGGGCCGAAGGGCATTGGGGAATACCTTCGAGCATGCTACTCACCGAATGGAGTCCGCAGTTTCGACTATCACTTCATGGGTGAGGATGTTTACGAAGAGACCTTCACGGTCGTCCCATGCGATCCCACAGATGTTCCAGCTGAGTCGGAGCGTCGGACACCACTCGGAGGAAACTTAGAGGGATACCGAATCGGATTCGACCTGGGAGCTTCAGATCGAAAAGCTGCGGCCGTCGTCGACGGCCAGGCGATCTTCAGCGAAGAAGTTGTTTGGCAGCCGAAGGTCCAGGTCGATCCTGAATATCACTATCGGGAAGTCATGAGCGCTTTGAAGAAAGCCGCAGAACAAATGCCGCGCGTGGACGCCATAGGAGGCAGCGCAGCCGGCATTTACATCGATAACCGGGTACGTGTCGCTTCACTATTTCGCGGCATCCCAAAGGAGCGCTACGACGAAGTAAGGGGCCTATTTCTTCGCATCCAGGATGAGATGGCCGTGCCATTAGAGGTGGCAAATGACGGCGATGTCACGGCATTGGCTGGCTCGATGTCGTTGGAAGACGTTGGAGTTCTGGGGATTGCGATGGGATCGAGCGAGGCGGGTGGATATGTGGATATGGAGGGCAACATCACGGGTTGGCTGAACGAACTTGCTTTCGCACCGGTGGACTATAACCCAAAAGCACCGGTGGACGAGTGGTCCAGAGATCGCGGAGTCGGCGCCCAATACTTCTCGCAGGAATGCATCTTCCGTCTGGCTTCGAAGGTTGGGATAGAGGTGCCGAGTGGGATACCGAAGGCAGCCCAGCTCGAACTTGTGCAAGAGAAGCTTGAAGCGGGCGAGACGCGTGCGGAGATGATTTGGCAGACCATAGGCTACTACCTTGGGTATACCCTTGCTCACTACGCGGATTTCTATGACTTGAAACACGTAATTCTCCTGGGTCGCTGCACCTCCGGGCGAGGAGGAAGGCTCATCCTAGATGGGGCTACTGAAGTCATCGAAAACGAGTTCCCGGCGATCGCCGCACAAGTCAGTATTCAACTTCCTGATGAAGGAAGCCGCCGAGTTGGACAGGCTGTCGCGGCAGCAAGTCTC
This sequence comes from Anaerolineae bacterium, assembly GCA_036986135.1. Classification (GTDB taxonomy): domain Bacteria; phylum Chloroflexota; class Anaerolineae; order Anaerolineales; family E44-bin32; genus JADFRG01. The sequence continues at coordinate 79 of BTQZ01000024.1, read as the reverse complement.
CCGGCGCTTGGCTAAAGAGAGGCCGAAATGGACTTCAACCTTGATACGGCTGAGATCTTCGTTCCGGATGATCTTGCGG
>BTQZ01000023.1:0-37076 GCA_036986135.1 Anaerolineae bacterium | reverse complement strand
CCAGGAGCCACCAGCCGGATTCGAACCGGCGACCTAACGCTTACGAAGCGCTCGCTCTGCCAGCTGAGCTATGGTGGCGCTGTCGCCCTTTGGACCGGTCTAACCGGCTGCGCATAGCCATAGCTTTTGCGTCTGGAGCCATGATGTGAAGGGCTCTCCGTGGCTGCCGCTTGGCTATGCGAGTATGTCCGGTCTTGCGGGACCCGCGGGATTATACCAACCCCTCTGGAAAATACCGCGTTGAGCGGTGATAATCACACCATGCGAATCGCGATGCTTTCCTATCACACTTGCCCACTCGCCACTCTCGGAGGCAAGGAAGCAGGCGGCATGAACGTCTACGTCCGTGAGCTCGTGCGTTCCCTCGGCCGGCGCGGCGTGGGCGTGGATGTCTTCACAAGGTCGCAGGACGAACATGTGCCCCACGTGTTACACGATCTGGGCTACGGCAACCGTGTGGTGCATGTGCCCTCGGGTCCGGAGAATCCGCTCCCTAAGGATGACCTCCCCAATTACCTGACGGATTACGTCAGCTGGATAAAGGATTTCTCCAAAAGCAGGGATCTGCACTACGACGTGATCCACAGCCACTACTGGCTTAGCGGCGAAGCTGCGCTGTCGTTGAGGGAAGAGTGGGGCGCCCCCTTCATCCAAATGTTCCACACCCTTGGAGAAATGAAAAACCAGGTAGCGCGCAGCCCAGATGAAACGGCCTCCCCTGCCAGGCTCGATAGCGAGAGACGCCTGCTTGCCGAGGCAGACAGGATCATTGCCTCAACCGAGGCCGAGCTGGCCCAATTTCGCTGGCTCTATCGCCAGGAGACCGACAAGGTCGAGATCATCGAGCCCGGAGTCGACACCGCCCACTTCTATCCAATACCGGTCGAGGAAGCCAGAGAGTTCGTGGAGGCGACGGGTGATCGGCGCATCATTCTGTTCGTGGGGAGAATCGAACCGCTTAAGGGGCTCGACTCGCTCTTGAACGCCATGGCGCTGCTCTATCAGCGCGGCCTGCAAGATCTGCACTTGATGGTGATCGGCGGAGAACCCGATGCGAATCCGGATGAAATCACCGCTGAGATGAACCGCCTCAAGGCATTAACGAGCGAATTGGAGCTGGATGGCGAGGTCACATTTCTTGGAAGACGCGACCAGGACCTGTTGCAGTACTACTACTCCGCGGCGGAGATCGTGGTCATGCCCTCACACTACGAATCGTTCGGACTTGTAGCGCTCGAGGCCATGGCTTGCGGTACGCCGGTGGTCGCCTCCGAGACCGGCGGCCTGGTCTTTCTGGTCAAGGATGGTGAGACTGGACTCCACGTTCCCACGGCTGCCCCTCAGGCATTGGCGGATAAGCTGCAGCAGCTGCTTGAGAATGACTCCGAGCTCCGTTGGATGGGCGAACAGGCCGCGAAGTATGCCCGCAAGTTCAAGTGGGGTAGGGTCGCTGAGCGCATGATCGAGGTGTACGAGGAGCTTGCAGGCGAGAGCGAGCGGGCTCAGTCCGCGGGTCAGTCGCGCTCGTAATACCTGGACCGCCTTCTCTAGCAGCAATTACAAGGCTGCATTAAAGCAACTGACCCCCAGCGTTAGATGGGGGTCAGGTGAGGAGGAGAGCAAACCGACGAATTTGTTTTCTGGAGGGCGCTATGGTCGGAGCCGGTTTGCTACCCTAATGTAGCATGAGTGAGCGCGCTTGTTCCTTACAGGGAACTTACACCCAAATCGATCCAGCCAAAGTCGATTCCCAAATCCCCCGCGGATGGGATGGGTTTGGTTCGGAGATCAGGCTAGAGTTAGTGTCATGAAAACCGAGGACCTGCTGCGTTATGAGGCCGAATTTCGGAGCGTCAAGGCAGCGTTCCGAGCTACCCTTCTGGTTGTCGAGCTAGCAACAGATAGCAGAACTCCTGGGAAGAACCCTACTCGTCGACGAAATCCTCTGGACACGCTTCAAGCACGCCCTGCGCGTCGATGTTCGGCCGGGTTCCGCCCATGATCTCGACCGTTCCCCGGGTCAGGATGCAACTTCCCGGACCAACGGGATGCCTGGTGGTGCGATCGATAATGGCAAACGTGCCAGCTTCTTCGCTAAATATGGCCACGAATGGAATCTCGTCACCCGCCCACCAACGCTTAATTACGCCGTAGACACAGAGCTCCGTCCCTTCATCGTCGAGTGTAATCTCATCCCACAATACACAGCCTGATTCCGAGGAGGGTGTTCCAGCGATCTCCGTCGGCAGGATTGCAGATTCCTCGGTCACCGGCGGCAATGTGGGGGCTGGGCGCCGAGTCGAGGTCGGCTCCGGAATCGGCGTTTCTGTGGGGACATCCGTTGCAAGGGCCTCTGAGATAATGGCACCTAGGGGACCCTCAGAGAGTGCGAAAACACCCCATCCCGAAGTACCAAACAGCGCAACGAACAGACCCGATGCCGCAGCACCCAATACCGCAACGATGATGACTATTCTCGCCACCCTCCCGGCCGCGCGTCGGATTCGGCCCGGCGTCCCCAAAACATCTGCCCGTAGTTCGCTGACACCTTCGGTGCCTGCAATCGATCGCCCGAAGTCGTCCGTTCGTTCGGCGAGCGGTCCGGTCCCCTCCCCTTCGGCTCCCGCCATCCAGATACTCGAATCCCCTGCTGGGACCGGAGCCTCGACATACTCAGTCCCAGATCCGTACAGGGCTGAAGGTTCTGCTGCGAGCTCAGGCTCTTCAGTGAGTTCAGGCTCATCGTAGAGGGAGCGGCGAAGATCCGATTGAGGCTCGTCGTAGAATGAGGGTTCCGGCTCAGCGTCGAGTAGAGCGCTCTCCTCAGCCTGGTCGGAGTATAGGGACGCCTCCGCATCGAACCCTGCCAGAGGTACGCTCGGCTCCTCCGCCTCGAATTCCGCTGCAGCGGCAGCTATGGCGGCCGCTTCATCGGAGTCATCGTCGAGCAGATTGTGCCTGAGCGCCTGGGCAAAATCGTTCGGGGTCGAACCGATTTCTACGAAGGGCGCTGCGTGCTTCGCATCGGTAGCAAATACGGCCCGATCACAGTACCTACACTGCTCTAGGTCGTTCTCGATCCACTCCGCGCAGTAGGGACACCTGCGCATCGACGTGAGCCAGAGCGGCGGCTCAAGCTCAGTGTGACAATACCGGCAATAGACCGCCTCGTCCCTAATTTGCTGAGAGCAATTCGGACAATCTCGCATTCCATAGATTATTGTAGCGACCGAGAGACCAGGCGCAATTTGCGCTATGGTCCCAGAAGCGCATTCTATGGAATTGCTCGCCCTTTGGGGAATCTCGGCTTAGAAGCGGTTTATGGGAGACAAGCAATCAGGGTTTGGGCAGGCTCATACCAAGGAGAAGAGCTGAAATCATTGGCGCGATCCCGAGCTAATATCTTGCCTGCCAACCCTCCGCGACATCGATCGCCTCAAGCTCTCTGGAATACACGCTCGTCCAGGGTCGCCCGCTGCCGTTGGCGATGGAGGTCAATTCCTCGAGTCGCCCCACAGCCGTCGAGGTAAGGAACTGCTCCTGCTCTGCCGCGGGAAGCCCGGGTGCTTCCTGCCAGATTGCGCGGCCGGCCAGGAAGCCGGAGGCTCCATTTTCACACGCCAATCTAGTCTGCAGGTTGAATGTGTCGTAGCCGACGCCTGCGCTGAGCAGGACCCACGGCACTTCGGCCACTTCGGTTAGCTGCTTGCAGTGATCGGCCATCTTGGCCTCGTCCTTCTCAAAGTCTGGATCGTCCGGAAACTCGGCCTTGAGTACATCGATGCCCAGGGGGCACAGCTGGCGGGCGGTTTCGATCACCATCTCGGGCTTGAGTTCCGCAAACGCGGCGGTGCCTTTCTTGGGGCCATCGACAATGTGATAGGTCATCGGTTCCACAAGCATGGGAATGTCGTGCACCCGGCACTCTTCGGCGGCCTGTACGACGAAATCCTGTTGCTGCTTGGCGGTGGCGCTCCCCGGGTTGTAATAAAGCAGAATCTTCACCGCCGAGGCGCCCATGCGCTTGATCTTATCCACACCCCAACCATCGGCAACAGTCGTGACGCGATCGCCGTCGGAATCTGTGTAGCCTGTCGCCTCCAGGCTCACCAGAAACCCCTGGGTTCCCGAAATATGGTTGCCTTGCAGGGCCGGCGCGGCGCCGAACACGGGGTCGATCAGGATTGCGCTGGAATGCGGAGCGAGGGCATTCAACAGCTTCACCTTGTAATCGACCATATCCTGGTAGCCGACCGATTTGGGATGCTCGGGGTTTAGCGCCTTTTGAAGTGAGCCACGATGATCGAGGGCCGTGATAGTGAAGAGGCCATGCGGATTCGCGATCTCCTGTAATCCGCGCAGCTTCCCAAGACTTAGCGATTTATCCATCGAACCTCCTGGGGCAGGATACTCATTTTACCGGGAGTGAAGGGGTTCCCTTCGCCTATCCAAAGGATTTGCGCAGAGCATCACTCCGACAAGGTCATGCGAAAGGGAAGTGTACCCCTCCTCACCCCTGCCGATCTCAATTGCAGAGAGTGAGGGTCTGCGCCTAGAGATTCCCATGAAATCTTCATGTATGAGAAGGAATCTCAGGTGATAAACTGCACGACGACGGCTGATCAATAAGATCAGTCGTTTTATTGATTTATGGTCTCTTCCTTGCAATGACCGAATGAGTACAATAGTGCGGTTTTCCCCTAGGAGGCATAGCATCTGAGCCGCGGTACCAGATCGGATCGAACCAAGTGGGCCGTTGTGGCGCTCACGGCCGGCTTCGTGGTCACTATCCTTGTGCTTGGCGTCCTCGTGCACTCGATCACGCGGGACCTGACCGCGGCCTGGACCGGCACGGGATTTAACCCGTTCCAGACGGTTGCTTCGGGAGACAGTGGAACCGGCCAACCGCCGCTGCCCGGTGACGTATCGCCAACCATACCGCTGCCGGAAGTCACACCTGTTCCCTGGAACGGGAAAACACGCGTCACGATCTTGTTCATGGGGCTCGATTATCGTGATTGGCAGAACGCAGTAGGAGCGCCGCGCTCGGACACCATGATTCTGCTCTCTATCGATCCGGTTACACGAAAGGTGAGCATCCTCTCCATTCCACGCGATCTATGGATCGAGATCCCGGGGTTCAGGCACAACCGCATCAACACCGCCTACAGCTCAGGCGAAGGAAACCGCCTGCCAGGCGGCGGACCCGGCCTGGCGATGAAGGCGGTCGAGAGCCTGGTGGGCGTCCCCATCCAATACTTTGCGGTGGTCGACTTCGGCACGTTCGAGCGCCTCATCGATGAGATCGGCGGCGTGGACGTGCTGGTTAAGGATCGGATCAAGATCTCGCCCCTCGGCCGGCCGAGCCGGTGGTTGGAGGCCAAGCCATATCACTTAGATGGCGCCGAGACCTTGGCCTACGCTCGCACGCGGCGTGGCCCAGGAGGCGATTTCTCGCGTGCGGAGCGGCAGCAGCAGGTGGCCCTGGCCATCCTGGATCGGGTGGTGGGATTCGACATGATCGGAACCCTGGTTGCCAAGGCTCCCATCCTCTTTCAACAACTGGCTTCTGGTGTACGTACGAACATGTCCCTGGATGAAATGATTGCGCTGGCATGGCTAGGCGCTTCCATCGACAAGGCGGATATCCAACAAGAAGTGATATCGCCGCCGAATATGGTGGGCTTCCACACCACGGATACGGGAGCGAAGGTGCTGCGGCCGGTGCCGTCCGAGATTCGCAAACTCCGCGACAAGTTGTTTGTCGACACGAGCTTGATCAGCCAATGACCGGAAGGTGCTGGGATCGAAGCGCGATACACGCGACCGTCATGGCGCCTACGGATGGATTGAGATCTCGCGAGGGCTCCGATGATCAATTTTGAGGACACGGGCCCCCTCCGACCTCCGGTTCAACCGGAACCGGAGCAAAGGAGCTCTTCGCGCCGCTGGCTGCTATGGGTCGCCGGCGTGCTCCTGTTTGGCATAACCGTTCTGAGCGTCGGGGGCATCTCGGGATACGCCTCCGGCCTCGATCAGCGGAACGCGCGCAATGACTCCGAGACGTCGCTAATCGTTCAAGAGCAATTCGATCTGGGGGTGCAAGACCTTTTGGAAGGTCGCTACGAGCTCGCGCGGCAGCGGTTCGCCTATATCATGGAAATCGAGCCTGACAACAGCGCCGCGCGTGAACTCCTGAGCGAAGCGCTTATCGCGCTCGATCAACCCACGCCGACTCCCTCCCCGACTCCCAGCCCTACGCTCGACATCAGCCCCACGCCTACGCTGGATCTTCGCTCAATGGACGGATTGTTCGCTGCTGCTCAAACCGCGCACGACGCCGGCGATTACGACGCGGCGGCCGAAATGCTCGTGACAATCATCGCCGAGGCGCCGGATTTTCGGCGTGCGGAGGTGAATCAGCTGCTCTTCACCGTCCTGCGCAATCGCGGCCTGGATAAGATCTGGAAGGGGGACCAGGAGCAAGGCATCTACGATCTGACACTGGCGGAACGTCTATTCCAATTGGACAGCCAGGCCTCCAGCTGGCGCACATCGGCCGCCTTCTACCTATTTGCCAACAGCTACTTCGGCCTGGACTGGGCGTTGGCAACGGAGTACTTCTCGCAAATCTGCTCTGCCGCCATCTGGGATTCCTGCTGGAAATACTCGCAGGCGGCCTGGGAATACGGCAACAAACTCATGGAGGCGGAAGACCCTTGTGCGGCGGAAAAACAGTATGGCGCCTCCCTCCAGACTCGCGAGGATGCCGGAAAGGCACCCACGGCAACGGAGGCCTTCGGTATTTGTCTGACCGCCACCGCGCCCGCTCCCACCCCCACACCCAGCCCGACTTTCGATCTCACAACGACCGTAACCCCATCGCCGGGGCCCTCACCGACCCCAACAATCACGGAAACCACAGGACCCAGCCCCACGCCATCGGAGACCACTACCCCGACACTTACCTCAACTCCAACTCCAACTCCCGCTCCTACAGGCACCCCTTGAGGAGGTCCGACGGCAGGGATTTCCTCAAATACAAGCCGGGCCTTTACCCGGACCGCGCCCCACCGCTGCCGCCGCTACACCCGCTTTCGGTCGCCGACATTGGCTTGCGCGCCCCGTGCCGAGCCTGTGCTCAAGCCCGACTCCAACCTCGGAGGGTAGAATACGGATCCAAGCCCAAATCCCATATCTGACCCAATGACGTCTCAATACGACTACGACCTGTTTGTGATCGGCTCTGGTCCGGGAGGCCAGCGAGCCGCCATCCAGGCTGCCAAGTTAGGAAAGCGGGTGGCGATCGCAGAGCGTAAAGCCGTCGTCGGCGGAGCATGGATCAATACCGGCACCATCCCCAGCAAGACGCTGCGTGAGGCGGTGCTCTATCTGTCTGGCTATCGTTTGCGCGGGATCTACGGCATGGCTTACTCCGTGAAGCAGGATATCAGCATGTCTGACCTGCTGGTTCGGACCGATTATGTAGTGCGAAACGAGCTCGATGTAGCGCGCCATCAGCTTCAACGCAACGGAGTGGAGTTGATCACCGCCGAGGCTTCTTTCGTCGATGCGAACACGCTTCGCCTGGCCTCGGTGACGGAAAGCGGCCATCGGACCGTGATCGCCGACAAGATCGTGGTGGCGACCGGTTCCAGCGCTACACGCGACCCGGATATTGCATTCGACGGAAGGCGGATTCTGGCCAGCGACGATATTCCGAAACTAGACCTCATTCCAAAGACCCTGGCGGTCGTTGGCGCGGGTGTTATCGGTAGTGAGTATGCCTCGATGTTCGCTGCGCTCGGCGTGCGCGTAACACTGATCGACAAGCGGCTGCGCCTGCTCGACTTCGTCGATGAAGAGATAGTGGACACGCTCGTCTACCACTTGCGAGAGAATCGAGTAACTATGCGCCTCGGGGAAGAAGTCACGGCCATCGAGCTGATCGACACCGAGCTGGGCGAGCAGGTGCGGATACACCTGGCAAGCGGCAAGAAACTTACGACCGAGCAAGCGCTTTACAGCATCGGCCGCACGGGTGCCACCCACAAACTCGGGCTCGATGTGGTGGGTATTCAGCCGGATGAGCGAGGGCGAATTATCGTCAACGAGCACTACCAGACCGAGGTTCCCAGCATTTATGCCGTCGGAGACGTTATCGGCTTCCCAAGCCTTGCGTCTACTTCAATGGAACAGGGGAGGCTGGCGGCTCGCCACGCATTCGGGATTGAAAGTGAGAGCATGCCGGAACTGTTCCCGTACGGTATCTATACCATCCCAGAGATCTCTATTGTGGGCAAGAACGAGCAGGAGCTTACTGAAGCCGGCGTTGCCTACGAGGTGGGTAAGGCCCAGTACAGAGAGATCGCACGCGGCCAGATCATAGGCGACAGCAGCGGGCTCCTCAAGCTTGTGTTCCGCCAGGGCACCGGCGAGCTGTTGGGAGTTCACATTATTGGAGAGGGGGCCAGCGAGCTGATCCACATCGGGCAGGCGGTGCTCGCCTATGGTGGAAAGGTGGATTACTTCATCAATACGGTCTTCAATTACCCGACCTTGGCGGAGGGCTACAAGACGGCCGCGTTCGATGGCATAAACCGCATGGGCTCGCCCCAAGATACGACTTCCAGCCAGCCCATGGGCAAGGAGGCCTCCGGCTGAGCGAATTCGTCCACTCCCAGACGGGTACCCTTACCATGGCTCACGCGCGAAGAGCCAGTTCTGCCGGCTAGCTCGCTCTGCGCTCCTTAGGGATCGTCAGCTTCGCATCGATAAAGGTTTTGTGGGGCAAGCGCAATGCGTTTGCGATAGCGCGGATCTCCTCGATCTCTTCGTTTGACACGCGACCGTCGGCGTCCCCCACCGCGAAAAGCACCTTGAGAAACTCCACGCGCTGCTCCTCGCGCGTGCCCTCGAAGAACTCCCTCGTCAGTCGATAGTAGTCCATGTCAGGGCCGATCTCGGAGACCGCTACCTCGACCACAAACGCGGCCTGATCGCCGCTTAGGCTCCAGCCTGTCTGCAGCGCCTTCGCCATAGATGCGGTTTCCTCGTCGGTGACCTCCAAATCGACGTGCGCCACTCGCGCCATGAGGCCGCCGGCTAATGAAAGCAGCCGCAATTCGGAATCTGGGATTTCTATTCCTGGCGCCTTTCCGTCGTCGCCCTCCATCCGGAGCTGCAGCCCGTAGTACACCTTGTTCTTGATGTAGTCCTCGAAATGATCTTCGCGGTTGGGGGCCTCGCGCAGGGCTTCCTCGCGGCGGGAAACCGGACCTGAGAGGAGACGGCCCACCTGGCCGAACACGCCGACGCCGACCGAATCGATCTCGGCCCTGATCGAATCGACGACCTCCCGCTCTTCATCCGTGATGACTCCATCCGCGCTGGCCAGTTCTTCGAGCGCCTGCTTGGCGAGCGCCTTGTCCGCTGACGATTGAAGCTGGCCTTTGAGTTGATCCACCAGCCGCTCGCGCTCTGCCTCGCCGATGGGCGACTCGATGTACATCTCGAGCATGGCCCACTCGCGGCCGGTCAGTTCGGGCAACCTGAACAGCAGATCCTTCAGGTTGTTGATCTCTTCGTTCGAGACCTCATGATCTGCCCAGGCGGCAGCGATGATCACTTTGCCGAGCGTTAAGATGAGTTCTGAGTTTGAAATAGTGCACCTCCGCAACTCAAGATTATAACTTCTGTGTCCCGGGAGTTTCAGAGCGCGCCTGCGGGCCGGAGCCCCGGAATTCCATACTACAATTTGCCCTCGTTCCTGCATAAGTGAGAGTAAACATGAGAATCAGCGACCTGGCGGCTTCCGTCTCCGAGTCTGCCACCATGAAGTTCAACGATCGAGCCAACCAGCTGCGTGCGGATGGGAAGCCGGTAATCCATCTCGGTATCGGAGAACCCAAGAATAGAGCGCCGGAGACCGCGCTCGCCGCCTCTTCCGACAAACTGGAAGACGGATTCATCAAGTACACCGCTGCCGCCGGCCTTCCCTCACTGCGTAGCGCCATCGCGGATTACACGACGGAACGCTACGGCAGGGAGGTTCCCGCGATGAACGTGGTCGCCTCAAACGGGTCGAAGCACGCGCTGTTCAACGTGCTGATGGCGATCGTCAATCCCGGCGATAAGGTGCTTATGCCGGTGCCCTATTGGGTCACCTATCCGGAAATGGTGAAACTGGTCCGAGGAAGCCCCACTTTCGTTCAGCCGGAGCCGGGTTCGCTCATGCCGGAGGTCGATTCCGTAATCCAGGCGGTTGATGACAACACGGCTGCGGTTCTGCTAAACAGTCCCAACAATCCTACCGGTATGGTAGCTTCAGGTGCTTTTCTGGAGAAGATGGTCGGGTTTTGCGAGGACCGGGGCGTATACCTAATTATGGATGACATATATCGCGAGCTGGTGTTTGACGGCGGCGAAGCGCCCTCCGCCTATCGCTATACCACCAAGGGTGTCGACACCTCGCATGTCATTGTCATTAGCGGAGTCTCAAAGCTCTATGGGATGACCGGATTCCGTCTGGGCTGGTCCGTCGCGCCCGCCGAAGTGACTTCCGCAATAAACAAGCTTCAAGGTCAAATGACCTCGAATGCTTCCGTCATCTCTCAGGCCGCTGCGGAAGGCGCTCTGACGGGTGATCAGAATGTGGTGGAGGAGCTCCGCACACACCTCGAAGCCAATCGCGATCGCCTGCTGGACGAATTAGCCGGTCTAGATGGTCTGAAGGTCGAGCGCCCGCAGGGAGGCCTCTATAGCTTTCCCGATTTCTCGGCCTTCAATCCCGACTCATTGGCACTCGCAGAATTCTTGCTGGAGAAAGCACTGGTCGTGACCGTGCCGGGCGCCGAGTTTGGCATGGACGGCCATCTACGGTTGGGGTTCGCCGGCACTCCGGAAGACGTGGTGGAAGGCGCCCGTCGCATAAAGTGGGCGCTCGATCCCGGTCAGCCGCCCGAAATAAAGATGGGCGATGAAGTTGTTACGCGAGATTGGAACTAGCCGCTAACAGAGAAGGGTAAACGAGATGGATTGGATCATCGATCCTGAGATATGGATCGCACTGCTCACCTTGACCGCACTCGAGATCGTGCTTGGGATCGACAACATCATCTTCATCTCAATCCTGGCGGGCAAGCTGCCGGTCGATCAGCAGGACAAGGCGCGGCAGGTGGGCCTGCTCCTGGCCATGTTGGTGCGCATCGCGCTGCTCTTCTCCTTGAGCTGGCTGGTGGGGCTGACGGAGCCGCTCTTCACGGTCTTTGGATTTGAGGTCACGGGGCGGGGCCTGATTCTCATCGGAGGCGGGCTGTTCCTGCTCGCCAAAGCCACCTATGAGATTCACGACAAGCTGGAGAGCGAATCGGGCTACCGTTCGGCCGCGGTGAGGGCGACGCTTGGGGCGGTTTTGATACAGATCATGCTGCTGGATGTCATATTTTCGCTGGATTCGGTGCTGACCGCAGTCGGCATGGCCAGCGAGATCTGGGTCATGGTAGCGGCGGTGATCATCGCAGTGTTGATCATGATGGTCGCCTCCGGGCCCATCAGCAGATTCGTCAACGAGCGACCAACGCTCAAGGTTCTTGCCCTCAGTTTTTTGCTGCTGGTGGGAGTTTCGCTCGTGGCGGAAGGTCTGGATTTCGAAATTCCGAAGGGCTACATCTACTTCGCCATGTTCTTCTCGCTGCTCGTGGAAATGATCAACCTGCGAATTCGGAGACCAGCCGCAGATCCGGTTCATCTACGGCAGCGCTACGTAGCAGGAAATGGGGACGAAGGCGCCGCGGCTCCGGCAGGGGGCTAGCTCCGGAAACCGGATGGCGTTCGCGACGAGTCTCGCGCCCTGCTTGCGTCAATTCACGCTCTGACGCAGACTTGAGTCATGAGCTGGACCGAAACCGCCGTTCATCGCCTGGCCTTGCTTGCGGCCCTTGCCGTGACTCTCGCGCTCAGCGCATGCAGTGGCCTGGCCGGATCAGAAATCGAACCGACCACCGAAGTCGTTCCTCCGACGGAGGCTCCCGTACCCACCGAGACCCCTACGCAGGAGCCGACCGCTACCGAGACCGCGACTCCGGCGCCCACGGCCACGCCAACCGAAACCCCACTGCCCACGGCGACGCCCACGGAAACCTACACACCAACAGCCCTACCCGCGGGATGGGTGGAGGTTCCGGACGTCATCGGCATGCACTATCGAGACGCTCGAAACCTCATCATTCGGCGCGGGCTCAATTTTGTCTACCGCGACGTCCTGGATCTGGATCTCCCCACCGGCACCATTCTCATCCAGAATCCCGTTCCGGGGGTTGGCAAGCCGGCCGGTACGCTGGTATTTCTCTTTCGCACCTTTCAGGCGCCTCCGGCGCTGGTGAACACGATCTGCTATCCGCTGCGGCTGATCACGACCGGCGGCAGATTGTTGTTCTATGTAGATCTCGAGCAAGACCAAACCTATGAGATCCGCACCGACTTCCCATATGGGGAAACTTTCATCTTCGACTCACAGATGTTCTTGCTTGACTCCTTTGTCAACAGCAAGAAAGACACGGTGGATTTTGTGGCGCCATTCACCGCGCGTTACGTCATTGCGCTCGGGCCCTTCTCCATCACCCAGCACGATCTGGACGAGAGCAACGGCGCGGTGAATGCTGGATGCCTGTACGTGATCCCGGTCGAAGAGTGAGGCTCAAGGCCAACCTTCCGCACTCTACCTCCCGCAGATGAATTGGAAATTTGTATTCCGCGGCACACTGGTCGCGCTGGTTGCACTTTCGGCACTCGTCTTTGTTGCCTATCGATCACTGCCGCGGTTGCTTCCAGAAATCCCATACGGCCCAACGCCCCTGCCTCCTGCCATTACTGCTTTCCGGGGCAACCTGCCTGTGGGCTGGCCAGGGATGGAGGCCTACGCCACCTACGAGGGGTCGGAGCCCGTGCCTGCGGGCAGCGCATTCATTTTTCGGTTGCCGTCGGGAGGGACGGCGGCGGCCGCCGCGGCCCACAGTTTCGACCTGGCGCGTGGATTACAGAGTGTGCGACTGAGCCTCGATGAGTCGTCCATCCAGCTGGAGGTGCTGCACGGGATGCCCGGGGAACCCCGAACGTTCAGCATGAACCTGACCAACGACTACGTGCTCTTTGCGGTTAAGGAAGAGGACGCGCCTGTCGTGATCCTGGAGCCCGACGAACGTGGCATTCCGCAGCCGGGCGAGCGAATCGTGCTTTATCCAGGCTTTGGGGCCGAGAACGGAAAGCGCTGGGGAACTATCCTGGAGTCCGATCGAAATGGGGCCTGGGCGGTGATGGACGAGGCCTTCGAGCCGGGCATGATGAGCGGCTCGCCGATCGTCAGCTATCACACCGGGCGTGTGGTTGGGATGGCCGTGGCGGCGGGTCTGCGAGAGGGCCACACCGTGATCGGGATGCACCCCATCGGCTCACTGGTCGAGAAGGGGCTCGAGGCGGTAGACGACATCCCCCTCTCAGAGTACGAGACACCGTAGGCCACCCTCGGATCTGGTTCAACGCAATCTCACAATCCCGCTCGATCTCTCAGCATCCTGAAAGGAGCTTCTTCGCAGAGCGAAAAAGCTCCGTATGCCGGTCGAGGAGTAAGGCGCGGCGCGGGACAGGGGGCCGTCCCGTCGAACCGCGAATTATTCGCTGAACGAGAAAGTGTAGCTGGCGGGTTGACGCGTGAAGCGCGTCGTAGGAACGATCACCAGCACGCCGGCCCCGTCCTCACCGATGTCGATCGGGATCTGAGCGGTGTTGTTTACGCCGAGCGGTACGTATTCCACGGTGGTATCCCCTTCCAGGGAAATCCAGGCCAATTTAAAGGTCTGCGGCAGCACGTTCTTGATGCGCACCCATCCCTCAGACTCCCAGCCGCCGTCGTCTGCCTCGAGGTCCGTGAAGTATCCGATCTCCGGAATGGAGATATCGTCGATCATCATCCCCTCGCCGTTCACGGCCGCATCCGTCACGTACTCAAAGCGCAGCAGGATCTCCTTCCCCGCATACTCCGAGAGATCCACCATTTCCTCGATCCACTCTGAGCCGCGCGTCTTGGATGTATAACCCCAGCCGAAGCTGTTCCCGTTTGGGTTGCTGTCGGTGCCTGAAGGGGTCCGGATAATATCCCACGTCGCGCCGTCGTCCTCCGAGGCGAGCAGGAAGACATAGTCCCAATCACTCTCGATCTCGTACCAGGTCTGGAAGCTCAGGCTAACCGGGCCGCTGACATCCGTCAGATCAAAGGCACGCGTCAGCCGCATGTTCGAGGTGTCGCCCTTGTTGGACCAGAAGCTGTATTCGCCGGAGTACGGATCCACTGCCAATACCTGAGTCTCCTCGGCGCCGTCGAATTCCAATATTCGCTGACCCTCGCAGATCAAACGGATGTAGTGCACACCGTATTGGTTGACCAGTCGCTCTTCCTCCTCGGCGGGGCAGTCTATCAAGGTTTCCGTTTGGCGGGTCTTGCGCAGGTCGCCGAAGGCGTCGTACGAAAAGCGTCCATCCGCCGCATCGCTGTCGTTCAGATAGTTCGTGATGACCCAATCCAGGACCGCCTCGTCCGCTCCGATGGATTCTCCTGTCAGCGGATCTGTGGTCCCCGCAGCTTCAAACACAAGGTCGATGCTCGCCAGACCGTTGGCAGGATGCGCGACCAAGTCCTTAACAAGGTCTTCTCCATAGCGGTCGAGAAAGTAAAGCATGAAGAGCGAGGCCGCACCGTAGTTGGGTCCGGTGTCGTCCGGATCCCAATCGTTCAAGGAGCGGTCCGGATCGTCCGTGTAGAGCGGGTGGCTGCGGGCCGTGCCGAAGCGATTGACGTGCACTGCCAGCTCAGAGAGCCCCTCATTGACCCAGGTGGCCTCGTCGCGATCGATGTTCCAATGGATCATATGCTGGAATTCGTGGGCCAGGACCTCGTAGGTGAAATCCTCGCCAAGGTCCAGATTGCCGGCGTTGAAATAAAACATCTCGTGGCCGTTGGAGTCCTCTCGCACGAGGGGATGCAGCGAGTCAACGGATGAGAAGTACCCTGCAATTCCGATTCCCAGGCCGCCCGCATACAGGATGTAGATGTGAGGGTCCCCGTCAATTCCGGGAGTCCACTCGCTGCCGAAGAAGTCGCGAGTGGTTGGATAGATCCGGTTCTCAAAGGTTTTCGCCAATCGCTCCAGATCGTCCGGATCGTAGGAAATCCCGTCCTGGATCCAGAAATAAGCGTGATCGGTTACGTATTGCAGGGTAGCCTGCACTTCAAACTGCTCATTCGTGTCCTGGTTACCTGCGTTGAAGACTTCGCGTGCGCCCACCTTAAGCGGCGCGGCAGGGGGCTCCAATGTTTCCGGGATCTCCTGTGTCACGCCCTTCAGCCTGCGCGCTAAATCGATCGGGTCTGCGGAGGGAACCTCTTCCGATTCCAGGCGGTCGAGTGTCTCCGAATCAACCTCGATCGCTTCAACCGTCGGTGAGGGGACCACTGTGTCGATTGGCTCGGGGGCGGCGGCAGCTGCCGTGGTGGGAGCCGGTACTGCGGTAGGCGACGGAGTGGGCGCGGTTCGGCAGCCGACGAGAATCAAAGCGGCAATGACGGCTAGCACGATTGGGTAGCGTTTCATTCTTGGGTTTTCCAAAGCGACCGCCAATTCTACATCACCCAGCCGGGCAACGGCGGTTCATTAATTGAACGGACGATTAGAAAATCGGGAAAGGCGATCCGCTAAGACCAGAAGATTGGCAGGAAGATCAGGGTAACGACCAGCACGACTGCGGTCAGGGGCAGACCGACCTTTAGGTAGTCGCTGAACCTGTAGCCGCCGGGGCCCATGACCAGGCTGTTGGTCGGATGGGCGACGGGGCTCAAGAAACTGGCGGAGGCGGAGATTGCGATCACCATCGCCAGCGATTGAACGGAGATTCCCAGGTCGAAGGCGGTGTTGATTGCGATGGGCGCCATGAGCACCGTAACCGCCGCATTGGGCATGATCTGCGAGGCGGCCGCCGTCAGTACGAACAGCGCCGTCACAACCGCCGCCGTGCCCGCCTCCCCGACCAGATCAACGACCTGTGAAGCAATGAAAGCCGCAGTGCCGCTTTGCTCCATGGCGATCCCCAACGGCAGCATGCCCGCGATGAGGAACACCGCCCGCCATTCGATGTCGCGATAGGCCTCCTCCATCGTCAGACAGTGCGTGAGCACCATGGCCGTGGCGCCGACAACCGCCGCAATGGCGATCGAAACCCAGCCGAGAATTACCGGCAGAAGCACGCCCACCATGATCAGCGCCGCTACCGGGGCCTTCGAAATGCGCGGCGCCTCCTGCGCCTCCCGCGTAAGTACAAGGAAATCGGGCTCGCTGCCCAGAACGATCAGCCGGTCGCGGGATCCATGCAGCAGCAGGGCGTCGCCGAACTTCAGGGGGAAGTTGCGCAGGTTCGATCGGTGGGGGGTTCCCCCACGCCAGATAGCCAGGACGCTCAAACCGTACTTGTCCCGAAAGTGCAGCTGCCTAAGGGTCTTGCCGTCCAGCGTCGAGGAGGGCGATAGCACGACGCCGGCCAGGCCCACCCGATTGCTTTCAAGCATTTCTGTATCGATGGTGCGTTCCGTGTCGACGATGAGATCTCGAAGCCCGCGCAGGGTTTCGAGATCCTCCGGCCCTCCCTCCACCAGCAGCCGATCCCCGGCCAGAACCACGTCATCCGGTTGAGGAGCCAGCTTGGTCTTCCCGTTTCTCACGATTCCCAGGACCGACAGGCCGAAGGCATCGCTCAGATGACTTTCCTCCAGGCTCTTACCCGATAGGCTCGATTGCTCGGGGATGCTCAAAGCCAGCAGGCGCTCCTGGAGCTCATATCGTTCCTGAACCTCCTCAATGCTGATCCGGTCAATGGACTGGAACTCGAGGATGCCGCGCAGGAATTTGAGCTGCATGAGGGTGGCCTGGACCAGCAGGCGGTCCTCGGCGCTCAGTGGTTGGTCGGAGAGGGCGGCATGCCGGATCTTGCCGTCGCGGCGAATGGCCAGAATGTTTACTCCGAACTGATGGCGGAACCCGCTCTGAAGCAGAGTACGGCCTACCAGCGGAGAGCTTGGGGCGATCTGAACTTCTGCAAATGCTGTGTCAGGTGAAACGAGAGACGCCAAATCGACGGCCTGCTCGTCGACCACCAGATTATCGCTGCCGTGCAGCTCCTGCAGGCGGTCGAGACGACCTTCAACGATCAAAACGTCTCCGGCCTGCAGCAAAGCGCTTGGCCCGGGCGCCAGGTGCCGCTCATCCTCTCGCATAATGGCCAGCACGTTGAGCCCCAGCGCAGCGCCCAACCGGCTGGCGGCCAGAGTCCGACCCGCCAATTCGGAGCCTTCGCCAATCTTGACGAAGCACATGCGCTCCTGGAAGCCAAATATCATGCCCAGATCGGCGTCCTTTGTTTCCTTGGCGGTATCGCGACGGGGCAGGAGGTATCTCCCCACCAGCACCATGAAGGCCACCCCCGCCAGCATGACCGGGACGCCCACGAGGGCGAAGTCAAAGAACGCGAACGATTCGAAACCGAAGTCCACCACTGCATCGTTGATCAAGATGTTCGGTGGTGTCGCAATGAGAGTCGTGAGACCTCCCAGCAGCGCCCCAAATGCCAATGGCATCAGCAATCGGGAGGGAGCGGTTCCGGTGCGTCGCGCCAGGTCCATGACGACCGGGAGCAGCAAGGCCGCTACCCCTACATTGTTCACGAAGGCCGACATCACGCCCGCGGTCAGCATGATGACCGCGATCATGCGCGCCTCGCCGCCGCCCGCCAGCTTGAACACTTGATCCCCCAGTATGTTGGCCACGCCTGTTCGCGTTAGGCCGCTGCTCAAGATAAAGACCGCCCAAACCGTCACAACCGCTGGGCTGCTAAATCCGGAGAGGGCCTGAGCATCGGTCACCAAACCGGAGATCGCCAGGCCGGCGAGGACCATGAGCGCGACCACGTCCATCCTGACCTTCTCGCTGACGAGCAGCACGAAGGCGAAGAACAGGATGGCTAGAACGAGCCCCATCTCAGTGGTCATTCGGCTACCTCAATTGAAGGTGCTTGCTCAGGCATGGATGCGTCCGAAAATGAAGCCGCAGCGGATTTCCATTTTGCAGCCAATTTCCGTCATTAATTCCGCGCTTGGTATTACGCATAGCCATCCCGATGGGTAGCTCTTTCGGGAGGCCGATCGTATCTTGTTGGGTCGTGGGTGCAGGCCTCCGAGCAATCAGGAGGCGGCCCTCTTCTTGTCACCTGCTGGGGTCAGGTGGTCGTTGAGCAATTGCCTCGCGTACCCAACGATCTCGCGCGTCAACTCGCGAGCATTTCGATCGCCAGCCACAATCGGTTTCCCATAGCTCAGGCGCGTGGAAACCGAAATTCCATAGGGAATAAGCGCTTGATGGAGCACTTGAATTATCTCGGCAAGCAGCTGCCGCTTGCGCGGATCCCTCGGCCAGCGGGTGACCGGATTGCGCAGGCTGCTGCGAGCGAGCACGCCGCTGACGATCGTGGTAACCACCTTGGCCTCAGGGACGGTACGCGCGATCAGTCCCAGGCTGGCCGACCAACGCGACAACGATTCCATGGCTCCTGGCAGCCAGGCCGGATCCGGCTCCACCTTGCCTCTGGGAAAAAGCAGCAGCGCCCCTCCATCTCTCAGGTGACGAATGCTGGACCGAACCACTTCCATGCGCTTGTGCGGCTCGAGAGGGTCGGTGTAGATCAAGTGCCGCGCCGAGTTTGGCAGGCTGCGGATGAAGGGCAGGGCGCTGACCACGATCTTCAAATCATTGCGTGGAAGGCTGGCCGCGATTGCCAACCCATCCGCAGAGCCGGGGTGATTGGATACAACTAGAAGCGGCCCGGCGGTGGGGACCTGTTGCTGGCCCTCGACCTCCAGGCGGTTCACCAGCCGCGGCAGTACTTCCCCGGCGGCCTGCCGCAGGCCGGACTCGGCCACCGTTCGATCAAATTCCGAAGCCCATTCGGCAAAGCGATGCAAAGGAGCCCACAGCACCGGATTCAGCAGGTGCCGCAGGCGCGTGTCGGGAGATAGGCCGAGTACCTTCCAGATCTCCTGAGAAAGTTCCTGCTTCAGCTCGCGCGGGGTGGGGTATTCGGTCTCATGCATCGTGAGGGTTTCATTATAGCCCTGTGGATCAGGGTTGACCTGCGCCGCGCATGCCCACAGAATAGTCAATAGTTGAGACGGAGGAAGCATGGACATCTCGCTGAAGGACAAGGTCGCCATCGTAACGGGCGCCTCGCATGGAATTGGTCGCGCGATCGCGGGGGCTTATGCCGCCGCAGGAGCAAATGTGGTGTTGGCGAGCAGGAAGCAGGAGGGCCTGGACGCAGCAGCAGGTGAGATCCGGGCTGAGGGCGGCTCGGCGCTTCCCATCGCAACACATGTCGGCGATGAAGAGGCCGTGCAAAGGTTGGCTGATACCACGCTCGAGACGTACGGGCGCATCGATATTCTTCTAAGCAATGCTGGAACCAATCCCCACTTTGGTCCTACGCTGGACGCCACTAGGGCTCTTTGGGACAAGATCATGGAAGTCAATCTGCGTGGGGCCTTTCTCCTGTGTCGTGCAGCTGCCCCACACATGGAGGCAGGCAGCAGGATCGTGCTCATGTCGTCTGTGGCTGGTTTCCGACCCTCCACCGGGCTCGGAATCTACAGCATTTCCAAGGCGGGCTTGAATATGCTCACCATGGTCCTTGCTGGCGAGCTAGGACCCAAAGGCATCCGCGTCAATGCGCTGGCGCCCGGGACGATCAAGACCCGCTTTAGCCGGGCTCTAACGGACGATGATCAAATCTCCGAACGGATCCTCTCCCGTACACCGCTCGGTTACTTCGGGGAACCGCATGATGTGGTCGGGGCCGCGCTCTACTTGGCTTCCGATCTCGCGGATTACGTCAATGGGGCGATATTGACGATCGACGGAGGAGTCATAGCCTCCGCAGGCCTCGGATAAGGCGTCGCAGGCAATCGCTAAATTTTGGTATTCTCATCGCCGTTTTGGAAGGGCCTGAGCTCGGAACTTTCGCAAAGGTTGAGCCGTCATACAGATATAAGCTCAAGAATGGAGGAAGAATCCTGTGAAGCACTGGACCGTGATATTGGCCGGGTCGGCGATTCTCGTGTTGGCCGCTTGTGCCCCGGCGGGCGAGGACGCTAGCTTGGAAGGCACGCTCTGGGCGCTGGAGTCTTATCAGGATAGCGAGGGCGAGACGATCGACGCGCTGCCCGACTCGGGTGCGAGGGCCGAATTTGAAGATGGAGAGCTATCCGGCACGTCAGGCTGCAATAGCTTCTTTGGCTCCTACGAAGTAGATGGCAATTCGATTTCGATTGGTCCCCTGGGGTCCACTTTGATGGCTTGCCCGGAGCCGCTGATGGAGCAGGAGTTTGGCTTCACGAGCTCACTCCAGTCGGCTGCGACCTATGAAATCTCCGGCGATACCCTCACGCTCTCCTATGCGGACAGCGAAGTGGTAGTCACATTTGTCGAAGGTGAGCCGCTCAGCCTGACGGGCGCGAACTGGATCGCGACGCGCGTGAACAATAGCCGCGGGGGAGTCCAATCCGTCGTGATCGGCAACGAGATCACGGCCCTTTTCAGCGACGATGGATCCCTTTCCGGCTCTGCGGGGTGCAACAACTACAGCGGGACCTATGAGGTCGACGGCGACAGCATGACCATCGGCCCGCTGGCGGCGACAGAGAAATTCTGCGAGCAGCCGGAAGGAACGATGGAGCAGGAGCAGGACTACCTGGCCGCGCTAGGTACCGTGGCGACCTGGAAGATCGATGGGGATCAGCTGGATCTGC
The DNA here is from genome assembly GCA_036986135.1 of Anaerolineae bacterium. GTDB lineage: Bacteria > Chloroflexota > Anaerolineae > Anaerolineales > E44-bin32 > JADFRG01. The sequence continues at coordinate 16,180 of BTQZ01000023.1, read as the reverse complement.
GAACCGCAGAGGGCTCGAGAGCGGCAGCCTACACAGCCGGGGCGCCGGTGGAGTAATTCCAGGTCTGGCAGCTCAAGTAAGTTGTAGGGGTGGGGGAGATTTCTAAACCCACACCCCTAGAATCACCCCCATCACAAGCAACGTTAGCAGGTGGCTCCCGTTTTCGATGAGCCACAGCCTTACCGGACGGCCGGCGAAGGCGAAATTTACTGCGCTGGTGGCGGCGACGAATGCAACCCACACCACAATCGCCATCAAGATGCCGAGATCCAGGCTGGGGCCACCGACGATATCCAGTAGGCGGGCCAGAATGTAGGCCATCAGCAGCGAGCCGACGAAGGCCACCAGATATTTCAGCGGCGAATCGCCCTCGAGCTGCTCTCGCGTTCGACCGATTTCTTCTAACCAGGCTTTTTCAAAGAGCGGCGGTGAGTACCAGATGAAACCCACCACCATGGCCGCCACGGCGCTGACGACGACCGCAAGGATGTTAATCGTCCCGAATTCCATGTCTATCCCTCCTATTGGAACCAGGCAGATGCAGGCGCGCACTCTATGGGTTCGAGTGCGAAATAACGCGGAGCGAACCTCGGCTTAGGTCCCAGCTATTCCGGCTCCTCCGATCGGAGGATAGGTTCTATCAGTTTCCATCGGTTCGCGCCATCGCTCGTCATCACAAATGCGAGGTCGCCATTCCCCCGCGCAACCGCCCATCCGATCTCATCGCTTATAAAGCTAAACTGGCCCTCCCAGCCCACGCTCCGGATGAAATCCCAGGTCCGGCCACCGTTGGTCGTCCGATAAACTCGGTCAGAAAGCGCCCAGCCGATATCCGCATCGACGAATTGCAGTTCGCCGCCGGGGTAGGCTTCGGTATCCCAGGTCTTGCCCCCGTCCGCGGTCAGATACAGTATGGAGCGCGCCGGAGGATCGCACGCGACGAGAACCGCGCCCTGCTCAGCCGAGAACAGTTGCGGGTAGCGGGTCTCGCAGGTCGAGCCGGATTCAAATAGGTTGGGTTCACTCGCCGGCGGGGGAAGCGCCACCTGAGCGTACGATCGCCCGCCATCCGCGGTTGCTTCGATGAATACGCCGCCCGGGCAACGCTCACTGATCCAACCATGCTCTCCATCCACGAAGTCCATGCCCGTCGAATGGCAGGTGGATAGAGCTTCCTGGGGTGCGATCAGGATCTCCCAGGAGGCGCCGCCATCGTTCGTCGCGAACAATGTAAATGCGTGTTGGCCGAGGCCGGCGAAGGTTTCTCCCAATATCCAGCCTGTGTTCGCGTCCACAAAATCCAGGTCGGGCGGCCGCTCATTGATCTCCAAAGCCTCCGGCAGCACGGTTCGGGTCCAGCTGCTGCCGCCGGAGCTGGTCGACCAAACCGCCGATGGAGCGGGCGCCCCCTGCAAATTGGAAGGGTAGTAAACGATCCAGGCACGCTGCCGGTCCAGCGCGGCGGCGGCGGGAGCGCTGCCGTCGAGCGAGCCGGGATCGACATCCAACCATGAGAGACCCCCATCATCGGTCGCCAGCACATGCCGGTCGCCGGGCTCGAATCCTCCAACTCCCCAACCCTCGATCTCGTTGAGCATGCTCACGGTTGAAATGAAACCCGGGCCCTCTCGGACCACGCGTGGAGTGGCCTCGCTCGCTTCAGGAGTGTTTGGTGGTAGGCCGGCGGCGAGCGGATCGCCGATACCCCATATTCGGACGGTGCCGTCCAACGAGCCGGAGGCCAGCAGTTTCCCGTCCGGGGAAAATGAGACGCTGAGCACATGGTCCACATGATCCGTCAGGGTCGCCAGTTCGACCCCCTCATTTATGTCCCACAGCCGGACGGTCCCGTCTCGCGCAGCGGAGGCCAGAAGATCCTCAGAGAAACTCAGGCTGGTCACCGGTCCTCGGTGGCCGGAGAGTTTGTGCACCAGGCTGCCAGTGCCTGCCACCCACACGTAAACTGCGCCGTCTTCCCCTGCCGTCGCAACCGTAATGCCATCGGGTGAGAATGCGATTGCCAGCAATCCAGTCGAATGGCCCTCCAGCGAGCGAACCAGCTGCCCGTCTGAGACTCGCCAAAGGAGAGCCGTGCCATCGAGTGAGCTCGACCCCACAAGCTCACCGTCCGCCGAAAAGGCAACGCCCGTGACGGGCCCGGTATGCCCCTCCAGGATCAGGGCTTCGGTCCCTTCGCTGGCCTTCCACAGGCGCACCGTCTTGTCATCTGATCCGGAGGCAACCCATTCCGACACGGGCGAAAAAGCGACGCTGTTTATCCAATCCGTGTGCCCGATCATGACTCGCTCCAGCGATCCGCGGTCGCTCCAAAGCGTCACGGTATCCAGGCCGGTCTCCGGTTCCCTCTCCGCTGTAACCAGCCAATCGTCAGAGGGGACCACAGAAAAAGCCAAACTCGTGGGTGTGATGCTGGTTTCCAGTGGATCCAGCAGCGAAAGGGTGTCAACGGAGAAGATCCCCGCTCCTCGAAGGGTGTTCAGCGCCAGCCGGCTGCCAGAACCGTCCCAGGCCAGATTGCCGGCCAGCCCATTCTGGATCAAGCCAAGCGACCGCACCTCCGCCGCATTGGCGGCGGTGATCACTCCCGGAACTTGTGTGGGGATCGCCTCGGGAGGGAGGGCTATGGGGGCTGGCGTCGGGGAAGGCTGAGCTCCAGGTGTCCCACCACATGAAGTGAGCCACGCGAAAAGGAGCAGCAGGGGCCAGACAACCTTGAATCGAGAGTGAGCCATCGATTGGGTGCAGCCGCCGATTCTATACCTAACGTCGCTGATCCCAGGTGAACGTTTCCTGCGGACCTGCTTTGCTGGGAGCGTCGGCTGCGGGCCACATTCCCCATCTGCGCCAAGGGCTATGAGCACACAATCTCCCGCGGTGCTGGTCGCAAGATATTAGAATGGTGCGTTTGAGGGAGCTGTCAATGGAGTATGCAGAGATTCAGGGTGAAAGCGTGCCAAAGATCGGGCTGGGCACGTGGAACATGCGCGGGCAAGAATGCTACCGCGCGACGCTCAGCGCGCTCGAGCTCGGCTACCGGCATATCGATACCGCCGAAATGTATGAAAACGAATCCGAGGTCGGACGAGCCATCGCGGATTCAGGCGTAAGCCGCTCGGAGCTCTTCCTGGTGACGAAGGTGTCTGCCTCCCACCTGAGCCAGAGCGGTGTGCTTCAAGCCGCCGAAGGCAGCCTGCAGCGGCTGAACATCGATGTCATCGATCTGTACCTCGTGCATTGGCCAAGCGACAGGATTCCTATCGAGGAGACGATGGCTGGAATGAATGAGCTGGTGGACAGCGGAAAGGTGCGGCGGATCGGAGTGAGCAACTTCTCTCTTCGTCAGCTAGAGCAGGCCGAGGCGGCCTCCTCGGCTCGAATCTTCACCAACCAGATCGAGTATTTCATCGGACAGCCTCAGGAGCCCATGCTTCAATATTGTCAGAAGAACGGGGTTTTGCTTACTGCGTACAGTCCGTTGGATCGTGGGCGCCTGAGCCAGAATCAAGCGCTGGAAGCCACTGCCGATGCACATGGCGTTACTGTCGCTCAGGTCGCCCTTCGGTGGCTGATCCAACAGGAAAACGTGGTGGCTATCCCTAAATCGACGCATCCGGACAGGCAGCGCGAAAACCTGGATGTCTTCGGCTTTGAGCTGAGCTCGGAGCAGACAGCCTGGCTTGGCTCGGCGTACCGATAATGCACGACAGTGCACGACAGTGCACCCGGGTCCTGGCGGATAAGCTTTGACGTGCCTACGGTGCACCCGGGTCCTGGCGGATAAGCTTTGACGTGCCTACGGTGCATCCAATGCACCGGGCATTCGCCTTGCAGCGCCCCCACTGTAGGGAAACTGTAAGTTGCGAGATTTCGCAGTTCGCGTAACCTCATAGTTAGCAGCAATGTGCTTGCACTGTGCAGGAGGGGGTCGCTCCGGCACGAATGAGAGGGTCCGATGGAACGACCGATCACGGACGAAGACATCATCAAGTTCTTGCGGTTCAACAATGCCAGGTACGCCTCGCAGATCGAGCTCATGCAGGCCGCCGTCCAGCTGCTCTGGCCGCTTGGTCCGCCCACCGCCGCGGGACAGCGCATCGCGCGGCTTGTGATGCACGAGCTCAATTCGCATCGTGGGCAAGCGCCAAGAGTTGGTACCGGACCGCTTCCTCAAACCAATCCGCTCGGCTAGCCATATTCCGTTGGAATAGCCCAACAATGGCCAACTTTGGTTTGTGTTGGCCGCGCTTCTGATTGTCGGGGTACCTGCCTCCACGGGTGCGCCGGAGCCCACAGCGACACCCACTCCGAGCGAAACCGCAACCCCTTCTCCCTGCCTCAACCGAGACCGCAACCTCAGTGCCTACTGAAACACCCCAGATCCAGTAAAGCAGCCGAGCATCCGTCGCGAGCCCGGCCAATGGTGTCCAGAAGGGGCGCGGGGATTCACGGTATGGCTCTTGCAGCTATGTCTTTTGACTAGTTATTCACACTGCGCGATCCTTAGTGGCCTGAAATGAATCCTCGAATCTTGCCGCTTCCTATCAGAAGGCCGTCCCAGATGCGCTACCGGGTGAGCTGGCTCAAGGCCGGGATTCCACTGCTCCTATTGGTGGCCGCGGGGTGTGTCCCTTCCCTGGTCGAACCACCCACTCCGTTTTCGGCCTCTGAGACGCGGATGCCTCCAACTTCAGAGCGGCCCACCGCCGCCGCGAGCCCGACCTCGGAGGAGCCCACCACGCCACCGGAACCAGCGGCAACGGAACGCGTGTGGCTTCCCGCCCAACCGGTGCTCGAACCGCGGCTCGAAGCGGGCCGGCCGGTGGTGATCAACCAGATTTGGATGGATACCGCGACCGAAGGATGGGCGATCGGCTCGCACCCGGACCCAGACCAAGCGCTGCCCATCCGTGTGTTGAGAACCACGGATGGCGGCCAGACCTGGCGCGAAGTCACGCCGCCGGAAGACAGCGGGCTTTTGTCCGAGGTCGGCGGGTTTTATGCGATGGGGCCCAGCGCGTGGGTGACCTATCTGGGCACCGATCGCGTCTGGCGAACGACGGATGGTGGAGCCACCTGGATCGCCTCCGAAGCGGGCTACCCCATGGGGCAGCTCTCGGCGATCGAATTTACCGATACGCAGCAGGGATGGATGCTCCAGGAGATCGAATCTGCGATGGGCAGTCAGCTGGTCGCGTTGTTCAGGACCACCGATGGGGGAGATACGTGGCGACAGATCATCGATCCCTATGAAAGCGAAGATCTTCAAAGTTGCTTCAAGACCGGCATATCGTTCTTCGAAACGCAAATCGGATGGGTGACCTACGATTGCCAGGGCAATTACGTGCAGGCATTTCTCGATGTGAGCGGTGACGGAGGTGAGACGTGGGAGGAGCGCCTACTTCCCCTGCCGGAGGGCGCCGCGGAGTCGACCGACCGGGGTTGGTGTTATTCCGAATCGCCTCGCCTGACTTCCGAACGTTCGGGATCGCTAATCGTGAAGTGTGTGGTTTCGGAGGGCTCCGACGTGACGGAGAGCTCCCATCTCTACCGAACGGATGACGCTGGCGAGACCTGGGAGATGCTTGATTATCCGGGCGGCCAACCGCAGTTCTTCAGCGATTCGACCGTGCTGGCCCTGGGAAGGGAACAGTACCTCTCGACCGATGGAGGATCGACATGGACGCGGGTCAAGGTCGTCACCTGGGACGGCCAGTTTAGTTTCGTGGATCCCAACCTCGGTTGGGCGGTCGCCTCGGATCCGGAGACCTACGAAAGTGCGTTGGTAAGCACCTCAAACGGCGGCCGCACGTGGGAAATCATCGAGCCGCTGATCGCCTCAGATTGAGTCGAAAGTTCTTAGACGTGCAACATGCCGTCGACTGCCTCAGATTGAGGCGCCAACGCTCAGATACAAAACAGGCCGCTGATTTTCTCCATATGACAAGCGAAGCCTCAGTCGCGCCCCAACCCCAGACAAGGGCTTTCCTCACCCTCGGCAGCCGCCACGTACCAGGTCGTGCCTTCCATCCAGACCTGATAACCCTGCAATTCATCTCCGATACCGGCCAGCGCATTCCACGCCTGCTGGCGACCCAAGTGTAAGGACTGCCACGAGCTGTCTCTTATATCGGCGCTCAGAATGCCGGCTTCGCAGGCCACCTGGGCGGTGAGCTCCGCCGGCGCGGCAGCGTCGGCTCGCCCCATCCACTTCGCCGTGGAGGGAAGGGCATCGGGACTTAGCCGCGCCAGGTAGGCGAGGTCCAGGTCGCCCGTACGCTCAAATCGGGCCAGATTCCGCTGCGCGATGAAGCCGTCTACGTTCATGATGCTCAAGGTCGCAACGAACCCCAGGGCCGCGCCTGCCGCGATCGGGGCGAAAGCCCGCAGCCGCCCAACGTAGAGCAGCACCAGAAAGGCGATTAGCAGGCCCGCCAGCCAGAAGATGAACACGTGCGTGTAGGTGCGAAGCCGCGTGAACCCGAATGCACTTTCGTACAGTTGCAGACGCATCAGTGCCGAGGAGAGCGCCACCCCGACCATCAGCACCAGCGACGTGCTCAGGCCGGCGAAGACCCAGCGCTGTCTGGCATCCTTTCTCCGGCCCCAGTGGCCAAGCGCAAAGATCAAGCTCAGGCTGAGGAAGGCCGCCCACACCAGCTCGCCGAATCCTCGCCGCGCGTATTCTGAATAGGTATAGCCCGCGGCAGCGATGTTGGCCTCGCCGCCAAACAAGTATCGAATCTGGACCGCTCCAAATATGGCAAAGACGGTAACAACCGATCCGAGCACCACGCCCGACTCGATGGCGCCCACGAACGGCTTGAGGATCGGCCGTTCCTCCCCGATGAGTTCGCGCGGCGCGCGTGCTCGCAGCGCGGTGATGAGCGCCCCCAGGAAGAAGATCCCGCTCACCAGCACGACTAGCCCTCGGCCGATGTATTCTGCGATGCGCTCGAGATCGACCCAGGCCAGCGCCTGCTCTACCAGGTCCCCAAAAACGAGATCTGCCGTGGCGAGCAGGACCACGAACACCACCACTACCGGCAAAGCCAGCAGCAGACCGCGCAGCACCGCAAACAGGCGGCTGCGAGCCACCCGATCGCCCGTGACTTGACGCGTGGCAACCGCGAGGGCGGGCCAGGGCCGGAGCACGGACTCCAGCGGCACGGTAAGCCAGGTGAAGGCCAGGTCAATGAAACCAAATCGGTGCAGGCGCCCGTGGAGCAGGGCGCGCACCATCAGCGCAAACAGCAGCAGCGTGGCCAGCATGCTCAGGACGACCGTCAGCGGCTCCAGACGGATGGCGGCCACGGCGGCGAAGAGCAGGATGCCAGGGATTAGAGCCATCGTGCCCGGGGCGGGGCGTACGCCTTCCAGCCTGCTTGCCAAAAGAATCGCCGCGATTCCAAGCGCGGCCCAAATCGGGAATGAAATCCCTATGCGATGCCCGTGGAACAAGATCTCGACCGCCAGGCCCAGCGCCAGCGCGATTCCGGCCAGCGCCAGGGGAGTACGTGGGATCGAGGAGAGATTGGGCTTTTCGGAGGTAGGGGAGAGCGTGCTCATGGGTTCACCTCAGTCTCATATGGCTGACTCCGGATCTCACAGCCGGCCCATTCTCCAATACTCGGACTGTCATGTGCTTTCAGTGCCTCTCGAAAGCTATCAACTTGGCTGTGGTAGCACCGTTGATGGTGCGAGCGTTCAGCGGCACTCGCCTTCTCCCCCAATTGAAAATGAGCCCCGGTGTCCATCCGGGGCTCCCACATTTACTCCAGGGTGGAGGGCCTAGGCCGCGGCCACCGCCTTGCGCCGTGCGGCGTAGGCGGTGATGGCAATCAGCGCCAGGATGAGCAGCACCAGAACGATGAGCTCGGGAAGCACGTCTTCGAAGCCCGCTCTCATCTGCGTGATCTCGATCACGGGCTGGATGATGTAGTAGGTGGGAAATAGTCGCGCGATCCACTGCGGGATCTCAGGGAACATGAAGATCAGCGCCGGCGCGTAAAGGATTAAGCCCATAGCCTTAATCGTTCCGAATAGGCTGTTGATGTCCTTGGTCATCACGCCCAGCAGAAGGCCAAAGGCGACGGCCAAAATGGATCCCAGGATCAGCGCCCCGATGAGCAATACTGCATTCCCAGCGAATGCCCGGTTGAGCGCCAGCGTCACCACCGCCATTGTGGCAGCCACGAGCACGCCCAGGATGCCTTTGGCGGTCAACACATCGCCGAGCGTGGTAGGGGTGGTGGTGAGTGCCACGAGCGTCCGATCATGGCGCTCCTGCGCCAAGGAGGTGGCCGGCACCATCATGCCCCCGATTAGGATTGCAATGAGTACGATCAGGGGCAGCAGGCGATCCTCCCAAGGCAGCGTTTGGGCCTCTCCCAGCGTGGTTGTGACGATCTCTACCGGCGGTTCGTAACCCGCTGCGTCGCGGAACAGCGCCAGTATGGAGGTGCCTAGAATGGCTCGGCTATCCAGTCCGCTTTCGCCCCAAATGTAGCCCGCTACCTCCGCAGGTTCGCGCGCCGCCACCTGCTCATCGAAACCGGCCGGCAGCACCATCCCGATGTCCACTGCGCCCCGCGAAACCGCCTCCCTCAGCTCGCTCGCGCTGTCATATTCGCGCACGATCAAGGCCTCCATCGCCGCTGCCCGCGCCGGGATCTGGGAGCTGCCCTCATCGACAATACCAAGCTTGGCCCGCTCGGAAAAGAAGGAGCCAAAGAGCAACGCCAGGAAAAGCGAGATAACGACCGGTATTCCGAGCGCCATCATAAATACGAAGCTGCGCGAGCCCTTGGTGAGTTCTTTCCAGAGCAACACTCCCGTGCGGCGAAGACTCATCGGAATTGCCTCCTTAACGCAAGCACTCCCAGCGCCAGAAAGGCGGCTGCGAATGCGGCCAGGATGAGCACGTTGCTCCAGACCGCGCTCCAGCTCGCGTCGAAGTTAATTACCTGGTGAACGGCGTCGACCAGGTAAAAGGAGGGAATGGCCTTGATCCAATCCGTCGTCAATCCAGGAAGAAGCACGTTCATCGCCGGTATGATCAGGATCAGCAAGGCCAGCATGCCCTTCCACATCACCGACATCATGTCTTTCGAGGCCGAAGCGATCAGGAAGGCGATTCCGGTCACCATGATGGCGCCCACGAAAAGGATCAGCAGGATCAGAGTGGGCTGCTTGATCAAGCCGCCTGTGACGAGCATGAGCAGCGTCACCTGCGCGAACGCGAATCCGACGCCGAAGATTCCCTTGGCCGTGAACAGACCCTCCGTGCTCAGTGGTGTGATGAGAAGCGCCCTGATGGTTCCGGTCGTGATTTCTTCGCTGATCAGGCTGGCCAGGCCCAACACCTCCACCATGAGAATAAACACCGCCAGAAGCGGCAGCATCCGATCCCGCGTGGGTATGAGCGAGCCCGCCCGATCCACGCCCAGGATCTGCTCGTTGAACTCTACGGTCATAGAATTTCCGGCCATCAGGGCGACCCACTCTTCGACCAGGACCGGATACAGATCGCGAAATTCCTGCGGCAGATCAGCCGACAGGTAGACGTCTACCGTCGGCCGCTCCCCGCCTGCTACCAAAGCCAGCAAGTCTTTCGGGAATTGGACGCCCACCGGTACGTCCCCCTGTGTGACAGCTTCCTTTAAGGCTGCTTCGCTGGCGTATTCTTCCAGAACGACGCCTTCCTCCTCCAGCGGCGCCGCGAGCGCAGAGGCAATGGCGGGGGCAAAGATCCCGATTTCCAGCGTCTCATCGATCTGGCTGGGCAGCAGGTAATAGATGACGGCGTAGCCAAATAAGGCAAACACAGTGATTACGGCAAAAAAGCGGTTCTTGAAAAAGAGCACCAGATCCTTTCGGATCACTGCTCCCAGCATCTCAAGCTTCATCAGTCGAGTGCCCTGCCGGTGATCTGAATGAAGATGTCCTCCAGCGTCGCTTCTTCGGTGTGGACTGTGATCACCTGTTCTTGCTCGAACAACCGCTCGACTTCAGCTGCGGTTTGCGGCTGGTCCAGTTCGATCTCCCGCTCCCGCAGCTTGCCATCACCATCAGAAACTTCTGCGCGCAGCAGCCGCTTTCCGTACTGCTGCTTGAGGTTGTGGGGCGTGTCGATCGCCGCGATCTGACCCTTATCGATGAAGGCCACCCGATCACTCAGCTTGTCCGCCTCCGTCATGTCATGCGTGGTCAGGAAGATCGTGGCGCCACGTTCGCGCTCCTCAAGGATCACCTTGCGTATAGCCAAAGAAGATTGGGGATCCAGGCCCTCCGTCGGCTCATCGAGGAAGATGACCTCGGGTCGGTTTACGAGTGCCCGTGCCACCATGAGGCGCTGCTTCATGCCCTTGGAGTAGGTCTCGACCAGTTCGTCGCCGCGTCCGTCTAGCCCCACGCGCCCGATCAAGACCTCGGGATCAAAGTCTTTGACTCCGAACAGCCTGGCAAAGAGGATTAGATTGTCATTGGCTGTGAGCTGCTCGTACAGGTTGGAGATCTCGAAACACACTCCGATCTTTGCCTGCACTTTGTTGGGGTCATCGGCCACGTCCATTCCGAGCACGGTCGCCACGCCGTCTTTGGGCTTGAGTTGACCCGTGAGCATGTTGATCGTCGTGGATTTTCCCGCGCCGTTCGGCCCGAGGAAGGCGAAAATCTCCCGTTCGGCTACCTGGAAATCGATGTGATCCACGGCGAGTAGATCCCCGTACTGATACGTCAAATGGTCCGCAACGATCGCATTTGTTGGCATGCTGGGCTCCGATCTGCCGCTCCGATTCTCGCACGAATATCGCCCCGCATATAGACCGATCGACACGCGATCGGCGTGAAATTCGTCCCGCACGCAGGACGATCGACATTGGGGAGGAATGAAACTTGTCCCGCATCCAAACCTATCGACGGCGGGAGCGCATTAATTTAGTCCCGTTTGCACTCATAAACACCGGGACGGAGGTAGGATCGCACATTCGATCGGAGCGTCTTACTATTCTGTGGACTAGGAGCGAGAGGTCGAATAGATGAAGCGCAAATTATTCTGGGTTGGGATCCTGGCCGGTGCGATGATCCTGGCCGCCTGCGGCGGGGATAAAACCGGTACGCTGAACGGTACGGTCACGCTCAAGCCGGTCGTCAGCGCCGGAGAGATCGCGCCGACTCCTTCCCCTGCTGATTTCGCTGCGCGCCAGATTCTGATTCTCGAAGGGAACGGCATCGTCGAGGTCATGCGCGCCGACATCGACGACAACGGACACTACAGCGCGCTCCTACTCCCGGGCCTCTACACGATCGACATCACACACGACGGACCAGCGGGCACCTCGGGTCTCCCCAGGCAGATCCAAGTCCTGGAGGGCGAGACCACCACTCTCGATGTTACAGTCCTGACGAGCGGGGGTTAGCGTCCAACAGCTGTTCGCAGAGGTTCACCCAGGTCGCAGGAACCCGTTCGGATCCCGATTTGGGTCCTGCGCAAGCCGAAGCGAGATCGGGTCCTCGTATCACAGGCCGCGTTCCTCGTTTCGCTTGCCTGACGCAGCGAACATACGCTTCGGTGTAACATTGTCGCTTCATATTCGTTTCATATAGAGGAACTGATGGCCTCGGATTCAAACAAAGCGGAGGCTGAGCAAGAACAGACTCTCGTATCACAGGCCATCGATGGCGATGCCGATGCGTTTGGCGTGCTGTACATGCAGCATCTGGACGCCATCTACCGATTTGTATTTTTTCGAGTGGCGGATGTGCATCTGGCCGAGGATCTGACCGAAGAAGTGTTTGTTCGGGCATGGACCGCTTTTCCAAAGTATGAGCCGCAGGGGCATCGGTTCACCAGTTGGCTCTATCGCATAGCCCGCAATCTGATCGTCGATCACTACCGAAAGCAATCGAGCCGGTCCAGCGTGGACGATCCAATAATGGAGAACCTGCCAGACCCTCACTCACCTCCTGAGGATCAAGTGGCCGATCAGCAGGACCTAGCCAGCTTGGCGAGAGCCGTCCAGCAGCTGGGGGACGACGAACAACAAGTGATCATCCTGCGCTTTGTTGAGGGACTGTCCCATAGAGAAGTCGCAGAGGTGATCGGCAAATCCGAGGGCGCCTCGAGGGTCATTCAGCATCGAGCTCTTGAGCTGCTGGCCGGACTGATGGATGCAGATGAGTAGAGACGAACCGCAAGACATCAACTCAGCACTGGACTCCTGCCTGCTGTTGATCGATGAGCAGGGCATCAGCCTCGAAGATTGCTTGGAGCGCTTCCCACAGCACCGGGAGGAACTCCAGCGACTGCTGCCGGTAGCGCTGCGAATCGGTCGCGGTCGTGCGCTGTCCGCCTCCGAGGAGCTGCGCCTTAACCTTGCAGCGCGCCTCGAAGGGCTGCGCGATCTTCACCGGCAAAGCTCTCCCGGATTCCTTGTAACGAATCTCATCGCTCTCCGTTCCATATTTCGAAATCGGAACCCAAAGCCTCAAAGGAGAGCGATGATGATCCCAGCCCTGGTTACTTTCCTGGTCGTGGCCGTGCTCAGTATGAGCGGTCTGGTGGCAAGCGCCGACGCGGCGGGCCCCGGCGATTTTCTGTTTGGCCTGGATACTGCCATCGAAGATGTGCGCCTGAGCTTCACTCGTGATGAAGAAAAAGAGGCCGCGCTGCGTGTGGAGTTCGCCACCGAACGGCTCGAAGAGCTGAGAATTGAGGTCGAAGGGGAGGGGGATCGCCAGCTGGTAGAGCAGGCTCTCGCCGAATTCGATGAGGCGCTTGCTGAGATCGAGGCGTTGCTGGGTGAGCTTTCACAGGATCAACGGGCGGCCTTTGAGCAGGCGCTCGCCCAACTCATGGCTTCAGAACAGAGTCTATTTGATTTTGAGATTGAGCTCGATATCGAAGATGGTAGGGGCGATCTCAAGCTCGAGATCGAATTGGAAGGCGACGGGGATCTCGATAGCAGGGATCTCGATGAGGGGGACCTCGACGACGATGATCTCGACGATCACGACCTGGACGAGGTTGATCTGGCTGACGATGATCTGGATGACGACGATGATTGTGCCATCGACAGCAGCTCAGACCAGGATCGGCGCGAGGGTGACGATGGCGAGTGCGAGGAGGGCGATCAGTGCGACGAAGGTAGCAGCTCAAGCGAGAGCGGCGATGACCAAGATGGTAGCGATGACGACTGCAAAGTCGATGATCATGGTGACGACGGCAACGATGACGGCGACGATGGCCGTCAAGCCGATAACGATGATGGCGATGAAGATGATGAGGAGGTCGACGACTAGGATCGCACTTTCACATCTTCGTCGGCTGGCAATTCGCCAACCGCTGTATGGAGAGGCCCTCGCAAACCGAGGGCCTCTTCATCGGAGCTGCAGCGAGAGTTGGGACAGCCGGCTGAGGAGCGAGCTCTGCTGCTCGAGGCCCATCAACTGGCCGAGGAGATCGGCTACGAGCGGTATCGAGCAATTGCGTCAGAGCGGTTAGAGAGAGATTGAGGCTCGCGGGGATTTCTGCCGAATTACAGCGAATGGGAAGAAAGAGAGCAGTGTGGGAATCAGTCCGCAGCTGCCGGATGCGGTACTCGGTGACTGAGCGTCCACCAGGTACTGAAAGCAAATCCCACGGCCGATAGGAGCCCGATTGCGAGCCCCGCCGCCCAGTAGCCCAGCCCTGCGTAGAGCACACCGCTTGCCAGGCTTCCAAGGCCGGAGGCCAGGCCGATCAACATATCATTTGCGCCTTGAGTCTTCGAGCGCTCTGTGGGAGTCAGCTGATCCGACAGGAGCGCGGATCCGGCCACGAAACTGAAGCTCCATCCAAAGCCCAATAGAAACAGACCTGCCGCAATCACCACGACCGCCGGCGAAGCGGGCGCAAGGATTCCGGAGAGGACAATGATCAGGGTCCCTACGATCATCACTGGACCGCGACCCAATCGATCGGATAGACTTCCCGAGATGGGTGCAAATGCAAACATGCCCAGCGTGTGCGCCGCGAATACGACCGAAATATCCCCCAGGCTGTGCCCTAGATCTCGCATGTAAAGCGCGGTGATGCCCATGAGCATGATCATCGCCGCTTGCGCCATTGCCACGGTGATCACCGCAACATAGACGCCTGGAAGGCGAATCAATTGTGAGATAGACCGCGTGCTTTGTTCGTCGACTTCCGCTCGGGGGTTCTCCCCTTCGATGAGCTTTGCCAGCTTCGCCGGCTCCGGTCGTAGACCAGCGAATGTCACAGCCGAAGCGAGTCCAATGAGCGGGACCGTGATCAGTATTGGCCCGGTCAGCTCGTTGAGGCCCAGGCTCGATGCCCAGGCGCCGCTGGGGGCTACAAGCAGCGGGCCAAGCACGGCTCCTACCGTTCCCGCCCACACGACGATTGAGATGGCGCGTCCGCGTGCATCCGGCGCGCTGACTTCGGCTGCCACAAAGCGAGCCATGAGAGTACCGGCTCGCATCGCGCCGATGCCGATGATCCCCAATGCGAAGGCCCAAACGGCGCCGAATTCGGTGGCGGCGGCTGCCAGGCCCGAGCCGGCAAGGCCGATAAGCAGGGCGGCAGCTAACCCGTTGCGGCGACCCATGCGATCCCATAGCGTCCCCCAGAGCAGTGCAGATAGCGCCATGGAGAGCTGAATGATGGCAGAGGGCACGCCGGCGAGGGCCGGATTGCCGGTTAGATCTGCGGCGATGATCGTCAACACCGTCGCAGACGCGATCACCGCCGCGGAGGACAGGCTCTGCATAGCGAACAGCGAGCCGACGATGCGGCGCCTGGGCCGCGTGAAGTCTTGACCAGCCATACAGGTGCGGATTGTACCTTGGCGGTGAATTCATAGGCCGGCCTTGTGTCCGCCGCGGAAGCTTGATACGATCCACCGATTCCTCCCGGGTCGCGATCGGCGAGGAGGCCTATGATCGACATCGGTAACGTTGTGCGCACGAAAATCGTGCCGCCACAGCGGCGCGTCGGTTTGCTGCGTCGACCGAGGCTGGTGGACTTTATTCATGAGAACCTGATCCGAAAAATAGTTCTCATCTCCGCCGCTCCCGGTTACGGTAAAACCTCTCTTCTAATCGACTTCTTGCAGGACACCGATATTCCCACCTGCTGGTACTCCCTGGACGAGGCCGACGCCGACCCCTGGAGTTTTGTCGCCCATTTCGTCGGCAGCCTGTCCAACACGTTCCCTCAACTGGAAGGTGGCTCTTTGGCGTCGGTGTCGGGCGACGCGCTGGAAGCGCAAGACGCCTTAGCGGTCCTGGGCCTTCTCGTCAACGAAATCCAGGCCAACATCACGGAATTCTTCGCCGTCATCCTTGACGACTATCAGTACGCCGAACGCTCACTCGGCGTCCGTGAATTGCTCAATTGGTTCCTGGACCACCAGCCGGACAACTGCTGCCTCATCCTGGCTAGCCGCTCCATGCCGGATCTGCCTTACCTCAAACTCACCGCGCGACAGGAGATCGCCGGCTTGGGCAGCGAGGACCTTGCCTTTACCGCGGAAGAAATCCAGTCCTATCTTTCGGAAAATCACGACCGCGAGCTCTCGGATGAGGAGGCACAGCAGCTGAGAAGGCAAACAGAAGGCTGGATCACCGCCATCCTGTTGAGCACGCATACGCTTGGGGGAAGTCTTCTGGGCAGCCTCACACCTGCGGGTGCAGGAGATACCCAGGTTTTTGAGTACCTGGCACAAGAGGCCCTTGAGCAGCAGCCCCCTTCCGTACGCAGATTCTTGAAATGCACAGCGATCCTCAAGGTCATGCGTCCCGATTTCTGTGATGCGCTGCTGGAAATCGACGACTCCCTTCAGCTGCTAGAGGAGCTCGAAAGGGAAAATCTTTTCGTGATTCGGCTGTCCGGACCCCAACCGACTTTCCGCTACCATGCGCTGTTCCACGAGCTCCTGCAGAACCAGTTCGAGCCCGATGGCCGGACAGAGAAGCGTGCGCTTCATGGCCAGGCAGCCAGGCTCTACCTGGAGGAGGGCGCCTCGGAGGAAGCCCTCGAGCAATTTCTTAAGGCCGAAGCATGGCCGCAGGCTATCGATGTGCTGCACGATGTGATGGAGCCCGTCTATCGATCCGGCCGATTGGTCAATTTGGCGGAATGGATCGACACCCTCGATCC
>BTQZ01000022.1:0-37348 GCA_036986135.1 Anaerolineae bacterium | reverse complement strand
GTAAAGGTCAATTAACCCATCCCAATGGCGCGCAGGACCGCCTCCGCTCCGGAGGCGACCATGGGGGCCATGACCGCCGGGTAAATGCCGACCAGGACCAGCAGCACGGATAGCAGCACTAACGCCACCTTGTCCTGAATGATCACATTCCCAACATGTCCCTCAAACTCTTCCGGCATGCTTCCAAAAAATACCTTCCCGACAATACGCATAATGTAGGAAGCCGTGATGACGATGGAGATCACGACCACGATGGCCACAATCGGCTGCGTCTGCCACAGCCCCATGAAGATCGGGAACTCCGCAACGAATCCCGAGAATCCCGGCATGCCCATGGATACAAGGCCACCGACGATGAAGGCCACTGCCACCATGGGCATCACCTTGCTGAATCCTCCAAGCTTGGAGATGTCTCGCGTATGAGCGCGGTCGTACACCATTCCGACCACTGCGAAGAAGAGTGCCGTCATCACGCCATGGGAGAACATCTGGATCCCCGCGCCGGTCAGCCCCTCGCGATTTAGTGTCGCAAAACCCAGCAGGACCAGGCCCATGTGCGAGACCGACGAAAATCCTATGACGTACTTAAAGTCGGTCTGCACCATGGCAATGAATGCTCCATAGATGACGTTGATGCTGGCCAGAACCAAGATAAGCGGCGCCCAGAACCTCGCGCCCTCCGGCAGCAACGTGATGCCGACTCGCAGCGCGGCGAAGGCACCGAGCTTCATCAGCACACCCGCGTGGAACATGGACACTGCGGTAGGGGCAGCGACATGGCCGTCCGGCGACCAGTTATGGAACGGGAAGATGCCGGCCAGCACGGCAAATCCGAAGAAAACGAACGGGAACCAGATGCGTTGGAAAGTGGTCGAGAAATCCGCCATTTGCAGCTGCAGCATGTCGAAGGTCTGCAGCCCGGAGGTGAAGACCATCACCAGCCCGCCAACCAGGGCGATTACCGAGCCTATAAACAAATACAGCGTCAGCTTCATTGCCGCGTATTCGCGCGTGACCTTCCACCCCCAGATGGCGATCAGCAAGAACATAGGGAAGAGGGCGATCTCGTAGAAAAAGAAGAGCAGGAACAGGTCGAGCGAGACAAATACTCCGAAAACGCCTGACGCGAGGATGAAAAGAAAGACAAAGAACTCGCGCGGCCGATCGTCCATTTGCCACGAGATCAGTACACCGGTGAAGATCACAATTCCGGTAAGCAGCACCAGCGGGGCGCTTATGCCATCCACCCCGATGAAGAAGGAAATACCCAGCGCCGGAATCCACTCCACGCGTTCTTTAAACTGGTAGCCGGCCTCCGCCGAGTCGTAGCCGATAAAGACCGCGAGTGAGAGCCCCAGCGCCAGCGTGGCGGCCGCCAGCGCGAACCAGCGGATCCAGTCGTGACGATCCTTGGGGAAGAACAACAGGATCACGCCCGCGACGATGGGAGTGAAGACTATGACACTCAACACCGGAAAATTCATGCGTTACCCTTCAATTGAATCTCCCGCGCTCCCATGCTCAAAAGCTCCCCCGCTCAGGCACCGACCAGCCTCATCACCGTCTCGTTGAACACCTCAACGATCCAACTTGGCCACACACCAATCAGCAGCATGAGCGCCATCAGGGGCACGATGGCGATCACCTCTCGCCGGGTGATCTCCATCGGAGTATCCGCGTATTTCTCGTTGAGCGGCCCATGCAGTGCCCCACGGATTCCTTTGAGAATGTAAATGCCGGTGACCAGCAGCCCCAGCATCGAAAGGGCCGTGAAAAAGGTGTAGATCGGCCACGCCCCTCGAACCACCAGAAACTCTGAAACGAAGCCATTGAGCCCGGGCAGGCCCAGAGAGGCCATGGAGGTGAAGATCAGGATTCCGCCAAAGATGGGGGCCAGCGGAAACAGTCCGCCATAGGAAGCCAGATCTCGCGTATGCGTGCGATCATAGATCACGCCAACAAGCATGAACATTCCCGCGGCCGATAGGCCGTGGTTGAACATCTGCAGCACCGCCCCGTTCGCCGCGAAGACCGCGTCGTCGGCGGACAGGGTGCCGGCGGCGTAGAATGCCGCCGCGATCCCCAGTACCACGAATCCCATGTGGTTGACCGACGAGTAGGCAACCAGCCGCTTGAAGTCCTTCTGGCCCCAGGCGGCAAACGCCCCCAGCACGATCGAGATCGTTGCCAACAGCGCCAGCACCCAGGCAAAATCCTTGGCCTGGGCCGGGTACAGCGGAAGCACCAGGCGCAGGAACCCGTAAGCGCCTAGCTTGAGCAGCACACCGGCCAGGATCATCGAACCGGCGGTCGGGGCTTCCGTGTGGGCATCCGGCAGCCAGGTGTGGAAGGGCCAGATGGGTACTTTCACCGCAAATGCGACCACGAAGGCCCAGAACGCAACCGATTTGACCACCCCGATCGGGACGCTGATGGGAAGCCCCAGGAGTGTGAGCGGCTGATCGAGCACCGACCACTTGCGGGTGATCTCGACGATATCGAACGTGTCCCCTACGACTCCGATCAATGAAATGGCCAGCAGCAAGCCCAGGGATCCAGCCATGGTTAGGATCATGAACTTGAACGAGGCATAGTTCCGAGCTGAGATCTCTCGGCCTGCCACCGTTCGAGTGCCCTTCTCGCTTCCCCACTGATTGATCAGGAAATACATCGGAACCAGGCCGAGCTCCCAGAACAGGAAGAACAGCACGAGATCCAGGCTCAGGAATACACCCAGCATCCCTGTCTCCAGCATCAGGAACAGCGCCATGTAGGTTCGGACGCGGTCCTTTATGTTCCAGGAGATCAGGATCGAGACCGGAGTCAGCAGGGTCGCAAGCAGAACCAGGACGACGGAGATGCCGTCGACGCCGAGGTGAAAGTTGGAACCGATGGCGGGATACCAATCCACTTGCACCTGGAATTGAAACCCCGGTTGACCGGGATCGTAGGCACGCCACATGTAGATGGAGAGAACCAGCGGGACCAGGCTCGCCAGCAGGGCGAACCAGCGGATGAGGGAAAGCCGGTCCTTTGGAATGAGCAGGACGATCAGTCCTGCCAGGAGTGGCGTAAACAGGATCAGGGTCAGCAGATAGTCTTCAATCATCCGTCAGTGTGTTCCATCTATAACAAGAAAAAGATGTACGAGAGCAAAGCTCCCGTAAAGATGATTCCGACAACAAGATAGGTCTGGATGCGGCCGGTCTGAATGACGCGTCCCTCATGACTCGCGGTCTTCACCCCTTCGCCGACAAGGTCAGCCGTGCCGTTGATGATCGGGAGATCGATCTTGTTACGCAGGAAACCACCCAGCCTTCCGGCCAGTCCGGCCACCCAGTGTAAGAAGCCATCGATGACTCGGCGGTCGATTCCTCGATACACGAAGGTTTCCGCGAACCAGTAAGCGGGCCGCACGAACAGGAAGTCGTAAAGTTCGTCGAAGTAGAACTTATCCTGGATCCAGACGTAGACCCGTCCGAGCCGGGCCAGCGGGTCGGGCGCGCCGGCTTCCAGTCGGCGGTACATCAAGTAGCCGATCAGCAATCCACCAAGAGCCACGCTCACGGAGACGAGCAGCGGAATGGAGTTGAACTCCAGTGCCTCGGCGGGTTCGAGCAGCGTGGCATCCACGAATTCTTGCACCCAATTGGGGACGAGCGAGGACAGCACCGGGAAGCCTCTCGGAATCCCCGCCCACCCGATCGTCACACTGAATATCGCAAGCACGACAAGCGGGACGGTCATGGTCCAGGTGGACTCGTGCGCGTGCTTCGCCGCCTCCGAGCGCGGTTTGCCGAGGAAGGTCATGGTGATCTGACGCATGATGTAGAAGGCCGTGATGAAGGCCGCGAGCGCCAGGACGATGAATACCGCAATGTGGCCTGTCCCAAAGGCTTCGGCCAGGATCTCATCCTTCGACCAGAAGCCGGCCGTAACGATCGGAAAACCAGCTAGCGTCAGGCCGCCGATCAAGAAAGTCCAGAAGGTCAGCGGCATCTTCTTCCACAGACCCCCCATGTGGGTCATGTCGTTGGGGTCGATGTGATCCCCGGTCTCATGCGCTCCGTGTTCGACCCCGTGGATGACCGAGCCCGATCCGAGGAATAGCAGCCCCTTGAAGAAGGCATGCACCACGAGATGAAAGGCGGCTGCTACGAACGCGCCGATCCCGACCGCGGCCACCATGTACCCGAGTTGTGAGATCGTCGAATAGGCCAGCACGCGTTTGATATCGTTCTGACCGATGGCCAGCGTGGAGGCGAAGAGCGCCGTAAAGGCTCCGATGAATGCAATGATCACCATGATGTCTGGCAGCGGCTCACCAGGCTGCCACCCGGCGCTGATCAACGGGAAGATGCGTAGGATGAGGTAAATCCCGGCCGAGACCATGGTTGCCGCGTGGATCATGGCCGAAACGGGCGTGGGGCCTTCCATGGCATCTGGCAGCCAGGTGTGCAGCGGCCATTGAGCGGACTTGCCCACCGTGCCGATGAAGAAGAGCAGCGCGATGAGCGCCGCGGCCGAGGTCCCTGGGCCCAGGACCGAAGGCGTAGTCGCCAGCCGCTCCAGGGTTTCCGGATTGAAGAGGATTTCGCTGTAGGTCAGGGTGCCGGTCAGCCAGTAGAGGTAGGCCAATCCGAGCAGCATGAAGACGTCGCCCACGCGGGTTGTCATGAAGGCCTTGACCATGGCTGCCTTGGCGCTGTCCTTGCCGTACCAGAAGCCGATGAGCATGTACGAACACATGCCCATGATCTCCCAGCCTACGAACAGCACCAACAGGTTGTCCGTGACGACGAGCGCAAGCATGCCGAAGGCGAACAGGGAGATAAAGGCAAAAAAGCGTGCATACATCGGATCGATCCCGCCGGCATGCGGCGGCAAACCGGGTCGATCTTTGGGATCGCGCGCCTTTCCGTAGTTGTGATAGCCCACGCTGTAGACAAAGATCGCGAGCATGGTCCAGGCCACGAAGAACAACGTTACGGCCGTGAGGGAATCGATCCAGATGCCGATGTTGAACGAGCTGTCGCCGGTCGGCAGCCACTCGACCTCGGCGCTGACGGGTAGCTCGCCCCCCGACACGGCGAAGAGGAAGACGCTCATCGCAAGGGCCCATGTGATCAGCATGGCGCCGATGCCCAAGGTGTGGCTGACGCGATTGCTTCTATAGGCAAAGAGCACAATCAGTCCAAACGCCAGCAATGGTGGGAGAGGGATGAGCCAGGAAATGGTCTCTATCATCCGGTTACCACTTGAGTAAGTTGATTTCTTCGGCCACGATCGTGGATCGACGGCGGTAGATAGAAATGATGAGCGCCAGCCCGACGGCGACCTCGGCCGCGGCCACCGCAAGCACCACGATGACGAAGACCACCCCCGTCAGGCTGTCCGACCAGAGATAGCGCCAAAATGCCAGCAAGTTCAGATTGACGGCATTGAGCATCAGCTCGATCCCCATCAGGATGGCAATCGCATTTCTACGCGCGAGCACGCCAAACAGTCCTACCGCGAAAAGCGCTGCGCCCAAGATCAGGAACCAAGAGAGAGGAACCATCAGTCTCCTCGCGCGGGCGTCATTGCGACCAGGATGGCGCCTACCAGGGCCGCCACCAGCAATACGGAAGCGATCTCGAAAGGAAGGATGAATCCGTCGACGTCTACCAGCGCCCTACCCAGCGCGTCCAGGCCCACCTCCGCATCGACGAGCGGGCCGCGAGAGGCTGCGGGCGCTTGCGAGACGATCCACAGCAGACCCGCCATAATAATCAGGCTGGCGAAGGCGGACGCCAGCCACATGCGGTTGATCTGTGGTTCCGTATCTGACATGGCCGCCCGCGTGAGCATCATGGCCAGGATGATCAGAATTGCGATGGCATCGATATAGATGGCGACTTGAACCACGGCCAGGAATCCGTTGTCGAGCATGATGAACAGCACCGCAATTCCTGCCAGGGAAAGGATCAGCCATAGGCCGGCGTGGACCAGGCGCGGCACAGTGACCACCATGATTGCAGCGATGAGGGTGACGGCGGCGGCGGCGAGGAAGATGATCTGGGGGCCCGTCATCTCAAATCGAAGTTGGGGTTAGTCACTGGCAGCCTCCGATCGCTGGACCTGCGGTCGCTCGGTGACCTCCAGCCTGCGCCGCTGCGAGGTCGCGTAGGCGCGCAGCAGGAACAACGTACCAAGCACAATGATGGCATTCGCGGCCAAGAGCACCGCGGCTCGGTTGAAACCGGCCTCGACCGCGAGCTTGTCGAGGATGGCGGTGACCATGAACACAACCAGGGCCAGCGGCGTCATGAATTTCCAATTGAATGCGTTAATCTGATCGATACGGATGCGGGGAAGAGTGCTCCGCACCCAGATGACGACGAAATACATGAACCAGGTTTTCAGAATGAAGTAGAAGAGTCCGAGCAGCGGAAACGATTCGACTGCCGGCCCCTGCCAGCCGCCGAGGAAGATCACCGAGAAGAGCGCCGCGATGGTGAAGGCATGGATAAACTCGCCCACGAAAAACATGCCAAAGGCTATGCCGGAGTACTCGATGTGAAATCCGGCCACGATCTCGGACTCCGCCTCCAGGAGATCGAAGGGCGCGCGGCCGACCTCCGCGATGGATGAGATGAAAAAGATGATGGCGGCAAGCGGCGCCAGAACGATAAACCACGCGCTGCCCTGCGCTTCGACGATGGTCGACATCCCCATGGATCCGGCCAGCATCACCGGGATCAGCAGGGCCAGGATCATCGGCACCGTGTAAGAGAGCATCTGGGCCACCGTACGGAAGGCGCCCAGCAGGGCGTACTTATTGTTGGAAGACATCCCGGCCATCATGATCCCCAGCGTACCGATCGCGCCGACGGCGATCACGTAAAGCAGTCCCACATTGATATCGCTGCCTATCAACCCCGGCGCGAGCGGCATGACGGCCCAGATGCCGATCACTCCGGTCACGACGATCAACGGCGCCATGATAAATACGTAGCGATCGGCGCCCTGCGGTATCAGCACTTCCTTTGTCACCAGCTTGAGCCCGTCGGCGATCGTCTGCAGTATGCCGTAAGGCCCCACGCGATTAGGCCCGAGCCGATCCTGGATCCTCGCCACGAGCTTGCGCTCGGCCCAGATGAGGATGATGGCGGTTGCCCCGACCAGGAGGCCCAACACGACGGCGCCGACGATATTGAGCGCAACCTCGGTGACCTCCGCCTCCAGGCCGAGGCCGATTAGCAGGTTCTTGATGAATTGGTCGATGGTGGTGAACGGATCGCTCATGCGGGAATCAAACTAAATGGCTGATTGGCATCAGCCATTTGATACATCCTGTGCGGCTAAACCCACTCGAGGGCCCCCTTGCGCCACGCGTAAACGAGTCCTCCAGCCAGGATCAGGATGAAGAGCACCCCCTCCAGCACCATGTAGAACTGGAGTCTGTCGTAGGCGACGGCCCAGGGGAACATGAAGACCGCTTCGATATCAAAGATCAGGAATATGAGGCCGAAGATATAGTACTGACCCTTGATCTGTACCCAAGCTTCACCGACGGTCTCGATGCCGCACTCGTAGGTCTCCGATTTGATTTTATTCGGTTTGCGGGGGCCTATGATCATGTTGAGGGCGATGGGGAGGGCCGCCATGCCGGCCCCAACCACGAGTATTGTCCCGATGAATAGCCAATCAAGCGACAATAGATCTCCCTGAGCTCGGTTCGCGGGCCAACCGGTGAAGTCTATCACGACTATTTGGGAGGGTCAAAAAGGGAGCCGCGGGCGCGATGCTATAATGCGCCCTTCCCTACACCATGGATCTCAAGCTAGACACTATCGAAGATGGCGCTAAGTGGGACGACCTGCTGCTGTCGCTCCCGACTCCACACCTGCTTCAATCCTGGACATGGGGTGAATTGAAGGGCAGTTTTGGGTGGCGCGCAAGGCGCTTGTCCTGGCAGGATGGAACGGGATCGATTGTGGCTGCCGGGCAGCTGCTCACGCGGGCTGGTCGATTGAGCGGCGGCCTGAAGGTGGCCTACTGCCCGAAGGGTCCGGTCCTAGACTGGGGCGATGAGGATTTGCGGGCGGCGGTCCTGGCAGCCCTGGTCGATGCCGCCAGAGAAGAGCAGGCGCTGGTGCTCAAGATCGATCCAGAGGTCCCCTATGAGACCGGAGCCGGAGAGGCGGTGGAGGCCGAGCTGCGCGGCATTGGCTGGCAGCCGGCTCCGAAACAAGCGCAGTTCCGGAATACATTGCTGCTCGATCTGCGGCAAGATGAGGATGCGCTGCTCCAGGGAATGAAGCAGAAATGGCGCTACAACGTGCGTCTCGCGGCCCGGAAAGGGGTCGTCGTACGGCGCGGCGGACTTGATGATCTGGATCTGCTCTACAGGATGTATGCAGAGACCGCGCAGCGCGACGGATTCGTGATCCGAACCCGGGACTACTATATGCAGGCCTGGGGAACGTTTGCCGAGCGCGGGCTGGCTCAGCCGTTGGTGGCGGAGGTCGAAGGAGTCCCGGTCGCGGGTCAGGTCATTTATCGGTTTGGGAGCACCGGTTGGTACCTCTACGGAATGTCAACCAACCAGCACCGCGAGAAAATGCCGAACCACCTACTGCACTGGGAAGCGATTCGGTGGGCGAAGGAGCAGGGCTGCGAGCTCTACGACTTCGTAGGTGCTCCGGACGAGCTAGACGAGAGCGATTCGATGTGGGGCGTGTATCGATTCAAGAAAGGCTTTGGGGGCAAATTTGTGAGGACCATTGGCGAGTGGGATCACGCGCTCCGTCCGGCCGCCTATAGGGCCTACCGGCTGCTCATGCCCCTGGCGCTTTCAGTGATGCGGATTTTGGGTCGACGAAGGGTGGCGCGCGAGGCGAGCTAGGATGACTCCTCCAGAGGTCAATTTCGCCCACCTCCCCACTCCGATCCACCGAGCTTGAGCGCGGTGCGATCATGACCTTTGCCAGGCTTGAGGGCATTCTGCTTGACGCGGTCTAGACCGGTCGAGCGGCCGGTGGGATGATGGATCTGATTGGTAAGGGTGAGATTAGTGCGGACGAGCGAGTGCTCTTCTGGCACACCGGCGGAAAGCCGGCGCTGTTTGCTTGTGGGGATGAGCTGCTAGGCTAGCCCGACGAGCTCGAAGACTTCCACGGGCTCCCGCTTGCCCTTGGCCTCGATCGCTTCCGCTTCCATCAGGTCGACTCTCTCCCCCAGCAGCTTTATTGCCTCGGCGCTCACCAGGATCTGATCAGGCTCGGCGTTCTCCTGAATCCGCTTGGCGGTATTCACGCTGTCGCCGATCGCCGTATAGTCGAGGCGCTGAGGCGTTCCGATCAGCCCCAATAATCCCTCGCCGACATGGATGCCGACGCCAAAGGATAGGTGGAATTTCGGCTCCAGGTTCATTCGAACTTCCCCAACTGCATCTCGAAATCTCAGCGCGGCTCTGGCTGCGCGGAGCGTGTGGTCCTTCTGAGGGATGGGGTGATTGAACCAGGCCATGATCGCGTCGCCTTGAAACTTGTCGATCGTGCCCTCCTCCGCCAGCACCGCCTCCACTGCGGCGGCGAGGTAAAGATTGAGCAGCGAGACCAAGCTCTCGGGATCCATCTCTTCGCTGAAGGCAGTGAATCCGCGCACGTCCGCAAACAGGGTCGTGATGGTAGCGATGCTTCCGCCCAACTGCACCTTGTTGGGATCGATCTGGCTGATCACCGCGGGTGAGATCATCCGCTCAAACAGCTTGCGCTGTGCCTCGAGACGCCTCTTCTCGGTCAGGTCGTCTACAACGATGGCAACCCCTTGCGACTTTTCGTCCGCCGACTTCAGCGGAGTCATTTTCAGGCTGAGCGCGACGGGACCACGACCGTCCAAATTGGGGCTAATCTCAATTTCCGTTACCTCGTCGTCGGTTCTTTTCACGGCAGAAACCTGTTCCGGGAGCTCCTCCGAGAGCTTGGGGAGCAGATCGTTCAGCGAACTCCCAACCAACTCTTCTGCGGTCATCGAAAGGATGGTTTGCGCGGCCTTATTGCACAGCGTGATCAAGTCCTCTATATCCGAAGTGATGACTCCGCTGGCGATGGAGGCAAACACGTCTTCCATGAGGGTCTTCAGCTCGGTAACTTCATCCAGCGTGGCTTGTACGGCTCCGAAGAGGCGGGCATTTTCCAGCGCCACGGCAGCTTGATTCGCAAATCCGGAGAGCAGCTCTCGATCGCTCTCGGTGAAGAGACCGGCTCGAACCTTGTTGTCTGCGTAAATCACGCCGGTCAGCTTCCCTTTGACCTTCAGAGGCACGGCCAGCACCGAACGCAAGTTGTAGGCGACCACGCTTTCCTGGGATCCGAACCGCGGATCTTCCGAGGCATTGGTGGTTAGGACTGCCTCTCCTTCTTCCAGCACGCGGTGGATCAGCGTTCGGCTGACCTCGTAGTCTTCCTTATCCAAAGACTCCTGTTCCCAATTTCTGGCAATCTTGAATTCCAGCTCACCTTTCTCGTTGTGGAGCATCAGAAAGGCGCGCTCGGCGCCGGTGAGCCTAATAATGGTGTCAATCACTTCACTGAGAACCGTGGTGAGATCCAGGGAGGAATTTACGATCTGGCCGATCTCGGCCAGGGCTTGCAGATTGCGCCGCTCATGTTCATTCTTGCGCACATTCTTTTTCAACTCGTCGAGCTTGCCGCTGATTTGCTCCAGACCCAACAGAACATCTCCAGGTATGACCTGGCCCGCTCTCTGGAGCGAACGATTGAAGTCGTCTAGCTGGGCCCGCAGCTCCTCAGCCAGCAATGCCATACGGCTGATGCGCTGCGTCGCGGAGGGTTGTTTCGTTATCCCGGCCAAAGTTTGTTCATTATATTCGTGAATACCCGGATACTAACTTCCACGCGCAGGGCCGGCTCCTTGAAGGCATATTTCATACCTGATATCATGCTGCCACCCGCCTGATGAACTTCTCTCTCGAATCGCTGCGTGGGCGCCGGGCGCTCTATGCAGCGCTCATAGGAATCATATTGGCTACACTTCCGTGTTACTTTGCCGGTCTCATTGCGATTCGCCGCGCACCTGATCGCGTCACAGCGACCCCTACCCCGACTCCCAGTACAATGCCTTCGGACACCATCGTGCCCAGCGTCGAATTCCCCACTCCGACCCCCTCCGCGGCTCCTACCGAAACGCCAACCGCGACCCATACACCGTTCATGCCTACAGAGACTTTCACGCCGACTCTGACGCCAACGGCTAGTGAGACTCCGACCGCCACGCCGACCGCGTCGAGCACGCCTACCGCGACGGCCGAGCTGCCGACCGCAGCGCCGACGCCTACAGTAAGCGAGACCCCCTCCCCTCCGTCGCCGACGCCCACCGAGACTTCAGTCCCACCCTCCGCAACCCCAATACCGACCACACCTGGGGGTGGATAGGGCGATGCACATCAACAATCGCCATCCTGCGCCGATAGCGACGCGTGCTTATCACGCGCGGACCGGTTGTCCGCATATTTGGAATGGCTAGGTGAGCGAGATGCTTGTGCTGCTCAAGGCGCTGATCCAGCTACCCGGTCTGTCCGGCTACGAAGGGCCCGTCCAGCGGCGCATGCGCGCGGAATGGGAGCCGCTATCGGATGAAGTCCGGGTGGGTCGAATCGGCAGCCTGTATGCAACGATGCGCGGTTCCGGTCAGGAACCCAGGAAGAGCGTGATGCTGGCGGCCCATATGGACGCCATCGGGCTCATGGCGTCGGAGCTTGTGGACGGTTTCATTCGAGCGGCGCCGATCGGGGGATTGGATGCACGAGTGCTGCCGGGGCAGCCCGTGATCGTTCACGGCAGACGCGACCTTCCGGGGATTGTGGTTCAACCACCGATGCACATCCTGCCTGAAGACCTGCGCCGCAAACCGATCCCGCTCAAATACCTCCTGGTGGATGTCGGCTTGCCGAACCCTGCTCGCGTGGTTCGCCCGGGCGATCTGATCTCATTTGCTCAGCCGCCGACCGAGCTCGGGGAGGACGTGCTGTCTGGACATTCGCTCGACAACCGGGCCTCGCTCGTTGCGATCACAGAATGTTTGAGGGAACTTGGACGGCGCGAACACGGATGGGACGTGCTTGCGGTGGCGACGGTGCAGGAAGAGGAGACCTTCGCGGGCGCCTACGCCGCCGGGTTCGAACTCAAGCCATCGGTGGCGGTGGCGGTCGATGTGACGTGGGCACGGGGGCCCGAGCTCCCCGAACACAAGACCTTTCCACTGGGGAAAGGACCGACCAATGGATGGGGTCCCAACATGCATCCAGGGATTTATTCCGCACTGGAGGCGGCCGCAAAGCGGGTTGAGATCCCCCTCACCCGAGAGGTGCTGCCGGCCAACTGCGGCACAGACGCCTTCGCACTGCAGATCGCAGGCGAGGGCCTCCCCACCGGGTTAATCTCCATTCCGTTGAAATACATGCATACACCGGTGGAGGTCGTCTCATTGAAGGACGTGCGGCGCACCGGAAGGCTGCTGGCCGAGTTCGTGGCGGGACTTGATGCGGATTTCATGGATACGCTGTCATGGGATTGAACTCCCCCATACCAGCCCGGCCCTCGGCCGCGCACCTGCGGCTGCTTAAGCGTCTCAGCGAGGCGGTCGGCATTCCCGGGAGCGAGTCCGAGGTTCGCAAGATAATACGCGCCCACATCGAACCGTTTGCCGACGAGCTCCGCACTGACGCGATGGGAAATCTGCTCGTCATACGGAAGGGACCCGGGCGAAGACGACTGCGCGTGATGCTGGCGGCCCATATGGACGAGGTTGGCTTCATGGTCATATCCGTGGGCAGTGAGGGGGAGCTGAAATTTGAGACCGTGGGCGGCCTGGATCCTCGCCAGCTTCTAGGAAAGCCTGTGTGGGTCGGGAAAGATCGGCTCCCGGGCGTAATCGGCGGCAAGCCCGTGCATCTTGCCACCCGAGAGGAGCTGAAGCAGACCGTCAAGGTCGAGTCGATGGCGATCGATATCGGCGTTTCGAAGAAGGAGACTGCGGAGGGGAAGGTCGAAGCTGGGGCGGGAGCGACATTCGCGACCCCCTTCCGCCGTATTCGCGGGATGGTGCGGGGAAAGGCTCTGGACGATCGGATGGGAGTGGCTATTCTTGCAGAGCTGCTCGAGCATCCGCCGGAGGGCATAGAGCTTCAAGCTGCGTTTACGGTCCAGGAGGAGGTCGGGCTGCGCGGCGCGCGGATCGCGGCGCATGCCTTGAACCCGGAGGTAGCAATTGTTCTCGACTGCACGCCGGCGAGGGATCTTCCGGCCTGGGATGGGGAAGAGAATACCCAATACAATGCAAAGTTGGGGCTTGGCCCTGCCATTTACGTTGCCGACGCCCGCACACTGGCCCACCCCGGAATGCTGCGCCACCTGGTCCATACCGCCGAGTCGAGCGGGATCCCATATCAGATCCGCCAGCCTGGAGGCGGCGGAACCGACGCGGGAGCCATTCATCTCACTCGGGAGGGCATCCCGAGCATTTCGGTTTCGGTGCCCGCGCGCTACATTCACACGGCTTGCAGCATCGCAACTGTGTCCGATTGGAGGAACACCGTACGGCTGGTGCACGCTGCGGTATCGGGCTTGAGCGTATCTGTTTTGGGCCGTTAGTGTGAAGATGCGGAGAAATTTATGCAGGATTTAATTAAGAAACTCGTCGAAGCTTTTGGACCCTCTGGCAAAGAGGATCAGGTGCGTGAGATTGTGCGAGGCGAAATTGAGGCGCATGTCGACGAGATCAGCGTGTCGCCGCTGGGCGGACTGCACGCCATCGTGAATCCCGGCGGCGGGACGAAGGTGATGGTGGCCGCCCACATGGACGAGATCGGAGTGATCATCTCCCACATCGACGAGAACGGCTTCGCCCGTTTCCATAACATCGGCGGAGTGTTCCCGCACACGCTGGTGGGCCATCGGGTGCGTTTCGAGGAGAATGTCACGGGAGTGATCGGCGTCGAGGCCACGGTCAAGAACACCGATGCGCCCAAGCTGTCACAGGCCTTCATCGACTTTGGAGCGGGATCGAAGGCCGATTGTCCAGTGCACATCGGGGACTTAGGCGCCTTCACTCGCCCATTCGTCACCTTAGGCGATCGTTATGTGGCTAAGAGCATGGATGATCGTATCGGGGTTGCAGTAGCGATCGAAACTGCAAAACGTCTGCGGAGTACGCCGAATGAGATCCAGTTCGCTTTCACGACTCAGGAGGAGGTCGGGCTGCGCGGCGCAAAGACTTCCGCCTATGGCCTGGATCCGGAGGTGGGCATTGCGCTCGATGTAACAAAAACCGGCGATACACCAAAGGGCATCAAGATGGCGATGGAGCTCGGTCGCGGGCCTGCGATAAAGGTCCGCGATTCTGGTTTGCTTTCGGACCCGAGGGTGGTGGATCTGATGGTGCGGCGTGCCGAGGCGGCGCGTATCCCGTACCAGCTCGAAGTGCTCGAGCGCGGGAGGACCGATGCCACTGCCATTCAGCTCACGCGGGCCGGAGTTCCGGTCGGCGTGATTTCTATTCCCTGCCGCTACGTCCACACCCCGTCCGAAATGGTTGATGCCAGTGATGTCGAAAACGCCGTGAACTTGCTGCAAGCCATTCTCGAACATCCGGTTGAGCTTTAGAGGTAGTCAGATAGTCGCGCTGGCTGATGAGTTTGCTGGCCTTTCGATTGCCTGTGATCTCCCCCACTGCCGCGCGAAGATCGCCGGCTTCGATTGCTCGCCGAAGCAATTGGCGCTCCTCTTTGACCATAGAGAGTACGCAGAAGATCCGACCGCGGATCTTGTGCGCCGTGAAGTTAGCGACAAATTGCTGGGGGTTTTCGGCCGATGACAAGCGAAAGCAAGTATCGCATTATTGAAGTTGACCTCGCCGATGCCGCCAGGCTCGTAGACTGGAAGCAAGCAGGAGTAGTCGGAGCAGGTTTTGGCCTCAAAGGCTTCGACTACCCGTGGATTGCCACTTCTCGAGATTGGAAGCCTGATGAAGCCGTCCTCGATGTGGGCGCCGGCTACTCGCCCCTTCCCGCCCACCTGGCCTCCGAATATGGCTGCGAGATGTGGGCAGTCGATGACTTTGGCATTACCAGCGATGAACCATTCTGGCGACGGGGTCAGGATCCTGAAGAGTTCATTCGAACCAACCCCAATGTCAACTACGTGCTTGAACGCCTTGGAGACCCCAGCGCCTCGACCCTTAAATCGGGCTACTTCGACTGCATCTATAGCGCCTCGACCCTCGAGCACGTGCCCTACGATCTAATCCGGCCTGTGTGGCGTCACATGGATCGATTGCTCAAGCCTGGAGGCGAATTGCTGCATGCGATCGATATCAAGCTCCCGACTCATAGGGGCCTTTTGTCGCTCAGCAAGGCGCTGATGCTCGATGTGTTCGGCCCTCTTATTCCAGCCGGTTATCGCAATGCCAACGCCTACTACACTCCTAAATCCTACTTGAGGCGCCTCTCGAGCGAGATCCATTTGGACTCCTCTGCCTCTCCTTCGAGTATTGGCGTCATCAATATGGTCCTCAGTCCACGGATTGTTCTCGAGCCGCTGGATTGGGTCTTCAACCGGATTGTTAAGGACGGGTTCGAGGAAGTGCCGTTCATCCGGGTCACCTCCTTGCTCATCCACCTCAGAAAGCTTGAATAAAGTGGGCTCGAACCGCAAGTCAATCGCATTGAAGCGATTGGCGCTGCTTCTGATTGGCGCCTTTGCCGTTGGCGCATGCAGCCTGCTGCCGACGGCCGGGCTGGGTTCAAGACAAACTGATAAGGTCCGTCGCCTCGTCATTCTGTACACAAACGACGAACACGGCTGGATGGGCCCCTACCAGAACACCGGCGGTTCGGCCGGCATGGCGTACAAGTGGCAGCAGCGGGAGGGTTTGACGGAAGATGGGCCTTTCCTGGTCCTCAGCGGCGGCGATATGTGGACCGGACATGCGCTTTCCACGGTGTGGGAAGGCGAATCGATGACGGACGTTATGAACAACATGGGCTACGATGCGGCCGCTATCGGAAACCATGACTTCGATTTCGGTCTGGAAGCGCTGCGGGAGCGCGCAGACCAAGCCGAGTTCCCCTTTCTCTCGGCCAACATCCGTGAGAGCGCCTCCGGCGAGGTCCCGGACTTCGCAGTTCCTTATTTCGTCACTGAGGTCAACGGGATCAAGGTCGGCGTGATCGGACTGACGACGCCGGAGACGAAGGTCGACACTCAGCCGGCGCACGTTGCAGATTTGGATTTCCTACCTTATGCGGATGTGCTGCCTGATATTGCCAAGCGCGCCCGCGACGAGGGCGCTGAGCTGTTGCTGATCGTCGGCCACGTTTGTGCGGGTGAGACCCGTGCTCTTGCCCCTATTGCGGCGCAGCTCGATATCCGCTTTATCGGCGGCGGCCACTGCCATCAAGAGATCAACGAGGTCGTGGACGGCGTGCGGCTGGTTGAAAGCGGTTTCTTCAACCGTGGCTACACTCGTGTCGACCTTCTCTATGATACAGATGCGGACCAAATCGTGGAGATGGAAACCGAGTTCGTGCGCAACAAGGCAGGCCGTGAAGATCCGGACATTGCGCAGCTCATCGATGACTGGCGGGCTCGGACGGACGAGGCGATCTGGGAGGTCATCGGCTTCGCGGAGCCCTCCATCGATCGTAAATCACCCCAGATGGCCGCTCTATTGCTCGAGCCCTGGCTCAAGGCCTGGCCAAGCGCGGATGTGGCCTTGGCGAGCTCCCGCTATGTGCAGCAGGATCTTTTTCCGGGAGATATCAGCCCAAGCGTCATCATTGGGCTTCTTTCAACTGCGAATCAGTTGGTTGAGGCAGACATCACCGGGAGGCAGTTGATTGAGACCATCGAAACGCACCGTCCGCTGATGGCGGGCATTGCTGAGCAGGGGGATGTTTATCGGCTGGCTGACGGCCGGATCGTCGATCTCGAGGCGACTTATCGAGTCTTGATTCCCGAAGCGCTTTATGCCGGCGGCAATTACTACGAATTCTTCAAGTTCGATCCAAACCCGACTTACACCGGCATCGATTGGAGGCAGCCGCCTCTCGACTGGATTCGCTCCGTCGGCAGCACCGAACGCGAACCGATCAACGGCTTCCTCTCAGACTAGCTTCGCCGAGGTTGTGCGTCCTGCCGCCTGAAACCAGGATTTCCAATAAGAGCCGGTACGAATCCGTGAGTGATCTCATCTCCAGGGGCCGATATGTCAGCTGAAGAGCCCCGCGCGCGCCGCTGGCGCGGCTACGATCTCGCCTTGTTCGGGCTGACCCTGGCCTTTGCCGCCCCACTCGCGGCATTCGCAGCGACGGGCCTCAACATGCGCTATTCAGGAGACGACTACTGCTATGCGGGCCTATTCCGACAGCAGGGTTACCTTCAGACGATCTGGAACACGTACGCCGGTCCGAGCCCCTTTCACGGCAATCGCCTTTCATTGACGATCTCATCCGGTATCGCCGACATGATAGGTCCAGCTGCCAGCGCGGTGCTTCCAGCTCTGGTGCTCCTCGTGTGGCTTATCGGTCTCGTGCTCCTCTTGCGAGAAACTGCGTCTGCCGGCGGGGTTCGTCTCAAAGCGCTGGAGCCAATCCTGGCGGGCGAAGCGCTGATGCTCGTCACCCTGCTGATCACGCCACAGCTGGTGCAATCGCTGTATTGGCGATCGGGGATGTTTCCCTATCTCATGCCGCTGGTCATCTATCCGTTCATCGCGGCCATCATGGTCCGACAAGCCAAGGGCGCCCGGGCGTCCACTCTGTCGTTGGTCGGTATCTTCGTGCTTTCGCTGTTTGCGGGAGCCTATTCGGAAACAGCCGCCGTGGTACAGATGAGCCTGTTAGCCATCGCCGCGATAGCCGTCACGAGAACCGTGAATCGCTCCAAGTCTTCCGTGACTGCCATCATGGTGGCCTCAGGGGCTGGAACCTTATTGGCGATTGCGATCCTGGCTTTCTCCCCCTCAAACGAATCGAGGTTGGCGACTCTTGATCAAGCCGGAAGCTTGCTGGAGCTGCTGCGGCTCTCCGTCTATCACGGCTACCTTTACATGCGCAGCGTTTTTCCGCAGCAGATCGCACCGGCCATGGCGCTATTTGCGGTTGCCTTCTGGCTCGCGGCTCATAGCGCTCGACAATCCGGGTCCCGACTCGTTAGCAGCTGGCGAAAGGCTCTTATCGGGATTGCGTCGGTTGGAGTTGCTTCGCTTCTGGTCATCTTGGCCTCTATGTTCCCCAGCGCCTATGCTCAGTCCAGCTATCCGGTCGGAAGGGCATTGATCCTGGCCGCGTTCGCGGTGGCGTTTGCCGTCGCGGCGGTCGGTGCGATCCTTGGGTCGCTTCTCGAGGCTCAACCTCGTAGGTACGAAAAGACCGCACTGCGAGTTGCGGGCGTGGCAGCTGTAATTGCCGGGGCTTACGCTCTCGCAGGCATGGTCAGCACGCTCGATGGATTAGATCGCTACCAGAGATGGGCTCGCTTTTGGGACGCGCGCCACTCTGATATTCTGAGTGAGCGACGCGCGGGAGCTGCGGAGATCGAAGTGGTGCTGATTGACCACATCATCCCGGACGTGGCTGAGTTGCAGCCCGATCCCAATTATTTTTATAACAATTGCGCGGAGTGGTACTACGACATCCAGAGCCTGGCGGCGAACCAGCCGGGTTGGGATGAGTGAGTACGTGGGGGCTTAAAAGAGGTAGGTTAGATCGGGGGGTGGAGCTTCGCCGAGTCGATTTCCCGGCACACGTTCGGAGAGTAGGCCGACCACTGCGTCCGTGTCGCCTTCCTTCGCCAATCGAACGAGCTCATCGATCGTCGCATCCAGCTGATCCGCTTCAAGCACTTCCGAATCGTTCACGCTGACGACATCCGGGTGCACCGTGGGCTCATAATCGAGCCCTTCATCCCACAGCGCTTCGCTCAGCTTCTCACCGGGTCGGATTCCTGTGAACTCGATCTCGATGTCTTTGCCCGGCTCCAGACCGGAGAGCCGAATGAGATCCTGCGCCAATTCCAGGATCTGCACCTGTTCGCCCATGCGAAGCACGAAAAGCTCCCCGCCGCGGCCTATGCTTGCCGCCTGAAGTACGAGGTGGACCGCTTCGGGGATGGTCATGAAGAAACGTTTCATGTCCGGGTGAGTGATGGTCACCGGACCGCCCTTCGCAATCTGTCTTTGGAAAAGCGGAACCATGCTGCCGCGGCTGCCTAGCACGTTACCGAAGCGCACCGACACGAAATTGCGGCGGC
This sequence comes from Anaerolineae bacterium, assembly GCA_036986135.1. Taxonomy (GTDB): domain Bacteria; phylum Chloroflexota; class Anaerolineae; order Anaerolineales; family E44-bin32; genus JADFRG01. Next base: position 18,032 of record BTQZ01000022.1, on the reverse strand, counting down.
GGCCCACAGCCGCGTCACGCACGACCAGCTCAGAGAACCGCTTCGTCGCCCCGTAGACACTCGTAGGCTGTACAGCCTTATCGGTGGAGATATGGACCAAGCGTTCCGTACCGGAAGCCAGGGCCGCGCGTACCACGCTCTGTGTACCGAGCACGTTGTTGGTGATTGCTTCCTCAACGTTGATCTCCATGAGCGGTACGTGCTTGTGCGCCGCGGCGTGAAATACGACTTCGGGACGATAATCCGCAAACACCTCGCGAATTCGGTCTACGTCTCGGATATCCGCGATGATCGGCCGAGGGTCGGCGTCTGGGAGATCCTCTTTCAGGTCGAGAAGCGCCTCGAAGATGCTGTTCTCGCCATGACCCAGCATCGCCAAGTGCTCAGGATTCCAGCGCAGCACTTGTCGGCACAGCTCAAGGCCGATCGAGCCCCCTGCCCCGGTGACCAGGACGCGTTTCCCTGCGATGGTTTTGCCAACCGCAGTGTCTACGATATGCGCGGGCTCCCGGCGCAGCAGGTCGGAGATATCCACTTTGCGCAACCGGTTGACGCTGACCCTCCCACCGATGAGCTCGTACATACCGGGCATGGTCTGGAAGGGCACTTCATTGCGCTGGCAGACTTCCGTCACCGTTCGGACCACCGTACCCGGTGCGGTTGGAATAGCAATTACGACCTCGGGCTTGATATAGCGGTGCAACACGTTCTCCAGATCCGCAAGCGAACCTGCGACCCGAACGCCGTGGATGTCTTTCTTCAGCTTCTCGGGGTCGTCGTCAACAAATGCGACGGGTTTCATGTTGAGCTGCGGATTTCGCTGCATCTCCCGTACGACCAGGACACCCGCGTCTCCGGCGCCAACAACCACCATCTCGTGTGGGCGGCCGTTGCCGTTGCCTCGGTGGCTGATTTGGCCACTTTCGGCCAAGAGCCGAACGGTCAGGCGCAACCCTCCCACAGCTATCAATGAAAGGACAAGATCAATGCCGATAACCGAGCGAGGGAATCCGGGCGCCAATCCGCCCAGGCTCGCAATGAGAAGCAAGATCAGAGCCACCGCCACCGAGGCCGTGACTACGGCCGCGGCAATGATCCTGAGCTCGCGTACGCTGGCATATACCCAGTAGCGGCGATAAAGACCGAAGAAGTAGTAGATGACCGGCTTGACCAGGAGCGCAACGGCCACCATCACCCACGCGGTGGGCAGGTAGAAGGTAAACGCCGGCCCCAGCTCGAGCCGCAGGGCATAGCTGGCCAGTACCGCGGTGACGATCAGTACCAGGTCGCCTAGCAGAATCGTGCGGTTGCGAATCTGAATTCGGGGTTTCACTGAGGGGTTTGAAGCCGTTCTTGGCGGAACCATTCTACCGTGGACCGCAGTCCTTCCACCAATGCGACTTCTGGACGATATTCTAACGCTTCCCATGCTCGATAGATGATCGCTTCGGAGAAGTAGATATCCCCTTCCCTTGAGGGTCCGTGAACCGGTGCCGGTGCATCTGCGATAATTTCTTGCAAGATCCCTGCCAGCTCGTTGATGGTCACCGCTCCGCCACCACTTATGTTTAGTACTTTCCCGATTGTCTCATCGCCTTCGGCTGCCAGCAGGTTCGCGCGCACGACGTCGTCCACGTGCACAAAGTCACGTCGCTGCTCTCCATCGCCGTATATTGTGGTCGGTTCCCCAAGAATCATGGCATTGACAAAGGCCGGAATCACCGCCGCATACATCGAATCCGGTCGCTGTCGTGGGCCGTAGACATTGAAGTAGCGCAAGCAGACGGTGGGCAGCCCGTAAACTTCTTTGTACATCAGAGCTGCCTGTTCCATGGCCCATTTTGAAGCGGCATAGGGGGAGAGCGGCTGCTTGGGAGCATCTTCGGACACCGGCACGCCCGACTCGCCATAAACAGCAGCCGAAGAGGCCAATACCACGCGCTTTACGCCCACGTGCCTTGCGGCTTCCAACACGCTGAGCGTGCCTGCCACATTGATCTCATAGCAGCCGATTGGATCCTCGATCGACCCTGGGACAGAAACCAAGGCCGCCTGATGAAAGATCCAGTCCACGCCTTCCGCGAGCTCGATGACAAGATCAGAATTGCGAATATCGCCAATAGTAAGCTCGGCATTGATATCCGCGATGGCAGCCTCTGACGAATTCGAGAGGTCATCAAGGATTCTAACTTGATGGCCCCTCTTCGCCAGCGTGCGGCCAATTGCTGAGCCGATAAAACCCGCACCACCTGTGATAAGCACCGAGCTCACTAGATCCCTCTCAATCCAAACACGTTCCCAATGGTTCGCAGGATGATCCATAGGTCCATCCACGCACCCCGATGCTTGATGTAGTACAGGTCATATTCCAGCTTCTCCGCCGCGCCTTGTACGGAGGCGCCTTTGCCATAGTTGACTTGCGCCCAGCCGGTAATCCCCGGCTTGGCCAGGATGCGTGCTCGATAGAAGGGCACGTAGCTTTCGTAGTCCTCCACTAGCTCCGGCCTTTCCGGTCGGGGTCCCACCAGGCTCATCTCACCGCGGAGAACATTCCAGAACTGAGGCAATTCGTCAATATAGGTCCGCCGCAGCAGTCGCCCGATTCTGGTTGCCCGTGGATCGTCCCGAACCGCCATCTCCGCCTTGCCTTCCGGCTCAGCGTTCGCGACCATCGTTCTGAACTTGAGGACTCTATACTGGAGAGCGCCCTGCCCCAGCCGAGTCTGCGAATACATCACCGGGCGACCCGTTTCAAGGACAATGGCTAGGGCCACCCAAGGCGCGAGGAGCACCAATACCGACGTGCCGACCAATGCTCCAACGATATCCACCACCCTCTTTGTCAGCAGATACAGGCCACTGACTCGGACTTCGTCAACAAAAGATCTCAGCAGCCAGTCTGATTCGAGGTAGTTGATCGGAACGCGGCCCAGGACCTCCTCGTAGGCGGCCGGCATTCTTGTGATTTCGACGCCTTGCTCCTGGGCATCCAGCAACGCTCGGAACATATCGCCTTTCATCGTCCCAGTGATTGCCACGATAATGTCCGAGACATCCTCTTGCTCGATTAAATCGGGCAGCGTGGAATTGCCACCGATCACGTCATATCCGCTCACCGAAGATCCGTGTTTTGACTCGTCGTCATCGATGAGCCCCACGATTAGAAATGGTCGTGGCTCTATGCGGACTAGTTCTTCCAAGAAAGTTCGGCCACTTTCGCCTGCACCTATAAGAAGCACGCGGCGCATGAATGCTCTGCCGGTAAAGACTTGAATGTAGATGAATCGCCAGATCAAGGTAAGGAGGACGGCCAAGATCAGGAAGTAGAGCATGCCAAGGCGCGGAAGAGAGCCGGGCTCGGATGTGAAATAGACGGCCAGGTACAGGAACCCACCGATGGTGGCAGCCAGAATCACCGCCCTGAAGGTTTCTCTCATGGAAGAGGCGCGACGCACGTCGTAGAGATTGACCATAAGTACCAGCCATATCGCTGGGAGAAGGATGAACCATGCAGCCCGCGCCCGTACAAAATCCATTGAGAAGCCGAGCCAGTCGACTTGTGACCACAGTGCGATCGCTCCGAAAGTCGCTATGGAGGCCGCAAGAAGATCGCCGACTATGAGGATCAGCCTGCGTTCTCCGGACTGCAGTCGAAGCTGACTGGTTTTAGCCCTGGCCATTAGTTTTGCCTCTGCCTACTCTCGGACGAATCATTCCCCATAGGAAAGCGCCCCCCCAGCTCAGGTGCATCACCGCCAGGGCGGACGGGATTCCGAATGCTAGTCCTGGGTCTGCTCGAGAAAGCGCCTCCCATACGCCTACGATAACTAGAACCGAGCCGTAGACAAGAACAGTAGCAAGCAAGGCCACCCACGCCGCGGGGTGAAGCAACCCGGCAAAGAATAGGCCTAAGAGTGTAATGACAAACACCGGTGCGATGGCCTGACGCCATCGAATCGAATCCGGATAGAGTCGGAGCATCTGTGACTTCCAGTAGCCATATCGTATGTACTGGCGAAGGAGCGAAGGGAGATCTGGTCGCGCATAGTATGTGCTCTGAATGCTTGGGTCAAACCAAATTACGCCGCCCGCATGCCGCAAGCGGAGATTGTATTCGTAGTCCTCATTTGTGTGTAACTCCTCATTGAAGGGTCCCACCCTATCGAGCCATTTCCGTAAGTAGGCGCCGAATGGAACTGTCTCGACCTCCCCGGCTTTACCGCCGATCCTGTATCGTGCGTCTCCGGCGCCCAACGGGTGGCCTGCTGCAGCTGCAATGCCGCGTGCCAGCCATCCTTGTCCGAGGGGACGGATTTCCCATACGCCGCCGACATTGGCCGCGCCTGTCTCACGCAGCACTTCTAGGCAGCGCTCGACGTAGTCCGTACTGGGCAGTGAATGGGCATCCATGCGCACGATGACACGCCCCACCGAGCCATCCACGGCTTTGTTGAGGGCCGCCGGGATCGAACGTGATGGGTTATCGAGGAGATGCAGGTCGAAACTCGGATATTCATCGGCATATGCTTGAAGAGTCTCCCGCGTACCGTCCGAAGACATTCCGTCCGCTACGACAACCTCGAATTGATCGGGCTCGATTGTCTGCTTCCGCAATGCCTCCAAGAGGGACGTGATCGTGTTTCGTTCGTTATAGCAGGGGACGATAACTGAGACCTGGGGGACCATACAGGAACCATGCCTTTTGCATCCCCACGTGGGAGCAAGCGAGTCACTGCCAGCTGCGGCTTGAGTCGCAGGCAGGGGTGGGCCAAGAGTCTACCATTGAAGCAGGAGATAGGCAGCTAAGGGCTCTCGGGACTCCCTTCATCGATCTGCAGCGCAGCCGTAAATATTCCCAGCGCGATCCAGAGCTGGGGGAGAGCGAACGTGTCCAGGCTAAAGCCCTCGACCACAAGTGCCCCAAGGGTAAACAGGGCGCCCAGCGCAACCACTCCTCTCACCCCCCGATCTCGCTTCTGGAGAGACCAGGCTGCCGCGGCCAGCAGACTCAACCAGACCGCGAAGAAGACGAATCCAACAATCCCCGTTTCGGCCAGGAGACGCACCCACAGGCTTTTAGCGTTTGGGAATTGGGCGATTCCGGGGTTCGCAACCGCCAGGATTTCCGGCAAGTAGGATCCAAAGTAGGGAACCGTGTTGAGGAAAAAGAAGCCCGAGTTTCCCAAACCTACTCCCAGCAGTGGGTACAGGCTGAAAGTGCGGAGGCCCGCAATCCAATACATCAGTCTTTCCGCATAAGCCAGACGTGCCGCCAGAGAATACAGAAACGGATGTTTGGCGCCTTGCAGGAGTGATGCATAGTCCGTCTCGAAAATCCTGGCGATGCGTGCGTCAATCCGTGAAGCGATGAAAACTGCAAGAACGCTGGCACTCAAGATCATCGCCAATATCAGTGGCCATTGCAGCAGTCGAAGTCGCGCTTTCCAAGGGTTGTCGAGCATCATCATCTGGCCCTCAGATGCCGCAAACCTCTGGACGATCGCATGCTTGAGCTTCCCGCCTATGATCACGGCAAACACGAGAAGAAGCGCGAGGTAGGCCAGCATGCCGATCCGGGAAAAGGTGAGGAAGAGCATGAGCGATCCCCACACCAATATCACGAGCTCAGGCGAACGCCAGGAGGATTTCCGTCCGAAGACCGAATACCCTCGAATTACAGCCGCCAGACCGAGCGGAATGTACAAAATTACCAACTGGTCTGCCAGCCAGGAGGGTTCAAAGGCCAGCCCCGTCACTCGATCTGGGAGCATATCGCGCAGGGAGAACATGCGGTGTACGACTTGCAGATTGTCGAACAATGCGCGCGGAGGGCTCCCGAGCTGCGTGGCCTGCACGGTGGACCATCCAAGCGTCAGGGCGGCCCCCACATACACCCACCGCAGGCTCGCGCGAAGTTTCTTGCGCGACGATACGACAAGAAGCGGCGCGAAATAGAAGCCAAGGCCGGTGGCGAGCGTAATCACAGAACGCAGCTCGCGGCCCACGTAAGACTGGCCCTTAAAGGGGGCTATTCCCAGGAATGATGCCAGGGCGCTCGACAGGACGGCTGCCAGTACAAAGAGCAAGAGCGGAATCGCGAGCTTCGGGATCTCCAGGCGGGAGCCAGACCGCCTGAGTAGCCATATGCCGATCATGGCAGCCATCGGCACGGCGGACAGCGGATTTACCGTGCTGCCCTTCAATACTCGGGCAACCAGAGGGAAGCTCGTAATTGGGATAGTCACCAGGAGCGAAACCCACAACCACCAGATCGCCCGGTCGTACCGACTTTCTGCCTCGATTGCTGCCTTCCTAACGGACCTCACGCCAATCATGCTCGACAGTTTGGACGCTCGCGGCCGCCGAGAGTGCTAGCTTCAGAATGGGAATTCCCCCAATGACGAGATCGGATCTGATCAGCTGGTCTCCTCGTCGACGCCAGCGGTCTCGACCTCCGGCTCTCGATTCCCCGACTTTGGATATAGGGCAAGGACCACTCCGGCTATGAGCAATCCTATAACTGCACCGGAGATCACCAGGGCGCCTCGGTTCCACACGACAGGCGAGTCGGGCGGAGTGGCCGACCGCATCAACTCATACGACAAACTAGGCAGGATCCCGTGACTGGCCGCGATCTCCCCAATTAGCGACTCGAGCTTTTCCGAGTCGACATTGGGTCCGCTTGCGAGGCAATTGGCTATCGAATCCGGGGTCAGTGGCTGGCTCTGTTCAAAACAGAAGACATCAAGCTGGCCGTTCTGCAGCGAGAACGCCGTCCACGCATGAGCATAGGCCTCATCTAACCCCTCGATTCCCGCTTCGGCCCATGCATTGGCGATCATAGCCGCGGTCTCTGGATCTTCGTTCCGGGCGATGAAATGCCAATCGGACAATCTTGCCTCCAGGCGGACGTACTCTCTCATCGACTCGGGACTCTCCCAGGCCGTCGAGCTGGCTGATTGCGCGGAAAGCTTCTCCGAAGCGGCAGTCAGAATCTGATCTGAGGTCAGGAACTGCCAGACTCGGTCGAGGGCTCGGTCCTCGACGATCAATTCGAGCGGCTCTGTACGGCCGTAGTCGATGTTGATCGCAACTACGGCATCCGCCTCAAATACCGGTGCGCGCACGACACTGAATATGAGGCCTGCCAGACCTCCGGCAAGCCCCGCCAGGAGAAGGAGGTACCAACGATCCAGGATGCGATCTGCGGCGGCTCTCGGTTCAATAACTAAGGTGGAACGTTTCATGAGATGGGGATCGGAGCCCTCCTACGCGCCGGATGATCTTAGCATCCTTGGGGCGATCGAGATTATCCTACCCCGAAATCAAGCGGCATTAGGGGATTAGGCGCCCTGCTTGCGCGCCCGACGGTATGCCGGCGAAGAGAGGAAGCGCAAGGCGCTTGCGGCGTGCCACGCCAGGTATTTGGGGTGTCTCCGGCTGCTTCGTTGCGCGTCGTGCACAACCTTTACTCGCTTATCAAGGAAGAGCTGGTGGCCGGCAAACCGGGCCCGCGTGCAGAAGTCCACGTCCTCGAAGTAGAGATAATAACGCTCATTCATCCCACCGAGCTCTTGATACACCTCTGACCGCATGAGCAGGAACATGCCGGCGATCCAGTCTGGCTCGCTCGGCAGGAGTTCTAGGTCTTCAAGTTCAGCGTAGCCCCGAGACATTCGCCGCATCAATAGGGACCAAGCGGAGGGCAGCTCGCGGGCCGAAGACTGGAGCCGACCTGAAGCGTCGTAGACGGTAGGCGCCACGATATCCGCCCCACCGCGGTGGATGTTCTCCAGCAGGCTGGCAAATACTGGCTCCACAAAGACGAGATCCGGATTCAAGAGACAGAAGTATTCTCCTCTGGAAAGGGTGAAGGTGGCGTTCCAGTTGCGTGCCAGACCTTGTGCCTTGTCATTTGCCACGAACTTCACGGGGTGGTCGAGAGCGCTCCAATCCTGGTCGAGTGCGCCGGGAAGGTTTTCCAACAGGATCAACTCGTAGTCCAGATCGGTCTCGTAGCGCTCGAGTGAGCTCAACAGGCGAGACACAAGCTTCGTTTGCGCATGGCTGACGACCGAGATCGATATCAGACCGCGCTTCCGAGATTCATCCTGTGCAGTATTGGTGGGTAAGATCATGATGAGCCCCGCATAGAACTTTGCGTGCCTAGCCTACCTATATTGTATTGATTCAGGGTTCGATTGCCGTGAGCGGATTCGGTGGATATGCTCTCCATCGCCTCTGGCGAGGAGGGGGAGCCAACTGCCAGATGATAGTCACCGCTCGGGTCCACAAACATCGGATTAGCACTGATGTTTCCACCTCCTGGGTAGACCCAATCCCCGCCAATATCTGAGCGGAATACATCGCAGACACCTTCCGCGCAGCCAAGATCCCCATCGCCACCTTGGTTTCCCCAAATGATGCTGTTGCGGATGAGAACGAGATTTAGGTCCGTACTGGAGGTTGAATCTACGCTCCAACCAGGGCCTACGTTTGCGGCAGCTGTAATATTCTGGATGGTCACATCGCTGTGCTCATCGGCCGCCACATGCAGAGGGTGCAAAGTCGGGCTCGCATTTATTGGTGAATGCGCGTGGCTTCCCCGATGCCTGGGATTACCCTCAGGATCTGATTGTGAGAACGGTCACGGTGCAACATTCATCATACATAAAATTGGTGCTGGATTCATTTAACGCATCCGAGCCAATACATCAAGTTGACTCACGCTTTCCATCTATGCTAGAGTTAGAATGGTTCCAATCTCGGAGGGAGGGGGATGTACGACCTGCGTTTCTATCCCCTGCCTTGGGGATGATCAGGGGATCGCTCCCGCTCGCGATTTCCAGTTACGCTCCCGCCTCCCATTTCAATCTACATCGCGTTTTGAGCCATTATTGAGCTGGTATATGGATAGCCGGATCCTCGTGCTTGCAGTTGGCAGCCTGGGGTTTGGCATTCTTGGAGGATGTTTGGCCGATGCACCAACGGTTCAGACCGGTGCGGAGATTGCCATAACCCTGCCACCTCAAGTATCCGCTACGGACGTAGGCCAAAACGCTGAATTGGAACTTACGGCCGCCGTACTCCCCTCGGCCCTTCCGAGAAGTCCTACTGAATCAGACGCTAATTCAGAGGTTGAGCAAGGCGACTCCGGTGGAGTAACTCTGGAGGAGGATTCCCAGCGGCTTCCATTCCCTCCTTCTGGATTACTAGTTGAGTGGATCGATAGTCGGACGCTTGGGATTTCGTGGCTGGGGACAGGATCCGATGTAATTTCACACTATCTTATTCTCCAACAAACGAAGGACAGCAACGATTGGAAAGAGGCCGGAGAGGTCATGGCATCAGGAGACAATATTGAGCGATATGATTTCACGCACGAAGTGGAGGCTGATGCGGACGTAGCCCTCATTGCTGTGGTAGCGGTGGATATTTATGGCAATGAGAGCCCGTTGTCCGAAACGGTGACCGTCCCTTCACCCTAGAACCAGAAACACAAGTTCGATAATGGGATAGCAGATAGGAGCATGATGCGACGGCTTTTGACTGTTCTGATTGTGGCAGTAATAATTCTAGGGGTCACGCTTACCGCCGGTGCTGCAGCCGGCGTCTCCTCCGTGGCATTGGCGCTCTCTCCAACGCCACCTCCGCAGTTTCCCGCCAGAGATCCGACATTCCCGGACGATGAGGGTGGATTCATCGCTGGAGTGACGACTGGTCCCACAGCCATTCAGTTAGCAGCGGCCATGGAGGTCCAAGCTGGTTGGATCGTATCGGCCAGTTTTAATGGGAGCGATCCTCAAGGTGCAGGCATTGGGGATAGCCCCCTGGGAATTCACTTTCCTACCAAAGGCGGTACGTTTGCGATTCTATCTACCGGAAATGCGCAAAGTGCTGATGCGCCCAATTCCAGTTCTAGCACCAGCGCTGTCTTGTCTGGCTTGAACAACTCTCAAGGCAACGATCTAATGCAGCTGGACCTCACTCTACAGGTTCCTGCAGGGGTTAATTGCCTCAGTTTCGATTTCGCCTTTTACTCCGAGGAGTTTCCGGAGTTTGTTGGTTTCAGCTACAACGACGCCTTCATCGCCGAGAAGGGAGATTCAACCTTTACTATCGTGGGGAATCAAGTGATTGCCCCCCTGAATTTTGCATTTGACAACGCGGGGAACATCATTGACGTTAATACCGTCTTCGGAGTCACGGCGAACACTTCAAGCACGTATGACGGCAAAACCCCCCTGCTGAGAGCAAGGACGGATGTAAGCGCGAATACGCAAGTCCGCATCGTTATTTCCATCCAGGACCTAGGGGATTCTATCTTCGACTCTGCTGTATTCTTGGACAACTTCTTCTGGAGCGCAGACGCTACCTGTGGAGGAGGTGCTCTACCGGACTCTGACGGGGATGGGCTTCTGGATGAATGGGAGGAAAACGGGTTTGATTCTGACGGAGATGGCACAATAGATGTTGACTTGCCAGCCATGGGCGCCAATCCTCTGAAGCCGGACATCTTTATTGAGATTGACTACATGCGTAAGAATACCGGAACCTGCATATTGGGCTTCTGCCTCACAGACCACAGCCACAAGCCAAAACCTGCAGCTATTCGCAAAGTTGTTCAGGCATTTGAAGATGCGCCTGTACTTAACCCTGATGGAAGTACCGGCATAACCCTACATGTCGATTACGGCTCAAACAGCGTTATGAACCCGGCCAATGGCGACAAATGGGGCGCACTGAGCCAATCCGATGTGTTGACACACGACGATGATTTAGGAGCGACGGTTGGAAACAGTTATCAGTGGGGTGAGTTTCAGGGGTTAAAGGACAACAACTTTGCGGCGGCACGCCTGCCGATATTTCACTATGTCATTTTCGCCCATAACCTAGGTGGTAAAGACGGCACCAGCGGCATATCACGTAATGGCGACGCTGGCGCAGCATTTGCCGATGGCGCGAGCGATTTCATAGTGAGTCTCGGTTCCTGGACGAATCAAGTGGGCACAACAAACCAACAAGCCGGCACGTTGATGCACGAACTAGGGCACAATCTTGGGCTAAGGCACGGAGGTATTGATCACGTCAATAGGAAGCCAAACTACCTGAGCGTGATGAATTACTCGTTCCAAACACAGGGTCTGTATAAAGATGGCCAGGAAGGCAGATTCGATTATTCCCGTTTTACTCTCCCTGAATTGGATGAAAGGGTCGGCGGGGCCGGCCTGAATGAAAGTGTGGGTCTAAATGGCGGCGCTGCCGTAGATAGCTATGGAACTAGGTACTTTTGTGCCCTCAATGACGAGAGATTAGTGACGAATGCCAACAGCGGCATTGACTGGAACTGCGATACTGATACGAGCGACACGGTAACCGGAAGGAACATTCACATCGGTTTCACCAATTCCCAGGACCCTGTGTTGCGCTTGCTCCGGAGCCAGAGCGATTGGGACAAACTCATTTACACCGGAGGGGCCGTGGGTCAGGCAGGCGCCACACTGGTCCTTCCCACCGAAACGATCGCATCCGATGAAATAACTGACGAAGTCGACAGCTTGATATTCAAGCCGTATCAGGTCTCCATTTCGGGCGTGCCTGGAGCCACGATAAATGTCAAAGACGCCGGAACCAGCACGTTCAGCTATATCGTCAGCAATGATGGGAGCAATAGCGACACCTATACCATCACCGCTGCATCGAGTGGCCCAGGATGGGCCGATCTCGGTTCGGTTCCAAGCAATATGACCTTAGCCAGCGGTGAGAGCCAAGTTATCAATGTCTCCGTCAATCACCCCGCCGGCGCTGATGGGCGAGAGTTATTGGAGATCCTCGTGGTCAGCCAAGGTGATCCTGGCATCGAAGATACGATTCAGACGGAGATCATCGCGGTCTACGCAATCTACCTTCCGTTGATTTCAAGGTAGAGAGCCCGGTCCCGGCGCTTGACAAATTGATCAGCGCGGCCAGAAACTGTATACTGGACTAGGCAGTTTGCGACCAAGCTGCCGCACACTGGGGGGGGAAAACACATCCGCGCCGGCCCGTCGTGGGCCGGCAAGTTAGAGGTGAGGGCCTAGCTTGGTGACGAGCTAGGCCGTTTGTTTTCACACCTGGAGCAGCCGCTCTGTTCCGGATCATCTTCACTTACATCATCGCCGCGATCCAACTACTAGGCCGTCCATCTCGCGACTTTGGCCGGCATTCTTACCGCTGCATTTGCTCTCGTAGGCGTAACTTACATAAGAGGTGCAAGAAATGAAAAAGCAATTACTGGTGCTGATACTTGTTTCGCCGATTCTCGTCTCTATGACGATCACCACGACAACCGGCTTGAGCGGGTTGGTCGCTTCAGGCACCGCTCCCTGGACCACCGGAGGACCATACGGCGGCTATGTGAACAGTCTGGCCATGGCCGCTTCAAATCCTGACGTCATCTATGCTGGAACGGAAGGCGGTCTGTTCAAGACAGTCGATGGAGGAGTTACCTGGACAACGACCGGCTTTCCCAAGACGGGGCGCCTGCGACCAATAGGGGGATTTCGTCCTCGTGGAGTCCAAGTTGTCCAAGTTGATCCTGCCGATCCCCAAATCGTCTATGCCGGCACCGATGATGGCCTATTCAAGAGCCAGGATGGCGGTAGTACATGGGGGACAAAGAGATTGTCCGGTGCACGGGTCCAGACCATCGCCATAGACCCTCTCAATCCTGACATCCTCTTTGCAGGAACCGGAGAGGTTCGGTCAATATCTGACACGGAAATCGTCGGCATTTTCAAGAGCACCAATGCAGGCGATACCTGGGTCGAAAAGTACGACGCCGCGGCGGAAGATGCCGTAATGACTATCCTGATTGACGCCGACGACTCCTCGTACATTTACGTCGGTACTTTCGCCAAGGGCAGTGGCTATGCTCTTGGCCGGAGCATAGATGGGGGAGAAACGTGGTTGGGCATGCCATTACTCCAAGAGCAGATCGTTGCGCTTGCCATGACCCCGCCTGGTTCAAGCCCCGCTGCAATCTATGCTCTTGCAGGTGGAGCGGATCTGTACAAGAGCATCGATAGCGGCCAGAGTTGGATTCCCACCAATGTGCCCGATATACCCATCAACCCACCCTATGCCCTGGCTGTTGATCCAAATGATCCCAATGTTATCTATGTAGGAAAGTATAAAAGCATAGATGCTGGCGCCACGTGGTCTCTGAAAGCGAATGGTCTTCCTCCGGGAGGCCCCTCAAGCATCGTGATTGATCCGCGCGACAGTGCCGTCTATGATGGTTTTTCTACAGGCGGGGTATATGCGTCGATCGACGGGGCGCAGAGCTGGAATGCCTCGAGTCTGAATGGTACCTTCATAGAGGGCCTGGCCATCGATCCTACTTCTTCAGATACGGTATTCGCAGCGATTTATGGCTACGGTCACCACCTGGCCAAAACGACCGATGGCGGCACTTCATGGGGCGATCTGCCCAACATAAGCACCAATCGCGGGGCGCTTACGATCGACCCTCAGAACCCTTCCGCCATCTATGCGGGTTTCGGTTGGGCACTCCGATCAAATAGGCTCTATTCCCTCCAAAAGAGCGCAGATGCAGGGCAAAGTTGGACGAGTACCGGTTACCTATTCTCCATGACAGGGTTTCACCGGGTAGGAACCGCTGACATCTGGGTGAAGCCAAATGATTCAAGTACCATCCTGGTGGCAGTTGCAGGCTATGGAACAGTTGGTGGCGGCGTCTATAAGAGCACGAACTCGGGAGCAACCTGGTCACAAACGTACAGCTTTTGGGCCACTTCGCTGGCCAGCGATCCTACAAACGACCAGATTCTATACTTTGGAACTCAACACTGTGGGTACGTTAAGAAGTCAATTGACGCGGGAAGTAGCTGGTCGGACATAAGTCCCAGTGCCCCTTCTGGGGGATGTCCGTTCTGGGAGGTGCGAGACATAGAAGTTGCTTTGAACTCCCGCGTGTATGCCGCGACGGATGAAGGCTTGGTGAAATGGGACGGTTCTAGTTGGACCCAGTTGAGCGGTCTACCTACCAGTGACATCACCGCTCTAGCCATTGACAGATCCACAAGTCCGGAAACCATCTACGCAGGCACCGGAGATAATGGCGTATTTGTGTCCGAAGATGAAGGAACCACCTGGATATCCTTTAACGAGGGCTTGGGGAACCTTTCCATTACCAAACTCGCCATAGGCGCGAGCCAACCCAAGACGCTGTACGCGGGCACAGCCTACGGCGGAGTGTGGAAGACCACCCTCGCTCCCCCCGTCTATGAGATCTACCTACCGCTCGTCTTAAGGACCTACTAACCGCCTTCGAATCCGCCGCCCATTGGCGCTTAGGGCGACATATTCGTCTCGAACGCCATTTGCTCGCCGTCACCGACTCATTCATTCGAAGGACCGGACACAAAGTCGTTGATCTTCATTACGATCTCCAATCTTTGATCCTCTGGCCCGGATACCCCACCCTCTACTCTGCCTGCGCACATGTCGAGATCACTACCATCAAGAGCGCTGAGAGCAGGTATTCTCGTATGCTGCACCTGCTCGCCATGACACCCGTAGCCTAGACGACGGGTAGCTCACAGGAGGTCCAGGATCATTCATCGGCGATTCCGCACAACATTACAGCGCGTTGACTCGCCCACTTTGCAAATGTATAGTGGAGATGGCGTGGCGCCGCCATGCTGTCAGCTTTTGGGGGAAATTAATATCGACGAGCTGGCCCGCGACCGGTCAGGGAGATCGAACTGGAGGCCTGGCTTGGTGACAAGCTAGGCATATCTATTTCGCGGCCAGAGCTGCCGCTCCCCGCTAAAAACTGCGGATGTTCCACAGCTCAAGGCTCATTCTTCCACATCAACGCCGCGATCCAACTTCTAGGCCGTCCATATCGCGACTTCGGCCAGCATTCCTACCGCCGCATATGCTCTCGTAGGCGTAACTTACATTAGGAGGTGCAAGAGATGAGAAAGCATCTACTGGTTCTGGTGCTTATTTCGCCGATTCTCTTCACCATGACAACCGGCTTGAGCGGGTTGGTCGCTTCAAGCACCGCTTCCTGGACCAGCGGAGGACCTTTCGGAGGCCATGTGAAAAGTCTGGCCATGGCCGGTTCAAATCCTGACGTAATCTATGCAGGAACGGGCAGGGGTGTTCTTGCGACCATTGATGCAGGCTCCACCTGGACCACGGCGGGCCTTCCTGACACATGGATCCGAGTTGTTCAAGTTGCTCCTGACAATCCCAATATTGTCTATGCAGGTACCTCCGATGGCATATACAAGAGCGTGGATGGCGGGATAAATTGGACACCGCGGAATGGACTTTCTGAGACGCTCTCCGGAGCAAGGATCAATGCGATAGCCATAGACCCCCAGAATCATGAAATACTCTATGCCGGCGCTGGCCGGTGGTTGCAGCAGCCTCCCGGGGAAATCACGGGCATTTTCAAGAGCGCAGATGGGGGAGAGACCTGGCAACTAAAACATTCCGCTGGATTGGATTCAGTAGCGGCTCTCCTTATTGACACCGATAACGCCTCACGCATCTATGCCGGCGTCCGTCCCTGGGGTTCCGCGTCGGATGGTTTTTGCAAGAGCATAGATTGGGGAGAAACATGGGCATGCAAGGACATTGATCCACCTTATACAGCGGACGAAGTCGATGCCCTTGCCATGAGCTCTGCTGGCTTCGATCCGCCGGTGATTTATGCTATTGGCGGCGGCGATCATGTGTATAAGAGTACGGACCAGGGCGAGGTTTGGACGCGCACGAACTTTAGTGATTCTATCCGGGTCCTGGCTGTTGATCCCAATGATCCCGATGTTGTTTATGCAGGAACCGGTCGGTGGCGTACTACATGGCCTGTGGATGAAATCTACAATCACAGCGAGCTTCATTTGAGCACAGATGGCGGCGATACTTGGTCGATAAAAGATAATGGTCTCCCTGAGGGGGCCATTTCAAGTATCGTGATCGATCCGCGAAATAGCGACGTTTTTGTCGGGCTTAGTGCCGGTGGTGTATACAAGTCTACCGACGGGGCACAGAATTGGAATATCTCAAGTCAAGGCATGAACGATACCTGGATTTATGACCTGGCAGTTCATCCCACTCTTTCCGATACAGTATTCGCGGCAATTTGGGGAGGCGGGCACCACCTGGCTGCAACCACCAACGGGGGCGCTTCATGGGATTATCTTCTGGGTTCAGATTCACCTACCGGTCTTGGAGCCGTTGCTATTGACCCTCAAGTGCCCGCTACCCTCCTTGGTGGTGATGGTTACAAATACGATAAGTCCGTCTATGTTCACAAGAGCATAGATGGGGGACAGAATTGGACACCCGCAAGGCTGTTTTACAACAAGGACAATTATTTCTACAGTCGGGTCTCTGAAATCTGGGTGAAGCCAGGTGACTCAAATATCATCCTGGCGGCAGTGGCAAGCTCGGGAGCGGATGCCGGCGGTGTGTATAGGAGCGCCGATGGGGGAGCAAACTGGTTGCGAACGAATACGATTTGGGCTGCTGCGCTGGCCGCTGATCCGACCTCTCTTGATATCCTTTACTTTGGAAGCAAACAATGTGGGGACGTTTTCAGGTCAACCGATGGAGCAAGCAATTGGACGGTTATTAGCCCGATTGCTCCCCCTGGGGGATGTTGGGTTTCGGAGGTGCGAGACATAGAAGTTGCCTTGAACTCCCACGTGTATGCAGCCACGAGTGAAGGCTTGATGAAATGGGACGGTTCGAGTTGGACCCAGTTGACCGGTCTATCTACTACCGACATCACCGCTGTAGCCATTGACCGATCCACAAGTCCGGAAAACATCTACGTAGGCACCCGACAAGACGGGGTATTTGTGTCCCAAGATGGAGGGACCACCTGGATACCCTTTAGCGAGGGTTTGGGCAATCTTTCCATTACCAACCTCGCCATAAGCGCCGGCCAACCCAAGACGCTGTACGCGGGCACAGCCTACGGCGGTGTGTGGAAGACCACCCTCGCTCCCCCCGTCTATGAGATCTATCTACCGCTCGTCTTAGGCAACTAATAAACCCCTTCGAATCCGCCGCCAGCGGCGGTTGAGGCCGAGCCGTTGTGCTGACCGTCGGTGCGCCTCATTGCCTGGGCACGGCGGTCACCCCATTTCTAGGACGCTCTCAGGGCATCGGAATTGTGATGCCCTGGCCTGTCTCACCAGGATAGGCAGTCCTGAGTTCAAAGCCCAGGTGGTCCTGGAAGTGCTCAGCGGCGTCAGTCTTATGTCTTCTTAAGGAAGATCAAGCGTTCTCTCCGCTGGGAAATCGCTGATTCCACTCTTTTGAGAGTTGGGCAAGACAGGGTACGATGCTGAGCAGCCTCCAGTAGTACATTTCCGCACGAGAATGTCATCCACATAGACGCCCTCAGAGTAAGTGATCAACGGGTCACTGTAGAACCGCAGCGCCACCCACACATTGGGCTGCCCCGTTAGGTCGCCTAGAATGTAAACGGTCGTCAGATCCAGGAGTTGATCAATCCAACCTGATGAATTGCCCCAGGTGCAGTTACCGTAAAAATTGGTACCGTTCGTTGAGGCATACCGGCAGACCTTATCGAAACCAGTTTCTGTATTCAACCAAGCTTTGAAACGCAACTCTGCGTCGGTGGCGTCGGTCAAGCTGAACGGACCGTAAACCATCCACGAATCCGCACGATTAGGGTAGTCGCTGCCACAAGATAGGAGGCTGCCGCTAGATCCCGCACCGACGGCCCAGCCGCTGTTGCTCCCCGCATATGCCCGGCATGTCCGTTTGCCCCAATAATATTCTCCATATCCTGTCAGATTATCCAGGACCTGCCATGCGCCGGGGAAGCTGCCTTCGAAATCCTCGGAAAGGATCGTGACCCACGGCTGGCTGGTCGTTGTCGGGCTCGGTGTGGTCGTTGGCGTAGGTGTGTTCGTTGGGGTCGGTGTGTTGGTTGGGATCGGTGTGTTGGTTGGGACCAGTGTGTTGGTTGGGATCGG
>BTQZ01000021.1:0-38837 GCA_036986135.1 Anaerolineae bacterium | reverse complement strand
CCTTCGTGGCCTTCGTGACCTTCGTGACCTTCGTGACCACCAGATTCGCTTGCATAGTTCCCCGGGTTGTCATCGAAGGATTTCTTACATCCAGGGGAACAGAAATAATAGGTCTTCCCCATGTGTTCTGATGTAAATTGGGCCGTCGCTTCCTCGACCTCCATGTTACATACCGGATCCATTGCCATAATTGACCTCCTTAGAGTCTTAGTTTGGCATCCGAGAATGGGCGTTGTTCTTGAGAGAGCACTCCAACCACGCGTTCCTTAGGAATTGAAGGGGTATCCAGCCTGCATCCAGGCGCGGAATCCCCCATCAAGATTATAAATGTTGGTGTAGCCCGCGCCGACAAGCTCTCTGGCTGCAATAGCGCTCATGCCCCCGCTGCGGCAGTAGAGAACGACTCGGGCGTCCTTCTGCTCTGGAAACTCCTCCAGCCGTTGCGTCACCTCATCAAATTTGATATGCGCCTCGGTCCCTGGGATTTCCCCCTCATTAGGTACGTGCACGTTTACGAGGAAGAAATCCTCTGCCTGCAGCATCGCGTCGAGCTCAGCAGGAAGGATATCCACGTACGAGCCCCCGCCTTCAACAGGAACGACCTGGCCCACCTCGCCGCTGCGGTCCAATTCTCTAGATGTTTCCGTCGATCCGCTGCATGCACTGAGCGCCAACCCAGCGGCCAGGCCCATCAGCAGAAGATGCTGTAATCTCGCGTCGCTGGTCTTCAACCTATCCCGTGGTCTGCGTCTGCTGGATTCTCGCGGATTTCGGGTGCGTCGGCCAGGTCCGGGGCCATCGAACGCAGGGCTTCTTCCAGCCTCGCCGGAATGGATCCGTCTTGACGCCGCTCGAGGGAGACATTTGTCTGATCGTCGTGCCCGTGAATGACCAGCGTCGCGGGCGCCTCACGCGGCCGATTCACGAGCAGGACAACATACTGACAGGTGCACGCCGCCGACCCGTGATGAGGGCAAGGGCATTCCTCCGGAGCGCGCAGCTCCGCCCTTGCGGCCTGGAGATCGAAGGAGCGCGTCACCTGATAGCCTGCTTCGGAGAGCCGGCTTGTGAGGTGAATCACGGCTTCGTTAGCGTTCAAAGTACTCAGGGCTAGTTCGTGCATTTCCACCTAATCTTCAGAGTGTATCGATATAGGCGTCAGGGGCCGAGAGCGATCCTGCCCAACATGCCTGAGCGATTCGGCCTGCTCAGGTTGCGGGGATTGCGATTGACAAGAGGCCTTTCATATAGCAAAAAGGTGGGTAGACCTGCTGCCCGAGGTGCCAATTCGCGCGGCAACTTGAGTACGAGCCATGCTGCCCCTCAAGAGCAGAATTCGCTTAGAAAGGTCTTTCTATGTTAAGTCAGCCCTCAACCGAATTTCGAAATCGACTACGATCGTTTCGAGTACTCATGCCGCTTGTATTGGGCGCGGTGGTGATTGTATACCAACTGGGTATCGCACTCATCATTCATGACAATCTCGGCGATGAAGCTCACTTCATCGTTGAGATCCTCTTCTTCGCCACCGTTGGACCCGCGGCGGTCTATTGGGCCTTGACCCGTGTCAGCGTCTGGCTAGAAGAGAGGCAACAGCTCGAAGAAAAGATCCGAACGAACGAAAACCGCCTGGCGTCCCTCATGGCGGCCTCTGCCGACGCCATCCTGAGCCTCAACCGCGATTTCGAAATTGATTCATGGAATCGAGGGGCGGAACTGATTTTTGGCTTCAGCCGGGAAGAAATAGTGGGATCCAAGTTCGTGCGACTCCTGCGCGGCCGCGAAGCTCCAGAGGTGGAACTGCGTTGGCTGGCAGACACCGTGGAGCGGACCGGCTTCGTACGAGGCTATGAAACGGTCGGTCGTACTTCTAGCGGGCAGATCGTGGATGTCGAGCTAACCGCCACCCAACTTACTGAGGATCGAAGCGAACCGGGATCCATGTCGGTGATCCTGCGCGATATCACCGACCGCAAGCGCCGCGAGCAAGAGATCGCCAACCTGAACGCGCGCCTGAACCAATTGGTTAAGGATCGGACCCAGGAGCTGGCAGAAAAGGTCGATCAGCTTGCCCAAGCGAACCTTGACCTTCAGAGCCTGGACCAGGTGCGCTCTGATTTCGTCTCGATCGTCTCCCACCAGATCCGAGCTCCTCTCACCAACATGCAAGGCGCAGTCGAGCGGATGCGCGCGGACTGCCCCGCGATTACCCAAACCTGCGGCCGCATGTTTGCAATCCTGCAGCAGCAGATTGCCCGGTTGGACGCCCTCGTGCGGGAGATGCTCAGTGCTGCGCGCATTGAAGCCGGCCAGGTGGCTATCCATGCGGAACCAACCTCAATCGTGCCGGTGGTGAAGGACATCGTGGAACAAGTCCAGGCGCGATCGCCGCAGCGAAAGTTCCGGATCATCGACAAACCCGGATTGCCCCCGGTGCTTGCCGACCGAGATCGACTGACCGAAGTCCTGGCCAACCTCATCGACAATGCCGACAAATACTCTGCCCCGACCAGCACCATTGGCATCGTGGTTTGGGCCAGCCAATCGGACGTGACCGTATCGGTACTCGACTCCGGTCCGGGCCTGCCTGATGTCGATCCCGATCGCCTCTTCGACAAGTTCTATCGTGCGGAACGCGGCGACTCCCAGCCCGCCTATGGGCATGGCCTCGGTCTGTATGTGTGCCGAAAGCTGATCGAAGCGCAGGGGGGTCGCATATGGGCGGAAGGGCGCAGCACGGGCGGTGCGGCCTTCTCCTTCGCATTGCCGGTGTGGCGCGGTGCAGATGCCTGAGGGGAAGGGGGCCGTACTAGTCGTTGATGACGATGAGACCTTGCTCGGGCTGGTGGCAGATCAGCTCAGTATGGCTGGCTATCGGCCGCTCGTAGCGTCGGACGGTGCCTCCGGTCTGCAAAGGGTCGATGATGAGCAGCCTGACTTGGTGATCCTGGACGTCATGATCCCCGGAATGGATGGCTGGGAGGTGTGTGACCGGCTGCGCCAGGGATCTCAGATTCCAGTCATCATGCTCACGGCGAAGGAAGGCGAGTTTGATAAGCTGCGGGCCTTCCAACTGGGCGTGGACGACTACGTCACCAAGCCCTTCTCTTTTGCTGAACTTGTGGCGCGTGTCGGCGCCGTGCTTGCACGCACGCGCGGCAGCCGAGATCCACACCGACGCGTAGATTCGGGTGATCTGGCCATTGATTTCGAACGACGCAGGGTCACCCTGGAGGGCCGGGAAGTCGGCATCACGCCCCGCGAGTACGGCCTGCTAGAGGAGCTCACCCGCCATCAGGGCCGACCGGTTCCGACCGAGCAACTGCTGCTCAAAGCATGGGGACCTGAATACGCTGGCGAGACGGAGCAGGTCAAACGGTACATTTGGTCGCTCCGACAGAAGCTTGAGCAGGACCCGGGCGATCCCAAGCACATCCTCACGGAACGCGGCTTCGGCTACAGATTCGAGTAAGGGCGCGCGCACCGCCATTCCCACCCGTTTCAGACCTTAATTCGACATATTCCAGACCCCACCATGCTACACTGGGGCCGGAGCGCTTATGCAGGAGCCGGGCTACAGTGTTTCCTTGCCAGACCTCACCTTCTACAGGCAGGCCGTGCTTTGTCAATTTGCCTGCCCGGTTCAAACAGACGCGCGCGGCTATGTGACCGCTATCGCGCGCGGCGAATATGAGAAGGCCTACCTCATCGCCAGGGAGAACAATCCCTTCGCCTCCGCTTGCGGCTGGGTATGCGGCGCTCCCTGCGAGGCAGCGTGTAGGCGGGGAGAGATCGATGCGCCGATCGCCATCCGCGCGCTGAAGCGATTCGTCAACGACCGCTACGGCGTTTACCTCGGAGAAGAAGGCGAGCCGCAGCATCCACCTGCGTGGCCGGCATACGTTGGCAGCACCGGCGACTTCGATCTGGGCAATTCCAGCTTTCCTTCCAGCCGCTCCACCCTTCGGGCCTCCGAGCAACGCGGAGAGAAAACCGGCAAACGGGTGGCCGTGGTGGGCTCCGGCCCGGCAGGCCTAACTTGTGCGCACGACCTGGCCCTACTCGGCCATGAGGTCACGATATTCGAGGCTGCCTCGGCCGCGGGCGGTATGCTGCGGCTGGGCGTACCGGAATACCGTCTTCCCCGGGAGTTGATCGACCTCGAGATTCGGGCCATCCTGGCGCTTGGGCCGGAACTCAAGATGGGCATGCGTTTGGGGCGCGATTTTCAGGTATCCGATCTTCGGGAGGAGTTCGAGGCCGTGTTCATTGGCATCGGAAGCTACGGAAGCTACTCCCTTAACATCGATGGCGAGCAGCTCGATGGCGTGCTGCGAGCGGTGGATTTCCTGATCAACGTCAATCTAGGGGGCTATAACCTGGACCTGGGTCAGCGGGTGATAGTTATCGGGGGCGGCAACGTGGCCATGGACGTGGCCAGGACCGCGGCACGCCTCGGACATCCCGCAGAGTCGGGTGGCGACCTATCGGCGGCCCTGGATGTGGCACGAACGGCGGTCCGACTTGGGACAACCCAAGAAGTTCACGCTCTGGTAGTCGAAGCGCGCGAGGAAATGCTGGCCGAGCCCGAGGAAATCCTGGAGGCGGAGCGCGAAGGTATTCAGATTCACAACCACGTGGCCCCGAAGCGAATTATCGGGGAGAACGGGAATGCCGCGGGCGTCGAGACCCTGGATGTGCTCCGCGCTTTCGATGATCAGGGGCGATTCAACCCTGACCTGGCGCCGGGTACGGAACGCACGCTGCCTGCCGATAGCGTGATCGTGGCCATCGGCCAAACCGGAGAGTTGGAATGGGTGCGACCCGAGGACGGGTTAGAAGTATCGAGACGCGGGACATTGGTCGTGGACCCGCAGACAATGGCCACCACCGCAGCCGGAGTGTACGCGGGCGGTGATATCGCCTTCGGGCCGCGCTTGATCATCAACGCCGTTTCCGATGGGCAGAGGGCGGCCCGCGGCATCCATACCTACCTGCAGGATTTGGTCCCACGCCGCATCACGCGCGGGTATTTCACGCCTGTGTCCGTGCGAGACTACCCCGACACGGGACCGGTGCGAGATTACCTCCGCTGGCCGAGACGTTTGCCACGCATGCTGGCCGCAGAACGGCGCATCGGTGTGGCGAGCGTGGAGGTGGGATACGACGAATCCGAAGCAGTAGAACAGGCCGACCGCTGCCTGATCTGCTCGCTCAATCCCATATTCGACGGCGACCTGTGCATCTTGTGCAACTTATGCGTGGACGTTTGTCCCTGGGATTGCCTCAAGCTGGTACCGGTAGGCGCGCTCCGAGGCGACGAGAATGTCGCCGCAGTGGTGCAGACGCGGACTCAGGATTGGGAGACTGCGAGCGCGATGTTGTTCGACCCGGTTCACTGCATTCGCTGTGGATTGTGTGCCGCCCGCTGTCCTACCGAAGCGGTAAGGATGGAAAGCTTCCGCTTCACGGAGGAGATCGTATTCGAAACTCAGGAGCGAGTCGAGGGAGGGATTAAATGAGTTCGAGCAGCCGTTTGGCTCCGCTGACCCGCTCCCGTGTCTGGCGGTCTATCTTTCGCCATGGCTGGCCAGACAATCCGCTGGATCGGTCGCTGGTAACCACCAGCAATATCTTCCTTCATCTGCACCCGGTCAAGGTCAGCCGGAAGAGCCTGCGCTGGTCCTATTCCTTCGGGTTGGGGGTTATCGCCGCCATCTCCTTCGGCATCTTGCTCGTCACCGGTGTGCTGTTGATGTTCTACTACGTGCCCTCAGTAGAGCAGGCACATCTCACCATGAAGGAGATCCAGTTTGCGGTACCGCTGGGGCAATTCACCAGAAACATGCACCGGTGGAGCGCGCATTTGATGGTGCTGGTAGTAATCCTGCATATGGCACGCGTTTTCTATACGGGCGGCTACAAGCCTCCTCGCCAGTTCAATTGGGTGATTGGGATAGTGCTCCTGCTGGTTACGCTCGGCGGAAGCTTCACCGGGTACCTCCTGCCATGGGATCAACTATCGTATTGGGCGATCACCGTGGGCACGAATATCGCCGGTTACGCGCCGCTTATCGGGCCCCAGATCAATCAAATGCTATTGGGCGGAGTCGAGGTCGGTCAGCCCACCCTTTTACGTTTCTATACGCTTCACATCGCGGTTCTTCCCGTGATTACCGTTCTGCTCATCTCCGTGCACGTGTGGAGAGTGAGAAAGGATGGGGGATTGGCGGCCAACGACGCAGCGGCGGGCTCCAGCACTGTGTCCAAAATTGAGGCGGTGAATAAAGATGGCTGAGCCCAACGAAGCAAGAGAGGAGATCTTCCCCAAGGATCCGGGCAAGAGCTATTCCCTGGTAGAGCTGGTGAAGGGCGACAGTCCAATGGTGGGCAAAGGCCCGGATGACACGGTTTTCTCGTTCCCAATCGTGTTGCTGTGGGAGATATTACTTCTGCTGGGAGTCAGCTTGGCGATATTTCTGTTCTCCCTGGTCAAGCAAGCGCCTTTGGGTGATATCGCCAACCCCCAGCTGACAACCGATCCGGCCAAGGCGCCCTGGTATTTTGTGGGCTTACAGGAGCTCCTCGAGCATATGCACCCGACACTGGCAGGGATAATCCTGCCAGGAGCGTTGGTGTCCTTCCTGGTTGCGATCCCCTACTTGGACAACTCTAAAGCGGGCGCCGGAATTTGGTTCTCATCGAGGCGGGGCGCCCGAATCGCCGCCGGGGCTGCGATCTACGCTCTGATCGCAGTGCCGGCCTACATCGCGCTCGACAATGCCTTTCCGGCGCGGGAGATCTTCCGCTATTCCTTACCCCAATGGGCCGCGCAGGGTCTTATCCCTGCGGCAATCTTGCTCGTGCTCACAGGATTGCCGCTCCTGGTGCTTTGGCGTTTGAAGGCGAATACCAATGAACTCATAATAGCGTTGTTTACTCTGATCCTGGTCTCTGGGGTAGTCTTCACGATTTCCGGATTCCTTTTCCGGGGACCCGGATTTGTGCTCTATTGGCCGTGGGAGATGCCAAATGGTTACAACCCTTGGGCCGACCTTTGACCCGGCTTTTTTCAAGAGCGGGAGGATGATTAAATGGCAGCAGATAAGAATGAGAAGAATGAAGGTAAGATCCCTCGAAGGAGCTTTATTGGTTTCGCCTGGGCCGCCGCCGGCGTGGTCCTGTTTGGCCAGGCCGCAGCCGCGTTTCTTCGTTTCTTCAAACCTCGCGTGGCAGAAGGCGGTTTCGGTGGAAAGGTGATCGCCGGCCTGGTGGAGGAATTTGAACCGGGCACGATCAGACATGTGGCCAAAGGGAATTTCTTTATCTCCCGGCTGGAGGATGGTGGGATGCTGGCGATGTGGCACCGCTGCACACATCTGGGCTGTACGGTACCCTGGAGGGATGACATGGGACATTTCCACTGTCCCTGCCACAGCTCTATATACAACACCGTAGGCGAGGTGCTGAGCGGTCCTGCGCCGCGGCCGCTGGATCTCTTCCCCATCGAAGTCGTGGAGGGGAAGGTGATCGTGGACACAAGCGAAGCGGCCCAACGGAAAGAATTCAACCCAGATCAAGCTTTCTACGCATAGGGACATTACCTTGCGACGCAGAGAAAACTACGGCCCCTACGTCCTGACCGGTCTGCTGCTTAGCCTCGGTGTGCTGATCGCATTTCAGGCCTACATTCTGCGCGAGCCGGAGCGCATCCGTTCGGATCTCGAGAGAGATCAGCTGATCAGTGAGACTGCAGGCCGCAGCCTGTACACCGAAAACTGTGCACAGTGCCACGGTAGCGAGGGCGAGGGCGTGGACGCACCTGCTCTGAACGACAAGAGCTTCCTAGCGGAGACCAGCGACGAACGTATCTTCGGCCTGATTTCGGTCGGCGTTCCGAGCACAGAGATGCCGGCCTGGTCCCAGAAACATGGTGGGCTGTTCACCGATGAGCAAATTTATCAGATCGTGTCATTCATCCGATCCTGGGAGGCGGATGCGCCGGATCGGCAGGCCGAAGCCATGCTGGGCGATCCCGTTCAAGGGCTGGCCATCTACAACAGCACCTGCATTGTGTGTCACGGCGAGCAAGGAAAAGGGGCCGACCTCGCTCCGGCGCTCAACGATCCGGAGAGGCTGGCCCAATTCGATGACGATTGGTACGCGGACACCATTGCGGACGGCCGGCCATCGCAGGGCATGCCCACTTGGGGCACGGTATTGGCTCCCGCGCAGATTCGCGACCTGGTTTCCCTGCTGCGCGCCTGGGAGCGGGGCGATGCGCTGGAGGGGGCGGCGCTGCAGGAGCATCTGGCCGAGGCGTTGCACGCCATTGAGGAGGGTGAGCTCCACGAGGCGGAACATGCCTTGCTGAGCGCAGCAAAGATTGCCAGGGGTATGCCTCTGGAGGCAATCAATGAGGCGATCGCAGCGCTCGAGGACGGAGATACGGCGGCGGCGGTGACGATCTTGGAGGAGCTACATCAGAGCCAGAGTGGCGAAGATGGCTAAGACACACTGCTGCGACGCGATCTAGGAAGCGTCGGCCAGGCGACGGGAAGATTCTCGAAAAGCAAGCAGGTACCAGGCTCCCAGAAGAACCATATACACAATCGCTGCCCAAACAGCGACGCTCCCAATCGGAGTAAGCCGCAAATCCCCGAATGCCAATAAGCCGCCGAGTGCCGCAGCGGGAAGGAGTGCCATGATCCCGCCGAATCGCAGCGTCGCGGGGGCGGTAATCGACCCTCTGGCTATGGCCTGGATCTGCCACAAGCCGAAGGCAAGCAGCCCCGCGCCGATAAGCCGGTAGATAGCGGCCGAGAACCCAGGTGCCTCCACCAAGAGGCCATCGATAGCTTCCGGAAATACAATCAACACTCCGCCGAGCAGGAAGTTGATTCCCAGGTCTATCACAAAGAACCGTTCGATCAGGGCTAAGATACGCATCAGGTTCTAGCTCGAGTGGGCTGCGCCCAAGCCCGTGTTCGTGACTGCACGCATCGGGGGGTGCAAGCTCGAAGGCGCCTTCGGCCAAACGCACGCAGGCGATGCGTGGCGCCTCGTCCATCATGATCGAGCAACTCTAGAACGATTTCAAGCGCTGCCCGGCCCGTATTGGCATAGGCAGGATCACGCATGCCCAAGGCCGATTCGCGCGCCGGAGCTTTACCGAAAGTTTAATCAGGCGCGATCAGAAATTCAATCGCCGAGATTAAAGTTTGCGAAGGCGCGCGGGCAGTCTGATGCCCAATCCGAAGCGCCGGAGGGACGGAAATGAGCAAAGGATTACGAGTTACTCTAGTGACAATCGGAGGTTTCGTAGCAGTGGCGGCACTGCTCCTCATTGGCATGAATATCGGCAGGGCGACCGCGTTTGCCACAGGTTTCTGGTCAGATGACTTCAAAGGTTTCCGACCCGATCACGACTACCCGCACGGAGCGTCGATGATGAGTTCGTCCGCGTTGCACTTCGCGTATGGGAATTCGATGATGGCGCCAGGCATGCTGGGCGTCGGGATGATGGGAATGATGGGCGAGCATGTAGAACCGGCCGACAACGCTGAATTGCCGGTGGGCGCACAGGAAGCCGTAGAAATCGCGCAGCGCTATCTGGATACGCATCTGCCCGGCGCGGAGGCCGAGGATTCCCCGGATCCCTACTATGGATATTACACATTGCATGTCGAGCGGGATGGGAAGGTTGTGGGGATGCTGAGTGTTGATGGGATTACAGGTCAAGTCTGGCCGCACGCATGGCATGGCGAGCTGCTCGAGATGTCGGATCACGAGTAGGATAGGAGTCCAGAGCTGAATCTCTCTAGTCGAGCATATGCTCACGCTTGAAGCCGTGAGCCAGGGTCCTGGGACGGTGTTCCGAACCAGGACCCTTCGCTCGATAGGTAATCGGATCCTGGCACGGAACAGGATTCGCTGGATGGACCTTACTGGAGCGCCTATGTCCGGGCGTTGACTTTCATGGAGGGCTGTGGAAGCATGGATCCGGAACGAAGATCCCTGCGGAGGACACTATGGAAGAAGCACAGAAAGGATGGCATAGCGCAGGAGCGTGACCCAGGCATCAAGAATCCTATTGATCGACGACGAGAAAAGCATCCTGGATTTGGTGTCCGCCTATCTCCAGCCAGAAGGCTACGAGATTCGGACCGCCATGGATGGTCCAGCGGGGCTCAAGCTCGCCCGCGCATTCAAGCCCGATGTCGTCGTGCTGGACATCATGCTGCCCGATATGGACGGCATCGAGCTGCTCAGCCAGCTGCGACGCGAATCCGAAGCCTATGTGATCATGCTGACCGCCAAGACCGAAGAGACGGACAAGGTCATCGGGCTTTCCGTCGGGGCGGACGACTACGTTACCAAGCCCTTTAGCCCTCGGGAATTGGTGGCGCGCATCAAGGCCGCGCTGAGACGGATGCGGCTAGGTCGCGGCCTGCCGGACGAGCAAGTATTGTCCTACGCCCACCTTCGGATCGACTCCGGGAGTCGGCGCACATGGATGGACGATCAAGAGGTTGAACTGACCACGATGGAGTTCGATCTGCTGTGGGCGCTGGCAGAGCATCCTGGCAAGGTGTTGAGCCGCGAGCGGCTGCTCGAGCGGGTCTGGGGATACGACTACTATGGTGAGATCCGGGTGGTCGATGTGCATATCGGCCACATTCGCCGGAAGCTCGGCGATGATCGGCTGATTGCCACGGTGCGGGGAGTGGGTTATCGGTTTGAGGACATAGGCGAGTAGGCATGCTCAAGGCAATTCGAAGTCATTTGGGTTTGAAGCTCTTCTTTTCATACCTGGTTGTGATCGTCGTCGGGGTGGCGGTGCTGGCTACTACGGTCGAAATGGCCATTCCGCGCTCGTTTGATCGGCATTTGGCTTCCATGGGTCGCATTATGGGCGACATGATGAGCGGAATGTCGGGTGCAGATCTCTTCTCAAGTTATAGAGCCGCGGTCAATGAGTCGCTCATGGTCGCCGCGGCGGCGGCTTTCGCCGCCGCCATCGTGGTAAGCATATTTGTGAGCCGCAGGGTGGTGGCGCCGATTCACAGGATGATGGCCGCCACGAGCAGGATTGCGGAAGGGCGTTATCGTGAACGGTTGGCGATCCCCGGCAAGCTGCAGGCGGATGAGATGGACGAATTGGCACAATTGGCGGTCAGCTTCAACCAGATGGCCGCCAAGCTCGACCAGACTGAAAGCATGCGCCGGGAGCTGATCGGCGATGTCGCACATGAGCTAAGGACACCTCTGTCAACCATCAAGGGCTCTATGGAAGGTCTGATCGATGGGGTTGTTCAGCCAAGTCTGGAGGTCTACCACCATATCTATCTGGAGGCGGATCGCCTTCAGCGCCTGGTCACCAATCTCCAAGAACTCAGCCGCGTCGAAGCCGGCGCCTATCGCCTGGAATTGAAAACCATCGGCCTTGAAGATCTGATCGACGGCGTGATAGCGAGGCTGCAGGGTCAGTACGACGAGAAGGGGGTCAGGTTGGAGAAAGAGGCGGAAGGCCCGCTCCCTCAGGTTGTCGTGGACGAAGATCGGATGGGGCAGGTGCTCCTCAATTTGGTGGGAAACGCGCTGCAGTTTACTCCGGCCGGTGGCACAGTGCGCATCATCGGAGAAGATCTTGGGGATCATGCACGGATCCGAGTGGAAGACACCGGGATCGGGATCCCCAGAGAGTACCTGCCGCACGTCTTCACTCGCTTTTATCGTGTGGAAAAATCACGTGCGCGTTCCGGGGGCGGTAGCGGCATTGGATTGACCATTGCCAAACACTGGGTCGAAGCACACGGAGGCAGCCTGCGCGCCGACAGCCCGGGCGCCAACGGCGGGAGCACCTTCACCATAGATTTTCCACTCCCTCGCTAGCTCCCGCTTCCCTCCTCGCCCGACCGGCTCCTTTACCAATTCTTTAATCTCAAATGCGACAGCCTTTATCTTCGGAATTTATCATCAGATCAATCTTAAATCGGCAACGCGCCAATCATGCATAAGCAAGCATGGAAAGGAGATTGACAAACGATGGATGGAATGATGATAGGTGGGTTTGGCACGTTCGGATGGGTCGGTTTGATCCTGAATCTGGTAATCACGATCGGCGTGATTATTGGGATCGTGGTCCTGATCATCTGGGCCGTGCGGCGGCTCTCCGCGGATGGCTCAGGATCGTCTCGGTCAGAGCCGGCAGGTGCGACCCCGAAGGAAATTCTTCAACTCCGATATGCGCGCGGAGAGATTACCCGCGATCAGTATCAGGAGATTCTGGCGGACCTTCCGTGATGGAGCCACGCCTCCGCATTCCACGATCATGCGGAGGCGCGGCCACTGAACCGTAGACTAAAGGAGTGACAAACATGATGGGATTTGGAATGGGATTTGGAGTGTTGGGTCTTGTCTTGATGCTCTTACTCTGGGTCGGATTGATCGCGGGAGCAGTTTTGCTGGTTCGGGCACTATTTCCAGGGGCGAATCCGTCGCAGCCGATTGCGAGGCTGACGGGCGGCAGCGCCAGACAGACCCTGGATGAACGGTATGCTCGGGGCGAGATCAGCCGTGCAGAATATGAGGCCATTAAGGAGGATCTGAGAGCGTAGTCAGCGATGTGCTTTCTCCCTGTTAAACCATCCGGCTCGATCCTCTAGATCGAGCCGGCACGCGCTTTGCGCGATTTTTCAGGTAGGGCAGTTTAAGGTCATGCTCAGGACCCGCTACAACAGCCGTCATCGCAATGGGCAATTTCCGGAATCATCCAACGAATCTGCACCATGATTGGGCTCACCTCCTTCCAAGGGAGCTTTCATTATACGGAAGATATGGCCCTGTGACGCAAATTTGCTTGCGACCGGGTCCACTCAACTACTCGCATGTAAGAACCCTCATATCGCTGATCCAGCGATTG
The DNA here is from genome assembly GCA_036986135.1 of Anaerolineae bacterium. Classification (GTDB taxonomy): domain Bacteria; phylum Chloroflexota; class Anaerolineae; order Anaerolineales; family E44-bin32; genus JADFRG01. The sequence goes on along the minus strand of BTQZ01000021.1, from coordinate 25,912 downwards.
TTCACCGCACCGCAGCCAAGGATTCGAACGCGCGGCGAACGGCAACTTCAATCTCGTGAGCTTCGCCGCCAATAGATTGAGGATAAAGCGACAGCAGCGTCTGATCGCCGTGGCCGTGCACGACAATCGTCACCGGCTCGCTTGCACGACCGGAGACCAAAAGTACCACATACTGGCAGTCGCATCGGCTCGTTCCGTGATTTGGGCATGAGCAGCCGTCCGGATCCCTCAAGGCGCGACGGGCGGTCTGCAAATCGAAGGACCGGATCACCTCGAATCCCACATCACTCAAGGTCTTGCTTAAATGGTCAGCGGCGTCATCGCACGCCATACTGATCGAACCTATTCTCGACATCTTTCCTCAAGAGCAAGTCTATACGGAGGCGTGAAAGGGTCCCAGAGCGATCATGCTTGACGCCGTGTAGGCGGTTTGGCGTGTGTACGTATGTACTAGAGCAGTCGGGAGACTTCTGCATTAGTCGCTGGCGGACAGCGTCAAACGGACCTGCGTGCCGCCGCCCGGTTCAGACTTAATGCTCAGCTCGGCTCCGATCAAGTCCGCTCGCTCATGCATTCCCATCAAGCCGAATTTTCCATTGGCCGCCAAGGTTGACGCCTTGGAGGGACCATCGAAGCCTACCCCATCGTCCCGGACTTCAGCCTGGATGTCGCCGTTTCGGAAGGAGAGCAGGATCGCAACCGTGCCGGCCTCGGAGTGGCGGACGATATTGCTCAGTGCCTCCTGGATGATGCGATAGATCGCAAGCTCCACCTCGCCGCTGAGGCGCCGAACGTCGCCTTCGATCCGGACCTCCACGGGGATTTGACGATCGCGCTGCAGGTCGTCGGCGAGCATCTCCACCGCGGTAGTGAGACCCAGGTCTTCGAGGTAGATCGGTCGCAAGGCACGCGTGAGTCGGCGGACCTCATTTACCGCGCGATTGACTTCTCGGTGCAAGCTGTTCAGCTGTGCGGCCTGCTCCGGATTGCTCTTATCGAGGTCGGCTGACACCATTTGGATCCTCTGGTCAATCGCAATCAGATCCTGGATTGTCTCGTCGTGCAACTCGCGCGCCATTCGATGACGCTCCTCTTCCTGTGCATGCGTGAGGGCGCTTATGTAGGCACGCAGCGCCCGCTGCGTGGATCGGAGTCGCGCGGCCATGTGAACGAACGTCTCTTGCAGCTGTTGGATCTCAACGATGCCCCCTACCGGATCGCCCAGGCCCCCATCTTCCGCGGCTTCCGTCCGCTCTGCCCGATCCTGCAACATTCTTAGTGGACGGACCACCTGGGTCGCACCAAACCACAGTCCGATAAGCGTCACAATCAAAGCCGGCGCCAAGACCAGCGGAGCAATGAGCGACACATCGAGAACCGGACTACTCACGCCCTGCCATGGCTCCTCAATAATTAGAGACCATCGAGTCGGCTGTATTGGACTGAAGGCAACAACCTGCTCCCCATCACTCCCGGGTCGGTAGAAGGACCCATACTCGCCGCGCAGCGCGGCCACCACGCCAGGATGTCCAATGACTTCGGCCTGATCGGGCTTGTCGCCCACGTATTGAAGCAGCCGGCCTGAACTGTCAGTGACAAACGCCGTCGATTCCGCTCCTCCCGCGATGGTATCTAATAGAGTATCTTGGATCAACCGCGAGACATCAAATGCACCTACCGCGGCTTGTTCCTGCCCGTTCGCGAGTACGAGCACCAGGTTCCTCTCTCCCTCCGAAAATGGCGCCGAAAAGAGCGCCTCACCTTCGTTTGCTGATGCTAAGAGCTGCTCGATTGGCCGCCCCTCCCATACCGACGGCTCAATCGAACTTGCCAACACAGTGCCTGAGCGATCCAGAATCGCCATCCCCTGGTCAAACTCGCCTTCTAAAAAAAGAGAATCCTGAAGGATGTCGTTTGGGGAGGCCTGCTGCGCGCGCGCAGTAAGGCCCCGGATGGCAAAACCTCGATGGCGCAGTTGCTGGGAGAGGGCGCTGGCAGCGGCACGCGTTGCCCGCTCATCGCGCTCGGCAACGAGCTGCCGCATCGCCTTCTGGTGGATCTGAACCCCACCAATTGCTACCACAAGTAGGAGCAGACTAAATGGGAGGATGACCAGCCCAAAAAGCTGTAGATGCAGGCCGGTCAGGCGCAACTTCATTCTTCCGGGAGTTGACCGAGGTCGGAATCCAGCCAGCCCAGTGAGACGGCGCGCATCACGGCCTCGGTGCGACTGGAGGCCTGCAGCTTGTTGAAGGACTTGGCCAGATGACCCTGGACTGTGCGATCGCTGATACCAAGCTGCACCCCGATGGCCTTGTTCGTGTACCCTTTTGCGGCCAAGCTCAATACTTCTAGCTCGCGATCTGTGAGGCGCTCGACCGGCGAGCCAAGATTTCTTCCAGAGACCTGAGCCATCACTTTGCGGGCAATCTCCGGGTCAAGTGCGGATTTTCCCTCATGGACAGAACGAACGGCCTGCACGATATCTGCTGAGTCGGCCGTCTTGAGCACGTAGCCATTTGCGCCAGCCTGCAGCACGGCCAGAATGTAGGGGTCGTCGTCGTAGGCCGTTAGGATGAGAACTCCAGTAGCTGGAGCCTCGGCGCGTACCCACCGTGTTACTTCGATTCCACTTTTTTCGGGCATCTGGATATCGAGGACCGCGACATCTGGCTCTAATCGCTGAATCGATGCGATGGCCGACGAGCCATCGCCCACCTCGTCTACCACTTTAATATCGCCTGCAGCCTCTAGAAACTGGCGAATGCCGGCTCGAACCACGGCGTGATCGTCTGCCAGGATCACTCGAATGAGTGTTTCACTTTTCATAGCTCGGACTGGGAAACGACCTCCCGATCAGTGCGAGTACGCTTTGGACTAGTGAGCTCAGCCCCAAGATGCGAAAAGGTGAACCAACCGATGCCGACGCCGAAGAGCACACCGGTGATTAGACGCATCGATGAATTGAATGTGCCAATTGTAGTCCCTTCATAGAAGGATTGGGGCAGACGGTACTGCGTCAATTCTGCCAGCCACTGGTTCGTATATCGGAACCCCTCCCCGATGCCTGCTAGGTCGCTCGCCATGTGAGAGAAGCCGTCCACCGCCATCGGGAGGGCGAGTAGAACCACCCCCCACAATGGGAAGAAGCGCAAGCGCTTTCGCAGAAGGTACCACACCGCCCCCCCGAGCAGGACGCTGGAGTAAGCGGCGACCATGCGATCCGACCAGCCCACCTTGTAGCCCACCCGTGCGTTTCCGATGAACTGACGCAGAATCGCTGGATTAGTTGTGTCCTGCCAGACCGCTTGAACTTCGGAGAGCGAAATCATCGGCTGCGGCCCGAAGAGGAAGAAGGACCGCTGCGGTAGCTGATGGCATTGGAAAGAGTAGATCAAGTAAATGGGTTTAGCGAGTGATTCCCAGCCGAGCTGCATGAAGACCGGTGCCAGCCAAGGGAGGGCGGTCCACACGAAGAGGAAGGCGGCGAGCAGCAGGAGCCACTTGTCACCCGGTCGTCGCTGACTCTTTGCCGTAGCAGACGATGGCAACTCCGTCGATACGGAGGCCCGACTTTCCGAGAGTGGTTTCATATATGGGTCCGCGGCATCCCATCCATTGTAGGTAGGATACTGATCACAAGGATGAGACGTTCTGTCAGGAAGGGACAGGCCAAATGGCGTACCCTAGCAGGAGACAAGAGCCCAAATGGCTGTCCGAAATACCATTTTCTAACGTATGATCCTGTGGCTGGGGAAGCTGCAGAAATTACGCCCCCCTTCCCCTATTGTAGGACAGGCCGATCCTATCGCAAGATCGGTCCGCAGAAGCCACTGTCATTCCTGTCGTCGGTTGGGCGGAAACGATGAACCGAAAGCCTGATGAAGATGTAGTCCCGCACCCTGTTTGCCATTGGAGGACAAAATGAGATCGATTCCGATGAACATGTTCGTAGCCGTTACCGGCCTGGTGCTCCTCTCCATCCTCATAAGTGCCTGTGCCTCCGGCTCCGAGGCGACTGAGCCGTCCCCGGCTCAGGTGGAAGAAGAGGAGCAGATGGCCGGCGCTCACAGCGTTCCTGAGGATGCTGCGGCGGTACCCAACCCCATTGTAGGTGATGAGGACAGCGTGGCTGCGGGTGCCGAGCTTTACGCCACATACTGTGCCATCTGCCATGGCGTTACCGGCGAGGGAGACGGTCCTGCTGCCTCAGGCCTCGAGAAGGCTCCAGCTAACCTGCACGCGAGCCACGTGCAGGAGAATACCGACGGCGCGCTTTTCTACATCATCAGCAATGGAAGGCCGGATACTCCTATGCCCGCCTGGGACAACGTTTTGGATGAGGACCAGCGCTGGCATGTGGTGAATTTCTTGCGCACCTTCCAGTAGAACCTAGCCAAGGTACTGCCTCTGTATGCAAAGGATTTAAGATTAGCCGACACATCATGTGTCGGCTCTTCGCATAGGATACTTATCACAGCGGAATCCTCATCAAGGATCACACCCAGACTCGATCCGTCGCTAGGGCTTTACCACCAGCACGCCCTCCATCCCCGCCTCGCGGTGCCCCGGAATTCCACAGAAGTAGATGTAGGTCCCTGGCTCGGTTGCGAGGAGCTCAATCTCGATGGAGGCCCCGGGCAGGACTGTCAATCCGACGCCCAGCTCCGGGATATCGAAGGCATGTGGAATCGAGTCGGGGTTGTCGAGCAGGACACGCGCCGTCTGGCCGGCCCGCACATTCATATTGTCCGGCTCAAAGTCAAAGCTCGACATGGTAATCGTGACGACTTGCTGAGCAGGACTGCACGCCACAAGGACGATCACGGCGAATGGCAGGGCTATTAGTGCGGTGCGAAGGATCCGGCTGCTCATAGATTAGTTATCAAATCCGCGGCGCTTTCCGCGCCCTGGACCGGAGGCAGGCTCTCGCGCCGCGCGACAGCATTTTGATCGGACCAGCACGCCGTGCTGCCGCAGTCCGTGCTCCAGGCTCGGGAAGAGCTCATCACTGATCGACTCTAGAGCCTGGCGCTTGGGTGCGCTGTCTGATATGCCGAACAGAGCTACCTCGACGTCAATCCCAGCCCGCTGCAGGGCATGCTGCGCGGATCGCGCGCTAAACAGGCCCTCCGCCGAGTCTTCGAACACACGGATCGTGGCCGAGGCAAGTCCTAGCCAGCCGGCATCCGCATACCCGTCCAGCTCCAGCGCCGCGGCGGCTTTCAGGGCGGTTTCCAGCGTCGAGCCGATCGCCAGGCGGATAGCGGCCAGGGCGTGCACGGCCGAAGGCTTCATGAAAGCGTCGACCTCTTCGCCCCGCCTGGCGGCCAGCCAGGCCGTCCCGCCCGTTCCAACCACCGGCAGTTGCTCCAGATCGATGACCTTTAGACCCAATTCTGCTTCGGGCGCGCGCATAGAATCCTGCGGGCCGTGCGAGGGGCGCTTGGTGAACACCGCCGCGTGGTGACCCGGTTGCATGAGCCATCCCTGAAGTTCTTGCCGGACATTTTCGGAGAGCAGCGGACGGTCCTGAGTGAGTAAATGGCCCGTGCTGTTCAAGTGAGGTGGAAGACCATAGATCTGCCTGTAGAGATCGCTTCCCAGCACGAATTCTTGGAACAGGCAATAGGTCACGCTGTGTTCTGCCCGGCGGGCGTTCCGGAGACAGCTCCGCAACTCGGAGGCCTGGGCTGCCGTTAGAAGGCGGTCGTCGGAGAGCAACTGGCGCTCAGCCAGCAGCAGAGGCTGCGTACCCGCTTGGGCCACCCTGCCCATGGATTCGAAGAATTCACGGAAATTCGGGACCGCAAGCTCGTGCGGCGGGGGCCTTGGCAGGGGCAGCTTGGTCGGCAAATGGTATTCATGAGAAACGGTCCAGGCCCGTCGAAGGAGCAGGGCCGCGCAGATCGCCGCCGAATCCCACTCGCTGCTTACCCCGACTGATTCAAATACCTGGATGTCTTCCTGGCTCAGTGCCGCCTCTCGATAGCCGAGGCCACGCCCAATCAAGGCAACCGTCTCTTGCAGGGCCAGATAATATGCCCGCGGCTCTATCAGCACGCCGTCGAGGTCGAAGAGCAGGATCTGCATCGCCCAGAACTATTCTCTTTGCTCGTGCCGGCGGCGGAGTTCGGCCTCGACCTCCGCCAGACTCAAGTCGCGCGCCGCAAGTAGTACGAGGGTGTGATAGTAAAGATCCGACAGCTCCTCCACAACGCGCTGATCTCCCTCGGATTTCGCGGCCAGGATCAGCTCTTGGGCCTCCTCGTGGACCTTCCGAAGGATCTCGTCCTCCCCACTGGCCAGCAGCTGGGCCGTGTACGAACCCTCAGGCCGGTCGCGCTTGCGCGCTTCAATAATGTCAAATAGCCGAGTCAGCATCAGGCAACTCCAGTTTGCGGAAAAAGCAGGAGTGGGCGCCCGTATGGCAAGCGGGGCCTTCGGCCTCGACGCGAAGCAACAGAGTGTCGCCGTCGCAATCCACGAAGATCTCCCGTACGTGCAGCACGTTGCCAGAAGTCTGGCCTTTGTCCCAAAGCTCGCCCCGGCTGCGGCTCCAGAAATGGGCGCGGCCGGTTTGCTGCGTGAGGCGCAGAGCTGCGCGGTTCATCCACGCCACCATCAGCACATCACCGCTGGACGCCTCTTGCGCGACCGCCGGGATGAGCCCCTGCGAATCATATTTCAAGTCCATCTCATTCCCTCAGTGCCGGAAGTGTCGAGCGCCCGCGAAGACCATGGCCAACCCCGCCTTGTCAGCGGCCTCAATCACTTCTTGATCTCTACGCGAGCCGCCCGGCTGGACGACCGCCGTGACTCCCAGCTCTGCCGCAACCTCGATACCATCCGGAAATGGAAAGAACCCGTCCGAGGCCAGCATGGCTCCCGCCGCGCGGTCACCGGCGCGCATGCCGGCCAGACGGACAGAATCTACTCGGTTGGGCTGACCGCCTCCGATTCCCACCGTAAAGTGAGCGGTGCCCTCTGACCGGGACAGAACAATGGCATTGGACTTGACGGGTTGGCAGGCCAGCCATGCGAAACGCAGGCCTTCCAATTCCTGATCCGAAGGATGACGCCGAGTCACCACCTGCCAGCCTTCGGCGCTAGGTGGATCGCCCACATCCTGGTCCTGCTGCAGAAATCCATCAGTCACCCGGTGAATATCGCGAGCAGTCCGATTCTCCTCGACGCGCATGCGAAGCAACCGCAGGTTGCGGCGCGCCGCCAGCCGGCGGCCGGCTCCGGGGCCGAATTCCGGAGCGATCAAGCACTCAATAAATAGGTCACCCAAGGCATCGGCAAAGGCCTCGTTGATCGGCCTGTTGCTGGCGACCACCGATCCAAAGGCCGAAGTCGGATCGCACTCGATCGCCAGACGCAGAGCCTCCGACGACTCGGACGCGGTCGCCATACCGCACGGGCTGGTGTGCTTGACGACCACTGCCACAGGCGCGGCAAACTGATTGGCCGCGCGCCAAGCCGCATCCAGGTCAAGCAGGTTGTTGTACGAAAGCTGCCTACCCTGCATCAGTTCGCCTCCAAGCGGGCCGCCGCCGCGTGTCGAAGAGTAGTACTCGGCGCGCTGGTGGGGATTTTCCCCGTAGCGCAATTCCAGCGCGGGATAGGCCGTCAATTGCAGCGGGAGGGAAGACTCTCCGGGCTGGCTCAAGTAGCCCTCGATGGTGCGATCGTACGCTGCCGTGCGGGCGAAGGCCTTGTGCGCCATGCCGAGGCGGAAGGCCTTCGGGTCGGAGGGATCGACCGCGTTGGGGTAGTCCATTGGGTCGCAGAGCACCGTGACGCGCGCGAAGTTCTTGGCGGCCGCGCGCAAGAGAGCCACGCCACCGATGTCGATTTGTTCCACGGCCGACGCAAGATCCGATTGCGGGCCGGCGATGAAATCCTCGAATGGATAGAGATTTACAGCGACGAGATCGATGGCCTCCCATCCACGTGCATCCAGCACGGCTCGATCCTCGGGGGTGTCTCGCGCCAGCAAGCCGGCATGGATCGCGGGGTGTAGGGTCTTCACGCGACCCCCGAACAGTTCCGGCTCACCCGTGAAGCTCGAGACCGTTCGCACCGGCAGCCCGGCCTCCGACAGCGCGCGGGCAGTCCCCCCGGTCGCGAGCAGATTCCAATCCCGACTGTGCAGCGCCGAAGCGAGCTCGACCAGGCCACTCTTATCCCAAACTGAAAACAAGGCAGTTGGCAATCGTTCCTCCAAGAAGTACCGTAAGGCCGTAAGACTTCACTCGTCTGATTCGTTGGGCGGGCGTACGGGAATTCCGTGGCTCACCAGATACCGTTTGACTTCGGCCAATGTGAGCATCTTGTCATGGAACAGCGTGGCGGCAAGCGCCGCGTCCGCCCCGCCTTGGTCGAGCACGGAAGCGAAATGCTCGAGCCGCCCTGCTCCGCCGCTGGCGATCACCGGAACCTGCACCGCATCGGCCACCGCCCGCGTAAGTTCCAGGTCGTATCCCTGCATGGTTCCATCGGCATCCATGCTGGTAAGCAGGATTTCACCGGCCCCCATGCGGGTTCCACGTTGGGCCCACTCGACGGCCTCCAAACCAGTGGGAGTACGCCCGCCGTTGACGTAGACTACCCATCCGTCCTCATGACGCTTGGCGTCTATGGCCAGAACGATGCACTGGCTGCCAAAGCGCTCGGCGCCCTCGCTCAGGATCTCCGGCCGGTGCACGGCAGCCGAGTTGATGCTTACCTTATCGGCGCCCGCCAGCAGTATTCTGCGGATATCCGTTGCACTGTCGATCCCGCCTCCTACGGTGAGCGGCAGGAACACTTGATCCGCCACCGCCCGTACCATTTCGGCGGTGGTTTTCCGCCCCTCGGGGGTAGCCGAGATGTCGAGGAAGACTAGTTCGTCGGCGCCCATCCGATCGTAGATCTGGGCTTGCTCCACGGGGTCTCCCGCGTCACGCAGGTTGACAAAATTGACCCCCTTCACAACACGGCCGTCTTTGATATCCAGACAGGGAACGATGCGCCTGGCTAACAATTCAGAGCCTCCGGCAACCTGATCGCTCCTTCGTAGAGTGCCCGGCCGATGATCACGCCGCTCAACCCGCCCTCTCGAGCCCGTCGCACGTCATCCAATGAGGACACTCCTCCCGAACCGATGACGCTGAGTCCGGACGTCTCGGCAAGGGATCGCGCGGCCTCGACATTGAGACCCTGGCCCAGGCCGTCACGCTGAATGTCGGTGTGAACCACGGTTCGAACACCCATCTCGTAGAGCCGATTCGCAAGCTGCATTGGCTCAAGTCCACTATCATGCGCCCAACCGCGCACTCGCACCTTTCCTGAGCGCACGTCGATACCGATCCCAATCCGGTCGGGGCCGAAGCGATCTACGGCCTCTCGCACCAACTCGGGCGATTCGGCGGCTGCCGTGCCCAAGATCAGGCGCGAAACTCCGCTTTCAAGCACCTCCGCCATCTCACCGATCGCCCGCAATCCACCTCCAAACTGCACGCGGGCTCCGGCGTTCAGGACGGCAGCAAGCGCCTCCCTATTCGGGGTGAATGTCTCATCGAGGGCGCCATCTAGGTCGACGACATGAATCCAAATGGCGCCTGCCGACAGCCACTTCCCGGCAACCTTCTCCGGATCTTCGGAATAGATGGTCTCCCGGTGGGGATCACCTTGCGCTAATCGCACCACCTTCCCTTTTCTCAGATCCATGGCAGGGAAAACCCGGAATGATGTCATCAGGCCAATTCCGAGAAGTTGCGAAGGATCGCGAGGCCGACCTGCTGGCTTTTTTCGGGGTGAAATTGCACGCCGAAGAGCTGGCCTTTGCCCACCACCGAGCCGTACCGGATCCCGTACTCCGTGTAGGCCAATGTATCTTCTTCGGCAGCCGCGCAGTAATAGCCATGATTGAAGTAGGCGTAGGCGCCGGCGGGGAGGCCCTCGAGCAGGCGATGAGTGCCGGTGGGCTGAAGCTGATTCCAGCCGGTATGCGGAACCTTGAGCGCCTCAAGTTCGAAACGCCTGACTTTGCCCCGCAAGAGTCCTAGGCCCTCGAAGGTGCCGAGCTCATCGCTCTCTTCAAACAACAGCTCCATCCCCAGGCAAATTCCCAGGAGCGGCTTTTGCCGTGCCGCGAATTCGAGCAACGGTTCGATCAGGCCGCGCGACCTTAGGCCGGCCATGCCGTCGCCGAATGCGCCGACGCCGGGCAATACGACTTTTTCGGCAGTCCGAATGGCTTCTCGATCCGATGTGAGCATTGCGTTTGCGCCCACTGTCATGAAGGCCTTCTCCACCGAGCGCAGGTTTCCCACCCCATAATCGACCAGCGCGATCATCCTAGAGTTCCTTTCGTGCTGGGAACGGATCCTGCCCGCCGCGAGTCGAGCTGCGTAGCCTGGTCCAGCGCACGACCGAGCGCCTTGAAGAGTGCTTCCGCCTTGTGGTGATCGTCCTCACCGTAAAGGACTCGAGCGTGCAGGTTTGCGCGCGCCTGCACTGCGAGCGATTCGAAGAAATGCGTGATCAGGCTCGTAGGCAGTTCTCCCAGCGATGCCACGCTCCATCCTGCCTGAATCACCGCATACGGCCGGCCGGAAAAGTCAACCGCTGCAAAAGCCAGGGAGTCATCCATCGGAACGTAACTGCTTCCCACGCGCACGAGCCCTTTGCGGTCACCCAGCGCCTCATTAAAGGCCTGGCCAAGTGCCAGCCCGCAGTCCTCTACCGTATGGTGGGCATCCACCTCGAGGTCCCCTTGGGCGCGCAAAGTAAGATCGAACAGCCCATGCAATGCGACGTGACTGAGCATATGATCCAGGAACCCAATCCCGGTGCGGATCTCGTATAGACCCGTCCCGTCCAGATTGAGGAACAGTTCGATATCGGTTTCGTTCGTACGGCGATGGATCTCTGCTTCGCGCATCGATTACTCCAATTGGGAAAGAGCCGCCAGTAAAGCCTCCGTATCTTCCGGTCTTCCGACGGTGAAACGGAGATGATCCTGGATCGGGGGTGAATCAAAATGTCGCACGAGGCACCCGCGGTCGGCCAAACCATTCCTTAGTCCCGACGCCTGGCGATCCAAGACCCGACAGAGTATGAAATTTGATTGGGATGGATAGGGCTCGAGGAAACGGACCTCTCGCAAGGCGGCGTAGAGACGCTCGCGTTCTTCGACGATCTTAAGCGCCGTGCTCTGCAGATCCTCGACATGTTCGAGCGACACTCGGGCAGCCATGTCGGCGGCGACCGAGACGTTGTAGGGCTGCTTGATCTTCCACAGGCTTCCCATGAGTCCGGAGGGGAATGCGCCGTATCCAATACGCAGACCCGCCAGACCGGCCCACTTGCTGAAGGTACGGAGCACGGCCAAGTTCGCCCGGTCAGGGACCTGCTGGATGCAAGTGGAGCCGGCAGGTGCGAATTCGACGTAGGCTTCGTCCAGCACGATAAGGGCGGGCAAATCGAGCAAGGCCTGGAACACCTCCGCGGGCAGCAGGCTTCCATCGGGATTATTTGGTGAGGCCAGGTAGAGCATCTTTGGGCGATGCTGCTGGACCGCCTGACGGACGGCGGGCAGGTCCAGCTTAAAGTCGGGGGCGCGGTCCACCGCGATGACTTGGGCGGAATTAACGGCCGCGTCAAACGCATACATGCCGAAGGTGGGTGGACAAATCAAGACCCGATCCCCCGGTTCCAACAGCAGCCGCATCAGGAGATCGATGAGTTCGTCGGCCCCGGCGCCGGCGAGCAAGTACTCTGCCGGCACACCGGTGTACTCAGCAAGCGCGGCCCTCAGCAGGGAGCTTTGCGGATCGGGGTAGATGTGGGGAAAGCGCAGATTCGCGAGCGCCTCTCTGACTTCAGGCAGCGGTCCGTAGGGATTCTCGTTTCCGTCGAGCTTCACAATGGCTTCTGGAGCGCAACCCAGCAGATCCGAGACGACCTCAAACGGATGAATCGGCTCATAGGCTCTCATGGCGTGGATGTGGGGGCGAATTCCCTGAGCCGGATCAAACATCCCCGCTCTCCGTGCGGATCTCGGCAGCGGCGGCGTGTGCGGTCAGAGATTCGGCCTTTGCCAGCTGAGAAGCCAGCGGGCTCAGGGTGGCGCTGGAATCGTCGTCGAGCTCGATCCAACTGGTGATCTTGACGAAATCGAGTACGTTGAGCGGGGAAGCAAATCGCGCCGTTCCGCCGGTAGGCATGATGTGGCTGGGCCCGGCAACATAGTCTCCCAACACCTCGAAGGACCGCTCGCCGATGAAAAGCCCGCCTGCATTGCGAATCTCCTTGGCTAGCGCCACAGGATCGGCTACCGACAAGCACAGATGCTCTGGCGCATATTCGTTTGTTATGACTGCCGCCGAAGCGAGATCGTCGGTCAGAACGATGCCCCCTCGGCGGGAAAGCGATTCCAAGATAATAGGGGCCCGCGACAACTTCGCCGCGCGGCGCTCGACCTCTCTCTGCACGGCCTCGGCCAACTCCCGGCTGGGAGTGATCAAGATGGCGCTGGCCATCGGATCGTGCTCGGCCTGGGCCAGGAGATCTGCCGCCACCCATGCGGGTCTGGCCATACCATCGCCGATGATTACCGTCTCCGTAGGTCCGGCCAGTCCGTCGATGCCGACCTCGCCGTACACCTGCTGCTTGGCCAAGGAAATAAAAAGGTTGCCCGCGCCGACTATCTTGTCTACTTTCGGGACGCTCTCCGTGCCGTAAGTCATGGCCCCGATCGCCTGTGCGCCGCCAATCTGGTAGAGGCTCTCCAGCCCACAAAGGTGAGCGGCGGCCAGAATGATATCGGCCGCGGGAGGCGGCGTGCAGACCACGATGCGCTCGACACCGGCCACCAGGGCAGGAATGACGGACATCAGCAACGACGAGGGCAATGGGGCAGATTTTCCCGGCACGTACACGCCCACCGACCGGATAGGGGAAAACCGCTGACCGAGCCTCCCGCCCATCTCTTCCGTGGTCCACGAAGGGATGGGCTGGCGCTCATGAAAAGAACGGATGCGCTCAGCCGCCATACCCAGCGCTTCGCGGACAGCGGCCGGCGTACGCTCGTAGGCATCGACGACCGCCGGTGGCTCGATCATGAAGTCGTCCAGCTCGAAGCCGTCCACCCGATGCGTCCAGCGTCTCACAGCCGGGTCGCCTTCCCGGCGCACCGATTGCAGGATGTCTGACACCGCTTCGCGGGGAGTGATACCGGGACCGAAGATTCGTTGGACTCCCTCAAGCAACCGGGGCGGATAGTCCTCTCGGCTTCCGTTGGTTCGCTCGAGGATGGTCCGGCGGGCGCTATCTACGTCATAAATCTTCAGCATGGTGGTTCTGTCCTGACCCGAGTGAACGGAACGAACTGCACGTCCCTCAGTCCTCCAGAGCATCCAGCATCGCCTGAGAAGCGGCTGGCTCTTCCTCGAAGATATAGGTGACCGGCGTGACGACCACCCCGCTTCCGCCTACCGCGCGCAATTCGGCGATGGCCTGAACCAGCTGATCGCGGCGGACGATGATATGGGCCGCATACCAGTCGCCCGGTTGCCGGGTGATGACCGGAGAGATGGTCGGCCCTTGCAGACCGCCGAGCAGCGGCCGCTCCAGCATTCGCGTAGCGATCGTTTCCGGGGTGGGGCCGCGCATGTTGACGTAGATGGCCACATTTTCGGTCGCTCGCAGATGCGCAACGATGAATTCGAGCAACTGCCGAGCCATGTCGAGCACCTCTGGCCTGGATTTCAGTGAGCTGCGGTTGGCAATGAAACACGCCTGCGAAGTGAGCATTTGTCCATCTTCCAGGATGCGCAGACGGTTGTCTCGCAGCGTTGTGCCGCTGGACACAAGGTCAACGATTAGGTCCGCGTAGCCGATTGCGGGCGCGACCTCGAGAGTGCCTTCGGCTTCAATCAGTTTGGTATCTGCAAGATCGTGGAGGGCGAGGAATCTTGCCGTCAGTTTCGGAAACTTGGTGCCCACCCTCAGGGGGCGACCGAGGTCGGCGCGTCGATCGACCAGGTCTGCGATCTTGATCACATCCTCCCAGCTTTCCGGCACGATCACGTTGAGAGAACAGTGGCCAAAATCAAGCTCCCGGTGCAGGACCAGCATCTCGCCATCCTCGATACTTCCCTCGGAAAATACATCCCAACCACTGATTCCGAAGTCAATGCTTCCATCACGCACCCCTACGACAATATCGCCTACGCGTTGGAAGAGCACCGAGAGTCCGGGCATGGCAGGGATGGTGGCCTCAAACTGGCGTGGGTTCGGCTTGTGCACTCGAAGTCCTGCCTCGGCGAGGAAATCCAAGGCGCCTTGTGCAAGGCGGCCTTTACTCGGAAGCGCCAGGCGTATGTCGCTGCGTTCTGTAGGCACGCGATCCTCCAAATAAACAAAATCCCTCCCGGGTCAGGGGAGGGCCTTGCGTTCTCATGCGGCTTCGCTGTAGCGGCGCCCTAAAGCAGTCCTGACCGGTCCTCCGACCCAACGTCGGTGTGGTGATGGTCGTGGTGATGGATCTGGGACAGCAGCAGAGCGCTCATATCGGGCAGTATCCTAGCACATCACGCGGAGGAGTTCAAGATTTCAGCTTCAGGGTTATTATTGATCAGTCCGTCTCCCCGGCAGTTGGGGCCGCCTTTTTGTACGCCAGCACGGTGATCGTAGCCATCAGCGCGCGGAGAGAATCCAAGCGCTGCGCACGCGGTCGGGGGTCGACAGGACCAGATTCCGGCTCGGCCCGCTCACCATTCGTAAAACACTTCTCTAATCAAGTCCTAATCAGACCTCGACTTGTTCACCAACAAACTAGTGTGGTATATCGGTCGCAAATCATTGCTCTGCCGTGTACTCGCGTGTGCATTACCCATCGCGAGACACTAAACCGATGGCGAGCACAGCAACGAGGGAAATATCGGAGCAGACTACACGCTGGGAATTCTAGAATGACACACGTTGCCACCCACCCGGATAGTCAAAACGAAGTAAAGGAGTTCAGACGCATGGTGCGATACAGGATTTGGATGCTATTAACTGCTGCTCTTCTCGGAACGGCAGTTCTGTCGGCCTGTAGCTCAGGACCTGCCACGCCGGAGGAGCTCAAGGTGACTGCCTCCGAGTTCACGTTTGATCCGGCCACGATCAATTTGAAGATCGGTGAGCCGGTGCTGGCGAAGATCACAAACACGGGTACCCTGCAGCACACTTTCACCATCCCTGACCTGGATGTCGACGTGGCAACGCCCGTTGGTCAGACGGTCACGGTTGAGTTCACGCCCGCGCGTAGCGGGACCTTCGAACTGGTCTGCACCGTACCGGGTCACAAGGAAGCAGGTATGGTCGGCACAGTTTCAATCACTCCATAGCACGCGTAGTACCTATGGGGAATGCATTCGCCAGTGCGACAATTCACTTCGCACTTTAGCGCGCGAGTTGACCGTCTCGCTTTCCCTTACGTAAGAGGGGAGGGTAGTCTTTCCAGGCGCATACGCAGCCGGCGCCAGGATGCCGCAGATTATGAATAGGATTGGCCGCCGTGGCTTTCTGAAGCTGAGCAGCGCCTCTTTCGCTGCGCTGGCGCTCCCCAGCCCAAGGGCAGCGGTCGGATCAGTTTCGTTTCCTGATGGCGAGCGGCTGGGCCGCGTCACGGAAGCCCATGTGGAGGTATTCAGCCGCCCCACACCGGATAGCAAGGTATTGGGGGAGAAGGAGTTCGACGACGTCCTTCTGGTCTATCGGGACATTATTGGAAAGGGGATCTATCCCCGCAATCACGTCTGGTTCGAGACGCCGGAGGGTTTCATCTGGTCCGCCTACGCGCAGCCGGTTCGTAATCAACCCAATGACTTGCTGCTTTCAATCCCTGAAGAAGGCATCTGGACCGAAGTGACCGTACCCTACGTGGATGGTCTATGGAAGCCAGATTCTCTTTCAGACACTCGATACCGGCTCTACTACAGCATGGTACTGAACGTCGAGGCGCGGGAGCTGGGGCCGGAGGGCGGGACCTGGTACCGCGTTCGCGACGAGAACGGCGTGGTCATGTACGCGCCCGGGGAGTCCTTCCGTCTGATCCGGCCGGAAGAGCTCGATCCAATCTCGCCGGAGATCGAAAATAAGTCGATTGTCGTAAATCTGTCACGGCAGGATCTGTCCGTCAGAGAATCAGGCGTTGAGGTTTATTACTGCCGGATCTCCTCCGGCTATTCGTATTACCCGCGGGACGGGATCCTCCGCTGGTACACACCAATAGGACAGATGTGGATCTGGCGCAAGATGGTCTCCCGGCACTTTTCGGGCGGCGATGCCGTGACGGGGTTTGATCTGCCAGGCACCGGTTGGACGATGTTGTTTCACGGTGGCGGCGCTGCGCTGCATTCGACCTACTGGCACAACGACTTTGGCACGCCCCGTTCTGCCGGCTGTATCAACATGCGACCGGCAGACGCCAAATGGGTGTTCCGCTGGTCTCTTCCGAGGGTCGAGTACCGTCCCGGCGACATTACGGTGCAGTGGCCCAATCCCGGAACACGCGTAATTGTAGAAGCCTGACTCGTTTTCATTGGTTTACGCTCCAGTCAGGATCATCCTAGGCCGCCTGTAGCCGAAGTTTGTCCGCGCTCGCAATGCCCCCCCAGCTCTGGGAGGGTCCTTTTTGTAGATAACACAGCCTCCTACCCTAATGACATACGCCACGCCTTGGCCCTCGCATGTGACCTGGTCTCGCCCTTCGGCAGCGTGATCACCGGTACCTTTCACTCTCGCGGAGATAAAGCGAACGACCGACTTGCCGGCGGTTGACAAAGGATTGCCCGCCTCATATAATTCCAATACCCCTCCCCCCGGGGGTGGGGGGCGAACAGCAGAGCCCTTCCGAGAGTAAGGAATGCGTATGCCACAGGATCAAGACACTAAGCAGGAAGCCCATGGCCGCCTGCTATCTATCGCGGGGCACGTCAACGGCATCGTACGGATGCTCGAAGAAGATGAGTACTGCATCGACATCATCCATCAGGTTCAGGCCGTTCAAGCCGCGCTCGACAAGGTGAACGTGCTGCTCTTGGATGATTATATGAAGCACTGCGTGAGCGACGCCATACAGAGCCAGGGCGCCTTGGGCCAAGATCGCGTCCTAAACGAGCTCCACGCGGTCTTCGCCGTACGCAGCAAGATTTAGCTCTGGCCTAGAGGTCAAGCAGCGAAAAGAGGAATCCACCATGCAAGAAAAGCAAGCTACGCTCCCAATCACCGGGATGACGTGCGCCAACTGCACAAGCACGGTGACAAAGGGTCTGAAGAAGCTGGAGGGTGTTCTCGATGTTACGGTCAATCTAGCGACCGAGACCGCAACCGTTCAGTATTTGCCTGGAGCGATCTCCCGCCGCGACATGGTGAAGCAGGTGGAGAGAATCGGTTACCGCGTCATCGAGGCCGCGCCGGACGAAGAACTGGAGGACGTCGAACGCGCCGCGCGCCAGGCGGAGGTCAAGAAGCAGACCCGCCTGCTCATCATCGGAACAGCCTTCAGCATCCCACTGCTGCTGCTAAGCATGGGCCGCGACTTCGGGCTCTTAGGAGCCTGGGTCCACCAACCGTGGGTAAACATGTTGATGTGGGCGCTGGCGACGCCGGTCCAGTTTTACGTCGGCTGGCAATACTACGAAGGCGGCTTCAAGGCGCTTCGCAACGGGTCGGCCAATATGGACGTGCTGGTCGCGTTGGGCAGCAGCGTGGCCTATGCTTACTCCGTCGCTGTGACCCTGGGCCTGGTGGCCGGCTTCGTGTACTTCGAGACGGCGGCCATCATCATCACGCTGATCGTGCTCGGAAAGCTGCTGGAGGCCCGCGCGAAGGGTCAGACCAGCGAGGCCATCAAGCGGTTAATCGGCTTGCGGCCGAAGACCGCGCGCATCGTGCGATCGGGCACAGAAGTCGACATTCCCATTGACGAGGTGGAAGTGGGCGACACAGTAATCGTCCGCCCGGGAGAGAAGGTGCCAGTAGACGGTATCCTGACTCAAGGGCAGAGCACGGTCGATGAGAGCATGATCACCGGCGAAAGCCTACCGGTGAATAAAGGGCCGGGGGATAAGGTCGTCGGCGCCACGATCAATAAGCAAGGTCTATTCCGGTTCGAGGCCACCGCGGTTGGGCGGCAGACTGCGCTTGCGCAGATCATCCGCTTGATCGAGCAAGCCCAGGCCAGCAAGGCTCCCATCCAGCGACTTGCCGACCAGGTGGCGGCCATCTTCGTTCCGGTCGTCATCGTCATTGCGCTCGCCACCTACTTCGTGTGGTACTTCCTCGTGCCCGAAGCCGGAGCCGAGGCGGCCCTGATCCGCTTGGTAGCGGTGCTCGTGATCGCCTGTCCCTGTGCCATGGGCCTGGCGACGCCTACCGCCGTGATGGTCGGCTCGGGGAAAGGGGCCGAGAAGGGGATTCTCTTCAAGAGCAGTGCCGCGTTAGAGCGCGCCCACGAGCTGACCGCGATCGTGCTGGATAAGACCGGCACCATCACCAAGGGGGAACCGGCCGTCACGGACGTGCTCAACAGCCCCGACCGCATGGACAGGGACGAAGTACTGCGGCTGGCCGCCAGCGCCGAGCGCGGCTCAGAGCATCCGCTGGGCGAAGCCGTCGTGCGCGCGGCGGAAGCGATGAGGCTGACCCTCTCCGAGCCGGAAGGCTTCAGCAGCCTCACCGGGCGGGGCATACATGCAATCGTGGAGGGCCGGCGGGTCTTGCTCGGGAATCTCAAGTTGATGGAGGAGTACGATATCCATCTGAACGGGCTGGAGCCGCAGGCGAAGCGCCTGCAGGCGGAAGCCAAAACCACTATGTGGCTGACCGTCGAAGATGAGGCAGTCGGCCTGATCGCGGTCGCGGACACGATCAAAGAAGGCAGCCGCGAGGCTATCGCCGAGATGCACCGCTTGGGCCTGCACGTGGCCATGATCACGGGCGACAATCAAGCAACGGCAGAGGCCATCGCGGCTGAGGCCGGTGTCGACACAGTCTTCGCCGAAGTCGCGCCCGAAGAGAAGGTGGCCTACATCCAGAAACTGCAGGGAGAAGGCTACGCGGTAGGCATGGTCGGCGACGGCATCAACGACGCTCCGGCGCTGGCACAGGCAGATGTCGGAATCGCCATCGGGACCGGGACCGACGTCGCCATCGAAGCCTCCGATGTCACGTTGATTCGCGGCGACCTGCGCAGCGTACCGCAGGCGCTGCGGCTGAGCCGGGCCACCATTCGCACCATCAAGCAAAATCTTTTCTGGGCCTTCGGCTACAACGTTATCCTCATTCCGGTAGCGGCCGGAGTACTCTATCCATTCGCGTGGGCTCCGGATTTCCTGCGCCAACTTAATCCCATCCTGGCCGCGTTCGCCATGGCGTTCAGCTCGGTAAGCGTGGTTATGAACTCTCTAAGACTCCGAAGAGTAAGAATATAAGAAACGAATCAGACCGGTTCTGAAGCAAGGAGTACATCAACAGATGAAAACGCATCACCTGCTCATAATCGCTCTCGGCGGCCTGCTGGTTGCAGCCTGCGCCGGGGAAGCGACCGAAGTCCGACCGATCACGGATGTGCTGGTTACGGGTCCGGAGTTCACCAACATCGGCGCCACAAGCGCCACGGTGTTGTTAGAGACGAATGAGGACCTGGCTTGCTCGGTGGTTTACGGGACGACTTCGAACTACGGGTCCATCGCAACCGACACCGACATGGCTGGCGGCGGACACCAGGACCACAGCCCGCAGCTGACCGGGCTGGAGCCGGACACGCTGTACTACGCCCGGTTTCAAGGTGCCGGCCCGGATGGCACGCTTTACCGAAGCGAGGAGTTCACTTTCCGCACCGCGGCCCAGGGCACGACCGATCGTGGGGATCGATTGACGGCCAGCCTCTTGGGAGTCAGCAGCAATTATGGGGGCGGGGCGGATGACAGCAGCTTCGGGGCGTTAAATGCTCTGGATGGAGACCCGGGATCGGAATGGTCCTCCGATGCAGACGGGGATGAGGCCTGGATCGAGGTCGAGTTTGACGATCGGGCGCACGTCACGACCATCGGGTTTTGGACTCGAACCATGGGATCCAGCGCGCAGATCGAGAGCTTTCAGGTGGTGACAGATGAAGGCCAGACCTATGGGCCATTCGAACTGAGCGATGCGGGGGGACCTCACTACTTCGATACCGACCTCATGGCGCGCAGCCTGCGCTTCGAAGTGGTCGCCAGCAGCGGCGGGAACACCGGGGCGGTTGAAATCGAGCTCTACGGTGAGCTGGAGAATTGATCCGCGCGCAAGATCGGTTCCGGAAGGCCTGGTGGGTAATTGATTACGCTCCATCCTCGTTATCCAAAGGGTGTCGAGCGGCCATGGCTCCGGCCAGCTTGTTGTGTTTCGCGATCATGCCTGCCAAATCAACGCCCTTTAGTTGACCTTGCGATACCACGACCCGTCCGTTGATGACCGAAAGATCCACGCCCCTTGCGGTGCACAGCAACAAGGAGGCCACCGGATCGTGGATCGCCCCGCCCGCCAGCGCCAGGCGATCGGTCTTGATCCCAATGAAATCGGCCGCCAACCCTGGCGCCAGCTTGCCCAAGTCGTCGCGCCCGATCACCGCCGCCGAACCGAGCGTCGCTAGCTCGAGGGCCTCCATCACGCCGAAGGCGTCCGCGCCGCCGATGACCCGCTGCAGGAGCAGAGCCATGCGCGCTTCCAAAAGAAGGTCGTTCCCATCGTTAGAGGCGGAGCCATCGACCGCGATTCCAACTTTGACACCCGCATCCCGCATCTGGCGCACCCTGGCGATCCCGGCTCCTAGACGCATGTTCGAGGTGGGGCAGTGCGCGACGCCGGTCCCTGTCTCTGCCAGCATCTGGATTTCCTCGTCGTTCAGGTAGACGGCGTGCGCCCACCAGACATCCGGACCGACCCAGCCGAGCCGGCGCATGTACTCCGCCGGCCGCGCTCCGAACTGCTCCAGGCAATATCGCTCTTCATCCGCAGTCTCCGCCACATGCGTGTGTAGGATGACGTTTTCTGAGGCACGTGCCAGTTCCGCAGTCTCTCGCATGAGGTCGCCGGTCACCGAGAACGGCGAGCACGGCGCGAGTCCCACGCGCAACATGGAATACGGCTTCGGATCATGATATTTCTCTATAACCCGGCGGCTATCCGCCAGAATGTCGTCCTCCTCCTCCACTACGTGATCGGGCGGCAACCCACCCTTAGAAGCGCCCAGACTCATTGAGCCCCGCGTGGGATGAAAGCGCAAGCCAAGCTCTTGCGCCGCGCGTATCGTCGAGTCCAGTGTGCTGTCGTTCGGATAGATATACAGGTGGTCGGTAGTCGTAGTGCAGCCGGAGAGCGCCAGCTCCGCCAAACCAATGAAAGCGGAGGTGTACACCGCCTCGTCGCTCATCTCGCCCCAGACGGGATAGAGGCGCGTGAGCCAATCGAAGAGCTCCACGTCCTGTGCGCCGGGGAGGGCGCGCGTCAGGGTCTGATAAAGATGATGGTGGGTATTGATGAGGCCGGGCAGCACGATCATGCCGCTGGCATCGATGACTCGATCCGCGCCTTCTGGCAGATCATCCGTGAGGCCGACCGCTTCAATTACGTTGTCGCGAGCGTATAAGCCCCCGTCCGCGATCTGCCTAGGCCCTTTGTCCATGGTCACAAGCAGTTCGGCGTTGCGCAGCAGCAGGGTCGTCATTTCAGTCCCAGTATTTCCTCTGCAGAACGACGCTGAACACCGCCCCGACGTATAGGATCAAGCCCGTTATGAAGGCCCAGAGGATGAGGCCGATCAACGAGGCCAGCGCCCCATAGACGGCACCCAGGTTGGAGAGCCCGGAGGTCAGGTACCAGCGAAATCCGGCTTGCGCGATAACCCAGGCCACGCCCGCCAGGGCCCCCCCAGCAAGTGACGGAACGGCGGGAACTTTGGCATTCGGGAGCCAGCGATAGATGAGCCAGAAGAACAGCGTAGCCGCGACGATCGTTACCCATAGATCGAGGTTGTCCAGCAAGGAGGCCCCCTCCAGGAACGGCAGGGCCTGAAGGGTGCTGAGAAAGATGGTGACAATGAACAGACCGGCCAGGATCATTACAGCGAGAATACCCAGCAGGCGCCGATGCCAGACCAGACGCCGGGGAGCCTTCCAGATCACATTCAAGCTGGTTTCCAGATTGGCGAACAGGGAAGACGCAGACCACAGAAGCACAAGCAAGCTGATCACCCCAACCGAGCCCCGGATCGACAGCGTTTGGTCGATGGTCTGCTCCACAAACAGGAGTACTTCCGGAACAGGGATGGCCCGGATCAGGAACTCTTCCAGCGCCGATCGAACTTCGGTTCTTGAGAGCAAGACGCTGCCTACTGCGATCAGAAATAGGAGCAGTGGGAATATGGCGAGCAGCCCGTAGTAGGCAACGGCCGCCGCGCGCAGCGGAATCTCGAGCTGATCCACGCCGTCCACCGTCTCCTTGACAACTTCCCAGGCGCCGCGCCAGGGAACTTCCCGCCGAGGGTCAGTCTCGACGGGCCGCGCCACCTCTTCCTCCGCAACTGCGGCCTTGACCTCAGCTTCTGTCTTACTCATTGCCGAATAGTCACGCGCGTCTCGATGATCGGCGTTCGAATACTTTCCCCTATTCGTCCTCTACTTAGCATGTTGCCATGCCATAGGCATTCTCGCTGTTTCAACTATGCGCTGGCGGAATCACTCATTGAAGAGTTCTCCTACCGATCGCCCTTCATGCGCGCGTCGGATCACTTCTCCGAGCAGCGGCGCGACGGAAAGAATGGTCATGTTGTCGAGCCGCTTTTCCTCCGGGATATCCACCGTGTTTGTCATGACAATTTCTTTGAGCGCCAGGTTTCGGAAGTTGTCGACTGCGGGGGGGACCAGGAGGGGATGGGCGAACGACAGGGAAATCTCGAGCGCCCCGTGCTGCTTCAGGATGTCAACCGCCTCCACCACTGAGCCGCCGGTCAACACTTCATCATCAACCAGGATGACGTCGCAGCCCTCAACATCGCCGATGACGGATGTGGCTCGGGCCCGCGGATCGTCCTGCGCACGGCGCTTTTCGACGAACGCCAGGGGGGTCCCGAGCTTGGCGGCAAAGTTGCGGCCCTTCTTCGCAAAGCCCAGATCGACGGTAGAGACGACGGCGTTTTCGAGATCTTTGCCCATGAAATAGTCGCTGAGCATATGAAATGCGGTCAGCACATCGCCGGGGATCGAGAAGAATCCCTGGATTTGTCCCGCATGCAGGTCGATGGTCATGTAGCGATCGGCGCCGGCCACTTCGATCATGTCTGCCAGCAGGCGGGCTCCGATGGGAACGCGCGGCTGATCTTTCTTATCTGAGCGAGCATAGGCCATGTACGGAACGACAGCCGTGATGCGACCCGCCGAATCTCGGTTTAGCGTATCGATCATCAGCAAGAGCTCCATAATGTTGCGGTGCACGGGCGTATTGAGCGATTGCACCAGGTACACATCCTGCCCTCGCACGCTGCCATGGAGACGCGGCAGCAAGTTCTGATTGGGAAACTCGATCAGATCGTAATCAATCAGTGGCAGCGAGAGATACTCTGCGATCTCCCCTGCCAGGCCGCGGCTTGCCGATCCTGCAAACAGCATGATGTCGCCATATCCATACATGGTTCCCACCCTCATTCTCGGTTCGGTGCTGGTAGGCTGAAGGTTAGTGTTGCCCCTCGCCAAGCTCAATCCTGCAGCAGCTCGTCTATGGCTCGCATTGGCGAAAGCTCTCGATCAAGCACGCGCTCAATCGCTCGTTCATAGGCGCCCTCGGACTGAGCCGCCATGAAACGGTCGGTCAGCCGTTGCCGAAGGAGCCGTTCCATCTCGGCAACCACCCGTGCATGGTCTCGTTTCTCCCTGCCCCCGGTCTCCTGCAAATGCTCCGTGTGCCGCCTAATTTGAGCGGCTAGCTCCGGTATCCCGTCGCCATTCTCGGCGCTGGTCAGCAGAATGGGTGTGATCCACTCCGATTCCGCGGATCCAAGCTCGAGCGCCGCATTCAAGGCTCTTGCGGCGCTCTCTGCGCCTGGAAGATCAGATTTATTGACAACCAGGATGTCGGCGATCTCAAGCACGCCTGCCTTGAGCGCCTGAACCGCATCCCCCATGCCGGGCGCCTCGAGCACCAGAACCGTGTGCGCCGCTCCGGCGACGTCCACTTCCGCCTGGCCGGTGCCTACGGTCTCAATCAAGATCATCTGGTACCCTGCGGCATCCAACGCGTCTACCACGCTAGAGGTGGCGCTCGCCAGGCCCCCCAGAGCCCCACGGTTGGCCATGCTTCGGATGAATATTCCCGGATCTCCCGATAGATCCCGCATGCGGATACGATCGCCCAGGATGGCGCCTCCGGTAAAGGGGCTGGTGGGATCGACTGCGACGATCGCCACGAGTGGCGGATCATCTTGAGCGCGCAGGTGCTGAGTAAGTCGGTTGACCAGCGCAGACTTTCCCGTGCCTGGGGCTCCAGTGACTCCGATGCGATGGGCGCGGCCGGTGAAGGCGTGCAACTCCGATAGTTCATCCTGACCTTCAGGGGAATGGTTCTCTATGAGGGTGAGAAGACGGGCGAGCGCAAGTCTGTCACCGGTTCGAACTCGCTCGGCGAGCTTCAAGCGCTCAGCCCTCTGCCGGGGCGGGAGTGACCGCTCCTTCGAAATGCTCGATCACCTCTGTGGTGCTTGTTCCCGGCCCGAATATGCCGGCTACACCCAGCTCTTCAAGCCTCGGTCGGTCTTCGTCCGGGATGATCCCTCCGATCATGACCTTGACCGACCCCTGGCCTTGCTTCTTGAGCAGCTCCAGGATGCGCGGCACCAGCGTCATGTGTGCCCCGGAGAGCACGGATAGACCGACGATTTGAACGTCTTCCTGCAGGGCGGCCTCGGCGATCATCTCGGGGGTCTGCCTGAGGCCCGTGTAAATCACTTCAAATCCCGCATCGCGCAAGGCACGTGCAATGACCTTTGCACCGCGGTCGTGGCCGTCGAGGCCGGGCTTCGCTACCAGGACCCGAATCTTGGTTTCTGGCATACGGCTGCCTAGTATACCTTAGGGGCTTTCCTGCACTCTAACAATCGCCTTTCCAACTAGAGCTTCAGCCGGAACAGCCCCATGGCCTCTCGGACCCTTTCCATGGTCTCCTTGGCCACTTCTCGCGCACGTCGCGTACCTTCAGCGAGGATCTCATCGACCTGCTCAGGGCGCTGCTCATAGCCTGCCCGCCGTTCGTGTAACGGCGCGAGAAAGTCGTTGATCGCCGTGCTTAGTTTCTGCTTGACCTCGACGTCGCCAACCTTGCCCTTTCGATAGCGGTCCTTGAGATCCTCGACTTCTGCGGTATTCGGATTAAAGGCATCGTGGTAGATGAAAACCGGGTTGCCCTCCACGGTGCCAGGCACGTCAGCGGATACCCGCTTGGGGTCGGTATACATCTTCATGACCTTTTGCTCGACTGTTTTAGCGTCGTCGGCGAGGAAGATGGCATTGTCGAGGGATTTGCTCATCTTCGCCTGACCATCCGTTCCCACCAGCGTCGGCACCTCCCCAATGAGCACATCCGGGATAGGAAAGACCTCCCGGTACTGATGATTGAAGCGCCGGGCGATCTCACGGCTGACTTCGACGTGAGCTTCGTTGTCTTTCCCTACCGGCACTAAATTGGCGCGTGGCAGCAGGATATCGGCCGCCTGCAGCACGGGATATCCGAGCAGCCCAAACGGCATCGCGTCCAGGTTTTCAGCCTTCGCCATATCCTTTAGGCTTGGCAGCCGCTCCAGGCGTGGCACCGTTATCAGCATCTCAAAAATGAGATTTAGCTC